>NZ_JAHHIT010000005.1:0-78690 GCF_024539675.1 Streptomyces hilarionis | reverse complement strand
ATCCAGGGCGGCGGCCAGGCGGCGGGCAACGGCGGTGCGGTCGACGAGAACGGCGACGGCATCGACGACCAGACCGGCGAGGCCATCCAGGGCGGCGGCCAGGCGGCGGGCAACGGCGGTGCGGTCGACGAGAACGGCGACGGCATCGACGACCAGACCGGTGAAGCCATCCAGGGCGGCGGCCAGGCGGCCGGCGACGGCGGCGCGAACGAGGCCGGCGACGGCCAGAACCAGATGGGCAACGGCGGCAAGCAGAACCAGAACCAGGACCAGTCCGGCAACGGGCAGGCGGACGGCTCGGGTGTGAACCAGTCCCACTGACGCGGCGTCACCACAACGGTCCGGCTCTCCGACGGAGGGCCGGACCGTTCGCGTGCGCCCCCGGCCCCCGCTGCCGCCCGCCGTCTCTCAGGTCTCCCGGGGCCGCAGCAGCAACAGCGCCACGTCGTCGATGCGTTCCTCCGCCGCCGCGTAGTGCCCCACCAGTTCGTCGGCCACGCCCTCCAGCGGACGGTCCCCGGCCGCGCCGAGCCGCCGTCCCAGCTCCGCGACCGCGTCCTCGATGTCCACCCCGGGCGTCTCGATGAGACCGTCCGTGTAGAGGGCGAGGACGCACCCGGCTCTCAGCTCGACCTCCGTGGTCGGATACGTCGCCGAGTCGTCGATCCCCAGCAGCGGGCCGCCCGCGAGGTCCAGGACGCGCACCCGGCCGTCCGGCCGGCGCAGCAGCGGCGGGGGATGCCCGGCGCGGGCCATGACCGCCCGGCCGCGGGCAGGGTCCAGACGCAGGTACAGACAGCTGGCCAGGAGCTCGGAGCCGAGGTCGCTCAACAGCCGGTTGGTGCTGCGCATGACCTCCCCGGGCTCCTGCCCCACCGTCGTGTACGCGCGCACGGCGGTGCGGATCTGCCCCATCAACCCGGCCGCCGTCACGTTGTGCCCCTGTACGTCCCCGATCACCGCCGCGGCCAGCGGGGGCGAGGGCACCAGGTCGTAGAAGTCGCCGCCGATCTCCATGCCCCGGGTGGCGGGCAGATAGCGGGCGGTCGCCTCCAGGCCGGCCAGCGACGGCAGGGAGGGCGGCAGCAGCGCCGCCTGAAGCCCGTGGGCGAGCTGGTGCTTGACGTCGTACAGCAGGGCCCGGTCCAGGGCCTGGGCGATCAGCCCCGCGAGGCTCGCCAGCACCGCGCGCTCGTGCGTGGAGAACCGCCGCGGCTCGGCGTAGGCCAGCACACAGGCCCCCACCGGACGCCCGGAGGCGATCAACGGCAGATAGGCCCAGGCGGCGAAACCGTCCGGCGAGGCGTGCCGCGCCGGATACAGCCGTTCCAGGTGCTCGCGGGATTCGAAGAACGCCGGCACCCCGTGCGCGACGGCGTGCGCGCCCGGCACCGGGGCGGTGAGCGGCATCCCGTCGAACCGTTCCACGACGTGCGGGTCGGCGTACCCGTGGTGACCGAGCACGTGCAGCCGGCCGGCCCCTGCGCCGAGCAGGGCCAGGGCCTGGCTGCCCACCGCCGGCGCGATCTCGTCCGCGATCAGCGCCACCACGTCGTGCACGCTCACCGTCTCGGTGAGCGCCCCGGCCATGCTCAGCGCCTGCGACATCGACACGAGCCGGGTCGGCGCGTCCCCCGGGCGGGGGCCGGCGGGCCGCATCTCGGACACCGCCCGGGCGCGGCTGATCCGGACGCTGATCCCGGTGGTGCTCGGGTACAGCCGGAACGACAGCCAGTCGGAGGGCGGTCGCAGCGCCACGAACGAGGTGGCCTCCTGGCTGATCAGGGCGGCCCGGTAGCGCTCCTCGTACACGGGGTCGTTGAGCCAGGGCACGCTCGCCCACAGCTGCGAGCCGAGCAGCCCGCGCACGGGGACGCCGAGCATCTCGGACGCGGCGGCGTTGGCGAAGCCCACCCGCCCGCTCAGATCCAGGGCGCACATCCCGTAGGGCAGCCGGGCCACCATCCGGGCCGCCTCCAGCGAGCCCAGCGTGTCCGACACGCCGCCCAGCGGTCCCACGTCCAGCACGTCCGCCTCGGCGAGCACGGCACGGTGGTGCGCCGCCGCACGCTCCAGCCGCAGCCCCAGCCGCTCACAGGCCGACGTCAGCTCCCGACGCTCGCGGTCGGACAGCTCCGGGGGATGGGAACCCGGCCAGGTGAGGAAGACGGCGCCGTACACCCGGGACGCGGTCGCCACCGGCAGGGCGGCCAGCGCGAACGGATAGGGCAGCACCACGGCGATGCGGGGATAGCGCCGGGCCATCTCCTCCTGGCCGCCCACCCAGACCAGCCGCCGCTCGCGCGCCGCCTCGGCCACCGGGATCGGCGCGCTCAGCCCCACCCGCTCCCAGGGCGCGGCGAAGGAGCGCGGCAGGCCCGCCATCACCGCCATCTCCAGCACCGGCTCCTCGCCCGGGCGCAGGTACACCGCGCCGGAGTGCGCGCCCACGGCGTCCATCATCTGCGTCAGCGCCAGCGAGAGCAGCGGCCGGCCGACCGGGGCCTCCACGGCGGCCGGCGCCTGGCCGGACGTCTGCTCGGGCACGGCGACCACCTCCTCGCCCGGCGCCGCGTGGGTCAGGCCTCAAATCTGCCCCCTGGCGACGCGGCGCGCACGGCGAGCGGCGCGCCCGCCGAGTGCCGTCCCGTACCCCGTCGGCCCGTGGTCATGCCCCCCGGGCCGAAGCGCGCGGCGGTGTACGACCGCCCCGCGTGCGCCCCCGCGCACCCCGATGGCCGGATCTTCGCGCCCAGGACCGGTCCGGAAGCCCGAACAATGGGCACGCGCTGAACACCGAGAAAACCTGAGTACGGCGAGTCGAAGGGGCGGCAGTGATCCGGGTCTTACTGGTGCACGACGCATGTCTGGTCAGATCGGTCCTCGCACAGTGGTTGTCCAGGGAGCCGGACCTGCGGGTGGACGACGTCCCGTGGCGCAGCGCGGCCGGCCGGGTCGGGGCGGTGCGGCCCGACGTGTGCGCGGTGGACCTCGACTGCTCCGACACGTACGGCATCCCGCCCCTGGGGGACCTGCGTCCGCGGGGCGTCGGACTGACCCCGCCGCGGCTGCTCGTGCTCGCCGGCGCGAACAGGCCGGGCCTGCTGAAACGGGCGCTGGAGGCGGGGGCGCTCGGCTACGTCGACCGGGCCGGGACACCGGAGCAACTGCTGCGCGGCATCCGGCGGGTCGCTCAGGGGGAACGTTTCGTCACGGATTCCCTGGGCTTCGGTTTCCTCAAGGCCGCCGAGATGCCGCTGACCCGCCGTGAACTGAGCGTGCTGACCCTCGCCGCCGAGGGCGCCTCCATCGCGGAGATCGCGGGGAGTCTGCACCTGTCCCACGGGACCGTGCGCAACTACATGGCGGCCATCACCCGCAAGACCGGTGCCCGCAACCGCGTGGACGCCATCCGCATCTCCCAGGGCCAGGGCTGGCTGTGAAAAGCCCCCGGGCCTTCCGGCCACCCCTGGCCCACGGCCGCCACCTCTGGCCTACCGGCCGCCACCTCTGGCCTTCCGGCCACCCCGGGCCCACCGGTCCCCCCAGACCTTCCGGCCATCTTCGGCCCACCGGTCTCCCCGGGTCTTCCGGCCATCTTCGGCCCACCGATTTCCCCGGGCCTTTCGGCCGACGCGTGTCCACCGGTCTCCCCAGGCTCCTCGGCTTCTCCGGCCTCTCAGACCCCTCCTGTCTCCCCGGGCACCTCAGGCATCCCTGGCCCACTGGTCTCCCTCGCCCCGCCCGTCTCCCAGGCCTGCCCAGGCCCGGCGGTCTCTCAGGCCCTCCAGCCCCTCAGGGCCCCTGGGTCCGCCGGTCTCCCAGGTCCCCACAGGCGCTGCGGTCTTGAGGCCTTCCGGCTCCTGCGGCCGCCCTCGGCCTGCCGGTCTCTCAGGCCCCCACGGACACCGCGGTCCTCCCGCCTTCTCCGGACGCCGCTGTCCCCCCGAACCTTTCGGCCACCCTGGGCCCGGCGGTCTCCTAGGTTTCCGCGGGCGCTGTGTTCTCTGAGACCTTCCGGCCCCTCCGGCCGCCCTGGGCCCTCCGGCCGCCCTGGCCCCTCCGGCCGCCCTGGGCCGGGCGGTCGCTCAGGGGTCTCCGGACACCGCGGTCCTCCCGCCTTCTCCGGACGCCGCAGTACCCCGCCCCGGGCCTCCCGGTCACCCTGGGACCGCCGGTCTTCCAGGTTTCCCCACGGGCTGTGGCCTCTCAGGCCTCCGGCTCCTCCGGCCGGCCTGGACCCGGGGGCTCAGGCTCCTCCGGAGACCGAGGTCCCGGCCCCTCCGGACACCGTCGTTCTCCCGCTCTCTCCCCGCTCCGTCGGGCTCCCGGCGGCCTCGGGGTCGCCGACGTCGCGGGTGTCGGCGCTCGCGTCCTCGTCGTCGGTCTCGGGGGGCGTCCACGAGCCGACGAGGTCGCGGTAGAGGGCGGAGCGGCGCACCATCTCCTCGTGCGTCCCGCACATCGTGCGCGGTCCGTCCATGACCAGCACCCGGTCGGCGCGCCGGGCGGAGCTGACGCGGTGCGCCACGACGACCAGGGTGCCGCCCGGCCGGGCGGCGAACGCCCGCTCGGCCCGGGCCTCCGCCTGCGGGTCCAGGTGGCAGGTCGCCTCGTCCAGGAGGGCCAGCGGGGCCGACGACAGGTACGCGCGCGTGAGCGCAATCAGCTGGCGCTCGCCCGCCGACAGCGCCGCCGGGTCCACAGCCGCCTCCAGGCCGCCCAGGGCGTCGATCAGGGGGGTCAGGCCGACGGCCTCGGCGGCGGCGAGCACCTCCGGTTCGGGCACGGGATCCGGCCGCAGGTGCGTGAGGTTCTCGCGGAGCGCGGCGCTGAACACGTACGCCTCCTGCGGGATGAGGACGCGCCGGGCGGCGGCGTCGCCGCCCGGCACCGGCCGGCCGCAGATCCGGATCTCCCCGCGCACCGGTTCCAGCAGTCCGGCGACCAGAGCGGTCAGGGTCGACTTCCCGACCCCGCTCGGGCCCACCACGGCCAGGTGGCCCCCCGCCGGCACCGTGAGCGTCAGGCCGTCCACGACGGGCGCGGAGGCGGGGCCGTAGGCGAAGGTCAGCGCGGTCAGGGCGAGGGCGGGGGGCGCCGCCGCCGCGGCGGCCGGGCGCGGGTCGTCCCGGTGCGCTCCGTCGGCCGCCCCGGGCGGGTCCGTGCCGGGCGGGGCCAGCCGCCGCAGCACCACCGTCAGCCGGGACCCGCTGGTGCCCAGACCGTGGATGAGACCGCTCAGGGCCGGGAGCAGGGACTGGCCGACATAGGCCAGGGCGCCGACCAGCGCCCCGGGAGTCACCCCGTGCGCCAGCAGCCAGGGCGCGCAGGCCAGCAGCAGCACCAGCGGCAGGTGACCGCCCAGTGCCAGGCACGCCACGCGCGCCACGCCCCAGCGGGCCAGTCCACGGGCCGACCGCAGCTCCGCGTCGACGAGGACGCCGGTGCCCGCGGCGATCCGTTCCTCCGCCCCGGCCGCGGTGACGTCGCGCAGGCCGGGGCACACGGCGCCCAGGTCCTGCGCCAGCGCCTCGTCGGCGGCGAGGAAGGCCTCCTGCCGCACCGCCAGCGGACGCAGGGTCACCGCGAACAGGGCCACCCCCGCGGCGAGCGGGGGCGCGACCACGAGGAGCAGCGGCGGGGCCAGCGAGCAGAGACCGGCCAGCGCCCCGACGGACGTGAACACGAACGAGCGCGAGACCATCACCAGGCCCGCGAAGGTGTCCCGGGCTATCTCCACCTGCTGGGTGAGGCCGGACAGCGCCCCGCCGTCCGCCTCGCGCACCCCGCGTCCCACCACCCGCACGACGAGCCGGTCCCGCAACGGTTCCACCAGCGCGGCCACCGCCGCGTACACCCGCCCGGTCCCGTAGGCGCCCAGCAGCACCCCGAGCGCGGCCGGTGCGAGCCAGCCCAGTCCCACGGCCGCGCGACCGGCCAGGAAACCGTCGTCCAGGGCCCGCGCCAGCGCGTACCCGAGCAGGAAGGTCTGTCCGGACTCCAGCACCGACCAGCCCGCCAGCCGCGCCAGCGCCCCCCGGTGGGCCGTGAGGAACCTCAGCCCCCGTGCCCCGAGCGCGTCCGGGCCGCCGCCGCGGCTCATCGCGGATCCCCTTCGGTCCCGGCGGCGCCGAACACGGCCCGGTACTCGGGTGATCGCCACAGCTCCCGGTGCGTCCCCACCGCCCGCACGCGCCCCCCGTCGAGCCAGGCCACGGCGTCGGCCCGGGCCGCCGTGGCGGCGCGGTGGGCCACGACGAGACGGGTGGCCGTCGTCGAGCCGCCGAACACCACGTCGGTGACCTGACGTTCGGTGACCGTGTCGAGGCTGGAGAGGGCGTCGTCGAGCACGAGCAGCCGGCCTCCGTGGGCGAACGCGCGGGCCAGGCCGAGGCGTTGGGCCTCGCCGCCGGAGTGCGGCGCGTGCGCGCACACGGTGGCGTAGCCCTGCGGCAGGCGGCGGACGAAGTCGTCGGCGCGGGCGGTGCGGGCGGCCTCCCGCACGCGGGCGGGGGAGGGGGAGCGGCCGGGCGGCCCGAGCCCGATCGTGCCCTCCACCGTCCCGCCCAGCAGGGCCGGGCGGTCGAAGGCCTGGGCGATCGCCGCGCGCAGCGCGTCCCGGCGCAGCTCCGGCAGCGGCACGCCGTCCAGCAGGACCTCGCCCGCGTCGGGGTCGGCGAGCCGGCCGGCCAGGGCGGCCAGCAGCGACTTGCCCGCGCCCGAGCGGCCCACCAGGGCCAGCGTCCGCCCGCCGGGCACGACCAGGTCGACGCCGTCCAGCACGGTGCGCCCGCCCCGCCGGGCGGTGACCCCGCGCAGCTCCAGCCGGCCCGTGCCGTCCGCGGGCAGCCGCCGGTCGCCGTGGGCGGGCGGCGGCTGGTCCAGGACCTCGCCCAGGCGGGCGGCGGCGGCGCGGGACCGGGCCAGCCCCGAGAGCCGTCCGACCAGCACGCCGACGCCGGTGGCGAGCACCGCGTACCGCGACGCGGCCAGGACGTCGCCCGCCGACAGGCGGTGCCGGGTCAGCAGCACGCCCGCGACGGCGACGACACCGAGGTGCAGCAGCGGCGCCACGGCGACCGCCTGCGCGGCGGCCCGGCCCTGGACCCGCCACATGCGCACCCCGGCCCGGTGCAGCTCCGGCAGCGGACGCAGGACGCGGGCGGTGTCGCGGTCGGCCGTGCCGGCGGCGCGGATCGTGCGGGCCCCGGCGACCGCCTCGCCGAGCGCGGCCGCGATGCGTCCCTGCGCCCGCTGGTAGTCGGCCACGCAGGCCGAGGTGTCGCGGGCGAGGGTGCGCAGCAGCAGGGTCAGGACGGGCGCCCCGGCCAGGAGGACGGCCGCGAGCCACGGGTCGACGAGGGCCAGCGCCACCACGGCGCCGACGGGCCCGGCGAGCGCGGCCAGCAGCGCGGCGCGGGCGGCGGGCGCGGCCCCGGCCTGGGCCGCGTTGCCGACGACACGGGCGACGAGGTCCCCGGCGCCGAAACGGTCGGCGGCGCGCGGGCCCAGGGCCAGGACGTGCCCGGTGACGCGGCGGCGCAGGAAGGCGGCGGTCCGGGCGTCCGCGGTGCCGGCGAGCACCGTCTCCAGGGCGTCCAGCGCGGTCAGCAGCGCGACGAGGGCGGCGCAGCACAGCACCCAGCGGGTCGCGGGGGCGTGGGCGATCAGCAGGTCGAGGGCGCGGCCGAGGGCGGCCGGCAGGAGCAGTCCGGCGGCCGTCGCCGTCACGCTCACCAGGCACAGGGCCACGCAGCGTCCGGCGCTGTGCCGGGCGGCCGCACGCAGCAGGTCACCGGTCGTCCGGTCCATGGGCATCGCGGTCCCGCACTTCCTTCGGGGTTCCCGGGGCGGCAGGACCCCGGGCGGCCCTCTCCCGCAGGAGTGGACCGCCCGGGGCCTTCAGCACGACGTGCGCGTCACAGACAGAGGATGACGCTCGCCGCGCTGACGCAGGACAGCAGGCTGACGGTGCTGTTGCCGCCGCCCCCGTTGAGCTCGTCGGATTCCATCGTCTGCAGGTCGAGAAGGGCCATGGTGTGTCCTTTCATCGGTGGGATGTCTCGTCCCGTGGGGACGGGTTGCGTCACGACTCCGTCGTTGTCGCGGAGCCGCGTCTTCAGGGCCGCCGGTGCGGCGGGGGAAGGAACGGCAGGTGGGCGTCGGCGCCCGCGCCGTCGGGGTCGAGGGCGGCGGCCAGGGCGAGCAGACAGCCCGCGGTGCCGGTGCCGAGGTCCATGGACAGCCGCATCATCTGGTGTCCGGGGAAGGCGAGTTGGCCCTGGTAGGGCATCGCGAACCAGCCGAGCGCGTCGATCTGCTCGTCGAGCCGGGCCCGGGTCGCGCCCTCGGCGGTGGTGCGGGCCAGGTGCAGGATCATCCCGGCGCGTCCCTGGAACAGGCCGGGCTGCGCGTAGAAGCGGGACGTGGCGGCGGTCAGGACGCCGGCCCTGGCCCGCGCGAACTCCCCGCCCGGGTCCGGGAGATGGGCCACGGCGTCGTCGAGCACCGCCCCCACTCCCGCGCTGCCGTCGCCGAGGTAGGGCAGGGTTCGCCATCCCTCGTCGACCTCCAGCGAGCCTCCCTCGCGTTCGACGCAGGCCGCCAGGTCCCGGCGCAGGGCGACGTCCGCCGCCGTCAGCAGGGCGCGCTCGCCGGTGGCCTCGTACTGCCGGAGCAGGAACAGCGCCGGTCCGCTCGCGCCCCGCAGCAGCCCGGCCCGCCGCCGGGGCGCGTCCGGCACGGGTTCGGCCAGGCGGCGCACGACGATGTCGGCGGCCTCCGCGGCCCGTGCGCGCAGCTCCGGCTCGCCGGTGCGGCGCGCGAGGTCGGCGAGGACGAGTCCCAGACCGGCCAGGCCCCCGTGCAGGTCCGACGACAGGTTCTGCCACCGTTCGCGCAGGATGCCGTCGACCAGGTCGAGCGCGCGCTGCCGGTGACCGAGCAGGTCGAGCACATGGGCGACGCCGGCCAGGCCGTCGTAGAGGCCGAGCGGGGAGCCCGCCGGGGGCGGCGCGGTGTGGTCCAGGAGCCAGCGCTCGCCCTCCTCGTGACGTTCGGCGCCGGTGGCCCGGAGCGCGTACAGGACGCCGGCCGCGCCGTGCGCGAGGCCCAGACCGCCGCCGTCGGAGAACTGGGCGACGTCGCCGGGGTAGAGGCGGTCGTCGCGTTCCGGGGTGGCCGAGGCGAGGATCGCCTTGACCATCGAGTCACGGCTGTGCGGCCAGTCGGCGGGTTCCACCCTCGGCGCCGGCGCCGACGCCACGCGCGCGGGGCGCGGCGGGCTCGCCGGCCTGCCCTCGGGCGGGGACTGCGCCAGGTCGCCGGCGTCCCGGGTGATCTCGGCGACCGCCTCGTCCAGGAACGCGCGCGGCACGTCCGGGAACTGCTCGGCGATCACCTCGGCCAGATGGGCCGCCTTGCCCCGGTCGACCACGAACAAGGTGGTGACGGGCAGGAAGAGGGCGAGCCGCAGGCACGCCAGCGCGTACCGGTCGACGTCGGCGCCCCGCCGGTCCGGTGGCGCGAAGAAGCCGGGGTGCGCCACGACCTGACGGCCGTTCTCCTCGGCCGGGGCCGCCGCCTCGAAGTCGATCAGGTGCACCGTCTCCTCGTCGGGCGCGACCATGATGTTGAAGACGTGCAGGTCGTTGAAGACGATCCCGCGCGCGTGCACCCGCTCCACCGCGCGCTCCACCGCCCGGTGGATGCGCACCGCCCACGCCGTGTACGCCGTGACGGCCGCCGGGTCGGGGTCGGGGCACAGCAGCGGGTGCCGCTCGGCGAAGTACGAGTTCAGCGGCCGGCCGGGAACGAGGTCCATCACCAGGAAGCGGTGGTCGCCGAGCAGGAACCAGTCGCGCACCTCCGGCACCACCCCGGTGCCGGACACCGCTTCCAGCGCCCGCTTCTCGCGCTCCAGCCGGACGATCGCGTCGGCCCCGTCGGAGGCCAGGCCCGCGTGGGGCCGGCCCTCCTTGAGCACGACCTTGCGCCCGTCGCGGGTGTCGGTGCCCGCGTACACCCCGCCGCCGTTGGAGAAGTGCAGCGCCTTCTCGATGCGGTAGGGCAGCTCGCCCACGGTGGTGGTGTTGCGGGCCGCGAGGTGCGGCTCGAGGAACGCCGGCAGCGTCACCCACGGCGGCACCTGGAAGGACGGCGCCCGCCGGTCCGGCACGAGGTTCCCCTCGCCGTCGCGCACGGCGGGCGCCAGCGCACCGCGGTCGTCGACGACGAACATCCGCGCGAACGCGCCGTAGCGGACGTAGAGCGGTCCCTCGTGCCAGCGCAGGTCGGTGAGGATGTAAGGACCCTCGCACCCCTCCAGCAGCGCCCCCAGCTCGCGCAGGACGGTGTGCAGCTGCTCCTCGTCCGCCGGGTAGACGGTGACGAACTTGCCGCTGGTGTCGCGCCCCGCGTACTTGGTGTTGCGCAGGTGCAGCAGGTGCGGGCCCGGGACGAACTTGAAGGGGATGCGGCGCTCGACGCAGTAGTCCCACACGGTCGCCGCGATCCGCTCCGCGTTCGTCCGGGTGGCCGAGGCGTGGATCTTCCATCCCTGGGCCGGACCCACCGCCGGGGAGCCGTCCGCGTCGAGCGGCGTCAGCGTCAGCCAGTCGCCGATCCGCGCCGACGTCCAGCCCTCGGGCACCGGCCGGCGCGCCGTGTCGTACAGCGGGGCGCTCCCCGCGCCGCCGGCGTTCAACCGGTCGGGCGTCTCGTAGAAGTGCGTGTCCGCCAGCGCGTACACCTCGTACCGCTTGTCCATGCGTCCCCCTCCGTGGGCCCGGGAAGAGCCTCGCAAGTCGCAGGGAGGTGCGGACAGTCACGCGTGTCACGACCTCACCGTGCGGAACGCATGCGTAAAGACCTGTTCGGATCGGTTCGAAACGCGAACGGGCGCCCGCCGGCCGCCCGCCCCCCGGACCGCCTCCGTCGCACTGGGCGGACCCGAAACGGGCACAGGGGCTGCGCGCCGTCCCCGATGGCGCTGTAATGACGGTCGTGGTCAGTCAGGGTGCCGCAGCGCGCAGAACGGGACCTTCGCGTGCCGAAATCGCCCTCAAGACGATCACGGCCGATCTCGCGGCACCGGAACGGGTGCGCCGCACCCTCGAACAGGCGCTGGTCTTCGCGGGCGCGGCCCTCGCCGCCGTCTACACGCCCGGGGACGGCGGCGAGCTGCTCTGCCTGGCCGAGTCGGCCGGCGTCCCGCGGACCCTGTACGGGCTGCGCGAGAGCTATGCGCTGGACGGCCGCTCACCGGCCGCCGACGCCCACCGCGCCGGCCGGCCGGTGTGGCTCGGCCCCGCGGAGCTCGCCGACTGCCCCGAGGCGCGGCGGATGCCCGCCCGTGACGTCCACCTGGCCGCCCTGCCACTGCGCGACGGGGCGGGCTGTCTGCTCGCCCTCAGCGAGCGGCCCGGCGGGTTCGACGTCGACGACCGGGCCTGCCTGGAGCTGGTCGCCGAGGTCGTCGCCTTCCCCGCCGCGGGCGCCCCCGCCGAGGGCGAGGAACTGCGCGCGGGAGACTTCAGCCTGGCCATGGACACCGGCCGGGTCGAGGTGGGCGACGAGATCCTGGAGCTGTTCCGCATGCCCCGGGCCGACTTCGACGGCCGGGTGGAGACCCTCCTCGGGCGGGCGGTCCCCGAGGACCTGCCCTCGCTGATGTCCGTCGTCGAGGCCGACCACATGTCGATCGGCGACCGCGAGCTGGAGTTCCGCGTGCTCCAGCCCGCCGGTCCGCCGAAGTGGCTGCGGCTGCGCGGCCGGCTGCTGCCCGGCGGCGACGGCCGTCCGGCGCGCCTGGTCGGCACCGTCGCCGACGCCTCGGCCCTGCGCGACGAGGTCACCGACGTGGCCAGGGTGCAGCGGCTGGCCGCCGCGCTCGCCACCGCCGGCACCGTCCGCGACGTGAGCCAGGCCGTCGTCGCCGCCCTGCGCAAGCCGCTGCGGGCCGACCGGATCGCCCTCGCCGAACTGGAGGGCGAGCGGCTCGTGGTCACCGTGCTCGACCCGCCCGAGCCGCAGTCCTGGCCGGCGCTGTGGCGGCTGGAGTGGCGCACCGAGTGGCCGGACGCGTCCGTGCGCGCCATGCCGACCCTCGCCGCCGCCTTGCGGGACGGACGCGCCCGGATCTGGCCCGCGGGCGCCGGGCTGGAACCGGCGCTGGCCGGAGTCGGCCCCGGCGGTCTCGCCGTCCTGCCGCTGTCCGCCGGCGGTCGCACCGCCGGCGCCTGCCTCATCGGCTGGGACCGGCCGCACCACTTCGGCCCCGACGAGCGGGCTCTGCTCACCGCCTCCGCCGGACTCGCCGGCCAGGCCCTGATGCGCGCCCACGCCTTCGACGCCGAGCACGAGCTCGTCGCCATGCTGCAACGCCAACTGCTGCCGCGCCGGCTGCCCGTCCTGCCCGGCGCCGTCGCCGTGGCCCGCTACCTGCCCGCCACCGCGGGCCTGGAGGTCGGCGGCGACTGGTACGACGTCATCCCGCTGCCCGACCACCACGTGGCCCTCGTCATCGGCGACGTCCAGGGCCACAGCGCGGCCGCCGCCACCCTCATGGGCCAGATGCGCACAGCGCTGCGCGCCTACGCCGCGGAGGGGCACCCGCCGGACGTCGTCGTCGCCCACGCCAACCGGCTCCTGCTGGAACTGGAGACCGACCTCTTCGTCACCTGCTGCTACGTCGACGTCGGCATGGAGGACGGCACCGCCTGGTGCGTGCGGGCCGGACATCCGCCGCCCGTCGTGCGTCACCCGGACGGCTCGACCGAGATCGCCGAGACCGACGGCGGCCCGCCGCTGGGCGTCCTGCCCCAGGCGGAGTTCCCCATGACCCCGCTGCGGCTGTCGCCCGGCGCCGTCGTCGCCCTGACCACGGACGGCCTCGTGGAGTCCGCCGCCCTGGACATCGACACCGGCCTCGCCAGGCTGGCCGCCGCGCTGTCCGCGTCCGACCCCGCCCACCTCGGGCTCGTGGCCGACGGACTGCTCGGCGACGCCCACCGCGGCGACGACCTGGCCCTGCTCCTCATGCGGTACGACGGCATGGCCGTCACACCGCGACGCGAGGGCTGGACGGTGTGGCGGGTGCCCGAGGCGTCCCGGCACGCCCGCCGCTTCACCCGGCGCACCCTGCGCGCCTGGGGCATCGCCGAGGCCGCGATGGACACGGCCCTGCTCGTCGTCTCGGAGCTGGTCACCAACGCCCTGGTGCACACCGCCGGCCCGGTCCGCCTCGACCTGACCCTGATCGGCGCCCGTTTGCGCGTCGCGGTCACGGACGCCTCGCCGCGCACGCCCGTCAAGCCGACCGACCCGGGCTGGGAGGCCACCGGCGGCCGCGGCATCCTCCTCGTCGAGGCGATGTCCGACGCCTGGGGGAGCGTGCCCGTGAGCGGCGGCAAGCAGGTGTGGAGCGAGGTGGTGCTGCGCGGATGAACCGCCGGCGCGCCACCGCGCCGTGCGAGGCGCCGCCCGGCCCGGCGGCCAGGTGTCCGGGGGCCGGGGCAGGGTACCCGGCGTCCATGGACAACTTCGCCTCCGCCTACCTCGCGGCATCCGGCAGGTCCGCCCTGGCCACCGTCGCCTTCATCGTCGTCGGACTCGTGCTCGTGGGCGGTCTGATCTGGGCCTTCCGGCTCGGCCACAAGGTGCGCATGCGCGAACCCGCACCGCCGAAGCCGCACGAGCAGCCCCGGATGCCCGCGTCCGGCCGGACCCACGAGAGCCACACCCGCGAACCGAACGAGATGCCGCGGGCCACCGGGGAGGGCGAACGTCTCACGCCGCACGAACTGCGGACCACCGGCAGCCGGGAGAGCGCCGACCAGCGCCGCCCGCGCTGGGACGAGGGCTCCGCAGGCTCGTTCGGCAGCGGCGGCCCGGGAGCGGGCTGAACCGCGACAGCGGCCCCGTCGCCGACGGGGCGCCGAAGGAACCGGAAGGGTGTTGAACCGTCGTGACCGCGCAGATCCAGGAGAAACCAGTGACCCGCCGACCCGAGACGGGCTGGGCCCGGGCCCGGCGGGTGCGCCGCGTCCGCGCGTTGCCGCGCACCTGCCTCGCGGCGGTGGCGCCGGGCGCCCAGCCCGGCCCCGAGGGCAACATCATCCGGGGCGAGGACTGACCCCCGCGGCGGCCCCGCCCGCCGCGACCGGGCGCACGGCGGCCCCTCGGTCGACGACCGCGCCCACCGACCCCGCCGCGGCGAACGTGCGCACCCCGAGGACGGCCTACCCCGGACCCTCTCGCGACGGCCGCCCCGCCCCGCCCCGTCCAGGGCGGGGCATCGCCGGCCTCGCGATCGCGGCCCGGCGCACCGGCAGGGCGAGCGCCGCGCCCTGTGGGCCAGGCACGGTGACGCCGTGCGGCGAGGTGCCGGACCGGAACGGGGGTCCCGACCGGCGTGTCGAGCCGGTCGTGCGGAGCGCACGGCAATGGGATGGTCCGTATTCTGACGGCGTGCGCCTTCTGCTGATGTCCGACACCCACCTGCCCCGGCGCGCCAAGGCGCTCCCCGCCGCGCTGCTGGAGGAACTCCCGCACGCGGACGTGGTGATCCACGCGGGGGACTGGGTCGACACGGCCACCCTCGACCTGCTGGAGAGCCGCAGCCACGCGGTCGTGGGCGTGTACGGGAACAACGACGGGCCGGACCTGCGCGCGCGCCTGCCCGAGGTGGCCCGGGCCGAACTGGGCGGGGTGCGCTTCGGGGTCGTGCACGAGACGGGGCCGGCCCAGGGCCGTGAGGCCCGCTGCGCCGCCCGCTTCCCCGAGCTGGACGTCCTGGTGTTCGGCCACAGCCACATCCCCTGGGACACCACCGCCCCCGGCGGGCTGCGTCTGCTGAACCCGGGCTCCCCGACCGACCGCCGCCGTCAGCCGCACTGCACCTATCTCACCGCCACGGCGGCCGACGGCCGGCTCACGGACGTCGTCCTGCACCGGCTGCCGCCGCGCTGACCGGGGTCCGGCCCCGGACACAGGTCGGGCCGCTCCCGGCCGGAAGGTCGGGGGCGGCCCGGTACTTGCGGGTGTGCGTTGCTTCAACGGACCTCCTTCCTTCACTGGAGGAAGGGCAGAGGACGTGCATCCCTGTCCGTGCTCGTCGCCTACCCATCCCGGAACGCTCTATAACCGACGAATCGCAGTTTTTCGGAAATAGTGCGGAACGAGGCCGGGCGACGGCGAACGGCGGCGAGTGACGGCGAGCGACGGCGAGCGAAGTCCGGTGAGGCCGAGCGGTCCGGTGGGCGTCACGGCCGCGAGCGGTGCACCGGACCCCGGGCCAGGGCCAGGGGGGCGCCGCTGCCGCCCCAGCGCAGCGCCACGATCTCGGCGGCCACCGACACCGCCACCTCCTCGGGCGTCCGGGCCCCCAGGTCCAGTCCGATCGGCGAGCGCAGCCGGGACAGCTCGCCCTCGGTGAGCCCGGCCGCCACGAGCCGGGCGCGGCGTTCGTCGTGCGTTCGGCGGCTCCCCATGGCCCCGATGTACGCGGCGGGCCGCCGGAGCGCCGCCTCCAGCAGCGGCACGTCGAACTTCGGGTCGTGGGTCAGGACGCAGATCACCGTGCGCGCGTCGGTGTCGGTGCCGCCCAGATACCGATGCGGCCAGTCCACGACCACGTCGACGCCCGGCGGGAAGCGCCGGGGCGTCGCGAAGGCCGGTCGGGCGTCGCACACCGTGACGCGGTAGCCGAGGAAGTCCCCGATGCGCGCCACCGCGGCCGCGTAGTCGACGGCGCCGAACACCAGCATGCGCGGCGGCGGCGCGAAGGAGTGCACGAAGACCGAGACGGCGTCCTCGCGCCGGCGGCCCCGCGGCCCGTAGTGGCGCATCCTGGTGGCGCCCGCGGCGAGCTCGCCGCGCGCGTCGGCGGCGACGGCCGCGTCCAGTCCCTCGGCGCCGAGGGAGCCGCGGGCGCGGTCGGGCCAGACGGCGAGGGCCGCTCCGCGGGGGGCGGGTCCGTCGACGACCGTGGCCACGGCCACCGGCTCGCCCGCGGCCACCGACTCCGCGACCGCGCCGAACGACGGGTCGAGGCGGGGCGAGACGGCGCGCACCAGCACGGAGATCTCGCCGCCGCAGGTCAGCCCGGCCGCGAAGGCGTCCTCGTCGGCGTACCCGAAGACCTCCAGCCGTGCCGACCCGTCCGCGACGGCCTCCTTCACCCGCTCGAACACCGCTGCCTCCACGCAGCCCCCGGAGACGCTGCCCACGACCTCGTCGCCGGGCCCCACCGCCATCGCCGCCCCCGGCTCGCGCGGCGCGCTGCCCGCGACGGCGACCACCGTGGCCAGACCGAACGGCGCACCGGCGGAGTACCACCCCTTCAGCACCGGAAGAATGTCGCGCATGTCCGCACGTTAATCCGTTGCGGCCCCGCGCGCCGGTCTGCTGCACTGCGCGGACACCCACTCGCCGACAGCTGCCCGGAGCTCCGATGCGCACACCGTCCATGTCCGCCCAGCAGGAAGGAACCACCCCCATTCCAAAGGACATGACACTTCGTGCACATGCTCAATCTCGGGATCCTCGCCCATGTCGACGCGGGTAAGACCAGCCTCACGGAACGGCTGCTGCACACGGCCGGCGTCATCGACGAGCTCGGCAGCGTCGACGCCGGGAGCACCCGGACCGACACGCTGGCGCTGGAGCGCCGGCGGGGCATCACCATCAAGTCGGCCGTCGTCTCCTTCCGGATCGACGACGTCACCGTCAACCTGATCGACACCCCCGGCCACCCGGACTTCATCGCCGAGGTGGAGCGGGCGCTCGCCGTGCTCGACGGGGCGGTGCTCGTCGTCTCCGCCGTCGAGGGGGTCCAGGCGCAGACCAGGATCCTGATGCGGACCCTGCGCCGGCTGCGCATCCCCACCCTCGTCTTCGTCAACAAGATCGACCGTCGCGGCGCACGCGGCGAAAGGGTGCTGCGCGAGCTCACCGAGCGGCTGTCGGCGCCCGTCGTCCCGATGGGCGTCGTGACGGAACCGGGCACGGCCGGGGCCGCCTTCACCGCCGTTCGGCCGACCGCCGAGGACGCCGTCGACGTCCTCGCCGACCACGACGACGCCCTGCTGGCCGCGTACGTGGACGACCTCGTCACCGGGGAGGGGATCCACCGGGCGCTCGTCGCCCAGACCCGCCGCGCCCTCGTCCACCCGGTCTACTTCGGCTCCGCGACGACCGGCGCGGGAGTGCCCGAACTCGTCGCGGGCATCGCCGCACTGCTGCCCGGCGCCGGTGGCGAGGCGGACCGTGAGGGCCCGTTGTCGGGCACCGTCTTCAAGGTGGAGCGGGGTCCGGCGGGCGAGAAGATCGCCTGTGTCCGGCTGTTCTCCGGCGTGCTGCGCGTCCGCGACCGTGTCCCGCTCGGCGACGACGGCCGTGACCGCGGGGACGGCGCGGCCCGGGTCACCGCGATCAGCGTCTTCGACCAGGGCACGGACGTACGGCGCGAGGAGGTGCGCGCGGGGGAGATCGCCCGGCTGTGGGGCCTCGTCGAAGCCCGGGTCGGCGACCGTCTGGGCGAACCCCGCGACGAACGGCGGCGGTTCTTCGCGCCGCCGACGCTGGAGACCGTCGTCGTGCCGGGACCGGGCGTCGACCGGCGCGCCCTGCACCTCGCCCTCACCCGCTTGGCCGAGCAGGACCCGCTCATCGGCCTGCGCCACGACGAGGTCCGGCAGGAGACGTCGGTCGCGCTCTACGGGGAGGTGCAGAAGGAGGTCGTCCAGGCCACCCTGGCCGCGGACCACGGGCTGACGGTCTCCTTCCGGGAGACGACCCCCCTGTGCGTGGAGCGACCGGTGGGCGTCGGGACCGCCGCCGAGTTCGTCAAGAAAGGCGACAACCCGTTCCTCGCCACCGTCGGCCTGCGCGTCGAGCCCGCGCCGACGGGCAGCGGGGTGCGCTTCGGACTGGAGGTGGAGCTCGGATCGATGCCGTACGCCTTCTTCAAGGCGATCGAGGACACCGTGCGCGAGACGCTCGGCCAGGGCCTGCACGGCTGGCAGGTGACCGACTGCGCCGTCACCCTGACGCACTGCGGCTACTGTCCCCGCCAGAGCCACGCCCACCAGGGCTTCGACAAGAGCATGTCGAGCACGGGGTACGACTTCCGGGGGCTGACTCCGCTGGTCCTGACCGAGGCGCTGCGCCGGGCCGGGACACGGGTCCACGAGCCGATGCACCGTTTCCGCGTCGAGGCGCCGGCGGACACGCTGGGAGTGTTGCTGCCGGCGCTCGCCGGGCTGCGCGCGGTGCCCCGGGCGACGGAGGTCAGGGGGACGCGGTGCGTGCTGGAGGGCGCGGTGCCCGCGGCCCGGGTGCACCGCCTCGAACAGCGCATCCCCGCTCTCACCCGCGGAGAGGGCGAGTGGGAGAGCGGCTTCGACCACTACGCCCCCGTCGCCCTCGGCGCGCCCCCCGAGCGGCCGCGCACCGACGACAATCCGCTCGACCGCGCGGAGTACCTGTTGCGCGTGACGGGTCGGGTGGCCAACTGAGCTGATTGATAAGGAACTTACTCATGAGTCAGAAGTATTGACGGTGTCCGGAAATCACCGGACTGTAGTGGACATGCCGAATATCCGGGCTCGTCTGCTCGCTGTTCTGGTCGTCCTCTGCGGACTCTGCGGCTTTTCGACGGTGGCGGGCCCCACGGCCGCCACCGCCACCGCCGCCGCCACGATCCCCGACTCCCTCCCGTTCGACGGCACGGCGCTCACCGTGTCGGGCGGCCGCTTCGTCGACGGCAACGGCCGCGAGGTCGTCCTGCGCGGCTACAACGTCTCCGGCGAGACCAAGCTCGCCGAGAACCGGGGCCTGCCCTTCGCCTCCGTCGCCGACGCCAGGAAGTCGGCGACGGCCCTGCGCGCCCTGGGCGGCGGCAACTCCGTGCGCTTCCTGCTCTCCTGGGCCTACGCCGAACCGGTCCGCGGCCAGGTCGACACCGCCTACCTGGCCGCCGCCACGGACCAGATGCGCGCCTTCCTCGACGCCGGTATCCGCGTCTATCCCGACTTCCACCAGGACCTCTACTCCCGCTGGCTGTTCAACGCGGGCAGCTGGTACACCGGCGACGGGGCGCCCAAGTGGGCGGTGCAGCTCGGCGGTTACCCCGACGAGTCCTGCGGCATCTGCCTGCTCTGGGGGCAGAACATCACCCAGAACGGCGCGGTCAAGGCCGCCCAGCACGACTTCTGGCACAACGACCACGGCCTCCAGGACTCCTTCCTGGCCACCGCCGAGAAGACCATGGCCTACGTGAAGGCGAACCTCGGCGCGGAGGAGTTCGCCGGCGTCGTGGGCTTCGACCCCTACAACGAGCCCTACGCCGGCGCCTACGACTCCGGCCAGGCCAGCCGGACCTGGGAACGCGACCTGCTGTGGCCCTTCTACGTGCGCTTCCGGGCCCGCATGGACGCGGCCGGCTGGACCGACAAGCCCGCCCTCGTCGAGCCGAACCTCTTCTGGAACGGCAACGTCAGCAAGGAGGAGGGCGGACTCCTGGACGCCGGCACGCTCGGCTCCCGCTACGTCTTCAACACCCACTTCTACGACCAGAAGGCCATCTCCGGCATCCTCATGTGGGGCAACGCGGCGGACGGCCAGTACGTGACCGACCTCGGCACGGTCCGCGACCGCGCCGCCGCGGCCGGGACGACGGCGATCGTCAGCGAGTTCGGCCACCCGCTGAACGGCAGCACCGCGGGCAAGGCGCCGACCGTCCTGAAGGCGATGTACCAGGGCCTCGACTCCCGTCTGAAGGGCGCCGACTGGTGGACCTCCCAGGCGGCTTCCGGCCCGGTCCTGTCCGGCTCGCAGTGGCAGTGGGACATCTACAACGGCCGCCACCGCGAGCTCATGAACGACAACCCCGGCAAGGTGCGCACGACCGGCGACGCCTGGAACGACGAGGACCTCTCCGCCGTGCGCACGGACGACGCCGGAACGGTGAGCCTGCGTCAGGACGCCCGGCTGCTGGACCGGATCTACCCGAGCGCCACCTCCGGCGCCACCGTCGCCTTCACCTACGAGGACCGCTCCCGCGACGGCGGCACCACGCTCACCTGGAACCCGGTGCCCAGCTCCCTGCCCAACACCAGGCAGCTCGTCGGCTCCGGCCAGTACGGACTGCTGGTGTGGCGTTCGAACGGCGGCACGGCGCCCACCGAACTGCATCTGCCGGCCTCCTTCCCGACCGCGACGACCACGGTGGTCTCCGACCTCGGCACGGTCCACGCCCCGCCCGCACCCTCGGCGGCCGCGAGGATCGCCGTGGCCGCCGAACCCGGCGGCACGGGCAGCCGCCGCCTGCTGCTCGACGCGCCCGACTCGGGCGTCCTGCACTACGCCCTGGTGACCAACGGGGCCACCGCGCCGTCCGCGGCACTGCTGGCCGCCGCCCGTGCGGAACTCTCGGCATGGGCGGCCAAGAAGGCGGGATGAGGGCGCCGGACACGCCGAAGGAGTGGGCCGCGGTCGCCGCGGCCCACCCCGTGCGCGCCGGAAGCCGTCAGCTGCCGGTGCCGGTCCAGTCCGCCGCCACATGGCCGATCCGGACCCGCTGCGGGTGGTCGCCCACCGGCACCGAGGCGATCTTGCGGCCGGTGGCGAAGTCGATCGCGGTGATCTGGTCGGCGCCGCTCTCGGAGATGACGCAGTCCTTGCCGTCGCCGCTGACCGTGGCCCAGTACGGCTTGGATGCGGTGACCAGCGGTCCCTCCTGGAGGGTGGCGCGGTCGACGATCGTCGCGTAGTCGTCCATCGTGCCGGCCACGCACAGCTTGCTGCCGTCGGGGCTCATCGAGAGGCCGTGATGGCGCGAGTCGTTGACGAAGGTGGTGCGGTCGTCGCTGGTCGCCGGGTTCTTGGGCAGCGTCTTGGTCCGGGTGATCCGGTCCGAGGCGAGGTCGTACTCGAAGAAGCCGTTGAAGAACGAGACCTGGAAGTACAGCTTGGACTCGTCCGGCGAGAACACCGCCGGACGCACCGCGTCGGAGTAGTCCTTGAGCCCGATCGCGTCCAGCCGCTGCCGCATGTCGATGATCTTGACCTGCTGGTAGGTGTTCGCGTCGACGACGGTGATGCGGCGGTCGCCCTTGGTGAAGTCCTGCCACGGCGCGTCGAGCGAGGTGTTCACGTCGCCGATCGCCATGTTGTAGATGTACTTGCCGTCCCTGGTGAAGATGTTCTCGTGCGGCTTGTCGCCGGTCTTGAAGGAACCGAGCTGCTTGCCGGTGACGATGTCCAGCACGTGCACGGTGTTCGAGATCGACGCGGAGACCGCGACGCGCTTGCCGTCCGGTGAGACGGCCATGTGGTCGGAACGGTAACCGGACACGGGGAAGCGCCAGTTGATGTTCCCGGTGGCCAGGTCGATGGAGACGACGTCGGCGAAGCTCGGCCGGGAGACGACCACCGAGGCGCCGTCCGGAGTGGTGTACATGTCGTCGACGAACTGGTCGTGGCCCTCACCGACCCCGTTGCGGATGGCCTGGAAGTAGATCCACTTGATGGGGTCGGCGTTGATCTCCGCCATCCGGGCGGCCTTGTCGGGGATCACGTTGATCCGCCCGACCTTGGCGAAGTCACCGCTGGACTTGACGACGTCGGCGGTGCCCTCCCAGTTGTTGCCCACGAAGAGCACCTCGCGCAGGGCGGCGGCGGTCCGGGCGTCGGAGGCGGCGGAAGCGGCGGTGACGGCGGTCGCCGGGGCGGCGACGGTCAGGACGAGGGCGGCGGCTACGGAGCAAAGGTGCCTGGATCTGAAGGCAGGCATGCTGCTCTCTCCTCTGGGTGGCTGAAGGCGTGGGGGCAGGGCGGAGGGCCGCCCGAATCTGAACACCGATGCGTTCAGAGTTGACTTACTGGAAAGTAAGGAAGGGGTGCCCTTCGCCACAAGACTCCGTGCACGACAAAATTGACCGCGGGGGAGCACGCAGCGACGAGGGAGGGCCAGTGACGGGCAGGCTCAGAGCGCCGACCGGCCGTTACGGCGGCAAGTCCGCGGAGCAGCGACAGGCCGAGCGCCGGGGACGATTCCTGGAGGCGGCACTGCGGCTGTTCGGCGGCGGCCCCGGCTACCGCGGCACCACGGTCGCGTCGCTCAGCGAGGCGGCCGGCCTGTCCACGCGCCAGTTCTACGAGGAGTTCCGCACCCTGGAGGACGTCCTCGCGGAGCTGCACCTTCAGGTCAACGACTGGGCCGAGCAGGCGGTCCTCGCCGCCTTCGCCGACGCCCAGGGCCTGCCGCTCGCCGAGCGCGTCACCGCGATCTTCCGTGCCTACGCCGCCGACGTCACCGCCGACCCGCACCGGATCCGGATCACCTTCGTCGAGATCGTCGGCGTCAGCCCCCGACTGGAGGAGCAGCGCCTGGCCCGGCGCGCCCGCTGGATCGACCTGATCTGCGCCGAGGCGACGGCCGCCGCCGAACGCGGCGAGGCGGCCCCCCGCGACTACCGCCTGGCGGCCGCCGCCTTCATCGGCAGCGTCAACGGGCTGCTGCACGACTGGAGCGCGGGCTGGGTGGACGCGACGCTGGACGAGGTGGTGGACGAACTGGTCCGCCAGCTGCTGGGGACGCTGCGGCCCCCGGGCTGGACGCCCTCGCCCGGGTAGCTCACCGGCCGCGTTCCCCCTCGCGGTCCCGGCCCGTGCCGCCGGCCCGGCCGGCCGCGAGGCGGGCCACCGCCTCCACCACGGGCCGCATCCCGTCCTCCGCGCGCACCCGGGCCCCCAGCTCGCGGGCGCGCTCGCGGTGCCCGGGGGACCGGGTGGCCCGGACCAGCGCGGCCGCGAGGCTGTCCGCGGTCAGCCGGCGCAGGGGCAGTGCGGCCGGGGCCACGCCGAGCGCGACCAGGCGGCCGGCCCAGAAGGCCTCGTCGAACTGGACCGGCACCGGCACCGCCGGCACTCCGGCCCGCACGCCGGCCGCCGTGGTGCCGGCCCCGCAGTGATGGACCACCGCGGCCGTCTCGGGGAAGAGCAGCGCGTGCGGCACGTCGTCGACCGTCAGCATGTCGTCGCCGTCGGCCGCTAGGCCGGCCCAGCCCCGCTGGATCACACCGCGCAGCCCCGCCCGCCGCAGCGCCCGGACGATCTCGGCGCTGAGCCGCCGGGGGTCCGGCACGGTCGCGCTGCCCAGGCCGACGAAGACCGGCGGCGGCCCGGCGTCCAGGAAGTCCCGGAGGGCGGCCGGCAGCCGCCGCTCGTGGTCGTAGGGCCACCAGTACCCGGTGACGTCCAGTCCGGTGCGCCAGTCCCGGGGGCGGGGCACCACCAGGGGGCTGAAGCCGTGCAGGACGGGCCGGGCGGGGCGGCGCCGGGCCGACAGGGCACGGGGAGCCGCGGGCAGGCCCAGCCGGTCCCGTACCGTCGGCACGACCGGGGCGAAGATCTGCTCGACGGCCAGGTCGACGCCGTGCGCGGCCAGCCGGTTGCCGACCGCCCCCCAGGAGCCCCCGCCCAGCATCGGAGGCGCGAACTCCCTGGTGGGCGCGATGGGCTGGAGGGCCAGGCCGAGGCTGGGCAGGGACATGCCCTCGGCGATGACGTGCCCGAGCGGAGCCAGCGAGGCGGACAGCAGCAGGGCGTCGCTGTCCCGGGCGGCGGTGAGCAGGTCGTCGGTCATCCGGCCGACCAGCGCCCGGGCCATCCGGCCCACCCTCAGCAGCTTGCCGGGGCCGGTCGAGCTGCGGTGCAGCCCCCGGCCCCGCTCGGACTCCAGTTCGGCGCGCGGGTCCAGCGGCAGCGGGTGGAAGCCCACTCCCGAGCCCGTCACCAGCGGCGCGAACCGCGCGTGGGTGACCAGGGTGACCTCGTGTCCCGCCCGCACCAGGGCGTGACCCAGCCCGGTGAAGGGGGCTACGTCGCCCCGCGATCCCGCCGTCATGATGGCCACTCGCACGACGGACAGTATGGCGGCGCGTGGCCCGCCGCAGCCCGCGACCGGCGAAATCCGCCGCCCCGCACCCGGCCTGAGGTCTCGTCACTTCTGTCGCAGCCGTTGACTTCGCCCCCGGGCGGTCCTACTTTCGGCCCGCACCATGTTCGGTTAGCCGATCCACGTTCGATATATCGAATCATTCGATCACGGAGCCGCCGCATGTTCCCCCCACCCCGCTCCCGCCTCCTCCCGCCGGGGGCCAGGGTCGCCGTCGCGCGGGCGCTCGCCCTGCTGCTGACGGCGACCGCCGCCCTGCTGTTCGCCCAGCCCGGCTCGGCCCGGGCCGCGACCTCCCGCCAGATCGCCGTGCCGGCCGCCCCGATGGGCTGGGCCTCGTGGAACAGCTTCGCCGCGAAGATCGACTACAACGTCATCAAGCGGCAGGTCGACGCGTTCGCAGCCTCCGGCCTGCCCGCGGCCGGCTACCGGTACGTGAACATCGACGAGGGCTGGTGGCAGGGCACCCGCGACACCGCGGGCAACATCACGGTCGACGAGTCCGAGTGGCCCGGCGGCATGAAGGCCATCGCCGACTACATCCACGGCAAGGGCCTGAAGGCCGGCATCTACACCGACGCCGGCAAGGACGGCTGCGGCTACTACTACCCGACCGGCCGCCCCGCCGCTCCCGGCAGCGGCAGCGAGGGCCACTACGACCAGGACATGTTGCAGTTCTCACAGTGGGGCTTCGACTTCGTCAAGGTCGACTGGTGCGGCGGCGACGCCGAGGGACTCGACGCGGCGACGACCTACCGCGCCCTCAGCGCCGCGATCGCGAAGGCCACGGCCGCCACCGGCCGCCCGATGACCCTGTCGCTGTGCAACTGGGGCCGGCAGAACCCGTGGAACTGGGCGCCCGGACAGGGGGCGATGTGGCGCACCAACGACGACATCATCCTCTTCGGCAACAAGCCGTCCATGACCAACCTGCTGACCAACTACGACCGCAACGTGCACCCCACCGCCCAGCACACCGGCTACTACAACGACCCCGACATGCTGATGGTCGGCATGGACGGCTTCACCGCCGCCCAGAACCGCACCCACATGAACCTGTGGGCGATCTCCGGCGCGCCGCTCCTCGCCGGCAACGACCTCACCACGATGACGACGCAGACGGCGGACATCCTGAAGAACCCCGAGGTCGTCGCCGTCGACCAGGATCCCCGCGGGCTCCAGGGCGTCGAGGTCGCCGAGGACGGCAGCGGGCTCCAGGTGTACGGCAAGGTCCTCGCCGGCTCCGGCCGACGGGCCGTGGTGCTGCTCAACCGCACGTCCGCCGCCGCGAACATCACCGCCCGCTGGGCCGACCTGGGGCTGACGAACGCCTCCGCCACCGTCCGCGACCCGTGGGCCCGCGCCGACGTCGGCTCGTACGCCACGGGCTACACGGCGAACGTCCCGGCGGGCGGGTCGGTCCTGCTCACCGTCAGCGGCGGCACGGAGGCCGCGAGCAGCACCTACGCGGGCACGTCGGCCTTCTCCGGCGTGGTCGCCGGGAGCACCGGCCTGAAGGTCGTCGACGTCGCCTACACCAACGCCGCCGCCACCGCCCGCACCGCGACCCTCAAGGTCAACGGCCAGACCGCCACGACCGTCTCCTTCCCGCCGACGGGCGCCGCCCAGGGCACGATCTCCGTGCAGGTCGCCCTGTCCAGGGGCGCGGCCAACACGCTGGCCTTCACCGGCGCCCCCACCCTCGCGGACATCACGGTCAGGCCCCTGCCCGGCACGAACGGCAGCCTCGTCGTCGGCAAGCAGTCCGGCCGCTGCCTGGACATGTTCGACTCCACCATCGCCAACGGCACGCAGGCCGAGATCTGGGACTGCAACGGCGGCTCCAACCAGGCCTGGACGTACACCTCCCGCAAGGAACTCGTGGTCTACGGCGACAAGTGCCTCGACGCCTACGACCACGGCACCGCCAACGGCACCAAGGTGGTCGTCTGGGACTGCACCGGTCAGAGCAACCAGAAGTGGAACGTCAACGGCGACGGCACGATCACCAACGTCAACGCCGGGCTGTGCCTCGACGCGAACGGCGCGGACACGGCCAACCGCACCCCGATCGTGCTGTGGTCGTGCGGTGGCGCCGACAACCAGAAGTGGAGCCTCGACTGAACCCGGCCTGACGCGGGTCGCCCCACCGCCTCAGGCCCCCGCCGCCCCGGTCGACGCCAGGTCCCGGGGGGCGGGGCGCGATCAGCGGCGGCGGCCGCGACGCACGCGCGCGGCGCGCACCGGCGCGGACGGCGCCGCAGGGCGCGGGCGCGCCGCGCGCAGCGCCCTCCACAGCAGGCCGAGGCACACCCGCCGGCCTGCCGCCGAAGCCGGCGCGGGCAGCCGGGAGCCGGTCGCACGCGACCGCCCCAGCTGCGCCGACGCCGAGAAGGTCCAGGTCAGCCGGGAGGTGACCTGGACCCTCGCGGTTCTCCTCCCTACTCGTCCCATGCCTGGATCATCGTCTGCTCGACGATCTTGCCGTCCCGCAGCGTGATCATCGACTCCGACAGCACGCGCACGCCGTCCGCGTACCGGCAGGACTCGCTGAAGGCGGCGCGGTCGCCCTGGACGATGCACTCCTCCAGCTTGTGGGTCATGTCCCTGCTGTAGACGTCGTCGAGCATGCGCGCGATCTCGTCCCGGCCGTGCAGCGTCCTGGGGTGGCTCGGTTGCGCCTGGTGGTCGACGACGCGCAGTTCCGCGTCGTCGGCGTACAACGACAGCAATGTCGTCGGGGTCCGTCCTTCGATGCCCCTGCGCAGGGTCTCGGTGTCGAAGGCGGAGCCTGCCGCGGTGCCCATGGTGACCTCCTCCGAGGGCCGTGGCCCAGGGGGAAGGGCGGGCCGCTGGACCCTCACCTTCGAGCGTCCTCCCGCCCGCCGGGCTCGGCAAGCGGGGCCGCGCGTCTGCGCCTGTCGGGTGAGCGCGGCCGCCCGCCCGTGTCCCCGACGGCGTCCACGGCGTTGCTGAGGGCATGATCTCCACTCGACGCATCGCCGCAATCGCCGCTCTCGCCGCGGGAGTCACGGGCCTCGCGGCGCCCATGGCGAGCGCGGCCGACGCTCCGGCCGCCGGACAGCTCAACCCGATGACCACACTGGACACGCTGGTCGCCGACCAGATCCCGGCGGAGCACCGGGCCGAACTCCCGCCGGTCTCCCGCCAGCTCGGCGAGCTGAACAAGGTGACCCAGCTCCAGCAGCTGAACGAACTGCACCAGGTCACCGACCTCGTCGCCCCCGTCACCGGGCTGCTGACCTGAGCGTCGCATCATCCCCGCGGGGGCCGTCCGGACGACCGGGCGGCCCCCGCACCCGTTCCCGGTGGGCTCGGTCGAGCACCGCAAGAAACCGGGTCGCCGCGAGCGCTGGGCAGAGCGGGCCGCCCGCCACGACCTCGCGGTGCCACCCGCCCCCCCCCGGGGTCCATGACGGCGATCCGGTCGGCCGGGCGACGAGATCGTCGGGCCGGGCCGTCCTCAGCACGTCCCGCACCGCGTCGTGGTCCGCGGAGGGGGCGCGGCCGGCGTCGGGGCGCCGGTGCCGAGACCGGCCAGGGAGTCCGTGGTGGCCTCACGCAGCAGGGTCGTGTCGGAGGTGACGCGGGCCGTCGGACCACCGGGCTCGCTGCGGTCCACCACCGAGCCCGTGACCGCCAGGGCGGTCGGGGCGGGCGACGCGCACATGATCGGCCGGTCATGGCCCGGGTCCTCGATCAACTCCCTTGCCACCAGTGGCGGCAGCTCGGGAGAGGACCCGCGTCGGCGGTCCTCGCGCACGGCCGGCCGCACGCGTTCGCGGCGCGGTCCGGCCACGTCGCCCGCGCCCGTGCCGACGGCGCACGCGTAGGGTCGTCACCGGGACGGACGTCCTACGAAGAAAGGGGCTGCAACATGCCGCAGGAAGTGCGCGGGGTGATCGCGCCGGGCCGCGACGAGCCGGTGCGCGTGGAGACGATCGTGATCCCGGACCCGGGTCCGGGCGAGGCGGTGGTGAAGGTTCAGGCCTGCGGGGTCTGTCACACCGACCTGCATTACAAGCAGGGTGGGATCAACGACGAGTTCCCGTTCCTGCTCGGTCATGAGGCGGCGGGTGTGGTGGAGTCGGTGGGTGAGGGTGTCACGGACGTGGCGCCGGGTGATTTCGTCGTGTTGAACTGGCGTGCGGTGTGTGGGCAGTGTCGGGCGTGTCTGCGGGGGCGTCCTTGGTACTGCTTCGCCACGCACAACGCGGTGCAGCGGATGTCGTTGGTGGACGGGACGGAGTTGTCTGCGGCGTTGGGTATCGGGGCGTTCGCGGAGAAGACGCTGGTGGCGGCCGGGCAGTGTACGAAGGTGGACGCGTCGGTGGCGCCGGCGGTGGCGGGGCTCCTGGGTTGCGGGGTGATGGCGGGCATCGGGGCGGCGATCAACACCGGCAACGTGGGGCGTGGTGATTCGGTGGCGGTCATCGGGTGTGGCGGGGTGGGGGACGCGGCGATCGCGGGGTCCAGGCTGGCCGGGGCGGCGCGGATCATCGCGGTGGACGTCGACGACCGCAAGCTGGAGAAGGCGCGGGCGATGGGCGCGACGCATACGGTGAATTCCCGGTCGGTGGATGCGGTGGAGGCGATCCGTGAGCTGACGGGCGGGTTCGGCGCGGACGTGGTGATCGAGGCGGTGGGCCGGCCGGAGACGTACGAGCAGGCTTTCTATGCCCGTGACCTGGCGGGCACGGTGGTGCTGGTGGGCGTGCCGACGCCGGAGATGAAGCTCGAACTGCCTTTGCTGGACGTGTTCGGGCGCGGCGGGGCGTTGAAGTCGTCCTGGTACGGCGACTGCCTGCCCTCCCGCGACTTCCCGATGCTCATCGACCTCCACCTCCAGGGCCGCCTGGATCTCGGCGCGTTCGTCACCGAGACCATCGCCCTGGACGAGGTCGAGAAGGCCTTCGAGCGGATGCATGCCGGGGATGTGCTGCGCTCGGTGGTGGTCCTGTGACGGCCGGCGCGCGCATCGAACGCCTCGTGACGTCGGGTCAGTTCAGTCTTGACGGGGGTACCTGGGAGGTGGAGAACAATGTGTGGATCGTGGGCGACGACCATGAGGCCGTCGTCATCGACGCGGCCCATGACGCCGCCGCCATCGCCGAGGCGGTCGGTGACCGGCGGCTGACGGCCATCGTGTGCACCCACGCGCACAACGACCACGTCGGCGCCGCCCCCGCCCTCGCGGACCTCACGGGCGCGACGATCTGGCTGCACCCCGACGACCTCCCGCTGTGGAAGCTCACCCACCCCGACCGCGATCCGGACGCCCACCTCGTCGACGGCCAGGTCATCGAGGCGGCGGGCGTCGACCTCACCGTCCTGCACACGCCCGGGCACGCGCCCGGCGCGGTGTGCCTGCACGCCCCGGACCTGGGCGCCCTCTTCAGCGGCGACACGCTGTTCGCGGGCGGCCCGGGGGCGACCGGGCGGTCCTACAGCCACTTTCCCACCATCGTCGACTCCATCCGGGACCGGCTGTTGACGCTGCCCGGCGACACGGTCGTCCACACCGGCCACGGTGCGGCGACCACGATCGCCGCGGAGCGTCCGCACCTCCAGGAGTGGATCGACCGCGGATTCTGACCTCCCCCCAGGGCTCCGGCACGGCGCCCGTACCGCCTGTTCCCGCAGGTGGTACGGGCGTTTCGGGCTGCGTTCGACCAGGTCCGCGAGGCCCCGCGAAGCAAGGCTCTGGACGCCTTGACAAGGGTTCTGGGACGCCTCCAGACTGATGTTGCGCTTACCGCAATCCGTTTCGCTATACGCACCGAGGTGTCATGATGATTCCCGCGTGCCGTCTCGCGGATCTCCCGCGAGGCGAGGCCTTCAGGCTCGACATCGATCCGCCGGTCTCGGTGTTCCATACCGACGACGGCGAGGTCTTCGCCATCGACGACACCTGCACCCACCAGGACGCCTCGCTCGCCGACGGCTGGCTGGAGGGCTGCCAGGTGGAATGCCCGCTGCACGCCTCGACGTTCGACCTGCGGACCGGAGCCGTCGACGCGCCGCCGGCCAAGCTCCCGGTCCGCACGCACGGGGTCATCGTCGAGGACGGCATGATCTACGTCCGGGTGTCCACGGCGGCGCCCAACCTGCCGCCCTGTGTCACGGCCAGACTCGCCGGAGGTCCCGCGTGAGGACCGTCGCCGTGGTCGGCGCCTCGCTGGCCGGCCTGTCGGCGGCACGCTCCCTGCGCAAGCAGGGCTACGACGGACGGCTGGTCCTCGTCGGCGACGAGCCTCACCGCCCCTACGACAGACCGCCGTTGTCCAAGGAGTTCCTGGCCGGCGCGGTGAGCGAGGCCGACCTCGCCCTGGAGTCGGACGACGAGGACCTGCGGGCACAGTGGATGCTGGGCGTCCGCGCCGTCGGCCTCGACCGCGTCGACCGCGCGATCGCGCTCACCGACGGACGACGGGTGCGGGCCGACGGCTTCGTCGTCGCCACCGGCGCGGCCGCGCGCACGCTGCCCGGCGCCGAGGGCCTGGCCGGGGTGCACACCCTGCGCACCCTGGAGGACGCCCGCGCCCTGCGCGACGAACTGGCCCGCGGCGGACGGCTGGTCGTGATCGGCGGCGGGTTCATCGGCGCCGAGGTCGCCTCCACCGCCCACGCGCTCGGGCTCGACGTGACGGTCGTCGAAGCGGCCCCGACGCCCCTGGCCGGACCGCTCGGCCGGGCCATGGGCGCCGTGGTCTCCGGCCTCCACGCCGACCACGGCGTCCGCCTGTTGTGCGGGGTGGGCGTCAAGGGGCTCGGCGGGCGCAGCCGGGTCGACGCCGTGCTGCTGGAGGACGGCCGCTCCCTCCCGGCCGACGTCGTCGTGGTCGGCGTGGGCGCGTCCCCGTGCGTCGCATGGCTCCGCGGATCCGGCGTCGCGCTCGACAACGGCGTCAAGTGCGGCGCCGACGGCCGCACCAGCCTGGCCGGTGTCGTCGCGGTCGGCGACTGCGCCAACTGGTACGACCCCCGGGCGGGGGCGCACCGCCGCGTCGAACACTGGACGGGCGCGCGTGAGCGCCCCGACGCCGCCGTGGCCACCCTGCTGGCCGCGGGCGCGGTGGAGCCGGCCACGCCACGGCCCCCGTACTTCTGGTCGGACCAGTACGGCGTGAGGATCCAGTTCGCCGGTCACGCCGCCGGGGCCGACAGCGTGACGGTCGAGGAAGGCGCCGAGGGCGACCGGGACGTGCTGGCCGTCTACCGGCGCGCGGGCCGCGCCGTCGCCGTGCTCGGCATGAACCAGCCCCGGCTGTTCACCCGCTGGCGCAAGCAGCTCGGCGCCCCGCTGTGAACACCCCGACGGGTCGTCGTCGCGCCGCGGCGCCGCGCTGACCCGCCCGCGCAGTTCCCCGCGCCCCGTGAAGGCGCGCCCTCCGTCCTGCCGCGCGCTCCCGTGGCGCGCAGCGCCGCCCCTCCCCGACGTTTCCCGAGGAGTGCACCGTGACCTCGACCAGTCTGCCGGACAGCCTGATCGCCACCCTTCCCGGCTCCTCCTACACAGATCCGGCGATCTTCGTCCAGGAGCAGGAGCACATATTCGAGACCATGTGGTTCTGCGTCGCGCGCGCCTCCGAGCTGGCCAGGCCGGGAGCCTTCCGCACCGTCGACGTGGGCCGCGAGTCGATCCTCGTGACCCGCGCACGGGACGACTCGATCCGCGCCTACTTCAACGTCTGCCGGCACCGCGGCGCGAAGCTCTGCACACAGGAGAGCGGCGAGGTCAAGCGGGCCTTCCAGTGCCCCTACCACGCCTGGACCTACGACCTGAACGGCAAGCTGGTCGCCGCGCCCAACCTCACCAGGATGCCCGACGTGGGCCGCACCGAGTTCGGCCTGGTGAGCGTGGCCGTGCGCGAGTGGCTCGGCTACGTGTGGGTCTGCCTGGCGGAGAACCCGCCCTCCTTCGAGGAGGACGTGGTCGGCGAGGTCGTCGGCCGCCTCGGCGACGTCGAGTCGATCGCGCGCTACGACATCGACAACCTCTCCGTGGGCCGGCGGATCGTCTACGACGTCCGGGCGAACTGGAAGCTCATCATCGAGAACTTCATGGAGTGCTACCACTGCGCGACGATCCACCCCGAACTCACCGAGGTGCTGCCGGAGTTCGCCGACGGCTACGCCGCGCAGTACTACGTCGGGCACGGCGCCGAGTTCGGCGAGGAGGTGGAGGGCTTCACCGTGGACGGCTCCGCGGGCCTCGACCGCATCCCGGGAGTGTCCGAGGACCAGGACCGCCGCTACTACGCGATCACCGTCAAGCCGCAGGTCTTCGTCAACCTCGTGCCCGACCACGTGATCTTCCACCGGATGTACCCCGTGGCCGTGGACCGCACGATCGTCGAGTGCGACTGGCTCTACCTCCCGCACGTCGTGGCGAGCGGCAAGGACGTCAGCCGGTCGGTCGAGCTCTTCGACCGCGTCAACCGCCAGGACTTCGAGGCCTGCGAGCGCACGCAGCCCGGCATGAGCTCGCGGATGTACGCCAAGGGCGGTGTCCTGGTGCCCAGTGAGCACCACATCGGAGCCTTCCACGACTGGGTGAACGAGCGCCTGGGCGCGGGGCGTCCGCCGCGGCAGCGGACGGGCGATCAGCCCAGGTAGCCCATGCGGTGGCTGATCTCCTCCGCGCCCTTCAGCAGGACCGGCGAGAGCTCGTGCAGGCGCTCCTCGGTGAGCCGGTAGGAGGGGCCGGAGGCGCTCAGCGCGGCGATGACCCGGCCGTCCCGGTCGCGGACCGGCGCCGCCATGGCGTGCAGACCGATCTCCAGCTCCTCCAGGGTCCAGGCGTAGCCGCGCTCGCGGGCGTCGGCGAGGTTCTTCTCCAGCTTCGCCTTCGCGGTGATGGTGCGCTGGGTGACCTTCTTCAGGCCGGCCTCGGACAGCAGCGCGGCGCGCTCCTGCGCGGGCAGGTGCGCCAGCAGGATCTTGCCGCTCGACGTGGCGTGCAGCGGGGTCAGCTCCCCGACCCAGTTGTGCGCGGTGACGGCTCCCGGGCCGCGGACCTCGTAGAGGTTGATCGCGTAGTGCTCCTGCATGACGGCGATGTTGACGGTCTCGCCGATCTCCTCGGCGAGCCGCTCGCAGACCGGGCGGCCCTGCTGCGTGATGTCGATGCGCCCGGTGACCGCGCCCGCCAGGCGGACGATGCCGAAGCCGAGCCGGTACTTGCCGCGCTCGCCCGCCTGCTCCACGAGGCCGCGCGCCTCCAGGGCGCCGAGCAGCCGGAACGCGGTGGACTTGTGAACGTCGATCTCGGCGGCCACCTCGCTGACGCCCGCCTCGCCGCGCTGGGCCAGGATCTCCAGGACGCTGATGGCACGGTCTACCGACTGCACTCCGCCGGCCTGCGAATTGGTTGTCTCGGTGTCTGTGCTGTGGTTGCTCACAACGAAACTATACGCGTAGTAAACAACGCGGAGGCAAGTGGCGAAGGCGCGTCGGGAACGCGGCGACAGCCTTCACAGGTTGCGTGGCGCGCAACCTGGTGCGTATGGCGCTACTGGCACTACCATGCGTCGCGTATCTGTGGCGCGAGCGAGACGAGGCACCATGGCTTCCCTTCAGTACGACTTCGTCATCGTCGGCGGCGGTTCGGCCGGCAGCGCACTGGCCGACAGGCTCTCCGCGGACCCGGCCAACCGGGTGCTGGTGCTGGAGGCGGGCCGGTCCGACTACCCGTGGGACGTCTTCATCCACATGCCCGCGGCGCTGACCTACCCCATCGGCAACCGGTTCTACGACTGGAAGTACGAGTCCGAGCCCGAACCGCACATGGGCGGCCGACGCGTCTACCACGCGCGCGGCAAGGTGCTGGGCGGGTCCAGCAGCATCAACGGCATGATCTTCCAGCGCGGCAACCCCATGGACTACGAGCGCTGGGCGGCCGACCCCGGCATGGGGAACTGGGACTACGCGCACTGCCTGCCGTACTTCCGGCGGATGGAGAACTGCCTCGCCGCCGACCCCGACGACGAGTTCCGCGGCCACGACGGCCCGCTCGTCCTCGAACGCGGCCCGGCGACGAACCCGCTGTTCGGCGCGTTCCTCAAGGCCACCGAGGAGGCGGGCCACGCCCCGACCGACGACGTCAACGGCTACCGGCAGGAGGGCTTCGCCCGGTTCGACCGCAACGTCCACCGCGGACGCCGGCTCTCCGCCTCCCGGGCCTACCTCAAGCCCGCCATGAAGCGCCCCAACCTCACGGTCAGGACGCGGGCCCTCGTCACCCGCGTCCTGTTCGAGGGCAAAAGGGCCGTGGGCGTCGAGTACCGGCGTGGAAGGGGCGCTCCGCGGCGGGTCCGCGCCAAGGAGGTCGTCCTGTGCGGCGGCGCGATCAACTCGCCGCAGCTGCTCCAGCTCTCCGGCGTCGGCAACGCCGGGGAACTCGCGTCCCTCGGCATCGACGTCGTCCACGACCTGCCCGGCGTCGGCGAGAACCTCCAGGACCACCTGGAGGTGTACATCCAGTACGCCTGCAAGCAGCCCGTCTCCATGCAGCCGTACCTGGCGAAGTGGCGGGCGCCCTTCATCGGGTTGCAGTGGCTGCTGCGCAAGGGGCCCGCCGCCACCAACCACTTCGAGGCCGGGGGCTTCTGCCGCAGCAACGAGGACGTGGCCTACCCCAACCTGATGTTCCACTTCCTGCCGATCGCGGTCCGCTACGACGGCTCCGTGCCCGCCGGCGGACACGGCTACCAGGTGCACGTCGGCCCCATGTACTCCGACGCCGTCGGCTCGGTGAAGATCAGGAGCAGGGACCCGAGGGAGCATCCCGCGCTGCGCTTCAACTACCTCTCCACCGAGCAGGACCGCCGCGAGTGGGTCGAGGCGGTCCGCGTGGCCCGCGAGCTCCTCAACCAGCCCGCGCTCGCCCCCTACAACGGCGGAGAGATCTCGCCCGGGCCGTCCGTCGGGACGGACGAGGAGATCCTCGCCTGGGTGGCCAGGGACGGCGAGACCGCCCTGCACCCCTCGTGCACCTGCAAGATGGGCACCGACGAGATGGCCGTCGTCGACCCCGACAGCATGCGCGTGCACGGCGTGGACGGACTGCGGGTGGTGGACGCCTCGGTCATGCCCTACGTCACCAACGGCAACATCTACGCACCCGTGATGATGATCGCGGAGAAGGCCGCCGACCTGATCCTCGGCAAGGAGCCGCTGCCCCCCTCGGCCGCCGCCTTCTACCGCCACCACGACGCCCGCGAACAGGCCGGGTAGAGGTGGCCGCCCGAGACCTGCGCACGCTGCTCGACCACGTCCGCTACGAGGTGCTGCCCGCCACGGCCACCGAGGACAAGGTCCTCGCCCACGTCCCGCGCGACGTCGTCGTCACCGTGACGGCGTCGCCCGTCAAGGGCCTGGAACCGACCCTGGACCTCACCGCCCGCCTGGCCGCGCACGGCTACCGCGTCGTGCCGCACGTCCCCGCGCGGCTCCTGCGCGACGACGTGCACCTCAAGGACGTCGTCGACCGGCTGCGCGGGGAGGGAGTGGACGACGTCTTCGTCCCGGCGGGCGACGCCGACCCGCCCGCCGGTCCCTACCCCGGCGCCCTGCCGGTGCTGCGCCGGCTGGGCGAACTGGGCAGCCCGTTCGCCCGGGTGGGCATCACCGGCTACCCGGAGAGCCATCCCCTCATCCACGACGATCTCACCGTCCAGGCGATGTGGGACAAGCGCGAACACGCCACGTACATCGTGAGCAACCTCTGCTTCGACGCGCGCGTGCTGGGGGAGTGGATCGCCCGGATCAGGGCCCGGCACGTCGCGCTGCCCGTCCACCTCGGGGTCGCGGGCCCGGTGCAACGGGCCAAACTGCTGGCCATGGCGACGAAGATCGGCGTGGGGGAGTCGGCCCGCTTCCTGACCAGGCACCCCTCGTGGTTCCTGCGCTTCGCCGCGCCCGGAGGGTACTCGCCCGAGACGCTGCTCACCCGCACCGCGCCGGCGCTGACCGCGCCCTCCGCGGGAGTGGCGGGACTTCACCTGTTCACCTTCAACCAGATCGCCGAGACGGAACGGTGGCGCCGGGCGCTGCTGGAACGGCTCGGCGGCTGAGGGACCGCCGACGCCGACGCGTGCTCCGCGCGGGCGCCGGCTCCGCGGCGCGCACGAGCGGGCGGGGGCCGGCCCGATCCCCGGCCGGCTCCCGCCCGCTTCGTATACGGCATGGTCAGCGGAAGACCACCGTCCGGTTTCCGTCCACCATGACCCGGCTCTCGCTGTGCCACTTCACGGCGTGCGCGAGCACTTGCGCCTCCACGTCCCGGCCGACCGTGACCAGTTGCCCGGGGTCGAGGGAGTGGTCCACGCGGACCACGTCCTGCTCGATGATCTGCCCCTCGTCCAGCTCCGGCGTCACGTAGTGCGCGGTCGCCCCGACGAGCTTCACCCCGCGGTCGTAGGCCTGCTCGTAGGGGCGCGCGCCCTTGAAACTGGGCAGGAAGGAGTGGTGGATGTTGATGGCGCGACCCTCGAGCTGTTTGCACAGGTCGTCGGAGAGGATCTGCATGTAGCGGGCCAGCACCACGAGGTCGACGTCCAGGTCGCGCACCAGCTCCAGCAGGCGCGCCTCGGCCTCGGCCTTGGTGTCCCGGGTCACCGGGACATGGTGGAAGGGGACGCCGTAGGTGCCCGCCAGCGCCTCGAAGTCACGGTGGTTGGAGACGACCGCGGCGATCTCGATGTTCAGCGAACCGGTGCGCTGCCGGAAGAGCAGATCGTTCAGGCAGTGGCCGAACCTCGACACCATGATGAGCGTGCGGGTCGCGGTGGCCGCGTCCCGCAGCGCCCACGCAAGCCGGTGGGCCTCGGCGACGGGGCCGAATCGGTGACGCAGTGTTTCCAGATCCGCGTCCGGATCGGAAACGTCGAAGTGGACCCTCATGAAGAAGCGGTCCTGAAGCCGGTCGTCGAACTGCTGGCTCTCCAGGATGTTGCCGCCGTTGCGGACGAGGAATCCGCTGACGGCGTGGACCAGGCCCGCCCGGTCGGGACAGGAGAGGGTCAGGACGTACTCACGGCCCGATGGGGGGCGGGACAACTCAGGGGACACGTCGGCCTCCGTCGGTGCGTAATGCACAACATGGTGAGCGATACGCAACATGGTCGACTCGGTGTCGCCCGTGGTCAAGGGCGGCCGGACAACTGACCGCCTGGCGAAATCGTCATCGGCCAACCTCTTGACGTGTGTCCGGACATTCGCCAGGGTGTTCCACCACAAGCAATTGGATGCACAATGCGCAACGCATTTCCTGTGAAGGGCAAGGCGCGTGGCAGACCTGTATGTGGATGGCGAATGGCGTGACCCGGTGGCCGGCGGCCGCCGGGAGATCCGGTGTCCCGCCGACGGATCCCCTGTGGCGACCGTGTCGGAGGCCACGCGCGCCGACGCCGAGGCCGCCGTCGTCGCCGCCCGCCGGGCCTTCGACGAGGGCCCCTGGCCCCGGACCCCCGAGCGGGAGCGGGGCGCGCTCCTGCTGCGCACCGCCGACCTCGTCGAGCGCGACGCGAAGGAGTTCGCCCGGGCCGAATCGCTGGACACCGGCAAGCGACTGGTCGAGAGCGAGTACGACATCGCCGACGTCGTCTCCTGTCTGCGCTACTACGGCGGGATCGGCGGCGTCGACGCCGGCCGGGTCGTCGACACCGGCCGTGAGGACGCCGTCAGCCGCGTCGTCTACGAGCCCGTCGGGGTCTGCGCGCTGATCACCCCCTGGAACTACCCTCTTTTGCAAGCCAGTTGGAAGGTCGCCCCGGCTCTTCTCGCCGGCAACACCGTGGTCCTCAAGCCCAGCGAGCTCACCCCCTCCACCTCCGTCCTGCTGATGAGAGCCCTGCACGAGGCCGGACTCCCGGCCGGCGCGGCCAACCTCGTCCTGGGCGCCGGACCCGAGGCGGGCGCGCCCCTCGCCGAGCACCCGGACGTCGACATGGTCTCCTTCACCGGCGGCCTGGAGACCGGCAGACGGATCATGGCCACCGCCGCGGCGACGGTGAAGAAGGTGGCCCTGGAACTCGGCGGAAAGAACCCCAACGTGGTGTTCGCCGACGCCGACTTCGAGACGGCCGTGGACTTCGCTCTCACGGCCGTCTTTCTGCACTCCGGGCAGGTCTGCTCGGCCGGCGCCCGGCTGATCGTCGAGGACCGCCTGCACGACCGGCTCGTCGACGAGATCGTCCGGCGCGCCCGCCGGATCCGCCTCGGCGGCCCCTTCGACCCCGACGCCGAGACCGGCGCGCTGATCTCCGCGCGGCACCGGGACAAAGTCGAGGCGTACGTCGCCGCGGGCCTCGCCGAGGGCGCCGTGCTGCGCTGCGGCGGCGAACGCCCGGCCGACCCCGCCCTGTCGGGCGGCCACTACTACCCGCCGACCGTCCTCGACGAGTGCCGGCAGGACATGCGCGTGGTGCACGAGGAGTCCTTCGGGCCCGTGCTCACCGTGGAGCGCTTCACCGACGAGGACGACGCCGTGCGCATCGCCAACGACACCGAGTACGGACTCGCCGGCGCCGTCTGGACCCAGGACGCGGGCCGGGCCCAGCGGGTCGCCCGCCGGCTGCGCCACGGCACGGTGTGGATCAACGACTACCACCCCTATGTGCCGCAGGCGGAATGGGGTGGCTTCGGGCACTCGGGCGTGGGCCGGGAGCTGGGACGGACCGGCCTGGACGAGTACCGAGAGCCCAAGCACATCTGGCAGAACATCCAACCCCGGCCGCAGCGCTGGTTCCGCGGCTGAACGCCGAAATGAGGTCGATCGTGACCCCCACACAGACCGAGGCGCCGCAGCGACGCGGCACGCCCGAGGACGCCGACGGCACTCCGGTCGTCTCCGTGCGCAACCTGTGGAAGGTGTTCGGACCGAAGGCCGACCGGGTGCCGGGCTCCGAGGAGCTGTGCGGACTCGGCCGCCGCGAGCTGATGGAGCGCACCGGCTGCACCGCGGCCGTACGGGACGTCACGTTCGACGTGGCGCCCGGCGAGGTGTTCGTCGTGATGGGGCTGTCCGGCTCCGGCAAGTCCACCCTGGTGCGCTGCCTGACCCGGCTGATCGAGCCCACCTCCGGCGAGGTCGTCTTCGAGGGCGGCGACATCCGCGGGGCGGACGCGAAGCGGCTGCGCGAGCTGCGCCGCCGCAAGTTCTCCATGGTCTTCCAGCACTTCGGGCTGCTGCCGCACCGCCGCGTGGTGGACAACGTGGCCTTCGGCCTGGAGATCCGCGGCATGAGCCGCGCGGAGCGCACCGCGCGGGCGCAGGAGGTCGTCGAGCTCGTCGGCCTCGCCGGCTACGAGAACTCCTACCCCGACCAGCTCTCCGGCGGCATGCAGCAGCGTGTCGGCCTCGCCCGCGCGCTGGCCGGCGACCCGGACGTCCTCTTCTTCGACGAACCCTTCTCGGCGCTCGACCCGCTGATCCGCCGCGACATGCAGAACGAGGTCATCCGGCTGCACCACGAGGTCGGCAAGACCATGGTGTTCATCACCCACGACCTGTCCGAGGCCCTGAAACTGGGCGACCGCATCCTCATCATGCGCGACGGCAGGACCGTCCAGTGCGGCACCGGCGACGAACTGGTGGGCGCGCCGGCCGACGACTACGTCCGCGAGTTCGTCCGGGACGTGCCGCGCGGCGACGTCCTGACCCTGCGGTGGATCATGCGCCCGCCCGCGGACGGCGACGCCCTCGACGGCCCCGAACTGGGCCCGGACGTCGTGGTGCGCGAGGCCACCCGCGCGGTGCTGGCGGCCGACAGACCGGTCAAGGTCGTCGAGAACGGCCGGCTGCTCGGCATCGTCGGAGACGAGGAGATCCTCGCGGTGGTCGCCGGACGGGAAGGCGGCATGTGATGACCGTCGCCGTGGAGAAGCCCGAGACGACGGACCCCGCCGTCGCCCCACCGCGCCCCGGACCCCCCACCGGGCGGCGCCGGCTCGGCCGGTCCGCGGCCGTGGCCGCGATCCTGGTCGGCTGGCTGGTGCTCTTCGCCGTGCTGCGCGGGAAGCAGACCCTGTCCCTGGCCGCGGCCGATCTCACCGGCCTGCACCGCTGGTTCAACGACGTCAACGACTCCATCGGCGCGCACCGCGACTCCAACCCGCTCTTCCTGTACTTCTTCAACGAGATCCGGCTGGTCATCGGCCATCTCGTCAGCTTCGTGCAGGACCTGATCTCCCAGCCCTCCGCCGGCCGCCCCGTCCCGCAGATCGGCTGGCTCGGCGTCGTCGGCATCGCCGGCTACGTCTCGTGGGCCGTGGGCAACTGGCGGGTGGCGCTGCTGGCGGTCGCCGGGTTCACCTTCTTCGGGCTCCAGGGGCTGTGGCAGGAGAGCATGGACACCCTGGCCCTCACCCTCTCCGCCGTGCTGGTGGCGCTGCTGATCGCGATCCCGCTGGGCGTGTGGGCGGGCCTGTCCGACCGGTTCAACCGGGTCGTGACGCCGCTGCTGGACCTCATGCAGACGATGCCGACCTTCGTCTACCTGGCCCCGCTGACCCTGTTCTTCCTCATCGGCGGCGCCTCCGCCACGATCGCCACCGTGATCTACGCGGCGCCGCCGGCGATCCGCATCACCGCGCACGCCATCCGCTCCGTGCCGGAGACCACCGCCGAGGCGGCCGAGTCGCTGGGCGCGACGCGCCGGCAGGCGCTGGTGAAGGTGCTGCTGCCGATGTCGAAGCGGACCGTGGTGATGGGCGTCAACCAGTCGATCATGGCGGCCCTCGCCATGGTGACCATCGCCGCCCTGATCGACGCGCCCGGGCTCGGCAAGACGGTCGTGCAGGCCTTGCAGTCGCTCGACGTCGGCACGGCTTTCAACGCGGGCCTGGCCATCGTCGTGATGGCGATCGTCCTGGACCGCGTCACGACGGCTGCCAGCGCCCGGGCCGAGGCGGCCCGGCGTTCCAGGAGCCGTTTCCTCGCCTGGCGGCGGCCGCTGCTGGGCGCGGGCGCGGCCGTCACGGCCGTCCTGGTCTACCTGTCGCACACCTATCTGTGGGCGGCGGAGTTCCCCGGCGACGGCGGCGCGGGCAGCAGCATCGCGAGGACGGCGGACGACGTGACGACCTGGGCCCAGGACAACCTGTCGGGCCTCACCAACGCTTTCCGGGACGCCCTCACCAACGGTCTGCTCAACCCTTTCCAGTCGCTGCTCACCGACTCGCCGTGGTGGCTCGTGGGCGCGGTGCTGATCGCGCTCGGCGTGGTGCTCGGCGGCCCGCGGGCCGGGATCACCACGATCGTGTGCGCGGGCCTGCTGGTCGGCACGGGGCTGTGGTCGGACGCCATGACGACGCTGGCCTCGACCCTCGTGGCGACGGTGCTGGTGATGGCGCTGGGCGTCGTCTTCGGCGTGTGGATGGGGCGCGGCCCGCTCGTGGACCGGATGCTGCGGCCCAGCCTGGACGCGGCGCAGGTCATGCCGCCGTTCGTCTATCTGGTGCCGTTCCTCGCGCTGTTCGGCGCGACGCGCTTCACGGCGATCGTCGCCGCCGTCGTGTACGCGGCGCCGGTCGCCATCAAGATCATCGCGGATGGTGTGCGGGCCGTGCCCGAGACCACCGTGGAGGCGGCCACCGCCGCCGGGTGCACCACCTGGCAGATCATCACCAAGGTCCAGCTGCCGATGGCACGCGGCGCCCTGACGCTCGCCACCAACCAGGGTCTGATCTACGTCCTGTCGATGGTGGTGGTGGGCGGTCTGGTGGGGGCCGGCGCCCTCGGCTACGACGTCGTCGCCGGGTTCTCGCAGGGAGAGCTGTACGGCAAGGGGCTCGCTGCGGGGCTCGCCATCGTACTGCTCGGAGTCATGTTCGACCGGATCACTCAGGCAGCCGCGCGCCGCGCGAGCGCTTAAGGAGCACGACACCATGGCAAGACACTGGCGAGCCGGCGCTGCCGGCCTGGCTGTCCTCGGCCTCACCCTCACCGCGTGCGGAGGGGCGAAGGTCGGGAGCGAGTCCGCGGGTGCGGACGGTTCGAGCGGCTCCGGCAAGTGCGGGGCCTTCAACCTCGCCGTGAACCCGTGGGTGGGCTACGAGGCGGACGCGGCGGTCGTCGCGTACGTGGCCCAGCACGACCTCGGCTGCAAGGTCACCAAGAAGGACCTCAAGGAGGAGATCGCCTGGCAGGGGTTCGGGACGGGCGAGGTGGACGCCGTCCTGGAGAACTGGGGGCACGACGACCTGAGGAAGAAGTACATCGACGGGCAGAAGACGGCCCTTTCGGCCGGTCCGACCGGCAACAAGGGCATCATCGGCTGGTACGTGCCGCCGTGGCTCGCGAAGGCCCACCCGGACATCACCGACTACAAGAGCCTGAACAAGTACGCGGCGAACTTCAAGACCTCCGAGTCGGGAGGCAAGGGCCAGCTGCTGGACGGCGACCCGTCGTACGTCACCAACGACGAGGCCCTGGTGAAGAACCTGAAGCTCGATTTCAAGGTGGTGTACGCGGGCAGCGAGACGGCGCTCATCCAGGCCTACCGCAAGGCGGAGAAGAACAAGGAATGGGTGATCGGCTACTTCTACGAGCCGCAGTGGTTCCTGTCGGAGGTGCCGCTGGTGAAGGTGAACCTGCCCGCCTACAAGGCGGGTTGTGACGCCGACCCGGCGAAGATCGCCTGCGACTACCCCGTGTACGACCTGGACAAGATCGTCAGCGCGAAGTTCGCCAAGTCCGGCAGTCCCGCCTACGACCTGGTGAAGAAGTTCCACTGGACGAACGACGACCAGAACGTCGTGGCCAAGTACATCGCGGTCGACAAGATGACCCCCGACGCCGCGGCGAAGAAGTGGGTCGACGCCAACCGCGCCAAGGTGGACGCCTGGCTCAAGTAGCCCCCGTTCCCCCCGTTCCCGGACGGCCGGGCATCGTCGTGTCCGGGCCCGCCCGGGAGGCCGCGCACCGGCCCGTTCCCCGACGTCACGGACCCCTTGACACCCCCTCCCCGCGACGGGCACATTGAGTTGCGCAACCTGAAGCATGTTGCGCAGACAGCAACTTCACCGGCTGGGCCGGTCGATTCGGAGGTGCGGCGATGGCGGGACCCCGAGTGGTGATCATCGGAGCGGGCGTCGTGGGAGCGGCCCTCGCCGACGAGATCTCCGCACGAGGCTGGACCGAAGTGACCGTGGTCGACCAGGGCCCGCTCCCCGCCACCGGGGGCTCCTCGTCGCACGCCCCGGGCCTGGTCTTCCAGACGAACTCCTCCAAGACCATGACCGAGCTGGCCCGCTACACGGTCGAGAAGCTCTCCTCCCTCGACGTCGACGGCGAACCCTGCTTCCTCCAGGTCGGCGGGCTGGAGATCGCCACGACCCCCGAGCGCCTCGCCGAACTGCACCGCCGTCACGGCTGGATCACCGCCTGGGGCGTCGAGGGGCGGCTGCTCACCGCCGACGAGTGCGTGGCACGGCACCCGCTCGTCGACCGCGAGCGGGTCCTCGGCGGCCTCCTCGTGCCCACCGACGGCCTCGCCAAGGCCGTCCTCGCCGTCGAGGCCCAGATCCGCCGGGCCACCGAGCGCGGCGTGACCTTCCTGGCCCGCCACGAGGTGCTCGACGTCCGGCAGGCGGACGGCGAGGTGACCGGCGTCCTCACCGACCAGGGCGAGATCCCCGCCGACATCGTCGTGTGCTGCGCCGGGATCTGGGGACCGAAGATCGCCCGCATGGTCGGCATGAACCTGCCGCTCACCCCGCTCGCCCACCAGCTCGCCTGGACCGGCCCGCTCCCGGCACTGGCCGGCCAGCGGGAGGAGGCGGTCCGCCCGATCCTGCGCCACCAGGACGGCGACCTCTACTACCGCGACCGCTTCGACGGCATCGGCATCGGCTACTACGGCCACCGCCCCATGCCCGTCACCGCCGACGACATCCTCTCCGTCGACGAGGCCGACGGCATGCCGTCGGTCCAGGAGTTCACCGAGGACGACTTCGCGGACGCCTGGGCCGAGACCCGGGCGCTGCTCCCCGCCACGAGGGAGGCGAAGATCGAGGAGGGCATCAACGGGCTGTTCTCGTTCACCACCGACAACTTCCCGCTCCTGGGCGAGTCGTCCGACGTCAAGGGCTTCTGGGTCGCCGAGGCCGTGTGGGTGACCCACTCGGCGGGCGTCGGGCGGGCGATGGCCGAATGGCTCGTCGACGGCTTCTGCTCGTCGTTCGACCTGCACGAGTGCGACGTCAACCGCTTCGAGCCGCACCAGCTCTCCCCGGAGTACGTCCTGACCCGCGACTGCCGCAACTTCGTCGAGGTCTACGACATCCTCCACCCCCTCCAGCCCTCCGGCGACCCGCGCCCGATCCGCACCAGCCCCTTCTACGCCCGCCAGCAGGAGCACGGCGCCGTCTTCCTGGAGGCGGGCGGCTGGGAGCGCCCCCAGTGGTACGAGGCCAACGCCCCTCTCGTGGAGGGCCGTTCCCTCGCCCTGCCCGGCGACTGGGCGGCGCGCTTCTGGTCGCCCGTCGTGGCGGCCGAGGCGCAGGTCACCCGGGAGACCGTCGCGATGTACGACATGACGGCCCTCAAGCGGCTGGAGGTCGCCGGACCGGGCGCCGCCGCCTTCCTGGAGCGGCTCGTCACCGGCAAGGTCGCCAAGTCCGTCGGCTCGGTGACCTACACCCTGCTCCTCGACCACGACGGCGGCATCCGCAGCGACATCACCGTCGCCCGCCTGGCCCGCGACCTCTTCCAGGTCGGCGCCAACGGCAACCTGGACCTGGACTGGTTCACCCGCCACCTCCCGGCCGACGGCTCGGTCCAGGTGCGCGACATCACCCCCGGCACCTGCTGCATCGGCCTGTGGGGGCCGCTCGCGCGCAAGGTGCTCCAGCCCCTGACCGACGACGACTTCTCCGACGCCGGCCTGAAGTACTTCCGCGCCAAACGCGCCTACGTCGGCTCGGTGCCCGTGACCGCCATGCGGCTGTCCTACGTGGGCGAACTCGGCTGGGAGCTCTACACCACCGCCGACCAGGGCGGGAAGCTGTGGGACACGCTGTGGCGCGCGGCCGAGCCGCTCGGCGGGATCCTCGCCGGACGGGGCGCCTTCAACAGTCTCCGACTGGAGAAGGGCTACCGCTCCTTCGGCGCCGACATGACCTACGAGCACGACCCCTACGAGGCCGGCGTCGGCTTCGCCGTCAGGCTCGACAAGGGCGACTTCATCGGAAAGGCCGCCCTGGAGCGCCGCAGGGCCGACGTGCGGCGCAAACTGACCTGCCTCACCATCGACGACCCGGGCTCGGTGGTCATGGGCAAGGAACCGGTGTACGACGGCGAGCGCGCCGTCGGCTACGTCACCAGCGCGGCCTACGGCCACACGATCGGCAAGGGCATCGCCTACGCCTGGCTCCCCGCCGGACTCGCCGCCGCGGGCACCGCCCTGCACATCGGCTACTTCGACCGGCGCGTCGAGGCGGTCGTCGCCGAGGAACCGCTGTTCGACCCGACGATGTCCCGGCTCCGTGGCTGAGCGCCGCCCCGGGCCGCGCGCCACGAGAGCGCCGCTCCCGCCCCGCGCCCTGTCCCGTCCCCCCGTCGCAGAGGCCGCCGAGAGGAACCCGAACGCCGTATGCACGCGCTGAACACGCCCGCCGCGGACCGGACTTGCGAGGCCCGCACCACCCCGCGCGCCCGGCCGCACCACCGGCCGCCCGCCGCAGCAGAAGCCGGAGCCGCCCGATGAGCCCCCGCACCCCCGGCGCCGAACTGCCCGAACACCCCGACTGGCTGTGGCGCACCCCCGAGCCCCGGCGCAGCTACGACGTCATCGTGGTGGGCGGCGGCGGACACGGCCTGGCCACCGCCCACTACCTGGCCCAGAACCACGGCATCACCGACGTGGCGGTGCTGGAGAAGGGGTGGCTCGCGGGCGGCAACATGGCCCGCAACACCACGATCATCCGCTCCAACTACCTGTGGGACGAGAGCGCCGGCATCTACGAGCACGCCCTCGCGCTCTGGGAGGGCCTGGCGGACGAACTCGACTACCCCATCCTGTTCTCCCAGCGCGGCGTGCTGAACCTCGCCCACAGCCTCCAGGACGTCCGCGACAGCGTCCGCCGCGTCGAGGCCAACCGCCTGAACGGCGTCGACGCGCACTGGCTCGACGCCGAGGGGGTGCGGGAGGTCTGCCCCATCGTCAACACCTCGCCCGCCGTGCGCTACCCGGTCCTCGGCGGCACCTACCAGCCCCGCGCCGGCATCGCCAAGCACGACCACGTGGCGTGGGGCCTGGCCCGCTCCGCCGACGCCGCCGGCGTCGACATCATCCAGAACTGCGAGGTCACCGGGGTGGACGTGGTCGGCGGCCGGGTGGTCGGCGTCCAGACCACCCTCGGTCCGATCGCGGCGGGCAGGGTGGCGCTCTGCTCGGCCGGCCACACCTCCGTGCTCGCGGCCATGGCAGGCTTCGAACTCCCCTTGCAGAGCCACCCGTTGCAGGCGCTGGTGTCCGAACTGCTGGAACCCGTCCACCCCACGGTGGTGATGTCCAACGCGGTCCACGTGTACGTCAGCCAGGCGCACAAGGGCGAACTGGTGATGGGCGCGGGCATCGACGCCTACAACTCCTACACCCAGCGCGGTGCGTTCCACATCATCGAGGAGCAGATGGCGGCCGCCCTGGAGCTCTTCCCGGTGTTCGCCCGCGCCCATGTCCTGCGCACCTGGGGCGGCATCGTCGACGTCAGCCCGGACGCCTCGCCGATCGTCGGGCTCAGCCCCGTCGAGAACCTGTACCTCAACTGCGGCTGGGGCACGGGCGGTTTCAAGGCCACCCCGGGCGTCGGCTCGGTCCTCGCCCACACGATCGCGCACGACGCCCCCCACCCCCTCAACGCCCCCTTCTCGCTCGACCGTTTCACCACCGGCGCGCTCGTCGACGAGCACGGCGCGGCCGCGGTGGCCCACTAGGGAGCCGAACCATGCTGCTCATCCCCTGCCCGTGGTGCGGGCCCCGCGACGAGGCCGAGTTCCACTACGGCGGCCAGGCCCACGTGCCCTACCCGGACGCCCCCGCGGAGCTGACCGACGAGGAGTGGGCCCGCTACCTGTTCTTCCGCGACAACCCCAAGGGCCCGTTCGCCGAGCGCTGGAGCCACGCGGCGGGCTGCCGCCGCTGGTTCAACGCGGTACGCGACACGTCGACGAACGAGATCCTGGCGGTGTACCGGGCGGGGGAGGAGCGCCCCGAGACCGCCGGCCCGCGCCCGGCCGACCCGCCCCCGCGACCCCGGCGTCCGGCCCGCCCGGCACGGTCGGCGCGACCGGCCCTCGCGGACGAGGAGGCCCCCGCGGCGGCGAGCGGGCGCCCGGAGCCCTCGGCCGCGCCCCTCGCTTCGGACGGGTCCCAGCCGTACCGCCTGCCCGCCGGGGGGCGGATCGACCGGAGCGACCCCGTCACCTTCGTCTTCGACGGCGTCGAGCACCGGGGCTTCCGGGGCGACACCCTCGCCTCCGCCCTTCTCGCGGGCGGCGTCGTCCAGACGGGCACCAGCATCAAGTACGGCCGCCCCCGGGGCGTCTTCTCCGCCGGCGTCGAGGAGCCCAACGCCGTCGTCCAGATCGAGGCCCCCTTCCCCGAGCCGATGCTCCCGGCGACCACCGTCGAACTCCACGACGGCCTGGTCGCCACCAGCCTCCCCGGCCAGGGCCGCCTGGCCGCCGAACCCGACCCCGCCCGCTACGACGCCGTGCACGCCCATTGCGACCTGCTGGTGGTCGGCGCGGGCCCGGCCGGCCTCGCCGCAGCGGCGACGGCCGCCCGCAGCGGGGCCCGCGTCATCCTGGCCGACGAGCGGCCGGAGCCGGGCGGCAGCCTGCTCGGCACGGGCGAACTCCCCGGTTGGGCCGACGCGACGGCCGCACGGCTCGACGCGGCCCCCGAGGTGCGCGTCCTGCGTCGCACCACCGTCTTCGGCCACTACGACGACAACCACCTCCTGGCCGTCGAGCGGCGCACCGGCCATCTCGGCGCGCAGGCCCCGGCCCGGGTCTCGCGCGAACGCGTCTGGCGCATCCGCGCCCGCCGGGTCGTCCTGGCCACCGGCGCCCACGAACGCTCCCTGGCCTTCGCCGACAACGACCGCCCCGGCGTGATGCTCGCCGCCTCCGCCCGCGCCTACGTCCACCGTTACGGCGTGCTGCCGGGCCGTCGGGCCGTCGTGTTCACCACCAACGACAGCGCGTACGCCGCCGCACTGGACCTGGCCCGGGCCGGCACGGACGTCGTGGCCGTCGTCGACACCCGCCCCGAGCCCGGTGAGTGGGCGGACCGGGTCCGGCAGGCGGGCATCGAGGTGCTCGCCGGTCATGCCGTGACCGCCACGGACGGCGCCCCGCGCCTCACCTCGGTGACCGTGGCGCCCTACGGCGGGCCGACCGGACCGGGCGACGGGCGGCGGGCCGCCGACGTCGAACAGGAGGCCCGGCGGCGGGAGTTCACCGCCGACCTGCTGCTGGTCTCGGGCGGCTGGAACCCCGTGGCCCACCTGTACAGCCAGGCGGGCGGCAGACTCCGGCACGACGAGGCGATCGGCGCGTTCGTGCCCGACGGCTGCCGCCAGGCGGTGGAGGCCGCGGGCGCCGCGAACGGCGTGTTCGACCTCGCCGAGGTCCTGGCGCAGGGCGCGGCGGCCGGCGCCCGCGCCCTGGAGGCCGAGGGCTACACCCCGGACCCGCCCGCGCTGCCGGAGGTGAGCGCCGCGCCGCGGACGACGCCGCCCCAGCAGGTCTTCACCGTCCCCGGCCGCGACGGCGCCCCCCGCTTCGTCGACCTCCAGCGCGACGTCACCGTCGACGACCTGACCCGCGCCACCGGGGCCGGCATGCGCTCCGTCGAGCACACCAAGCGCTACACCACGGCCGGCACCGCGGGCGACCAGGGCAAGACCTCCGGGGTCCTGGCGAGCGGCGTCGTCGCCGAACTGCTCGGCGTGGACATCCGCGCCCTCGGCACGACCACCTACCGTCCCCCCTACACCCCGGTCTCCTTCGCCGCCCTCGCCGGACGCGACCGCGGCGCGCTCCACGACCCCGTGCGCACCACGGCCCTGCACGAGTGGCACGTGGCGCACGGCGCCCTCTTCGAGAACGTGGGCCAGTGGAAGCGCCCCTGGTACTACCCGCGCGACGGCGAGGACATGGCGGCCGCGGTGCGGCGGGAGTGCGCCGCGACCCGCGAGGGCGTGGGCTTCATGGACGCCTCCACCCTCGGCAAGATCGACGTGCGGGGACCGGACGCCGCCGCCTTCCTCGACCTGCTCTACACCAACATGATGAGCACGCTGAAGGTCGGCATGATCCGCTACGGCGTGATGTGCCGCCTGGACGGCATGGTCTTCGACGACGGCACCGTCATCCGCCTCGACGAGGACCGCTTCCTGGTCACCACCACCACGGGCAACGCGGCCGCCGTGCTGGACTGGATGGAGGAGTGGCTCCAGACGGAGTGGCCCGACCTGCGGGTGCACTGCACCTCGGTCACCGAGCAGTGGGCGACCGTCGCCCTGGCCGGCCCGCGTTCGCGCGAGGTCCTCGGCGCCCTCGCCCCCCGACTGGCCGTCGCCCAGGACGACTTCCCCTTCATGGCCTGGCGCGACACGACCGTCGCCGGAGTCGACGCCCGCGTGTGCCGGATCAGCTTCTCCGGCGAACTCGCCTACGAGATCAACGTGTCGCCCTGGGAGGCGCAGACCCTCTGGGACGCCCTGTACGAGGCGGGCGCCCCCTACGGCATCACCCCCTACGGCACCGAGACCATGCACGTCCTGCGCGCCGAGAAGGGCTACCCCATCATCGGCCAGGACACCGACGGCACCGTCACCCCCCAGGACCTCGGGATGGGCTGGGCGGTGTCGAAGAAGAAGCCCGACTTCCTCGGCAAACGCTCCTTCAGCCGTGCCGACACCGTCCGCCCCGACCGCAAGCAGCTGGTGGGCCTCCTTCCCGAGGACCCGGGCACGTTCCTCCCCGAGGGCACGCACCTGGTGGCCGACAGCGTGCTGCCCGCCCCGCCCGTGCCGATGCTCGGCCACGTCACCTCCAGCTACCGCAGCGCCGCCCTCGGCCGGACCTTCGCCCTGGCCCTCGTCAAGGGCGGCCGCGAGCGCATCGGCGAGCGGCTGTACGCCCCCGTGGGCGACCGGCTCGTCCCGGTGACGGTCGCGAGCCCCGTCCTCTACGACCCCGAGGGAGCCCGCCGCGATGGCTGACACCGTCCTCAGCAGCGCGCCGCGCACCGCGCCGCGCAGCCCCCTGGCCCGGTACGCCGGCCGTCTGGCCGCCGCCACCCGCGGCTCGCGCGGCCAGGTCCGGCTGGCCGAACTCCCCTTCCTGGCCCAGATCGACGTCCGTCTCGACGCCAAGGGCGCGGCGGCGGACGGCGTCGGCCTGGCCCTGGGCGCCCCGCTGGCCCTCGAACCGAACACCGTCGTACGCGCCGGAGCGGCGCGCGTGCTGTGGCTCGGCCCGGACGAATGGCTCGTCGTGGGACCGGCCGGCAGCGGGCGCGACCTGGAACACCGGATCGGCGCCGGGGGCGGCGAGGGGCACGTGTCCGTCACGGACGTGTCCGCCCAGCGCACCACCCTGCTCGTGTCCGGCCCCCGCGCCCGCGATCTGCTGGCCCACGGCTGCGCGCTGGACCTCCACCCGTACGCCTTCGGCGCCGGACGCTGCGCCCAGACGACGCTGGCCCGCACCCAGGTCGTCCTGGTGGCCCGGGACGACCCCGGCGCCGGTTTCTGGGTGCTCGTCCGCTCGTCCTTCGCCGGGTATCTGACGGAGTGGCTCCTGGACGCGGCGACGGAATACGGGTGAGAGCCCGGGGGCTGCGGCCCCGGCGGGCGTCAGGTCCCGCCGGATCTGAGACCGTCGCGCACCAGGGCGACCACCTCGTCCTCGGAGAGCCCGAGGGCGTGCGCCTGGGACACGAGTGACCGCACGTGCTCCAGCAGACGGGCGCGGGCCGGGGTCCCCGCGAGCACCATCGCCCCGCGCCCGCGCCGCAGCTCGATCAGTCCTTCGTCGCGCAGCTCCTGGTAGCCGCGCAACACGGTGTGCAGGTTGACGCCGAGCGATTCGGCGAGCGCGCGGGCGGGCGGCAGCCGCTCACCGGGGGCGATCTCCCCCTCGGCGACGGCCCGCCGCACGCGCGCGGCGATCTGGGCGCCCAGGGGCACGTTCGAGCCGGGGTCGACGCGGATCAGCACGTCAGTGCGCCTCCCGCCGGGCGATCAGGGCGTTGAGCAGAGCGGCCGCGGTGGCCGGGTCGTCGACCGTGACGGCGAACTCGCGCCCGCCCGCACGGCGTACGACGAGCGTCGGGCCGGAGCGAAGGATGACCCCCGAACCGCCGGCGCGGACCCGGTACCCCCAGCCGCCGAAGTCGCCCAGGGCGTCCACCTGCCGGTGCGAGGCGCCGGTCAGCGACTCCAGCGGCAGCCGTATCCGGGGCCAGGGCAGCCGGCCCGGGGCCACGGTCAGCCCCTGACGGTCCACGGTGACGTACAGCCGCGCGAAGCAGAGACAGGGCAGGCCGCCCAGGAGCAGCGGGACGGCGGCGAGCGGACCGGTGAACGGGGCCAGGGCCAGGGCCGCGGCGGTCAGCACCAGGCCCAGTGCGCCGAGCGGCCGGGATCCGGTGGCCCGCGCCCAGGCCGCGAGTTCTCCGGCGTCGAGTTCGCCGTCGGCGAGACCTGGGCGCGCCGGGTCCGAGGCGGCGTCCGGACCACCGGAGGGGAGAAGCCGGGCGGCCGCGAGCCCCGCCCCGGCGCACGCCGCCGCCACCCCGACGGCGACGGCCAGGTGCCAGGGGGAGAGCCGGGCGCCGGAAGCATCCCCGTGCGCACCGTGGTTGACCAGCTGCACCGAGACGAAGAGCGAGCCCATCAGCCCGGCGACCGCGTACCCCGTCACGAGGAGCCACCCGCTCCGGGCGCTCACGCGGGCGACGAGGACGGCCATGAGGACGGCGAGACCGGCGAGCAGTGACGTGCTGGTGGCCATGAAGGCGCCGCGCCCCGTGAACCCGTCCGCCTGCCCGTCGAGCCGGAAGTGGGTCGCCATGGGGTCGGGCAGCTGATGGCGCGTCATCGCGAACAGGGCCGCGTGGGCGGCCAGGGCCACGACGAAGGGGAGTGCGGCCAGGGCGGGGCCGCGGACGGAACGCTTCATGAGACCTTCCCGCCGGCTGGTTGAGTTGTTAGCGTCATAGTAGAACAATGATCGGGCGGCGAGGTGCGGTCTCGTCTGGAGAACTCGATAACTCGATAAGTCGAGAACTCGATGGCTTGAGCACTCGAGAAGGAGCAGCGGCTCGTGGACGTGAGCCGGGCCCGGGACGCGGCGGGCGGAGGCCGAACCCGCTCAGACCGGGTAGGCGTGGGTCTGGGTGGCCTTCACCGCGGCCCAGACCTCGGCGCCCGGATGCAGGTCGAGTTCGGCGGCGGCCGCCGTCGTCAGGTCCGCGGCGAGCGGGAGCTCCCCTGAGAGGTCGGCGCGGATCTGGTCGCGGTGGGTCTCCAGCCCCGCGACCTCGCAGCGCCACAGGTTGCGGGCGCTGGTCCCGGTCGGGCGGTCCCGGTGGAGCGTCACCGCGCTCGGCGGGAACGCGACGAAGACCGGGCCCGTCAGCACCTCCGTGGTGGTGAGGGACGGGCCGGCGTCCAGGCGCACGACATGCCCGTCGGACTCGCCCCGGTAGAGGTTCAGCCCGACGAGCCGCGCGATGTAGTCCGAGCGCGGGTGGCGGGCGATGTCGGAAGGGGCGCCCTCCTGGACCACCCGCCCGTCCTCGACGACGACGAGACGGTCGGCGAGCACCATCGCGTCCAGTGGATCGTGGGTGACCAGCACGGCGACGGCCTCGAACTCGGCCAGGTGACGGCGGAGTTGGGCGCGCACCTCCAGCCGCGTGCGGGCGTCGAGCGCCGCGAGGGGCTCGTCGAGCAGGAGAAGCCGGGGGCGGGTGGCCAGCGCGCGGGCCAGGGCGACGCGCTGGGCCTGGCCCCCGGACAGCCTGCGCGGCTTGGTCCCGGCGTGGTCCGCCAGGCCCAGCCGGAGCAGCCACTCGGCGGCGCGGGCCCGGGCCCGCGCCTTGGACACGCCCTGGCAGCGCGGCCCGAAGGCCACGTTGTCCAGGGCGCTCAGGTGCGGGAAGAGCAGGTAGTCCTGGAAGACCACGCCGACCGGGCGGGCCTCCGGCGGCAGGCCGTCCAGCGCGGCGCCGTCCAGCAGCAGACGGCCGCCCGTGAGCCCGGTCAGTCCGGCGAGGGCCCGCAGCGCCGTGGTCTTCCCGGCGCCGTTCGGGCCGAGCAGCGCGACCACCTCGCCGGGGGCGACGCGCAGCCTCACGTCGAGGCGGAAAGCCCCGCGTTCGACGACGAGACGGGCGTCGAGCCCCTCGTCCACGGCCTCGGCGGTCACCGCGGCCCCGACCGCCGCCACGGCCTCGGCCGCGGGAGCGGCCTTGCGGCCGGCCACCGCCCTTCGGTCACGGTCGTCCATGTGTCCTCCTCACCCCGTCCTCGCCGCCCACCGGCTCCACCCCGTCGTCGCCCACCGGTCGTCTCCCGCCCGCCCCGTCCACCGGTCGTCACCCGAGGTCCTTCATCCGCCGGTCGTCATCCACCGGTCGCGCAGACCGGCCAGCACCGCCACGGACACGGCCAGCAGGACCAGGCTGAGCGCCACGGCCGCCTCCGGATCGCTCTGGAGGGCCAGGTACACGGCCAGCGGCATCGTCTGGGTGCGGCCCGGGAAGTTGCCCGCGAACGTGATCGTGGCGCCGAACTCCCCGAGCGCCCGCGCCCACGCCAGGACCGCGCCGGCCGCGATGCCCGGTGCGACGAGGGGGAGGGTGACGCGGCGGAACGCGGTGAAGCGGGACGCCCCGAGGGTGGCCGCGGCCTCCTCGTAGCGCGGGTCGGCGGCGCGCAGCGTGCCCTCGACGCTGATGACGAGGAAGGGCATCGCCACGAACGCCTCGGCGACCACGACCCCGGCGGTGGTGAAGGGCAGCGTGATCCCGAACCAGGAGTCGAGCCACCGGCCCACGACGCCGTTGCGGCCGAGCGCCAGCAGCAGGGCCACGCCGCCGACGACCGGCGGCAGCACGAGCGGCAGGGTGACGAGGGCCCGCACAAGTCCGCGCCCGGGGAACTCGACCCGTGCGAGCAGCCAGGCCAGCGGCACGCCGAGGACCAGACTCACCGCGGTCGCCGCCGTGGCGCAGACGAGCGACAACCGCAGGGCCTGCCACACCTCGGCGCTGGTCAGCTGTGCGGGCAGATGGCGCCACGGGGCGCGTACGAGCAGGGCGACGAGCGGCACGACCAGGAACGCCAGGCCGAGCAGCGCGGGCACCAGCAGGGGCAGCGGCGCGCCGCCGCCCCTGCGGAAGCGCCGGCGCGTCCCGCCCCCGTGCGGGGCGCCGGCCGCACGCTCGGTCGTCGGCTCGTCGACGGGCGTCACGGCTGGAGGAACCCGGCCTCCGCCAGGACCTTCCGGCCCTCGGCGGACCGCACCAGCGCGATGAACGCGTCGGCGGCGTCGGTGTTGTCGGCGCCCTTGAGCCGGACGATCGGGTACGCGTTGACGGCCTTGGCCGACTCGGGGAACTCCACGCCCTCCACCTTGCCATCCGCCGCGTGCACATCGGTCTTGTAGACGACGGCCGCGTCGGCCTCCTTCAGCTCGACCTTCGTCAGCGCGGCCTTCACGTCCTGCTCGTAGGAGACCGGCTCGACCGTGAGCTCGGCGGCGTCGAGCGCCTTCTGCGCGGCGGCGCCGCAGGGCACCGTCTTGTCGCACAGGACGACCTTCAGCCCCGACTCGGTGAGGTCCGCGAGGGAGTCGATCTTGTGGGGGTTGCCCGGCAGGGTGGCGATCTCCAGCTGGTTGCGGACGAAGTCGGCGGGCGTCCCGGCGGCGTCCCCGGCGTCGGTGACGATCTTCATCGTCTTGGGGCTGGCCGAGGCGAACACGTCCGCCGGCGCGCCGCCGGTGATGCTCGCGGCGAGGGAGTCGCTGCCGCCGAAGCTGAAGGTGACCTTCGTGCCCGGGTGGGCCTTCTCGAACTGCCGGCCCAGGGTCGTGAAGCTCTCCTTCAGGGAGGCCGCGGCGAACACGGTGACCGTGCCGGACAGCTTGCCGTCCGCGGAGGCGGACGCCGAGGAGTCCGACGACGTGGAAGAGTCGTCGGACGACGAGCAGGCGCTGAGGGCCAGCAGGGCCGCGGCCCCTGCACCGGCTGCCCGCAGGGTCCGGCGGGTCCGGCGCGCGGTACGGATCATCTGGGGTCCACTCCCTCATCGGTCCTTCTCGGACATCACACCTCGACCGGCGCTCGGCGGCGCCGGCGCCGAGCCGATCGGCAGGCAGGCAGGTGTGCGTGCTCCGATGATAATGCCGCAGCTGCGAGGGGTAAGGCACCAGTCGCTTCGCACAAGCCAGCCCGAGGATCAGGACGCATGGCATGTGCGTTCGCACGGCGAGGGGGTCGGTCGACATGATCGGGCCCGGTCGAAGTGATCGGGTGCCGTCGAGACGATCAGGTCCGGTCGACGTGCACGTTCGTGGACTTGACCCGTGCGGTGGCCTCCACCCCCACCTCGAGCCCCAGCTCCTCGACCGCCTCCCGCGTCAGCAGCGACACCAGCCGGTGCGGCCCGGCCTGGATCTCGACCTGGGCCGCGACGTCGCCGAGCTTCACGGCCGTCACGATCCCGGGGAAGGCGTTGCGCACCGAGGTGTACGAGACCTCCTCCCCGGCGGCGCCGCTCGCGGCGAGTTCGACGGAGAAGGCGGCCAGGTCCCTGCCGTCGATGAGGCGGCGTCCGCTCTCGTCCCGGTGGGTGGCCACCCGGCCCGCGTCGGCCCACCGTCGTGCCGTGTCGGGACTGACGCCCAGGAGCCGTGCGGCCTGGCCGATCGTGTAGGACTGCATACGCGCCAAGATAGGCGATCGCGGCGGGACCGCCCCGTGCGGCCCGCGCCGGCGCCGACAACCCGCGCGACGAGGGCCGTTGTCAGTGGTCGCGGGCAGGATGTCGGTCATGACGACACCAGTTGCAGTGATCGCCGACGCCGTCGCCTACGCGCAGGCGGTCGAGGACGCCGTGCGGGCTTCGGCCGCCTACTACGAGGCCGGCACGTCGACGCTGGACGACGACTCCTACGACCGTCTCGTGCGCGCCATCGCGGGCTGGGAGGCCGAGCACCCGGACCAGGTGCTGGCCGGCTCGCCGACCGGCAAGGTGGCCGGCGGCGCCGTGGAGGGCGACGTCCCGCACACGGTCGCGATGCTGAGCCTGGACAACGTCTTCTCGCCCGAGGAGTTCACGGCCTGGACGGCCTCGCTGGCCCGCCGCCTGGGCAGGGACCCCGAGCGGTACAGCGTGGAGCCGAAGCTGGACGGCCTGGCGATCGCGGCCCGCTACACCCGCGGCCGTCTGACGCGGCTGGTCACCCGGGGCGACGGGACGGCCGGGGAGGACGTCTCGCACGCGATCGGAACGATCGAGGGCCTGCCCGCCGAGCTGACGCAGCCCGTCACGCTGGAGGTGCGCGGTGAGGTCCTGATGACGACCGGCCAGTTCGAACACGCCAACGAGGTGCGCACCGCGCACGGCGGCACGCCGTTCGCGAACCCGCGCAACGCCGCGGCCGGCACCCTGCGCGCGAAGGAACGCGCCTACACCGTGCCCATGACGTTCTTCGGCTACGGTCTGCTGCCGCTGGCCGACACCGAGCCCGCGCTGGCCGACACCCTGCGCGCGTGCGCGCACAGCGATCTGATGGGCCGGGCCGCCGCGTACGGGGTGAACACCACGGCCGCCACCGCCGTGCCCGGCGTCACCGCGGACACGGTCGAGGCGGTCCTGGAGCGCGTGTCGGAGATCGCGGCGCTGCGCCCGTCGCTGCCCTTCGGGATCGACGGGATCGTGGTCAAGGCGGACCTCGCCGCGGACCAGCGCCTCGCGGGATCGGGTTCGCGAGCCCCGCGCTGGGCGATCGCCTTCAAGCTGCCCGCCGTGGAGAAGATCACCCGGCTGCTGGCGGTGGAGTGGAACGTGGGCCGCACCGGCGTCATCGCTCCCCGGGCCGTCCTCGAACCGGTGGAGATCGACGGGTCGACCATCACCTACGCGACCCTCCACAACCCGGCCGACATCACCCGCCGCGACCTGAGGCTGGGGGACCGGGTCATGGTCCACCGGGCGGGCGACGTCATCCCGCGCGTGGAGGCGCCCGTGGCCCACCTGCGCACCGGCGAGGAACAGCCCATCGTCTTCCCCGAGGCGTGCCCGCGCTGCGGATCGGGCATCGACACCCGCGAACAGCGCTGGCGCTGCGAGAGCGGCCGCAACTGCCACCTCGTCGCCGCCCTCTCCTACGCCGCCGGACGCGACCAGCTCGACATCGAAGGCCTCGGCCACACGCGTGTCGTCCAGCTGGTCGAGACCGCGCTGGTCGCCGACCTCGCCGACCTGTTCACCCTCACCCGGGAGCAACTGCTCGGTCTGGAGCGCATGGGGGAGACGAGCACCGACAAGCTGCTCGCGGCGCTCGCCGCGGCGAAGGCGCAGCCGCTGTCCCGAGTGCTCTGCGCCCTCGGCCTGCGCGGCACGGGCCGCTCCATGTCCCGCCGGATCGCCCGCCACTTCGCCGACATGGACCACCTGCGGGCCGCGGACGCCGAGGCGATCCGGCAGGTCGACGGCATCGGCGCGGAGAAGGCCCCCTCGATCGTCGCCGAGCTCGCCGAACTCGCCCCGCTCATCGACAAGTTGGCGGCGGCCGGGGTGAACATGACCGAGCCCGGCGCCGTCCCGCCCGTCCCGGCTGTCCCCGCCGCGGACGACGACGCCCGGAGCGCCGACGACGAGACGGAGGCGACCGGCGCCGGCAAGGCCACCACGGGCGGCGAAGGCGCGACCGGCGGGGCCGGCGGCGGACCGCTGGCCGGGATGACCGTGGTCGTCACCGGCGCGATGACCGGCGCCCTGGAGAAGCTCAGCCGCAACGAGATGAACGAGCTCATCGAACGGGCCGGCGGCCGCGCGTCCTCCAGTGTGTCGAAGCGGACGACCCTGGTCGTGGCCGGGGAGGGCGCCGGCGCCAAGCGCGCCAAGGCCGAGTCCCTCGGCGTGCGGCTCGCCGCGCCGGACGAGTTCGCCGCCCTGGTCGCGGAGTTCCTCGACCGCGCGGCCTCCGCATCAGCGGGGCAGCGCGTGTGAACCCGAACCGCGGGCGTCACCCGGTCACTTGGCCCGGTCCACGCTCCACAGCGGAAGGAGCTCGAAGAACTCGACCGCCTCGTCCCGCCACCGCGCCCGCCACCCGGTGGCGAGCGCCCGGGCCTCTTCGGCGTGCCGTCGCATGTCCGCGCGCATCCGGTCCGCCGCACCGCTGCTCTCGGCGATCTCCCGCACCGCGGTGACCGTCCGGGGTGTGCAGGACCGGTCGCCCAGCGCGGCCTCCACCACGGCGCGCTCGGGGCCGTTCACGGTGGACAGCAGGGTGCTCACCGTGTAGCTCCGCTTGCCGTCGCGCAGATCGCCGCCGGTCGGCTTGCCCAGCACGGCGGCGTCCCCGAACAGGTCCAGGTAGTCGTCGCGCATCTGCCCGCAGATCCCCACCAGCCGGGCGTAGGCGCGCAGTTCCCGTGCGAAGAGCGCGGGCTGCTCGCCCGCCGCCAGCAGCCCGAGCTGCATGGGCGCGAGGATCGAGTAGCGGGCGGACTTGTGGTCGGCGACGGCGTGCAGGACGTCTTCGGCCGGGGCCGCGGTGAAGTCCCTCTCCAGATCGGCGATCTGCCCCAGGAACGTGTCGGTCGCCGCCCGTGTCTGCGTCTCGACCATGGCCTGTCGTACGGCGAGGGGCGCCTTCGCGTCGAGGAGGACCTGAAGTGACAGGGCGAGCGCCAGATCGCCCGCGAGGACGGTCAGCCCCAGAGCCGTCCGCGGATGCTCCGGGAACCGGTCACGGTAGGCGTAGTACGTGGAGGGACCGCCCCGGCGCGTGGGGCTGTCGTCGATGAGGTCGTCGTGGATCAGACCGTGCGCCTGTAGCAGCTCGATGCTCAGCGCCGCCGCGTCGAGCCCCTCGGCCGGCTCATCGGACACCAGCCGGGCGGCCTCGTGCAGCAGGACCACCCGCATCCGCTTGCCGCCGCGCAGGGCCAGATCGCGCACCAGCGCCAGGCACTCCGGAGTGAAGCGGCTGAAGGACGGCGCGTCCAGGCGCATGTCCAACGTGTCGAAGTACTCCTCGAAGAGCGCGTTGAACCGTGTCTCGTATCCGGCGACGCGACGGAGCACGTGTGCGGTCATGAAGGGTCTCTCCGGACGGGCGCCTCAGCCTCCCATCCCCGGGGGCGGTCACGTCACACGAGCGAGGGGGCGGTCCGGCCGGACCGCCCCCTCGAACGCGCCTGTGGCGACCGGACGCGAGGCCTCCGGCCGCCCGCCTCAACGGAGCAGGGACAGCGCGGCCGCCGTCACCGAGGCCAGGCACGCGCCGGCGGCCACCGCCCAGCCCACACAGCGCCTGCGCAGTTGCCGGTAGCGGGACTCGTACTCGCCGCGCAGCGAGCGGCAGCGGGCCGCGATCCTTTCCAGGTCCCGTCGGGCGTGATGGAGACTGTCGGCGACGTACCGCTGTTCGACGTCGGCCCGCTGAGACGTGGTCAGCCAGTCCATGGGCGACACGAAGGTCCGCGCGCGCTCCTCGGCCACGGCGATCGTGGCCTGCCACAGCAGATACCCCTCCACCTGGTCGCCGAGCCCGCGGGCCTGCGCGGCATCCCGCCTCGCCGCCTCGCCCGTCACCGCCTCCGGCGGGTCGTCGCGGATCATCAACGGATCCCGTGCGCCTCGGCCTCGGCCATGGCGATGTCGGGATGGTGCAGGTCGAACGCCGGGGATTCACTGCGGATCCGCGGCAGGGTGGTGAAGTTGTGGCGCGGCGGCGGGCAGGAGGTGGCCCACTCCAGGGAGCGGCCGTAGCCCCACGGGTCGTCGACGCCGACCGGCTTGCCGTACCTCGCCGTTCGCCACACGTTGTACAGGAACGGCAGCATCGACAGGCCGAGGAGGAAGGAACTGATCGTCGAGATCGTGTTCAGGGTGGTGAACCCGTCGGCGGCCAGGTAGTCGGCGTAGCGGCGCGGCATGCCCTCGGCGCCCAGCCAGTGCTGGACCAGGAAGGTGCCGTGGAAGCCGACGAACAGCGTCCAGAAGGTGATCTTGCCGAGGCGCTCGTCGAGCATCTTGCCGGTGAACTTCGGCCACCAGAAGTGGAAGCCCGCGAACATCGCGAAGACGACCGTGCCGAAGACGACGTAGTGGAAGTGCGCCACCACGAAGTACGAGTCGGAGACGTGGAAGTCCATCGGCGGCGAGGCCAGGATGACCCCCGTCAGACCGCCGAAGAGGAACGTCACGAGGAACCCCGCCGCCCACAGCATCGGCGTCTCGAAGGACACCGAGCCCTTCCACATGGTGCCGATCCAGTTGAAGAACTTCACGCCGGTCGGGACGGCGATGAGGAACGTCATGAAGGAGAAGAACGGCAGCAGCACGCCTCCGGTGACGTACATGTGGTGCGCCCACACCGTCACGGACAGACCGGCGATCGAGATCGTCGCGGCCACGAGCCCCATGTAGCCGAAGATCGGCTTGCGGGAGAAGACCGGGATGACCTCGGTGACGATGCCGAAGAACGGCAGGGCGATGATGTACACCTCCGGATGCCCGAAGAACCAGAAGAGGTGCTGCCACAGCAACGCCCCGCCGTTCGCGGAGTCGAAGATGTGCGCCCCGAACTTGCGGTCCGCCTCCAGCGCGAACAGCGCGGCGGCCAGGACGGGGAAGGCGAACAGGACCAGCACGGCCGTCAGCAGCACGTTCCAGGTGAAGATCGGCATGCGGAACATCGTCATGCCGGGGGCGCGCATGCAGATGATCGTGGTGATGAAGTTGACCGCGCCGAGGATGGTGCCGAAGCCGGAGAAGGCCAGGCCCATGATCCACAGATCGGAGCCCAGTCCGGGACTGCGGATGGCGTCCGACAGCGGGCTGTAGGCGAACCAGCCGAAGTCGGCGGCGCCCTGCGGGGTGAGGAAGCCGCCCACCGCGATGGAGGATCCGAACAGGTAGAGCCAGTAGGCGAACATGTTCAGCCGCGGGAACGCCACGTCGGGCGCGCCGATCTGAAGCGGCATGATCCAGTTCGTGAAACCGGCGAACAGCGGCGTCGCGAACATCAGCAGCATGACCGTGCCGTGCATCGTGAACAGCTGGTTGTACTGCTCGGGAGAGACGATCTGCAGGCCCGGGCGGGCCAGCTCGGCACGGATCAGCAGAGCCATCACGCCGCCGATGAGGAAGAACGCGAAGGACGTGACCAGGTACAGCGTGCCGATGGTCTTGTGGTCGGTGGTCGTCATCCACTTCACGACGACGTTGCCGGGCTGCCTGCCCCTGACCGGCACCTCGGCGTCGTAGGCGGCGGCAGCCGACCGGTCCGGATCGTTCAGAATCGTCACAGCCAGTTTCTCCAGGTGTCCGCGGTCTGCCCCCGCACGTGCGTGAATCAGGGCCATCCTCGCGAGTCATGGCGGCGGGCGAAGCCCGGCGGTGGCCGACACACGCCCGAACGGGCGGTTGTCACACACGGTCGGCCTAGTGGGCCGGGCCCGCCGTCCGGCGCCGCACGCCCCGGCCCACCGTGCCCGCTCGGAGATCCGCACCGGGGAATCCGGGTACAGGGGCCCTCATGAGTGAAGTCGTGCAGGCGGGACTGTGGGGGCTGGTGGCGGGCTCGGCCCTGCTGATCGGCGCCGGGCTGGGCTACGGGCTGCGCGTCCCGCAGAAGGTGATCGCGACGGTGATGGCCTTCGGCGCGGGCGTGTTGCTGTCGGCGGTCTCCTTCGAGCTGGTGGGGGAGGCGTACGACGAGGCGGGGCTCGCTCCCGCTGCCGTCGGCACCCTCGTCGGCGCACTGGCCTACACCGGTGGCAACGTGTGGCTGGCCCGCCGGGGCGCACGGCACCGCAAGCGTTCGGGCCACGCGGGCGCGCAGGCGCAGCCCTCGGAGACCGAGCAGAGCGGGTCCGGGACGGCGCTCGCGCTCGGGGCCCTCCTCGACGGGGTGCCGGAATCCGCGGTGATCGGCGTCAGCCTGCTGGACGGGGGCGCGGTGAGCCTGGTGACGGTGGCCGCGGTCTTCATCAGCAACGTCCCCGAGGGGCTGTCCAGTTCGGCGGGGATGAAGAAGGCCGGCCGCAGCCGGGCGTACGTCTTCGGCGTCTGGGCGGCGATCGCGGCGGCGAGCACCGTGTCCGCGGTGCTCGGCTACACCGTCGTGGGTTCCTTCTCGCCCGCGGTGATCGCCGCGGTGACCGCCGTGGCGGCCGGGGCGATCCTCGCCATGGTCGCCGACACGATGATCCCCGAGGCGTTCGAGGACGCCCACCTGGCCATCGGGCTCATCACCGTGTGCGGCTTCCTCGTCTCCTTCGCCCTCTCCCACGCCTGACCGCCCGGCGGGGCCGAGCACGCCCGCGCTCCCGGGCGCCTCCGGGCGTCAGCCTTCCGCTTCGACCTCGTCCTCGAGGGCGTCGCGCAGGCGTCGTAGCTCGTCCGCCGGCCGGCCGAGGCCGTTCAGCTGAAGCCGGGCCGCCTCGGTGCGGGCGTCCCGGTGCACCCGGTACGCGAGATCGGCGGACTGACGCACCATCCACTGGCCGTAGGAGAGCAGTCGGGCCGCGCGGGCCCGCGCCCGCACGAGGTCGGCGTCGGCGAGGGGCAGTTCCAGCAGCCGGGCGCGCAGCCGCAGCAGCGCGGAGGCGGCGTCACCGCAGGCCCGGGCGGCGTGGTCCGGGACGGCGCCGGGCTCGCCGCAGGCGGCCACCGCCGCGTCCGTGGGTCCCTGGGCCGCCACCGCCTCCTCCAGCACCGCGAGCAGCGCCCGCGCCTGGGCGGCGCGCCCCGGACGCGTCGGGGCGGGACGCGGGGGGAGCGCACGGCGACGCAGGCCCAGGCGGGCGAGGAGGCGGACGCCCGGCCGCCATCCGTCCCGGCCGGAAGGGGACGGCGCCGGGACGGGCGCGGGAAGACCGGTCGAGGACATGGATCCTCCTGGGAGGGGAGGCGGGACGTGCGCTCCCTACAGTGTCCCGCGCGCGGTCGCCGACCGGCGGCGAGGCCCCGCTCGCGCGCCGCGGACGTCCGGGGCGTCGGTGGGCCGGCGCGTCCGCACGGGTGAAAGAGGACCCCGCTCCTCAAGGATCCGACCAGGCCTGATCACTGAACGCGGGCGGGCGGGGTAGACGGATCCGGCAAGGTCCCCTCACACGAAAGCGATGCCGGTTCCATGGCCGAGACACGAGACGTCGTCGAACTCATTCTTCAGGACCACCGGAGGATGGAAGAGCTCTTTCGCCGGATGCGCAGCGTGGAAGCGGACCGGGCCGCGGCCCTGGAGGAGTTCGCCGACCTGCTGATCGCCCACGCGCTGGCGGAGGAGGCGAAGGTGTACCCCGCCCTCAAGCGCTACAAGAGGATCGAGGACGAAGAGGTCGAGCACGGCGAGGAGGAGCACGAGGAGGGCAACAAGGCGCTCCTCGAACTCCTGGAGGTCGACGAGGTCGGCTCCGAGGAGTGGGACGAGAAGCTGGAGGAGCTCGTCGAGGCCGTCACCCATCACGCCGACGAGGAGGAGCGCACCATCCTCAACGGCGCGCGCGAGAACGTGCCCATGGAGCGGCGTGAGGAGCTCGGCGGCGAGTTCCTCGACGAGCGGGAACGTCAGCTGAAGGCAGGCTGCGGCGCGGTGGACAACGTGCGCCGCATCGTCCACTCCTGAGCGGCGGACGCCGGGGACGCGTTCCCGTGCCCGGAGCCCGTCCCACGCCCCCGGGGGACGGGCTCCGGCCGTGCGGGAGGCCGTCCGGCCGGCCTGCCGGGCGGGTCAGTGGCGGGCGGGCGTCCGCAGGGCGAGGAGGGCCACGTCGTCGTCGTTGGCCGTGGGGCGGACCCGGCGCAGCAGTTGGTCGGTGAAGGAGGCCAGGGGCCGGTGCGCGAGGGCGGCCGCGTGCTGACGCAGCCGGTGCAGGCCCTCGTCGAGCGTGTGGCCGGGCTCCTCGATCAGCCCGTCGGTGTACAGCACGAGAGTGGAACCGGGCGGCAGCAGGGCCGTGGCGTCGGAGCGCGGCCTGCGCGCGCCGGTGCCCAGCAGGAGGCCGTGACCGGCGGTGAGGTACTCGGCCAGGCCGTCGTGGCTGATCAGCAGGGGCGGCGGATGGCCGGCGTTGGTCCAGGTCAGTTTCCACCGGCCGGCGTCGGCCTCCTCGATCTTGGCGAGGATGAGGGTGGCCATCGCGACGTCGGTGATGTGCATGACCGCCTCGTCGAGACGGTCCACGATCCGGCTCGGCGGCTCCTGCAAGGCCCAGGCGTAGGCGCGCAGCATGTTGCGCACCTGGGCCATGCCGGCCGCCGCCTCCAGGTCGTGGCCGACGACGTCGCCGACGGCCAGCGCGGTCGACCCGTCGGAGAGCGAGAAGGCGTCGTACCAGTCGCCGCCGACCTGCGAGGCGTCGGGCGCGGGCAGGTAGCGCACCGTCATCTGAAGCCCGGGCACCCGTGGCATCTGGGGCAGCAGGTGGTTCTGCATGGTCTCGGCGACCTTGCGCTGACGCTGGTAGAGGCGCGCGTTGTCCAGGGCGAGGCCGGCGCGGCGGGCGATGTCCTCGATCAGGGGAAGGTCGGCGGGGTTGTAGTCGCCGGGCTGAGCGGCGCGTCCCAGGGTGAGCGCGCCGAGCACGGCGCGGGTGCTGCGGATGGGGGCGATGGCCGCGGAGTGGATGCCGGTGGCGTCGAACAGTCGGCGCTGCTCGACCGCGATGCCCGAGTCCGGCGCCCCCTGGTAGGTCTGCGGGCCGGCGAGCGTCGAGGCCACTCCGCGCAGGGCCCTGGACAGCGGCATGGGGGATTCCTCGGGGATCGGGGGCATCGGCCCCTCGAGTTCGTCGTGTCGCGTCGGCGAGACGCCGTCGGACTCGACGACGACGGTGCGCCACACCTCGTCCCGCTCGGTGATCAGGTCGATGATGACCCAGTCCGCGAGCCGGGGCACGACCAGCGTCACCAGCCGCCGCAGCGCCTCGTCGACGTCCAGGGTGGAGGTCAGCTGCGTGGTGGTCGCGGCCAGCAGGGCGAGGCGTTCGAGCTCGGGCAGCAGCGTGGCGGCGGGCGCCGGCGGCGCGTCGGCCTCCTCCGCGCGGCGCGGGTGGAAGATGACGAGGGTGCAGCGTTCGAGGCCGGCGAGGCCGAAGGGGGTTATCAGCCACGACACGGGCAGCACGGAGCCGTCCCGGTGCGCCAGGTGGTCCTCCTCGGCCTGGGCGGGACGTCCGGCGTGGAAGGCCTGCCGCATGCGGCACTGGGTCCTCGGCAGGGGCTGGCCGTGGGCGTCGCGGTGCAGCAGGTCGTGCGCGTCGTGCCCGATGAGCTCCTCGGGGGACCAGCCGAGGAGCTTCTCGGTCCGCGCGTTCGCCGCGAGGACCCGGCCCTGCTCGTCCACCACGTAGGCCCCGGCTCCGACGGCTTCCAGCGCCTGGGTGAACGGGCCGGCGGGCGCCTCCGGACGCCCCGTCGCACGGGTCTCCGCATGCTCCGATCCCGCCATGCCCATGATCTCCCTGCTCGATCGACCGCACCCTGGTGGGTGATGTCCGCCTTCCGACTGCCCCGGAGCCCGCAAACCAAGCAGCCGGGCGCGGACGCCCGTCCCCCGCCGGTCCGGGCGCCGGGTCGATCATGCCGTACCCGGCGCCCGGCCGGCGCCTGGCGACCCGGTGCGAGGGTCCGACGTCAGCCCGCTAGGGAGTCCAGCTGCTCCGCCGCAGGTCGCAGGGCCCACAGATCGCCGCCCGGGGGTTCGGGCAGTGCGGGGACGGCCCGCCGTGCCCGCCCGTCGCCGGCATCGGCGGCCGCGTGCACCACGTCGACGGCCGCGTACCGGAGGAACTCGAGCTCCGGATGCGGCCAGACGGCGGCTCCGGTCGCCGCGGGCAGCAGGTAGTCCACCGCCTTGAACAGGCTCTGCCCGTCGGGACCCCGGTATGTCCACAGGTTCACGCCCACATGCCGCCCGACGCCGGCGAGGCGGGTGTACGCGACGAGGTCGAAGGTCGAGTAGTGCCAGCTGCGGGTCCGGGCCAGTTCCTGGGGCTGGCTGCCGTCGGCGGCGATCTGCGGGGCGATGCGCGCGGTGCGTGCGCCCAGCACCGTCCTGCGGGCCAGACCCTCGTCGCCGGTCGCGTGGGCGAGGGCGGCGACCAGCAGGTCGTAGAACGTGCCGTGGTTGTTCGCGGCGGCGGCTTCCTGCCTGCCGAAGTCGCTGTCCGTGAGCCAGCCCAGGAAGTCGGCGTTCCACCGCGCCATGCCGGCCCGGTCCGTCCCCGTCCAGGCGTCGGCGCCGGATTCCAGGACGGCGACCGCGTCGAGGACGGCGGTGTACGACTGGGAGAAGTCGATGATGCCGATGGCGCGGCCGTCGTACCTGCACGGGATGAACTGGGCGTGGTCGAGGTTCGGGTTCATCCGCGTGGCGGGATCGAGGAACCAGGTGCGCAGGATCTGCCCGGCCTTGACGGCGTACCGCCTCTCGCCGGTGTAGTACCAGGCCAGGGAAAGGTCGTACGCCGAGTCGAAGACCTTCTCCACGTCCTGCCGGTCGGTGCCGGAGTCGACCTCGGGATTGCGCTGTCCGTCGCGCTGCGCGTAGGGGCAGCCCCAGGGGTTGTCGGCGGTCGGCGGCACGGAGGGCCACCAGTAGGGGGCCTGGCTGAGGTAGTCGTGGACGTCGCCGCCGGGCGCGGGTCGGGGCTTGTCGACGACCGTCCAGGGGCCCTGGTCCAGCCACTTGTCGGCGCGGGCCGTCAACGCCGCGGCGGTCCGCCGCAGTCGACGGTCGCCGCGGTCCAGGCCGGTCTTCGCCTGCCGCAGCCGGGCGCCGTCCAGCACCACCGTGTGCGGGGTTCGGGGCGCCGGACGCGCCGAGTGCGCCCGCGCCGAAGCGGCGGGCGTCAGGCCGGCGGTGAACACGACCAGGGCCGCCAGGAGGAGGCCCAGACGGGGGCGGGCGCTCATGGATGTCTCCCATCGCATCATGGAGGTGGTTCAGGTAGGTGAACGGAGGTCGGCGGACATGTTCCCGCCGGGGAGGGCGACGAGGCCCGCGGACGTCGGCCGCGAGCCCGGCCCCCTGCCCCGCCGAGGCCTACAGGGCGCGCTGCGCCTCGTGCAGGTTGCGCGGCCGTACCGCGTCGGGCGCTCCGTACAGCTCCAGTCGGGAGTGCAGATCGCCCGTGAAGTCGGGGACGTCGATCTGGTCGAACTCCGTGACCTCGTCGATGCCGACGGTGGCGGAGTACGGCGCCAGGCCGTCGATCCGCACCAGGCCCGCCCGGCGGTTGACGACCCGGATGTTCCAGTGCGTGAAGCGCGCCCCGAACAGGGGTCCCGCGCTCGCGTCGCCGCCGTGACGGCCGTTGTTGTCGAGGGTGATGTCGGTGCGGACGTCGGCGAAGGGCATGCCGCGGTGGCTGTCGAACGTGCCCATCCGCATGTCGCCCCGCGACCAGACGTTGTACGACGACAGCCCCTCGACGTTGACGCCGTGCAGCTGTGTGTCGGGCCGTCCGGGGACGGTGCGCTCCTCGATGGTGAAGTCCTCCACGAGGTTGTCGTGCGACCCCTCCCGGCAGAAGTAGGGGTGGTGGGAGCCGCGGCCGGCGACCCGGGTCCGGCGCAGCGTGCAGGCGGAGGCGGCCACCAGCCCGAAGCCGTTGTCGACATGACGGACCGTCACGTCGTCCACCCAGCAGTCGTAGGCGCATTGCAGGACGACGCCGTTGTACCCCTTGTCGAGCAGATGCGGCTGCTGGGGCGTCTGGACCGCTTCCAGGGTCAGCCCCTCGACGCCGGAGCCCGTCAGCTCCGGCACGTGGGTGGTGAGGCGCGGGTCCCACTCCGGGCGCACGTCGAGGGGGAGCGGGCGCTCCAGCGTGACCGTGCGGCCCTTGACGCGGACGGTCCGCACCGGCCACTCGTAGGGGACGTACGAGGTCAGCTTCGTCTTGTCGTCCCACGCGTAGGCCTCGGGGCCGGGGCCCCCGCCGGCCATGTGCTCCAGGAGGCTGTGCGCGGGGTCGTCGCGGAGGCGGAGCAGGACGAGCGCGCCGGGACGCAGCCGGGAGGGGTCGGCGACCGTCACCGTCCAGGAACCCCGCCGGGCCGGGGCGACCGGCGTGAGGGTGCGCCATTCGTCACGGCGGTTTCCGGTCCAGCCCTCGAACGGCCAGGAGCGGGCCCGGATCGCGGCGACGAGGGAGTCCCAGCGCGCCTCGGGCGCGAGCCAGACCAGGCCGCCGGCCCAGGACCAGGACGACTTGTCGCCGCCGTAGCGGGAGCCGTAGACGCCGATCAGCTCGGTCAGGCTGCGCGTGGCGTACAGCGTCGTGCGGTTGCTGCCGGCGCCGCGCAGGACGACGTTCGAGTGGCCGACGCGGATGACGTCGTCGATGCGGAAGGTCCCGGGCGGGAGGGCGACCGTGCCGCCGCCCGCCCGCCCGGCGGCGGCGAGGGCGCGGTTGATCGCGGGGGCGGCGTCGGTCGTGCCGTCCGCCCTGGCCCCGAAGGCGCGCGCGTCGAGGACCCGGGGGTGACGCGCGAAGCGCTCGACGCCGCCGCGGCAGCCCGCCCGGCCGACGAAGGGGATCTGTGGGTGGGTGTAGGGGCTGTGGACGAACTCGCGCCACAGGCGCGGGACTTGTCCCGGTTCCCGCGCGAGCCCCCGCTCCCGCGGCCGGTCGGGCGCGGGAACCGGCCCGGGTGCCGGTGTGGGAGTGGCGGGCGCTGCGGCCGCCGGGCCGCCCGCCGTCACGGCGCCGGCCGCCACCGCCACGGCGCTGCCGAGCAGACCCCTTCTCGTGACGACGCCGTGCGGCGCTCTCGTGCCGTCGCCGTCGTGTGTCCTGCTGCTGTCGGGTGCCTCGCTGTCGTGCCCGTCGTGTGCTTCGCTCATGTCCGCCCGCTCTCCACAGATGGTCGCGCAGAGGGTGTTGTTCATATGGATGAACAACGTTCATAGCCATGTCGGCGGTGAGCATGCCACGGCGGCACCCGGCCGGGAAGGGGCGTGCACGGCCGAAGCGCGGCAACGGGGCGCGGGGCCGCGGCGTGGGGTCGCGTGCGCGGCTCCGCGCCTGCGGCGGAGCCGGGCCGGCAGGGATGATCGCGTCCGCCCGATACAACCTCCCGTAGCTGGGAAGACGCCTGTTGATCTTCGTTGGCGTCCCCGGGAGGAAGCATCACCATGGCCGCACCCGTCCGTGCTTCGCGTTCCGCGCGCCGCCCCCGTCGGTTCGAACTGCGGGCCACAGCGCTGTACTTCGCGCTCCTCGCCGTCCTCCTGACGCTGGTGGGCACGATCGCGCGCACCGCGGCGGCCGCCGTCGAGCACCGTCCCGCCTGGATCGTCGCCCTGGTCCTCGTCGGCCTCGGCAGCGTCGCGGCCGGCCGCCGCGGCGGCCGCCGGATATCGGCGGCGAGGCTGGCGCGCCGGGCCGCGAAAGCCCTGGACGAGGCCACGAGGACGGCCGTCGACGCCCTCGACGCACCCGTGCCCGCGCCCGCCGCCGTTCCCGTGGCGGCCGGGGCGTACGGCGGGCTCCCCGACGCCGAGCGCACCGTCGTCCTCGTCGAGCCCGCGCAGGAGGCCGGCGCGGACACCGAGGAGATCGCCTACGAGGCCCTGGACCCCTACGAGTTCGAGGAGGCGATAGCCGACCTGTGCCGGCGCGACGGCTGCCTCGACGTGGAGGTCGTGGGCGGGGCCGGCGACCTGGGCGCCGACGTCCTCGCGCGGACCCCGGACGGCCGTCTGGTCGTCATCCAGTGCAAGCGCTACTGCGACACCAACCGGGTCGGGTCCCAGGACATGCAGCGGTTCGGCGGCACGTGCTTCACCGTGCACGAGGCGGACGTCGCCGTCGTGGTCACCACCAGCGACTTCACGGCCCCCGCCGTCGAGTACGCCGAGCAGTGCGGCATCGTCTGCGTGGACGGCGCACACCTCCTGCGCTGGCAGGAGGGCGACGGACCGCGACCGTGGGACCCGCGGCCCACGACCTGCTGACCCGGTCCGCGCATGGGGTGCGTCAACGGCGCACGGCCGGCCGGGAGCCGCCCACGGTCAGCCCGGAGCCGGCGAGACGGACCCGGATGCCGTCCCGCTCCACGCGGACGGACCGCAGCCGCACGTTCCCCTGCGGCGGCTCGGGCAGGGTGAAGGCCAGGGACAGCCGGTCGGCGAGGGCCGGGCGGGTGAGCCGGGACAGGGCGTCCAGGAGGCCGGGTTCGACGCCCAGGGCACGGAGCGCCTCGGGGTGGTCGGCGGCCAGGTCGATCAGGTTCAGACCGCGGGCCTCGCGGGCGAAGCGCGGGGAGCCGGTCACCTTGGCGAGCTCGCCGTCGTCGCTCAGCGCGGCGCGCACGGTCGTCCGCGGCACCCCGAGGCGCCGCACGATCGACGGCACGGACAGCAGGGCCTTGGCCCGACGGGTCTCCCGGGCGAGACCGGCGGCGGCCTTCGGCGTCAGGTGCACACCGTCCGAGGCGCGCGTGCCGGGGCGGTAGGTGGCCAGATCCCCGATGTCCAGTCGTATGCCGCCGATCCGCGTGGTGACGCCCCGGTCGCCCTGCCGCCGGATCGTGGCCCGGGCGCGCAACCGCAGATCGTGTCCGGCGACCGGCAGCGTGCCGCGGGCCTGGACCCCGTCGCGGCCGTCACCGGTGAACCGCACCTGGGAGGCGCCCAGTTCGCGGTCGAGGTCGGCGAAGGACAACAGCACGTCGCCGTCCAGCCGTGGCACGTGCGCGCCGCGCACGGCGGTCAACCCCTCGGTGTCCAGCCGGATGTCGTGGGCGGTGGCCGTGACCTCGGCCAGCGACACGCGGTCGGCCGCGACGTCCGGCACGGTCACCCGCACCGATTCGAGCCGTCCGTCGGCGAGTTGGGTCAGGAAGGGGAAACCGCCGATCTCCACCTCGGGTGTCGCGGTGAGGCCCAGGTGCTCCTTCAGGGTCTGGGCGGCCCGGTGCTGTGCGTACAGCAGCGCCCAGCGGTCGGCCAGGGCGCCGAAGACGGCCAGGGCGGTCAGCCCGACGACCGCCTTCACCACGAACGTCGGGCGAGAGGAGCGGTTCCTGCCGCGGCGACGGCGACGGCGGCGGCCCCGGCGGTGGTCGGGCGCGGTCCACTCCGGCTCCTCCTCCCGCGGCTCGCGCCGCACGGCGGCGTCCGCGCCGAAGAACTCCTCCAACGGGCCGTCGTCGAGGGCGCCGAGTTCGTCGTAGGGGTTCCGCGGCGCCGTGGAAGGGTCGTGGGGACGCGCGTGCGGATCGTGGGGGCGGGCATGCGGTCGGTGGGAGTGGGGGTGGGGGGAGCGCATCACCTCATCCGATCATGCTCACCACCCCGGCCCGCAACTCGGACCGGGAAGGTGCGAGGCAGTTCACGATCGTGATCAGTGCCGCCCTCGGGGCCGTGGACGGACCCGCGGAAGATCCCGGTTCCGGCCCGCGGCCGACACGCGCCCGCCGCCTCGCCGCCCGCCCTGCCGCGCCCCGTCGGCCCGCTGTCCGCGCAGGTGTCCCACGTGAACGCCGTCACGATCCTTCCGCCGGACGTGGGAGCGACGGCGTGTCCTCCATCACTGAGTGAGTCACGAGAAAGGGGGCAACAGAATCTTTACGCACGGAAAGCACCTGGCGTCTCACTGTGCGCACAGGGCATCTCACGCAAGACAGGTAAGGAACTGCTGTGGCTGACGTACTCACCGACGGCCAGCCCGAACCACCTCGGTCCGGGCAGGTCGAGATCACCGGACTCCCCACCCAGGTCCGCCAGGATCTGACACGCCGGCTGAGGCGGAACAAGCGTCCCTTCCGCGACGAGGACGTGCAGGTCGTCGAACCCCCGCTGCTCCGGCGCGCCGTCGGCGCCTCGGCGCTCGGCAACTGCATGGAGTGGTTCGACTTCGGCGTGTACAGCTACCTCGCCGCCACCATCGGCAAGGTCTTCTTCCCCGGAGCGTCCCCCGCCGCCCAGGTCATCTCGTCGTTCGCCACCTTCGCGGCGGCGTTCGTCGTGCGCCCCCTCGGCGGACTCGTCTTCGGCCCCCTCGGGGACCGCCTCGGCCGGCAGAAGGTGCTCGCCACCACCATGATCATGATGGCGGTCGGCACGTTCGCCATCGGCATCATCCCCAGCTACGCCACCATCGGCATCGCCGCGCCGATCCTGCTGCTGCTCTCCCGCATGGTGCAGGGCTTCTCCACCGGCGGCGAGTACGGCGGCGCCACGACCTTCGTCGCCGAGTACTCGCCCGACCGGCGACGCGGCTTCCTCTCCAGCTGGCTCGACTTCGGCACCTTCGTCGGCTACGCACTGGGCTCCGCCCTGGTCACCACGCTGAACCTCGCCCTGAGCGACGACCAGATGCTCTCCTGGGGCTGGCGGATCCCGTTCCTGATCGCGGGCCCGCTCGGCGTGATCGGCCTCTACATGCGTCTCAAGCTGGAGGAGTCGCCCGCCTTCCAGCAGCAGCTCGACGAACACGAGCAGAGCCTCGCCAAGGAGTCGGCGGGCACCGAGTTCAAGACCATCGTCAAGGACCACTGGCGCGCCCTGCTCATCTGCATGGGACTCGTGCTGCTCTACAACGTCACCAACTACATGGTCACGGGCTTCCTGCCCACCTACCAGACCGAGACCCTCGGCCGCTCCAGCAGCTCCGCGGACGTGCTCGTGCTGGTCGGCATGGTGTGGATCGTCCTGCTGATCACCTTCCTGGGCCGGCTCAGCGACCACGTCGGCCGCCGCCCCCTGTACGGCTACGCGGCGGCGGGCATGATCGTGCTGGCCGTCCCCTCGTTCCTGCTCATCAAGATGGACGGGACCTGGCCGCCCATCTTCGGCGTGCTGATCCTGTCCACCCTGCTGGCCTGCTTCGCCGCGCCGAGCGCCGCCACCCTTCCCGCGCTGTTCCCGACGGCCGTGCGCTACGCCGCGATGGGCATCGGCTTCAACTTCGCGGTCGCCGCGTTCGGCGGCACCACGCCGCTCGTGACGGAGGCGCTGGTGAGCGTCACCGGAAACGACATGGTGCCCGCCTTCTACCTCATGGCGGCCGGCGTCATCGGACTGATCACGGTCCGGTTCCTGCCCGAGAGCGCCCAGGTCTCCCTGAACGGCTCCCAGCCGATGGTGGGGTCGAAGAAGGAGCGGCGCGAACTGATCGCCACCTCGCAGGAGTTGTACCGGGTCGGCCGGGAGAAGTCCCGCCGGTGAGCTGGGCCGGCCCGGCCCGGCGACGACCGGGCCGGGCCGGGTCACCGGTGTCTCCGGGCGGCATCCGGGGCGGTGACGACCCGCCGGAGCGGCGCGGGCCGCCACCGCGCCGCCGTCGGCAACTCGGCGGTCCCCACGGTGAGGTGCGAAACCCGTCGGGGAAGCGCACCATGTGAGGCAGGGGGTCCGCCGAGCCGTACGAGTGGATGACGACGGCCACAAACATGGCAGACGTTCGCCGTCGCTTCCGCGGAGGAGTCGCCATGCCGATGCTGCTCATCAAAGGCTTCTACGACGTCAAGGGTTCACAACCGGACGGGGACACGGTCCATTTCACCGCCGACGACCCCACGCAGTGGGACCTCGTCGGCGGCGGACTGGGCCGCGCCGTCGACCGCACCACGACCGGCCGCGCGACGCTGCGACTGGACGCGATCGACGCCCTGGAGACGCACTACGGCGCGAGCCGGGTCCACCAGCCGCCGGAGTTCGCGCACGCCGCCCGCGACGAGATGCTGAGCTGGCTCGGCTTCACCGACGTTCAGCACGGGACGGGCGAGACGGTGGCGGCCACCACCCCGGACACGGTGCCGGGGTTCGTGCTCACCCGCGGCACCGACGTCCACGGGCGCTGCGTCGCCCTGGCGGGGCGCGGGACGCCCCCGGGGACCAGCGGTCTGGAGATCGACGTCGACGCCTCGGTGCTGAGGACGACCGTCAACCACCATCTGCTGACGGCCGGTCTGGTGTACCCGATGTTCTACCGCAGCCTGTTCACGAGTCTGCGCGTCGAGATGGCCACCGCGGCGAAGGAGGCCCGCGACGCGGGACGCGGCCTGTGGCCGGACGACGTCACCACCACCGGAGCGAAGATCGCGGGCCTGGCCTCCCTGACGGACGACGTCGTCCTCCTGCCCAAACTGTTCCGCCGACTGGTGGACCACCTCCAGCTCGGCATGCCGCTGACGTGCTTCCCCGCCTTCCTCGCGGGCGTCGCCGACCGCTTCTCGGTCCTGTCCACGGGGGAGCGGTGCGTGGGCCTGAACCACGTGGTGGAAACCACGAACGGGCAGACCGTCAGGATGACCCGCTCCCCCGAGGACCTGCTCTTCGAGGACGCCTGACACGCCACTCGCGTGAGACGCCGCCGACCGCGCGCGCCGACACCGCACCCCGACACCGCACCCCGACAGCGCCGGCGCCCCGTACGAACCGTTCGTACGGGGCGCCGGCGCCGTCTCACGCGGTCCTGCGGGTCTTCGGCGACGTGGGCGGTGGCGGCGGCTCGTGGGACGGCGGCGCCGGCGGCAGGGGCGGCAGGCCCGCGGCGAGGTCCGGGAGCAGCACCGGCTCGAGGCGCACCCGGTCCTGCACGGCGAGATAGCGTTCCAGGCCCGGGGGCCGGTAGCGCGGGTCCTGGTCACGGCGCTCCTTGGCGGGCACCGCGAGGAACTCGTTTCCGTCGAGCTCGCCCGTGGCGCTCGCCGCCTCCCCGATCGGCCGGTGCAGCGGCTCGGCCAGCCGGTACATGCCGGTGCGCGAGGAATGCAGGGGGCCGAGGCCGTCGGGTCGCACGCGGAAGTCGATGCTCTCGTTGGGCCGCATCACTTCGGGCCCGGCCTCACCGAGCACGTCGGCGGCGAACTCCAGCCCGTGCCGACGGGCCTGGTCGACCATCCACAGCAGGGTGATGTCGGACAGACCCGTCTCCTGGTACCCGCCGCCCGCGTCGCAGTGCACGCCGGCGAACCAGACCTGCTTGAGCTCCTGGCCCTGTCGGTCGGCCCCCGGGCGCTGGTGCCACAGGGTCGGCCGGAACGCCGAGCGCTGCTCGTCGACGGCCAGGGCGTGGAAGGCGGCCCTGACCCAGCTGCTCAACTCGGTGTTGTGGAAGGCCCATCGGCGGTTGAACCGGTTGACCGCGGGCTGGAGCCAGGCGGCGTCCGGGAGCGGAACGCCGAGCGCGCCGACCGTGTCCCACACGCCGATGAAGCGGATCTCCGTCTCGCGCGCGTAGGAGCGGCGGAACAACGTGGCCGCCGCGCCGTTGGGATGCTCGATCCGGTCGCGGTACAGGGCCCACGCGTCGGGGATCCGGTCGATGTGGTCCCGGCGCAGGATGCCGCTGTTGCGCAGGAGGCCCGCGAGGCTGCGTGCGGTGAACGCGCCCCGGCTGAAACCGAAGAGGAACAGTTCGTCGTCGGGCTCGTACGTCTCGACGAGGAACCGGTAGGCGTCGAGGACGTTCCGCGACAGGCCCATGCCGAAGGCGCCGCCGCGCAGCCGGTCCCGTCGCTGGGTGCCGACACCGCTGTGGTAGTAGACCCGTTGCTCCTTGCCGGCGGCGAACCCCGGGCGCACGGACAGCGCGACCTTGGCCACGTTGGTTCTGCTCGGCTGGTCGGCGAAGTTCCAGGTGCCGTCGCAACAGACGACGAGGCGCTTGGCCATGACCACCTCCTGGCGAGAGCACGGAGTGGTGTCCAGCACCACTTCCATGCTCGCACCACCGGGCGGCCCACGCCATACGTCGACCTGCGCAGCGTGTCGACCCGGCGACCGGCGCGTACGGGGCCTTGCGTCCGCCGCCCCGCCGCCGTTCCGGGGCGGAACGTCGGCCGTGGGCTCCGGCCCCTTACGGTGGGGCGATGACCGAGCACCTGCCCGCCGACGTGGCCGCCGCGCTGGAGACCGTGCTGGACACGGAGCGTCCCGCGCATCTCGCGCTCCGGCGGCAGTTGGGCCGTCTGCGTGTGGTGTCGCGCTGTTCGTGCGGGTGCGGCACCGCCTTCTTCGACGTGCGCACCGACGACGTGGAGCCCGCGCCGACCGGCCCCGGCACCGTCGTCGCCGCGGAGGCGCAGTTCGTCACCGCGGCCGGCGAGTGTCCGGGCGAGGTCCTGGTCTTCGTTCAGGGCGGCTACCTGTCGTGGCTGGAGGTCTGCTCGTGGAGCGACGACGTCGAGGTGTCGCTCACGGCTCCCGGCCTCTCCCTTCGGCCCTGCTGACGCGCCGGCCCGCCGAAGGCCGCGCCCCCCCCGCGCATGCCGCGACCCCCCGGCACATGCCGGAGGGCCGCGGCCGTCGGTGGGCCCGGAGGCCGGGTCAGCAGGTCGAGTTGGTCTGGGTGAGCAGCCCGAGCCGCCACGGCAGGCTGTTGTAGTCGCCGCTCGCGTTCGGGTTGAGGCCCTGGTACAGGTACTGGAGACGGCAGTTCGGGATCGTCAGCGTCTGGTCGTACCCGGCGCGGATCATCTCACCGTGACTGACGTCCTTGGTCCAGGCCCCGGAGGGGAAGGACACCTTGTTGGCCCGGGCGAAGGGGTTGCTCTCGGACGCGGCGAGGGGCGACCAGGAGCCGGCGAGGCTGCCCGACGTCCAGGAACGGAAGTAGCGCCTGCCGTCCGACCCGACCGCCTCGACGATCAGCAGGTACTGGTTGGTGCCCTGCACCTTGTAGACGTTGCTCGCCTCGAACAGGTTGTACTTGCTGTCCTGCGCGGCGATGACGGTGTTGGTGAAGCCGTTCGGGAACTGGCCGACGGTGGTCTGCGAGCGGTACAGGTGCCCGTTGTCGTCGGACGAGAACAGGTAGCAGTTGGCGCTGTCGCAGATCACCCACATGTCGACCCAGTAGCCGTTGCCGATGTTGCGCCTGATGATGTCGGGCATCGACGAGTAGAAGTTGCGCGGAGCGCTCCACCCGTTGGGGTTGCTGATGTCGGGGTTGGTGGAGTACGACGCGTTGCCGGTCTGGTAGACGAGGTACCACAGGCGCTGCGGCGCGTTGTAGAAGACCTGCGGCGCGGCCCGGTAGCCGGCGCCGACGGCGGTGCGGTCCAGGTAGTGGTGGGTGGCCGAGCCCGCCTGCGACCAGTCGGAGAAGTTCAGGTAGACCAGGTTGTACCCGGCGGCCCTCGCGGTGCTCGCGAACACGTGGTACTTGCCGTTGTAGTAGACGACCGTCGGGTCCTTGATGCCCGCGATGTCGTGCGTCGAGTCGGGCTTCGGCGCGATCAGCGGGCCGCTGGAGCTCCAGGAGAAGCTGGACGGCAGTGCGGCGGCGGACCGGGTCGCCGGGGCCGCGGACTTCCGCGCCGTCGCCGTCGCCGTCGTCGTGGCTGTGGCCCGCTGCGTCGTGGGCGTGCCGCCCAGCGCGGTCAGCGCCGACCGGTAGGCGGCCTTCTTGTTGCCGTTGCGGTCGAACAGCAGCGGGTTCTCCCCGGAGCGCCAGGAGTCGCTGTCGCGGATGCCCCAGACGGTGATGCCGGTGCAGCGCGCGACGTTCATGCAGGCGCGCACCGTGTTCGTGTACGCGGCGGCCGGCGCCTGCGCGATGTCCAGTTCGGTGAGCTGGACGTCCACGCCGAGGGCGGCGAAGTTCGACAGCGTCGTCTGGAAGTTCCCGGGGGGTCCGCCGGCGCCGAAGTGGGACTGGAAGCCGACGCAGTCGATGGGCACGCCGCGCGACTTGAAGTCGCGGACCATGCGGTAGACGCCCTGGGTCTTGGCGGAGTTCCAGTCCTCGATGCTGTAGTCGTTGTAGCAGAGCTTGGCCGCCGGGTCCGCCGAGCGGGCGGTGCGGAAGGCCTGCTCGATGAAGCCGTCGCCCAGCAGGTTCTGGAAGACCGAGGGGCGGTGCTGGCCGCTGCCGTTGTCGGCGAAGGCCTCGTTGACGACGTCCCAGGCGTAGACGCGCCCCTTGTAGTGGTTGGCCACGGTGGTGATGTGGTTGTTCATCACGCTGCGCAGGGTGTTCGCGTCCTGGATGGAGCTCACCCAACCGGGGAGTTGGGAGTGCCACACCAGCGTGTGCCCGCGCACGCGCTGGCCGTGGGCCACGGCGTGGTTGACGATCTGGTCGCCGGGCCCGAAGTTGAACGAGCCGCGGGAGCGCTCGGTCGTGTCCCACTTCATCTCGTTCTCGGGCGTGACCGCGTTGAACTCGCGGTCCAGGATCCCGGTGTATACGCCGTCGCCGAGCCGCCCGGCGGCCACCGCGGCCCCGAAGTAGCGTCCGGACTGGGCGGCCTGCGCGCCGAGGGTGGAGGCCCGGACGGCGTCGTGCGCGTCGGGTGCGGCGGTCGCGGCCGCGGGGGTGACCAGGGCGGCCACGGCCAGCAGCGGTAAGACCGCGGCTCGGCGTGCGCCGAGCCGTTTGAGCGCTTTCATGTGTCTCCTCGTACGGTCGGATGCGGGTGGACGGTGCGGGTGGACGGATCGGGGACGGGGAACGGGAGCCGGGGGC
>NZ_JAHHIT010000004.1 GCF_024539675.1 Streptomyces hilarionis | reverse complement strand
GCGCCGGGGTGGTCGAGCCGTTCGACGAGGAGGTCCACGGCGAGCCGGCCCATCTCCTCGGCCGGCACGTCGGCCGCGGTGAGGCGCGGGGTCACCGTCTCCGCCCACCGCTGCGCCACCACCCCGGTGACGGAGAAGTCGCGCGGCACACGACGGCCCGCCCGCGCCAGCCCCCGGTACAGGCCGCCCAACGCCGCCTCGTTCAGCGTCACCAGCGCCGTGGTCGCCGGATCGTCGTGCAGGATCCGCTCCACGCACGCCTGCCCCGCCGCCGCGTCGTCCCCGCAGCAGTACACGGCCACCGTCAGCCCACGCTCCGCCGCCGCCCCGGTGAACCCGTCCAGCCCCCGGTGCGCCGACTCGTACCCCGCCCGCAACAACACCTCGGGCCTGTTGACGAAGGCCACCCGACGATGACCCAAGTCGGCCAGATGACGAACACAGGCGGCCGCCAGCGCCGTATGGTCCAGACCCACCCACCAGTCACCGTCCGGATCGGCGGTACGGCCGATCGACACGGAGGGAAAGCCCAAAGCGGCCAGATGGTCCACCCGGTCGTCCTGAAGCCTGATCTCCATCAGGATCGCCCCGTCGACCCGCCGCTCCCCCAGCAGCCGCTGGAAGGACCGGTCGCTGTCCACACCGCTCGGCGACAGCAGCACGTCGTAGTCGCAGGCCGCCGCCGCCTCCACCACACTGCCGATGAAATCGAGCTGCATACCCGTGTAGTGACTGCCCGCCGGCGGGAACACCAGCCCCAACGTGCTCGTGCGCCCGTTCGCCAACGCCCGCGCACTCGCGTTGGGCCGATACCCCAACTCGTCGATCACCCGCCGGATCCGCCGCCGCGTCTCCTCCGACACCGGACGCTTACCGCTCAACGCATACGACACGGTGCTCCGCGAGACACCCGCCCGCCGCGCGATCTCACCGATGTTCACGCACCACTCCTCACCGCGGCCGGGCCGGACTGGACAGGACTGGATTGAATCGAAGCGGTTCGATGATCCAGAAGGATCATGCTGTTACAAGCCGTCGAACCGGTTCGCGTGAAGTGAAGTTAGGAGCAACCCTGACGGGGTGTCAACGCCTCGGACCGAAATTCCCGCGACGCCGAGGAAGGCAGGCGCCGAGTCCGGCGCGGGCGACGGCGCCGAACGCGCCGGTGGGCCCACGCGTCCTTGGACGCGTGAGCCCACCGGGCGCCGACTCGCCGGCCGCGCCGGGCGGCCGCTCAGGCGCGGTCGTGAAGGGTGACCTGGTACCCGTCGGGGTCGGCGAAGGTGAACGTCCGCCCGAAGGGGCCGTCGACAGGCGCGGAGACGATCGTGTGACCGTCGGCGACGAGGGTGTCGTGGATGCCCTGGACGTCGGCGGCATGGAGCCAGATCGCGACGCCGGTGCCGGGCTGGGCGACGGATGCGAGGTCGGTGCCCGGAAGAACGTCGCGCAGCGCGAACGCGATCGGTTCCGTCTCGAAGACGACGGCGTGCGGAGGTCCGGCCTGCGAGCGGACGACGCCGAGGTACTGCTCGTAGAAGGCCTGCGAAGCGTCGAGGTCGCGCACCTGGAGCGAGAGGAAGTCGGGGCCGGTCACGGGCATGGAAATGCTCCTTGTCGTCATGTCAGCTTCCTGACACGCGTCACCGTATGTCAGAATGCTGACATGAGTCAAAGCGGTGACGGCGTCGACCTGGACAAGTCTCTGGGCTACCTGCTCAAGGAGGCTTCGAGCGCGCTGCGCGCAGCCATGGAGGAGGTGCTGCGGCCACTCGGAATGACCGTGACGCACTACTCCTGCCTCGAACTGCTGGCCCAGCGGCCGGGCTTGTCGAACTCCGAGCTCGCGCGCGGCGCGTTCGTGACACGGCAGTCGATGAATGTGCTGCTCCAGACCCTGGAACGAGAGGGCTACGTGACCCGGCCCGCGCAGGCGCCCGTCGGGAAGGCTCTTCCGGCGCGGCTCACGCCCCGCGGTCGGCGCAGCCTGGAGCAGGCGTCCGCGGCGGTCCGGTCCGTCGAGGTCAGGATGCTGGACGGCATCACGGGGCCGGAGCAGTCGGAGGCGTTCCGGATCCTCCAGAGCATGATTCGTTCCCTGCGCCGGGGCGCGGACGGCGCGTAGCTCACCCTTCGCCCGGCGTCCCGCTTCACGCGTGCGCGTGCCCCGGCCGCTTGGCCGCTCGGCGTGGGGGGCGCGCGATGCCCGGCGTCCCTGCCGCCGTCGGCGCCCCGCGGGATGCGGGGCCGCCCGTGGCGTCAGTGCTCGGCGTGTCGTCCCTCGGGCAGAGGTGCGCCGTCTCGTGCGTCACGCCCGCCCCGGCGGGAGCGGCCCGCCGCGATCATGGACTTCCAGGACCTGTTGCGCTTGAAGGGCATCTCGAAGACGCGGGAGAACAGCCACGCCCCGAGCACCGACGCGGGCAGGGCCAGCGCGAGCGTGAGACAGAAGGTGGGCATGCCGGGCGCCACGACACGCGGGGCCACCCGGCGGATCACGACCATGACCAGCGGCAGATGGATCAGGTACAGGCTGTACGAGAAGTCGCCGAGAGCACGGAAGGGACGCGTGGACAGGAGCCGTACGAGGGCGCCGGGTCTGCCGGTGGCGACCGCGGCGACGAGCATCGTCATGGCGGGCGCGACGGCGAGGTCCACCCAGAAGTAGTGCTGAACCGTCCAGACCGCACCCCGCCGGAAGCCGAGCAGCACGACCGGCGCGGCGGCGAGGAGGGCGAACCACGCCCACGGCAGGCGTCGCACGCGGTCCGAGGCGACGACGACTCCCGCGCCGATCACTCCCGCGACGAAGACGGGAGCGAGATGCACGGCGAGCCGGTTGTCGCCCTCGACGGGATTGGCGTGGGCGGCCGTCAGACCGAGGGCGATCACGGGAAGCGTCGCGCAGGCGGCCAGGGCGACGGCGCCGAACCGTCGCCGCACCAGCAGGAGAAGGGGGAAGAGGACGTACAGCTCGGCCTCCACCGCGATCGACCAGAACGCGCCGTTGGGGGTCGGGGCGTGGACGACGTCCTGGGCGACGAGGCCGTAGACCAGGATCGACGCACCGGTGGGCGGTCCGAAGTGCGAAGCCGGCACCAGGGCCCAGGAGATGACCAGGCTCATGGCGAGGGCCGCCCAGTAGGGAGGCAGGATCCGCCAGGCGCGTCGGCGCAGGAACTCGGCGACGCCGCCCGACCGCCAGCCGTGCCGGGCCGGGGAGATCGCCAGCGAGAATCCGGACAGCACGAGGAAGAACACGACCGCGAGGCGTCCGAACATCAGCACGTCCAGCCACGCGGGCGCCGTGCTGTTCGGGTATCCCCGGAAGGTGTACAGCCAGCAGTGGAACAGCACGACGTACAGGGCCGTCAGTCCGCGGAGACCGTCCAGTCCCGGCACCTGCCGGCGGACGGGCGCCCCGGTCGCCTTCTCCTCGGGCTCCGGCGGGACGGCCAGGGCCACGGCGCCGTCCGCCGCACGACTCGCATCCACGGAAATCGTCAGCCCTTCCTCCGGACACCGAGTGCCCGCACGCTGCCGCCGTTTCGGCGGTCGCTGCCCCGTGCAGCCGGCGACCGGCGTGTGCCCGACCGCCCGCCCCCGACCGATCACGGCGGGACGCGGGGCGTCGGCACGCCCGCTCACCGTGACTGGTACGTGGCGTCCGCCCGCACGGTTCAACAGGCGGCCCACAGCTTGTGTCGGGCTCGCACGACGAAAAGCCGGGCGGATCCGTTCCCGCCCGGCTCTCGTCGTGTGTGCGCCGTGATCAGACCCCGGAGAACCGCTCCCACACGCGGTGCGAGCCGAGCAGCCCGGTCACCTGCTCCAGGACGGCGGAGCCGGATGCGCCCAGGACGACGCCGGGCGCGTGCGCGGGGACGCCGGCCGCTTCCAGCACGTCCGCGCCCAGCGCCCAGCCGCCGATGGCCTTGCCGTGCCGGTACGCCTCCCCCAGCAGCAGCGCCACGCGCGGATCGAGGCCCGACGGCGATGCGCCGGGCGCGGCCTTGGCGTCGCGGGCTCCGAAGGCGTCGTCGCCGACCGCGGGGGTTCCCGCGAGGAGGACGGCGTCGAACTCGACGGACCGCGCGGTCGCGTACGTGCGTTGGACCGTGAGCCCGCCGTCGCCCTCGCCGAGCGTGCCGCCGGCCGGGGCGATGATCAGGGGCACCATGCCGCTCGCGAGCACCGCCTCCCGCACGGCGCGGACCTCGTCCAGGTCGCCGTTCCCGCCGGCGACGATCCCGACGACGCGGCCGTCGGTGGGCCAGGCACGGCCGAGCTGGGACAGCGCCGGACTCGGCTCGACGTCGGCGTGCGGCACGGTCGGGGCCGGAGCCGGCAGGCCGAGGCCCGAGGCGACCAGGGCGCAGAGCTCCGTGTCGATGTTGGCGAGGACCTGGAGGGCCCGTTCCTTGATGGCCTGCTCGTAGCACTTGCTCAGTTCGAAGGTGTACGCGCCGATGATGTGCTCGCGCTCGACCGGGGTCATGCTGAGCCAGAACCGGCGGGGCTGGCTGAAGTGGTCCGCGAACGACTCGGGCGCCTCCCGGACCTTGGCCGCCTCCGGGACACGCACCGGCGCCTCCACGAACGCCGCGGCGTCGGCCCCTGCCGTGAAGGGGCAGCCGCCGTCCAGGGAGTTCGGCCGGTACGGCGCGACGCCGCGGTGCACGGCCGTCTGGTGCATCCCGTCCCGCAGCATGTCGTTCACCGGCGCGTGCGGTCGGTTGATGGGCAGCTGGGGGAAGTTCGGTCCGCCCAGGCGGGTGATCTGGGTGTCGAGGTAGGAGAACAGCCGGCCGGCGAGCAGCGGGTCGTCGGTGACGTCGATGCCGGGCACGAGGTGACCGACGTGGAAGGCGACCTGCTCGGTCTCGGCGAAGTAGTTGGACGGGTTGCGGTTCAGGGTCAGCAGCCCGACCGGCTGCACGGGGGCGAGCTCCTCCGGGACGAGGTTCGTCGGGTCCAGGAGGTCGATGCCCTCGAAGGTCTGGTCCGGGGTGTCGGGAAAGGTCTGGATGCCGAGCTCCCACTGCGGGTGCGCGCCCGCCTCGATGGCGTCGGCCAGGTCGCGGCGGTGGAAGTCGGGGTCGACGCCGTTGGTGAGCTGCGCCTCCTCCCAGACCAGGGAGTGCACCCCGAGCTTCGGCTTCCAGTGGAACTTGACCAGGGTCGTGCGGCCCTCGGCGTCGACGAGGCGGAAGGTGTGGACCCCGAAGCCCTCCATCATCCGGTAGGAGCGCGGGATGCCCCGGTCGGACATGTTCCACAGGGTGTGGTGCGCCGCCTCCGTGTGCAGCGTGACGAAGTCCCAGAACGTGTCGTGCGCGCTCTGCGCCTGCGGGATCTCCCGGTCCGGGTGCGGCTTCCCGGCGTGGATGATGTCGGGGAACTTGATGGCGTCCTGGATGAAGAACACCGGCATGTTGTTGCCGACCAGGTCGAAGACGCCTTCGCTCGTGTAGAACTTGGTCGCGAAGCCGCGGGTGTCGCGCACCGTGTCGGACGAGCCGCGCGAGCCCAGGACCGTGGAGAACCGCACGAAGACCGGCGTCTCCTCGTCCGCGGCGAGGAACGCGGCCCTGGTGACGCCGGCCGCGCTGCCGTAGCTGCGGAACACTCCGTGCGCCGCCGCGCCCCGGGCGTGGACCACACGCTCCGGGATGCGCTCGTGGTCGAAGTGCATGACCTTCTCGCGCAGGTGGTGGTCCTGCAACAGGACGGGTCCGCGGGGTCCCGCCTTGAGCGAGTGGTCGCTGTCGTACAGCCGCGTCCCCTGCGCGTTCGTGAGATGGCTGCCGGACTGCGCCATGCGGGCCTGGTCCGCACCGGTCGGCTGGCCCGTGGGCGACGCGGTGTCGGGGCCGCTCTGGTCGGCCTTCGGCGGCAGGGGCTCCCGGGGCCGGGTCGGTTCCTCGACGGACGGCGACTCGGAACCGGGCTTCCCGGGGATGCCGTCCTCGGGCCCTCCGTCGCCGCCGTGCAGGGTGTCCGTGACCTTCCGGGCTGCTCGCTGAAGGGGGTTGGCCTCGCTCATCGTCACATTCCTTGCTTCTGAACGGTGGGGGAATCGTCAGGGATGAACCGGTGGAAACAGCGCGTTTCGATCAACCTCTCGCGTCGGGCCGGGGCGTGCGCCGCCCGCCCGACGGGAGACGGCGCCGATGCCGGCCCTGCCGTCGCGGCGCTCCCGGAACCGCTGCCCGGGGGCTCCCGACGTCGAGCCGACCAGCCGTGTACCCGAACAGCGGCGTCCAACCCCCGCGCACGCGTCGGACACCGGCGAACAGGCCGAGCACCGCTGCGGCCGGACGCCGCGCCGCCCTCCCCTCCCCGCCCGGCGTTCCCGGTGCGCGGGGCGTCGCCGGTACGCCCGGCGGAATCGGTCCTCAGCCGGTGACCACCTTGTGGGCCTGGTAGATCCGAGGTTCCGTCTCGGGGACGCCCGCTTCGCGAAGAAGGGGAGCGAGCTTCTCCCCGAACTGCCGGAACGCGTCCTCGGACTCCCAGACGTCCGTCACGAACCAGCCGGTCGGACTGGGGCCGGTCGCGTGCGAGATCAGACCCGGCACGGGCCAGTCCGAGGGCTTCGAGAGACCGCGTCCCCCGGTCATCCTGTCGGTGAGCTGCTCGTACTGGGCCCGGGTCATGCCGGGGAAGTCGAACGTGATGATGATCGTCAAGGTGGGAACCGCTCTCGCTCGATGGCCGTCTGCCTCCTCCGAGCTGACCAGCGCGGGAGGCGGGCGGCCACCGGAGCGGGTCCGTCCGCGTGCCCGCGGCCACGCCGTGAGCGGGCGCCCCGGCGCGCCGCGGGGCGGCCACCGGTGCTCCCCGGCTCCCCGGCGCTCCCCCGGCGCCGGATCTGCCGCCCGCCGAACGGACTCAGTGCGGCAGGGGTTGTTCAGCCCAGATGGTCTTGCCGGTGGCGGTGTGACGGCTGCCCCAGCGCTCGGCCACCTGGGCCACGAGCAGCAGCCCGCGTCCGCCCTCGTCGAAGACGCGGGCCCGCCGCAGGTGCGGGGCGGCGCCGCTGCCGTCGGAGACCTCGCAGATCAGCACGTCGGCGCGGATGAGCCGCAGCTCGATGGGGGCGTCGCCGTACCGGATCGCGTTGGTGACCAGCTCGCTGACGATCAGTTCGGTGGAGAAGTCGAGTTCGCTCAGGCCCCAGGCGGCCAGTTGTCCGCTCGCCGCGCGGCGCGCCCCGGCGACGGCCGCCGCATCCACGGGGAGCTGCCAGGTGCGCACCCGGTCGGCCCCGAGACCCGACGCGCGAGCCAGCAGCAGGACGATGTCGTCGCCGGGCGGGTCGGCCCGTACCTTGCGCATCACCTCGTCGCAGACTTCCTCCAGGTCCGCGGCCGGCCGGCGCAGGGCCTCGGTCAGCAGGTCCAGCCCGACGTCGATGTCACGGCCGGGCGTCTCGATCAGACCGTCGGTGTACAGGGCGAGCATGCTGTCCTGCGCCATGGTGATCCGGGCGGACTCGAAGGGCAGTCCGCCCAGGCCGAGCGGGGGCCCGGCGGGCAGGTCGAGGACCTCGACGGCGCCGTCGGCCGTGACCAGGACGGGCGGCGGATGGCCGGCCCGCGCCAGGTCGCACACGCCGGCGACGGGGTCGTAGACGGCGTAGAGGCAGGTGGCCCCCACCTCCCCCGAGGCCTCCTGCGCCTGCCGGCGCGCGTCGGGGCCCTCCTCCCGGTCGAGGCGGATGACCAGGTCGTCCAGCCGGGTGAGCAGTTCGTCGGGTGCGAAGTCGGCGTCCGCCAGGGTCCGTACCGCCGTGCGCAAGCGGCCCATCGTCGCCGAGGCGTGCACGCCGTGGCCCACGACGTCCCCCACCACCAGCGCGACCCGCCCCCCGGACAGCGCGATGACGTCGAACCAGTCACCGCCGATCTCGTCCCCGGCGCCGGCGGGAAGGTAGCGGTGGGCGAGGGCGACCGCCCGCGCCCGCGGCAGCCGCTCGGGCAGCAGGCTGCGCTGGAGGGTGAGCGCGGTGTGGCGTTCGCGGGTGTAGCGACGGGCGTTGTCGATGCTCAGCGCGGCCCTGGCGGCGATCTCCTCGGCGAGCGCCAGATCGTCCTCGCCGAAGGCGTCCGCCGTGCGGTGACGCAGGAGGTGCATCACGCCCAGGGTGATGCCCCGGGCGCGCAGCGGCACCATCATCACCGAGTGGATCCCGAAGCGGCGCATGCTCTCGGCGCGCGCCGGGGAGGAGGTCGACCACTGCGCGAGCCTCGGGTCGCCCGCACGGTAGTGCGCGCCCCGGCCGGTGATCAGCGCCTGGGCCGGCGGTGAGCCGGGCGGGTAGACGTCGACCTCGCCCGCCCGGACGACGGATTCCGGGCACCCGGACAGGACCGACCGTTGCGCCGTGCGACGGCACTGCACCGCGGTCCCGGGCGGGATGGGCTGCGGTTCGTGGCCCTGGACGACGGATTCCAGCAGGTCGACGGTGACGAAGTCGGCGAAGCCGGTCACCGCCACCTCGGCCAGTTCCTCGGTCGTGCGGGTCACGTCCAGGGAGCTGCCGATGCGGGCGCCGGCGTCGTTCAGCACCGCCAGCCGGCGCCGGGCCCAGTACTGCTCGGTGATGTCGATGACCGCGGCCGACACCCCGAGCACCGTGCCCGCGGGGTCCTTCAGCGGGGAGAGGTAGACCGACCACGCGTGATCGCGGACCTCGCCGGAGGCCCGGAAGGGCTGCTCCTCGCGGAAGATCATCTCGCCGGTGCGCACGACCTGCCGCTGCAGGCGGTCGATCTCGCCCAGAGGCGGGGCGGGATAGATCTCCCACAGGGTGAGGCCCCTCATCTCCTCCTGGGTGAGTCCCATGGCACGGCTCATCACCTGGTTGCAGGCCACGAACCGGGCCTCGTGGTCGTAGACGGCCACGGGCAGCGGGAGCTGTGCGAGCGTGAGGTCCCACAGCTCGGCCGTCGCCGCGTCGGTCGGCGCGGTCTGGTACGTGGTGGCCGCCGGGGTGAGGACCCAGGGGCCCGCGCCGCCCGAGTCCGTCAGCGGTGTGCCGCGCACCTGCACCTTGACCCGGTCCCCGTCGCGGGTGCGCAGCGCGAGATCGCTGGTCCAGGGCACTCCGGCGGCGAGGTGGCGGCGCAGGGCGACGGGCAGCCTGTCGGCGAGCAGGGCGGCGGCGGGCCGGCCGAGGACGTCCCGCGACCCGTGTCCGAGCAGCCTCTCGGCTCCCGCGCTCCAGGCGGTGACGGCGCCGCGGGCGTCGATGACGACGGCGAAGTCCTCGGGAGCTCCCGTGGCTCTCGCTCCTGGGGTCGTCTCGGATTCGTGGTCCATGGGAGCCATCTCGACGCCGTTCCTCTCGCGCCCCGGCACGGTGCCGCGTCGACCGTCACCGGCGCTGCCTCCAGCATCCTGCCACGGCACCCCCCGCTCAACCGCCGGAACGCGACGAAGGCCGTGGCGGCGCCCGCGGGCCGTCCCGGCGAGGGACTCGGCGGCGTGGCTCGTCACCCCCGTGCGGGCGTCCCGAAAGGCAGGGGCGCACCGGAGCGCAGGTGCTCCTTCAGCCACCGCTCGGTGTTGCTCACGTGCAGCAGTGCGGCGGCCTGGCTGAGGGCGGCGTCGCGGGCGGACAGCGCGTCGAAGATCGCCTCGTGTTCGGCGAGGGTGCGTCCGGCGGCCTGGGAGTCGACCAGGCCGCGCCGGATGCGGGCGCGCAGGGTACGGCCGGAGATGCCCTCGAGAAGGGCGAGGAGGGTTTCGTTGCCCGTGGCCGCGATGACCGCGCGATGGAACGCGGCGTCGTGGGCGTTGAGCCGTTCGACGTCCTCGCGAGCCTCGCGCATGGCGTCCAGATGCCCTTCGACCTCGGCGAGTTGTCCGTCGGAGATGCGGACGGCGGCCAGGGCGGTGGCGAGCGGTTCGAGGAGGCGCCGTACTTCCATGAGGTCCTTGAGGGCGACCGCGTCGCCCTGGAGCAGCTCCACCGCGCCGCCGAGTCCTGCCAGGAGCAGGCTCGGCTGAAGGCTGGTCACATAGGTGCCGTCGCCCCGCCGGACCTCCAGGACTCGGGCCACGGCCAGCGCCTTGACCGCCTCGCGGGCGAGGTTGCGGGACAGGCCCAGCTGGGCGGCGAGATCCGGCTCCGGAGGGAGTTTCGACCCCGGGGGCAGCGCGCCGGTCAGGATCAGTTCACGGAGCTGGTCGATGGCCCTGTCCGTCAGCGACACCGCGCGTCCCGCCCGCCGTGGCTCCCCACGGGCACGTCCGGCCTGATCAGCCCCTGGGCGCGCAGCTCGTCCCAGAGGCCGTCGGGGATGCGCCGCGCATGGAGCTCCACGTTGCGCACGACCTGCTCGGCAGTGCGCATGCCGAGCGTGACGTTGACGACGGCGGGGTGGGTGAAGGGGAAGGCGATGGCGGCGGCGGGCAGGGTGGTTCCGTGCTGTTCACAGACGTCGGCGATGGCGCGGGCGCGGGCGACGAGTCCGGCGGGGGCGTCCTGGTAGTCGTACTTCATGCCTTCGGCGGGCCGGTCTCGGGAGAGCAGGCCGGAGTTGAAGACGCCGACGGCCACCACGCTCTTGCCGAGGTCCGCGGCGGCGGGCAGGACGTCGTCCAGCGCCGACTGGTCCAGGAGTGTGTAGCGTCCGGCGAGCATGACGACGTCGGCGGCGGTCTCGCGCAGGAAGCGGGCGAGCATGGCGGACTGGTTCATGCCGGCGCCGATCGCGCCGATGACGCCCTGGTCGCGCAGTTCCGCGAGGGTGGGCATGGCCTCGTCGGCGGCCTGCGGCCAGTGGTCGTCCGGGTCGTGGAGGTAGACGACGTCGAGGCGGTCCAGGCCGGTGCGCCGCAGGGTTTCGTCGAGGGAGCGCAGCACGCCGTCGCGGCTGAAGTCCCACTGCCGGCGCAGTTCGTCGCGGACGACGAAGCCCTGGTCGTCGATGCCGCGCGGGTGTTCGTTGGGGACGAGGAGGCGGCCCGCCTTGGAGGAGACGACGTAGTCCTCGCGCGGTCGGCCGCGCAGGGCTGCGCCGAGGCGGCGTTCGGACAGGCCGAGGCCGTAGTGCGGTGCGGTGTCGAAGGTGCGGATGCCCGCGTCCCAGGCCGCGTCGACGGCGGCCGACGCGTCCTGGGCCGGGGTGACCCGGTAGAGGTTGCCGATCACCGAGGCGCCGAAGCCGAGTGCGGTGAGCGCGACGGGCGTGTGCCGGATCCTGTGGTGGTGCAAGTCGTGCTCCTGGGGGGGGCGGGGGAGCGCCGGGGAGGAACGGCGCCGGTCAGCGTCTGACGTGGGCGTCGGCGCCGGCGACGAGTGCCTCCACCTCGGCGAGCGTGGCCATGGAGACGTCTCCGGGAGTGGTCATGGTGAGGGCGCCGTGGGCGGTGCCGTAGGCCAGGGCACGGTCCAGGGGGTGACCCGCGAGCAGGCCGTGGATCAGTCCCGCGGCGAAGGCGTCGCCGGAGCCGATGCGGTCCAGGACGTGCAGGCCCGGCATCCGGGGGCCCGTCACGAAGCCGGTCCCGGCGGACCAGGCCGCGGCGGACCAGTCGTTCACACCCGCCGAGGGCGCCTCGCGCAGGGTCGTGGCCAGGACGTTCACACCGGGCAGCCGTCCGGCCGCCTCGGCGAGCGCGTCCGGCACCTCGTCCGCGCCGAAGCGCACGGCGCCCGGGTGCTCCCCGGCCAGGCCGAGTGCGCCCACCACGACGTCGGCGTGCCGGGCGAGGCGCAGGTCGACCTCGCGGGCCCGCTGCGGTCCGCCGCGGCCGGTCCACAGACTGGGGCGGTGGTTGGGGTCGTAGGAGACGGTGACGCCGTGGCGGCGCGCGGCCGCCATGGCCTCGTCGGCGACGTCGACGGTGGTGTCGGACAGCCCCGCGAAGATGCCGCCCGTGTGGAACCAGCGCGCTCCGGCCGAGAACACCGTGTCCGCGCGCATCAGCTCGGTGGCCGTGGCGACGCCGGGAACGACCGGCACGCCCAGGTCGCGGCACGTGTTGACGACCTCCTCGTCGAAGCCGGGCGAGACGACGAAGCGGGCCCCGGCGGCCACGGCCCGCTCCGCCTGTTCCGCGGTGAGCACGGTGCCGGCTCCGACGGCGAGCCCGCCGTGCGCCGCCATCTCCCTGAGCGCCTGCTCGGCCCCCGGCGTGCGCAGGGTGACCTCGGCGCAGGTCGCGCCGCCGGCGGCGAGCGCGTCGGCCAGCGGGCCCGCGCTCGCCGGGGACGGCACGGTCAGCACGGGCAGCAGTCGGGCTCCGGCCAGCACGGTCGCCATGCCGTCGGCCGGACCGGCGCTCAGGTCGGCGGTCATCGACCGAGCCATCCGCCGTCGACGGGCAGGACGACGCCGTGCACATAGGCGGCGGCGTCCGAGGCGAGGAAGACGGTGGCGCCGGCGAGGTCGTCCGCGTCGCCCCACCGCGCGGCCGGGATGCGCTCCAGGATCGCCCTGCTGCGCGCAGGGTCGTCCTGGAGGGCGCGGGTGTTGTCGGTGGCGATGTAGCCCGGGGCGATGGCGTTGACGTTGACGCCGTGCGGGGCCCACTCGTTGGCCAGCGCCTTGGTGAGGCCGGCGACCCCGTGCTTGGCGGCGGTGTAGCCGGGCACGGTGATGCCGCCCTGGAAGCTGAGCAGCGACGCCGTGAAGACGATCTTCCCCCGGCCGCGGGCCACCATCGCCGCGCCGACCGCCCGGGCCAGCGCGAACTGTGCGCTCAGGTTGACCTGGAGGACCAGGTCCCAGTCCGCGTCGGTGTGTTCGGCGGCGGGCGCGCGGCGGATCGTGCCCGCGTTGTTGACCAGGATGTCCACCGGCCGCTCCCGGCTCGCGAGGTCGGCGCCCAGGGCGCGGACGGCTTCGGGGTCGGCGAAGTCGGTGCGGATCGCCTCGAAGGCACGGCCCGTGGCGGTGACGTCCTTCTCCACGGCGCTGCCCGAGGCCTCCATGCCGGCGCTGACCCCGACGACGTCCGCGCCGGCCTCGGCGAGCGCGCGGGCCATGGCCCGGCCGATCCCGCGCCGCGCCCCGGTGACGACGGCGAGCCTGCCGGTGAGGTCGAAGGCGTTCATACGGCGGCTCCTCGGGCGTCGTCGACGCCGTCGGTGTCGCCGTCGGCGCCGGTGCAGTCCACGAGGATCTTCATCACGTCACCGCCGCCCTCCAGCGCCTCGAACGCGGCCGCCGCCTCCGTGAGCGGCACCACCTTGCTGATCAGCCGGTCGGCCGGGATCGTGCCGTCGGCGACCAGGGCCACCGCGCGCCCGAAGTCGGAGCGGTCGTACAACCGGGCGCCGACGAGGGTGAGTTCACGCCAGAAGAAGCGGTGCAGGTTCACCTCCCGCGGGCGGGGGTGGATCGCCACCAGACACAGCCGGCCCCGCACGCCGAGGACGTCGACCGCCGTGTCCACGCCGCCCGCCGCACCGGACACCTCGAACGCCACCTCCGCGCCCGCCTCCCCGGTCCACTCCCCCACCAGTGCCGGCACGTCGTCGTCGGCCGGGTTCCACGCCGTCAGCCCCAACTCCTGGGCGAGCAGCCGACGGTGGGCGCTCGGCTCCACCACGCGGACGTCCGCCCCCGCGGCCCGGGCCACCAGCGCGATCAGGACGCCGACGGGACCGCCGCCGACCACCACGACCCGCTCCCCCTCGGCCACCCCGGCCCGGCCCACGTCGTGCACCGCGACCGCGGTGGGCTCGACGAGCGCGGCCCGGTCCAGGGCGAGCTCGTCCGGCAGCCCTATCAGCGTCGAGGCGGGAACCGTCCAGCGCTGCTGCATCGCCCCCGGCGAGTCGATGCCGATGAAGTCCAGTCGCTGACAGATGTGCTGATGGCCCTTCAGACAGGCCGGGCAGGCGTCGTCCCAGCGCAACGGCATCACCGTCACGGCGTCGCCGGGCGCCCAGCCCTCCACGCCCGGGCCGACGCGGGTGACGCGGCCGGACATCTCGTGCCCGAGGACGGCGGGTGCGGCGACGCGGGCGTCCATGTCGCCGTGGAAGATGTGCAGGTCGGTGCCGCAGATGCCGACGTAGGCGGGGGCGAGCTCCACCTCGCCCGGGCCGGGGGCGGCGGGTTCGACCACCGCCGTGTCCAGGGTGCGGGCTGCCTTGTAACGGACGGCCAGTGTCATCGTTTCGTCAGGGTCCCTTCAGCGCGGACGCCGATGGTCAGCAGCAGGTTGGCGTAGGTGCGGATGTCGGCGGTGACGACGGCCAGCGCCAGGTCGGACGAACGGGCGGCGTCGTAGAACGCGAAGCGATCGAGCGTGCCGACCGGCAGGGGCGCCAGCATCGAGCGGTACTCGGCGATGGCGGGCGGTTCGGGTTCGCCCTCGGGCGGCACCATCACGTGCGCCGCTTCCACGGGCAGGGCGCGCAGCAGCACGTCGAGCACGGTCGTGACGTCGAGCAGGCCCGGGGCGAGGTTGAGGTGGACGGTGCGGGCGCGTTCGCCGGTGGCGGTGCTCGCGGGGTAGTGGCCGTCGGCGAGCAGGACACGGGCGCCGTGTCCCGCGCCGGCCAGGGAGGCGAGGATGCCGGGGTGCAGCAGTTCCGTCAGGAGCACGGCGTCATCTCCTTCGTCGGGTCGGGGGTCAGGTCGTAGAAGGCGGTCGCGGTGCCGGCGAGGACCGCGTGGACCTCGGTGCCGGAGCAGTCGTCCAGGAGGTCGTCGACGGTGGCGGCCCAGCGGTTCCATCCGCCGGCCAGGTCGACGACCGGCCAGTCGGAGCCGAACATCAGCCGGTCGGGGCCGAAGGCGCGGAGCAGGACGTCCCACGCGGGGCGGATGTCGTCGACGGTCCACTTCTCGTGGTCCGCCTCGGTGATCAGGCCGGACACCTTGCAGCGGACCTGGAGGTGCGCTGCCAGCTCGCGCACGAGTCGGCTCCAGTCGGTGAGGTCCGCTCCGGCGAGCGGCGGCTTTCCGCCGTGGTCGAGGACGAGCGGCAGCTCGGGCAGCCGTTGGGCGAGCCGGACGGCCTGCGGGAGCTGGGGGGCGCGGACGAGCACGTCGTAGCCGAGGCCGCGTGCGCCGACCGCCCTCAACCCCCTTTCGACCTCGGGACGTTGCAGCCAGTGCGGATCCGGCTCCGCCTGCACGACGTGGCGTACGGCGCGCAGCCGGCGGCCGCCGGGTCCCGCGCGCAGCTCGTCGAGCACGTCACCGACTGCGGGGGACGTCAGGTCCGCCCAGCCGACGACGGCGCCGATGTGCGGGTCGTCGGCGGCCAGGGCGAGGAGGTCGCGCGTCTCGGGAAGGGAGGCGACGCACTGGACGACGACCGTGCTCGTCAGCCGGCGTCCCCTGATCGGCCGGGTCGCGGCCGACAGCAGGTCGCGCGGGCCGAAGGAGCGGCGCAGAGGCTCGTGGCCGGGCGCGTCGAGCCAGGGCTGCGGGCGGACGTCCAGGTCCCACACGTGGTGGTGGGCGTCGACGAGGCCCCGGGCGTCAGACACGGGCCGCCCAGACGGGGCCGTCGGGGTAGGTGTACTCCTTGAGGGACTCGGGGTGCATCTGGGCGCTCAGTCCGGGCAGGCTCGGCGCCAGGTAGTGGCCGTCGACGATGCGGACCGGGTCGACGAAGTGCTCGTGCAGGTGGTCGACGTACTCGATGACCCGGTCCTCGGTGGTGCCGGAGACGGCGACGTAGTCGAACATCGACAGGTGCTGCACCATCTCGCACAGCCCCACGCCGCCCGCGTGCGGGCAGACCGGCACCCCGAACTTCGCGGCGAGCAGCAGGATCGCGATGTTCTCGTTGACGCCGCCGACCCGCGCGGCGTCGATCTGCACGATGTCGACCGCGCCGGCCTGGAGGAGCTGTTTGAAGACGACCCGGTTGGCGATGTGCTCGCCGGTGGCCACCTTGACGGGGCCGACGGCCCTGCGCACGGCGGCGTGGCCGAGGATGTCGTCGGGTGAGGTGGGTTCCTCGATCCAGTAGGGCCGGTAGGGGGCCAGCGCGCCCATCCAGTCGATGGCGGCCTGGACGTCCCATCTCTGGTTGGCGTCGACGGCGATGCGGATGCCGTCGCCGACGGTCTCGCGGGCGGTGCGCATGCGCCGGATGTCGTCGTCGAGGTCGGCGCCGACCTTGAGTTTGATCTGGGTGAAGCCGTCGGCGACGGCCTCGCGCGCCAGGCGGGACAGCTTCTCGTCGGAGTAGCCGAGCCAGCCGGGGGTGGTGGTGTAGGCGGGGTAGCCCCGCTCCAGCAGTTCGCCGACGCGCTGGGCGCGGCCGGGCTCGGCGCGGCGCAGGATGCGCAGGGCGTCCTCGGGGGTGAGGGCGTCGCTGAGCCAGCGGAAGTCGATCTGGGCGACCAGGTCCTCGGGCGGCATCTCGGCGAGGAAGCGCCACACGGGCTTGCCGGCGCGCTTGGCGGCCAGGTCCCAGGCGGCGTTGACGACGGCGCCGGTGGCCATGTGGATGGCGCCCTTCTCCGGTCCCAGCCAGCGCAGTTGGGGGTCGTGGACGAGGGAGCGGGAGAACCCGCCGAGGTCGGCGCAGACCTCGTCGACGGACCGGCCCACGACGTGCGGGGCCAGGGCCGCGATGGCGGCCGCCTGGACGTCGTTGCCGCGGCCGGTGGTGAACGCGAGCGCGTGGCCCTCGAGTCCGTCGCCGGCGTCGGTGCGCAGGACGACGTAGGCGGCGGAGTAGTCGGGTTCGGGGTTCATCGCGTCGGACCCGTCCAGGTGCTCGGACGTGGGGAAGCGCACGTCCAGCACGTCCAGGGCGGTGATGCGGGCGGAAGCCGGGGTGGATGGCATGGCGGCGACTCCTGTGAGGTGCAGGGGCGATACGGCCCGGTGCGACGAGAGGGGGCGAGTCGGGGCGTCCGGGCGGCCGGGGCGGCCGCCCGGTTCAGTCCTGGACCTTGCCGCCCGTGATGCGCGAGATGGTCAGCGCGACCAGGATGATCAGGCCGTTGAGGGCCCCGATCCACTGGGCGGGGACGCCGCCGAGCGTGAGCACGTTCTGGATCATGAACAGCAGGAGGATGCCGCTGAACGCCCCGAACATCGTGCCCTTGCCGCCGTTGAGGCTGATTCCGCCGATGACGGCGGCGGCGAAGACGGTGAAGATGTAGCCGTTGCCCTGGGCCGAGGCGACGGAGGCCAGCCGCCCGGAGAGCAGCAGTCCGGCGAGGGCGGCGAGCACGCTGCCGGTGACGATGACGATCCACAGCACCCGGTCGGTGCGGATGCCGGCGGCCTTCGCGGCGTCGACGTTGCCGCCGATGGCGTACAGCGAGCGCCCGAAGCTGGTCCAGCCGAGCACCACGATCGCGACGGCGAAGAGCGCCAGGCAGATCCAGATGGAGGCGGGCATCCCGAACCACTGGGCGGTGCCGAGGTAGAGCATCGACTCCGGCAGCTGGAAGAAGGTCTGGCCGCCGGAGATGCCGGTGAGGACGCCGCGCAGCACGATCAGCATGCCGAGGGTGACGATGAACCCGTTGAGGCCGAAGCGGATGATCAGCAGGGAGTTGATCACGCCGACGAGCGCGCCCACGGCGAGGGTGACGAGGACGGCCCACCCGCCGGGGAGCAGTCCGAGTCCGTGGCCGGCGCCGACGGGCACCACGAGCCAGGCCGCGACGCCGGGCGCGAGGCCCATGGTGGACTCCAGCGACAGGTCCATCTTCTTGACGATGAGGATCATCGTCTGGGCGAGGACCAGCAGGGCCATCTCGGACATGGTCTGGAGGACGTTGATGAGGTTGTCGGTCTGCAGGAAGACCGGGTTGACGATCTGGCCGACGATCGCGATGACCACGATGGCCGGGACGAGCGCGAGGTCGCGCAGCCGGGCCAGCGGTATCCGGCCGCCGAGCAGCGCGGTCCGCTTCGCCCCGGGCTGCGGGGCCTTGGCCGCGGCGGTGTCCGCGAGGACGGTTTCAGGCATCGAGGTCCACTCCTTCCATCGCGGCCACGAGGTCGTGGTCGTGCCAGCCGCGGGGCATCTCGTCGGTCACACGGCCCTGGAACATCACCAGGACCCGGTCGCACATGCGCAGGTCGTCGAGCTCGTCGGAGGCGACGAGCACTCCGGCGCCGGTCCGCGCGGTCTCCTCGACCTTGTCGAGGAGGAACTCCTTGGAGCGCACGTCGACGCCCGCGGTCGGGTTGATCAGGACCAGCAGCCGGGGGTCGTCGGCCAGGGCGCGGGCCATGACGACCTTCTGCTGGTTGCCTCCGGACAGGGCGGAGACGGGCAGCTCGGGGCCGGGCGTCTTGATCGCGAGGTTCTCGATCATGACCTGGGCGAGCCGGTCGCGGCGGCCGCGGCTCAGGAAGCCGTGGGGGCCGAGCCGTCCGGGCACGGAGAGGGTGGCGTTGTCCGCGATCGACATGCCGGGGACGAAGCCCTGGTGGTGGCGGTCCTGCGGAACGAACCCGGCGCCGGCGGCGAGGGCCGCGGGCACACTGCCCGGACGGGGGCGGTTCCCGGCGATCTGCACGGCGCCCGCGGCCGCGGTGCGCAGCCCCACCACGGTCTCGGCGACCTCGGTGCGCCCGCTGCCGGCGGCGCCCGCGAGGCCGACGATCTCGCCGGCGCGGACCTGGAAGCTGACGTCGTCGTACCCCTCGCCGCGCAGCGTCTCGACGTTCAGCGCGGCCGTGACGGCCGGGTCGAGGGTGGCGGCCCGTTCCTCGCGCCGGTCCGCGGCCGCCTCGCCGGTCATGGTGGCGACGAGGTCGGCGCGGGCGAGGTCCGCGACGGGAGCGGTGACGATGTGCCGGGCGTCGCGGAACACCGTCACCATGTCGCAGATCTCGTAGACCTCCTGGAGGTGGTGGCTGATGAACAGGAAGGTCACGCCCTGGCGTTGCAGGTCGCGGATGCGGCCGAAGAGGCGGTTGATGGCCGCCCCGTCGAGCTGGGCGGTCGGCTCGTCGAGGATGATGAACCGCGCGCCGAAGGACAGTGCGCGGGCGATCTCGACGAACTGCCGCTGCTCGACGCTCAGATCGGCCGCCGGGGCCTGCGGGTCGACGTCCACCGACCAGGTCGCCAGCAGGTCCTGTGCGCGGCGACGGGTCGCGTGCCAGCTGATGAGGCGGCCGGCGCCGCGGTCGTGCCGGTTCAGGAAGAGGTTCTCGGCGACGGTCAGGGTGGAGATGATCGTCGACTTCTGGTAGACGCAGGCCACGCGTCGCCGCCAGGCGTCGCGGTCGCTGGGCCGGGGGGCCGGCTCGCCGCCGAACGTGACCGTTCCCTCGTCGGGGGCCGTCAGGCCGGTGAGGACCGACACCAGCGTCGACTTGCCGGCTCCGTTGCGGCCGACGAGGGCGTGGGTCTCGCCGGGCCTGATGGTGATCCGCGCGCCGTTCAGGGCCACCGTCGGACCGAATCGCTTGACGATGCCCGTCGCCTCGACGACGGGCGGGTCCGCGGGCGTCCGTGCGCCGCCCGCCGGGGCGGGCGCCGGGGTTGCTGCTCGCTCCCCTTCGCTCATCTCAACCGCCTTGTTCTCGTGAGCCGTTGCCATGTCCCGGGAGAAGCCGCGGGGATCAGCCGAGGTTGTTGCCCCACAGCGACTTGTCGTCGCTCTTGACGCTGGGCACACCGCCGTAGGTGCCGCCGTCGGCGGTGACGAGCGGGGCGGCGAGCTGGTCCTCGAGAACGCCGTCGCGGACCTGGATGATGGTGCTGCCGTGGTCCGTCTTGCCGGGCTTGAACGTCTTCCCGTCGATCGCGGCCTTGAGGTAGTACAGGGCGTACTTGGCGTAGAGGTCGGCGGGCTGCGAGACCGTGGCGTCGATCTTGCCCGCGGCGATGGACTTGAGCTCCTCGGGGATGCCGTCGTTGGACACGACGAAGACGTGCTTGGCGTCCTTGGGGTCGACGAGCAGACCCTTCTGCTTGAGGACCTGGAGCGTGCCGGACAGGGCGAAACTGGCCTCCATGTAGACGCCCTTGATGTCCGGGTGGGCGGTCAGGTCCGTCTGCAACTTCTGGGCGGCGACGGCGCCGTCCCAGTTGGTGGCCTCGCCGAACACCTTGATCCCCGGGTAGTCCTTCTTCATGCAGTCGTTGAACGCCTGGGTGCGGTCACGGCCGTTGATGGAGTCCAGGCCGCCCTCCAGCATGACGACCTTGCCCTTGCCGCCGAGCTTGGTGCCGAGGTACTGGCACGCCTTCTCGCCGTAGGCGCGGTTGTCGGCGCGCACGACCATGAAGACGTTCCCGGAGTCGGGGCGGGTGTCGACGGTGACGACGGGGATCTTCTTCGCCTCCAGCTGCGCGAGGGTGGGCGCGATGGCGGCGGTGTCCTGCGGCGCCATGGCGAAGCCCTTGACGCCCTGACTGATCAGCGTCTGCGCGTTGGCCGTGAGCTTGGCGACGTCGTTCTGGGAGTTGGTGGTCTTCAGGTCGAGACCCAGCTCCTTGCCGTACTGCGGCGTGTACTTGATGTAGGAGTTCCAGAAGTCGGTGTCGGAGCGGGGGTAGTCGACGCCGACCAGCGGCTCGTCGCTCGACGACGCCGAGCCGGCGGAACCGCTGCCGCACGCGCTGAGCAGCGCCAGTGCGGACAGAGCGGAGAGGGCTGAACACAGGGTGCTTCTGACTCTCATCGGTGCTTCCTCGCGCCGGTCCCGTAGCGGGAGATGTTTCGCCTCGACGGCATGTGCGATCGCCGTGGACTAGAGATGGGATGTTTATAGGGGCGCTCCCGAGGCGCTGTCCAGACCTTCGTCAGGATTCCCATGAAAGACCAGCCCATGGGGGCCGCGATGTTTAAGGGTGGATCGGTCCGACATAGATCCATCCCATCAATCTGCCCCGTCGACCGACTCAGCCGGAGCGGAGGATTCCTGTCAGACATGCCATGTCTGAGCACGCTCAATGGTCACCAAAGCGCAACGAAAAGGGCGAAACCACCTCCGTTCGGGGGGCTTTCATCCCTGCGCACCGGTTGACATGGCCCGGAGACATGGCGGACCTTCGTGCGTAACAAACGGCGCTCCGTGCCCAGCAGCCACGCCGCCCCGCGCCCCCGCTCACTCCCCTGCCCCCTCTGCACCAGGGATGCCCCCATGTCGAGTTCGATCAACAGACGCCACTTCCTGGCCGGCGCCACCTGCGTCGCGTCGGCCGCCGTCGCCGGAGGCCTGTTCGGCGCCGGCGGCGCGCAGGCGGCGCCGACCGCGTACACCCCGGACTGGGACTCGGTCGACCGGCACCCGCCGGCCCCGGAGTGGTTCCAGGACGCGAAGTTCGGGATCTACTTCCACTGGGGCGTCTTCAGCGTCCCCGCCTTCGGCAACGAGTGGTACCCGCGGTCCATGTACCTGGCGGGCGACAGCGTCAACCAGCACCACATAGCGACCTACGGCCAGCCGACGGCATGGCCGTACCACAACTTCATCAACGGCGCCCAGGACCGGTCGGGGGCCTTCGTGAAGTTCGCGCCGAAGCTGAAGTCGGCCGGCGGGAAGTTCGACCCCGAGGAATGGGTGCAGCTGTTCGTCGACGCGGGCGCCCGGTTCGCCGGCCCGGTCGCCGAGCACCACGACGGCTTCTCCATGTGGGACAGCCAGGTCAACGAGTGGAACTCGGTCGACAAGGGCCCGGGCCTGGACCTGCTGGAGCTCTTCTCCACGGCGATCCGCGCCAAGGGCCTGAAGCTGCTGGTGGCCATGCACCACGCGTACAACTTCACCGGCTTCTACGAGTTCGCCCCCGCCCAGACCGACCCCAGCCTCAAGAAGCTCTACGGGCAGCTCGGCTCCACCGCGCAGAACCAGCTCTGGTTCGACAAGCTCAAGGAGGTCATCGACCGGGCCCGGCCCGACATCCTGTGGCAGGACTTCAACCTGAAGGCCGTCGACGAGAGCCAGCTCCTGAACTTCCTGGCGTACTACTACAACCAGGCCGACAGCTGGGGCCGTGAGGTCGTCGCGACCTACAAGGACGGCATGAACGGCAAGGGCGAGGTCTTCGACTACGAACGCGGCGGCCCGGCCGACCTCACCAGCCCGTACTGGCTGACCGACGACAGCATCTCCAGCTCCAGCTGGTGCTACACCCAGGGCATCGGCTACTACACCACCCAGCAGATGCTGCACTCGTTCATCGACCGGGTCAGCAAGAACGGCAACATGCTGCTGAACATCGCGCCCATGGCCGACGGCACCATCCCCCAGGCGCAGAAGGACATCCTGCTCGGCATCGGCGACCACCTCAAGCGCTTCGGCGAGTCCCTGTACGCGACCCGCGCGTGGACGGCGTACGGCGAGGGCCCGACGAAGATGGGCGGCGGCTCCTTCACCACCCCGCACGCCGGAACCGCCCAGGACATCCGCTTCACCCGCAACAAGGCCGGCGACGTCCTGTACGCCACCGTGCTCGGCTGGCCGGGCGGCTCGCTGACCGTCAAGACCCTCGGCTCGGACCGGATCAACCTCTCGTCGCTCGCCTCGGTCAAGCTGCTCGGCACCACGGCCGGCACCTACACCGACCTGCCGGCACCGGTCCAGAGCGCCTCCGGCCTCACGATCGCTCTGCCGTCCTCGGCGCCCTACAGCGCCAACGCCTACGTCCTGAAGCTCACCTTCTCCGGCGCGATCCCGGCGCTGCGCCCGCTCGCCGGCGCCGCCCTCTTCTCGGACGTCGACTACACCGGCAGCGCCGCCGTGCTCAGCGTCGGCGACTACACCGCGGCCGACCTGGCCGCCGCCGGCCTCGCCGCGCGCACGCTCTCCTCGCTCCGGCCGGCCCCCGGCTACCGGGTGGTCGGCTACTCAGGCGACGGCTACACCGGCGCCTCCTGGACCTTCACCGCCGACAACCCCGACCTCAGGGTCACCGGCAACAACGACCAGGTCACCTCCCTGAGGGTCCAGTTCGATCCGGCGACGTACTTCCGGATCACCAACGTCACCGACGGACTCGCCCTGGACAGCGGCGGCAACGTCGCCTCGGGGTCCAACCTCAAACAGTGGACCTGGGACGGCAGCGCCAACCTGCAATGGCACGTGGAGCCCGTCGCGGGCGGCTACTACCGGCTGGTCAACCGCACCAACGGCATGGTCGCCGACGGCTGGGGCGACGTCAGCGGCTCGGCCGTCAGACAGGCTCCCTGGAACGGCAACGCCAACCAGCAGTGGACGATCACCCACCGGGGCGGCGGCAGCCACACGCTCGCCAACCGCGCCACCGGCCTGGTCCTCGACGGCGGCGGCAACGTGGCCTCGGGCTCCGTCGCCAAGCAGTGGACGTACGACACCAGCTCCAACCTCCAGTGGACGTTCACGGCCGTCTGATCCCCGGCCCCTGAGAGCGGGCGGGACGCGGGCGGGGCGCGCGCTTCACCGGTCACCGGCGGACGCGGCGCGCCCTCCCCCGGCGGCGGTGGCGCCCGGTACCGGGCCCGCGGGCGTCACACCCGCTCGGAGCGGCGCCGGGCCAGGAGGTCGGCGCCGCCCGCGCGCAGCCACGCCCCGACGGCCATCACCGCGGCCGCGATGCCGTACGCCCACGCCTGGAGGGGGAAACCGGGCACCAGGCGGCCCCCGAGGTAGAGGGCGGTGCCGGCGAGGGTGACGGTGAGCCATTCCCAGCGGCCGTCCAGGGCCACGAGGGCGACCACCAGCAGGGAGTACCAGGGGTAGCTCGGTGAGAGGAGGAGCAGGGCGGCGCCGGTGACCAGCAGGGCGCCGCGCCAGGGGCGGGCCGGGTCGCCCCTCAGCCACACGTACAGCGCGGCCGACGCGAGCAGCAGCGCCGCGGCCACGCCCGCGGCCGCGTCGGGCAGCGCAAGCCTCAGCAGGGCGAAGCGGCGCACGTGTCCCGGTGCGTAGCCCTCCTCGTGGAGATAGCCGGGGAGGTAGCCCAGGACGCCCGCGCCGGAGCTCACGACGTACGGCAGATAGGCCAGCGTCACCGCGGCGACGGCGGCCGCGACCATCCGCAGGACGCGGGTCGGACCGCGCTGTCCCGACAGGGCTCCGGGCAGGACCAGGACCGGCAGGAGCTTGACGGCGATCGCGGCGCCCAGCAGAGCGCCCCGGCGGGTCCCGGCGCTCGCGGTGCCGAGGGCGAGCACCACGAACAGCACGCCCAGGGTGTCGATGTGGGCGTTGTTCACCGCTTCCAGGGAGACGGCCGGGCACCACGCCCACAGCGCGGCCCGGCCGGGGGCCCGCCGCGGGTCGCCGCGGCGGCGCAGGACCGCCAGCAGGGCGACGGTCGTGCCGAAGGCCAGGACCGCTCCGCCGGCCTGGAGCGGCTTGTGGCGGCCGTCCGCGGGAGAGACGGCGTGCACCGCGAGGAACCAGCCCTCGGCCACCGGCGGGTAGATCGTGGGGACGGTGGGCCGGTTGATGCGCACGCACAGTCCCTGGGCCGTGCGGGTGAGGCCCCATCCCTCACAGGAGGCCCGGGCGGGGAACAGCCAGGGGTCGCGCAGGGGCGCGAGTTCCGGTGCGGCGGGCGGGTGGGCGTAGGGAGAGATCCCGGCGGCCTGGACCCTGCCGTCCCAGGCGTAGCGGTACATGTCGTTGCTGGTGCGGGGCTGGGCGGTGAGCCCGGCCAGGGCGACCGCCGCCGCGCCGGCCAGGACGAGGACGGTCGCGGCGCGGACCGGAACCCTGCGCACGCTCCACACGGCGGCGGCGAACAGCGTCCAGGCGAGGGCGTATCCGGCGAGCAGACGGCCGGGGACGCTTTCGTGGTCGCCCTGGCGCAGGGTCCCCGCGACGGTGACGGCGACGCCGGCGACGAGAGCCGCGGTCGCCGCGACACGGACCCGGGCGGCCCGTGGCGGAGCGGGGGCGGCGGATCCCGTGGGCGGGGTCGGGAAAGCGGGATCCCGTGGGCGCGGGCCGACGGTGGTCACGGGCGGCCCGGTCCTCCCCCGCGCGGGGCGGGGACCTCGTCGGGGCCCGCGCCCGGGCGGTGCAGTTCCAGGAAGACGCGGCCCTCGCTCGTCCAGCGGCCGGTGAGGATCCAGCCGGTCGCGTCGGCGGCGTGCAGCAGCGCGGTGGCGCCGACCCGGGCCCAGGCGAAGGGACGTCCGTGGCGGCCGTCGGCGTCCTCGACGCGGACCGTGAGACGTTCGTCCACGTCGTGCGCGGCCGCCTCGACCAGCAGCCGCCCGCCGGGACGCAGCAGCCGGCGCAGGCGGGAAAGCAGCGCGGCCGGGTCGCCGCCGATGCCGACGTTGCCGTCCATCAACAAGACCGTGCCCCAGCGTCCCTCCCGGGGGAGCCGGTCGAAGACGGACCGCCGCAGGGCGCTCGCGCCCCGTCGCCGGGTGAGCGCGACGGCGGCGGGGCTGACGTCCACGCCGAGCGCGGTCATGCCCCGGGCGGACAGCGCGGCGACCAGCCGGCCCGGGCCGCACCCCACGTCCAGGACGGGCCCGGCACAGCGGTGCAGGACCCCGCTGTCGGCGGCGCCGGGCGCGGCGCAGTACCGCTCCACGTCCAGGGGCAGCAGGTCGGGCGCGCCGGTGAGGGACGTCGTCAGACGGCGCAGGTACAGCGGGCCCCGGCCGCGCCGCACCGCGCGGGCGTAGGGGTCGTCGGTCCAGGGCTCCCCCGGCTCGGCGGGCGTGCGGTGGCCGGCGCCTCGCGGACTCGCCGGGAGCGGGAGGGTGAGCGTCCTGCGGAGGTGGTCCTTCCCGGGCGGTGTCCGCTCGACGGTGTCGGTCCGTGCGGTGACGGCGGTGCGCGCGTCCTGCGCGACCTCGCTCACCGGACGGCCTGCGCGAAGGAGGCCATGACGGCGACGAAGCGGGAGCCGGGCGGGCAGTCCGCGGCCACCGAGGCGGCGTCGGCCGCCGTGTCCACATCGCGCAGCGTCGGCAGCTGCGCGACGCTCAGGCCCGCTTCGACGAGTCGACGGCGCTGGACGGCTCCGGTGCGTTCGGTGGACATCTCCACACCCCGCACGAGCGCCCCGGCGCGGGCCGGTTCGGCGAGGCCCAGGGCCCAGAAGCCGCCGTCGACGGCGGGGCCGAACCAGGCGTCGTGCCCGTCGTGGCCGACCCCGGCCAGGAGGTCGGGGGTGAGCTGCGGAGTGTCCATGCCGACCAGCACCGCCGGGCCGTCGCAGAGCTCGAACGCGGCGGCGATGCGCTCGTCGAGGCCGCCTGCCGCCTGGGGCGCGATCTCGACACCGGGCGGCAGCCAGTCGCCGGGGCTTCCGTCGAGGACCAGCACCCGACGCCGGGCCGGTGTGCGGAGCACGGCGTGCAGTGTGTCGGTCAGGGCGGCCTCGGCCAGGGCGGCGGCCTCGTGCGGCGTGTAGGGCGGGGTCAGGCGGGTCTTGACGCGGCCCGGCAGCGGCTGCTTCGCGACGACGAGCAGGGTGAGCGGGTTCGCGGCGGCGGGGCGCGGGCTCATCGGACGCCTCCCGGAAGGCTCGCACCGCCGGCCGGCGCGGCCTCGGCCGGCGGCTCGGCGAGGACGGCGCGCATGTCGCGCACGGCCTGCCATGCTCCGCGCCAGGTGCCGGTGACCTTGGAACGGCCCGTGCGGGGACGGTAGGGCACGTCGGTCTCGGTCACCCGCCAGCCGGCGTCGGCGGCGCGGACCACCATCTGCAGCGGGTAGCCGGAGCGCCGGTCGGTCAGGCTCAGGGCCAGCAGGGCCTCACGGCGGGCGGCGCGCATGGGCCCCAGGTCGCGCAGCGCCAGCCCGGTGCGGCGGCGCACGAGGCGGGCCAGTTCGAGGTTGGCCAGCCGAGCGTGCACGGGCCAGGCGCCGCGGGCGGTGGGGCGGCGCCGGCCGAGGACCAGGTCCGCGGCGTCGTCGAGGACGGGGCCGGCGACGGCCGGCAGCAGTCCGGGGTCGAGGGAGGCGTCGCAGTCGCAGAAGCACACCACGTCGGCCGTGGCCGCGGCGAGGCCCGCGTGGCAGGCGGCGCCGAAGCCGCGCCGCGCTTCGTGGACCACCTGGGCGCCCAGGTCGCGGGCGATGTCGGGGGAACCGTCGGTGGACCCGTTGTCGACGACGATCGCGCGCCAGCCGGGCGGGATCCGCTCCAGCACCCAGGGCAGGGCCTCGGCCTCGTCGAGGCAGGGCAGCACGACGTCCACGGAAGGGGGGGATGTGTTGATCACCTCACTCACTGTACGGACGCAAATACGACATAAAGGAATTCGCGTTCTTACGGAACCCTGACGTCGCCCGCCGCGTCCGTCCGCGACGGTCTCCCGGTGTGAGACTCGGGGGTGTGAAACGCGTACTCGTCGTCGATGACGACCCCACCGTCTCCGAGGTCGTCGCCGGATACCTCGACCGGGCGGGCTTCGCCGTGGATGTGGCCGCCGACGGCCCCACCGCCGTGGCGCAGGCCGCCCACCGCACCCCCGACCTGGTCGTGCTGGACCTGATGCTCCCCGGCATGGACGGGCTGGAGGTCTGCCGCCGCATCCGGGCGACCGCACCGCTTCCGGTGATCATGCTGACCGCGCGCGGCGACGAGGAGGACCGCATCCTCGGCCTGGAGGTCGGCGCGGACGACTACGTCACCAAGCCCTTCAGCCCACGGGAACTGGTCCTGCGGGTGGAGTCGGTGCTGCGCAGATCCGGCGCGCCGGCCGCCGCCCCGGCCGGAACGGCGCGGACGTGGCTGCGCGCAGGACCGCTCGCCCTGGACCCCACCGCCCGGCGCGCCACCCGCGACGGCGCCGAACTGGCCCTCACCATCCGGGAGTTCGACCTCCTTGAGTTCTTCATCCGGCACCCCGGCCGGGCGACGAGCCGGGAGCAGCTGATGCAGCGGGTCTGGGGCTGGGAGTTCGGCGACCTGTCGACGGTCACCGTGCACGTGCGGCGGCTGCGCGAGAAGGTCGAGGACGACCCGGCCCGCCCCCGCCTGATCAGCACCGTGTGGGGCGTCGGCTACCGCTTCGACGCCCCCGGCGGCCCGGAAGGCGAGGTCGGCGATGGCCGGTGACACGCTCCTCATCGCGCTCTACGCGGCGATCGGCGCGGCGGCCGCCGGACTGGCGGGGGCGGCCGCCCTGCGCGCCCTGCGCAACCGGTCGGTCTCCCTCTCCCTGGCCGTGGTCGCAGCCGTCACCGTGGCCGCGATGCTCGCCGGGACCCTGCTGGTGTCGCGCGCGATGTTCCTCTCCGAGCACGACCTGTGGGTCGTCACGATGGTGTGCTCGATGGCCGCGGTCGTCTCGCTGGTCGTGGCGCTGCTCCTGGGCCGCAGCGTCGTCCGGGGCAGCCGCGAGCTGGCCGAGGCCACGCGCGCGCTGGGCGAGGACGGCAGCTTCACTCCGCCGGCCGCCGCGCCGACCGCCGAACTCGCGCAACTCAGCCGCCAGTTGGCCGCGACCAGCGACAAGCTCGCCGCCTCCCGGGAGCGGGAGCGCACCCTGGAGGCCTCCCGGCGTGAGCTGGTGGCGTGGATCTCGCACGACCTGCGCACCCCGCTGGCCGGTCTCCAGGCGATGACCGAGGCCCTCGAGGACGGCATGGTCGAGGACCCCCGGACCTACCTCACCCGCATCCGCGCGGAGGTCGGCCGGATGAGCTCCATGGTCGGCGACCTGTTCGAGCTGTCCCGCATCCAGGCCGGGGTGCTCGCCCTCTCGCCGACCCGGATGTCCGTCTACGACCTCGTCGGCGACGCCATCGCCGGAGTCGACGCCCTGGCCAGGGAACACGGGGTGCGTCTCGTCGGCCACGGGGTCGACGCCGTTCCGGTGGAGGTCGACGGCCGGGAGATGTCCCGCGTCCTGGCCAACCTGCTCGTCAACGCGATCCGCCGCACGCCCGCGGACGGCACGGTCGCCGTCTCGGCGCACCGCGAGGCCGACCGCGTCGTGCTGTCGGTGACCGACGGCTGCGGCGGGATCGCCCCGGAGGACCTGCCCCGCGTGTTCGACACCGGCTGGCGCGGCACCGACGCCCGCACCCCGCCGGCCGGCGCGGGCCTGGGGCTGGCCATCGTGCGGGGCATCGTGGAGGCCCACCAGGGGCGCGCCGCGGTGTGCAACGTGCCGGGCGGCTGCCGGTTCGAGGTGCATCTGCCGCCGGTCGTGGCGCAGGACGGACGCCGTCGCGTGGCCCGGGCGGCGGACGCCGTCACCCGGCCCGCAGCGGCGCCGACGCGAACTCCGTCATCCCCTGCGCGAAGGGAACCAGGGGCTTCCAGCCCGACTCCTCGCGCAGCCGCTCGGAGGAAGCGGTGATGTGGCGGACGTCGCCGAGCCGGTACTCCCCCGTGACGACCGGCTCGGGCCCGCCGTACGCCCGGGCCAGCGCACCGGCCATCTCCCCCACCGTGTGCGGCTCCCCGCTGCCGACGTTGTACGCCCGCAGGCCGCCGTCCGCGGCTGTGTCCAGGCCGTCCAGGGCCGCGAGGTTGGCGCCCGCGACGTCGCGCACGTGCACGAAGTCGCGGCGCTGGCCGCCGTCCTCGAAGACGCGCGGGGCCTCGCCGCGCGAGAGCGCGGACCGGAACAGGGAGGCGACGCCCGCGTAGGGGGTGTCCCTGGGCATGCCCGGGCCGTACACGTTGTGGTAGCGCAGGGCGGCGACCCGCCCTCCGGTCGCCCGCGCCCAGGCGGCGGCCAGGTGTTCCTGGGCCAGTTTGGTGGCCGCGTACACGTTGCGGGGATCGGCCGGGGCGTCCTCTCCCACCAGACCGGGCGACAGCGGCTCGCCGCAGTGCGGACAGGGGGGCTCGAAGCCGCCCGCCTCGAGGTCGTCGACCCTGCGCGGTCCGGGCCGCACGACGCCGTGCCGGGAGCACGCGTAGCGTCCCTCGCCGTAGACCACCATCGAACTCGCCAGCACCAGCCGACGCGCGCCCGCCTCGGCCATCGCGGCCAGGAGGACGGCGGTGCCGAGGTCGTTGCAGCCCACGTAGTCCGGGGCGTCGGCGAAGTCCTTGCCGAGTCCGACCATCGCGGCCTGATGGCAGACGGCGTCCGCCCCTCGCAGGGCGTCGGCGACCGCCTCCCTGTCGCGGACGTCGGCGTGTCGCCAGTCCGTCCCGGCGGGGACGTCGGGCGCGGTGCGATGTGCGGCGGGCAGCAGGGCGTCGAGGACGCGCACCTCGTGCCCGGCGCCGAGGAGAGCGGTGACGACGTGCGAGCCGATGAAGCCCGCACCTCCGGTGACCAGGATCAACATGTCACCGACCGTAGGGCCCCGGACCCGGTCGTGGGCCCTTCCGCTCGCCGACGTCAGGGGTTCGTAAGCCTTTCCGGTTCCCGCACCCGTTCGACCGGCCGGCCCGCGGCCACCGTCAGCGACGCGAACGCCACGGCGAAGCCCACCATGGTGAACACGCCCTTCGGCCAGAAGATATGACTGTCGGTGAACGACCAGCACGCGGCGAGCAGGACGACCGCGCCCGGCAGGACCCGGACGCCGTGCCGCCGCCAGAGCGCCGCGCTGCACGCGAGGGAGGCGACGGCCAGCCCGTACACCCCCGTCAGGCCCAGTGCGTCGCCGGTGGCGAACAGTCGCCCGGCCGCCCCGTGCACACCGTGCTCCACCACCGTCCCGGCGGAGATGCCCGCCACCGCGTCCAGACCGGAGTAGTACGCGGCGAAGCAGAGGCAGCCGGCCCACACGAGCACGGTCAGCACCCCGTCCGCGTCCCGGCGCGGCCTTCCCCACAACGGGACCACCAGACCGAGGACGAGGAGGGGGAAGACGGGCAGCAGGGCGATGTGCAGCCCCGCCCAGTCGCCCGCCGTCGCCGGCGTCAGATGACGGGGGTGCACCAGGCCCGCGGCGGCCAGCAGCAGCGGCGGGGCGGTGACCAGCGCCATGACGCGCGCGGTGCGCAGAGAACTCATCCGCTCACGCTAGGGGCGCGGCGGCGCTGCCGCCCCGGCCACGGGGGCACGCGTAAGACACCTGTAAGACGTCGCCTGTCCGCGTCGCCTGCGACGGGCGCGTGACGGTGCGTCGGGCGGCCGGACCGGCGCGTCACCGGCCGGGTCGGTCGGGTCGGTCGGATCGGTCGGGTCGGTCGGATCGGTCGGGTCGCCGCCGCCCGTGCACGACCTGCCGCCCGGCCGCCCACAACGCCGTCCCCGCGGCCACGGCCGCCAGGGCGATCAGCCAGTTGCGCGGGTAGTCGAGCGGCAGCACCGACGGGTTGGCCGTCCTGCCCGGTCGCAGCAGCACCGGCAGCGCCACCGCCGTCAGCGCTCCCGCGACGAGCAGAGCCCCGCGCACCGGTCCCCTCGCCCGCCGGCGCACCAGCACCAGCCCGGCCAGCAGCACCGCGGGAGCGACGACCAGGTCGTGCAGGAGGACGGCCCCGCCCAGCCAGACCAGCACGCCGATCGGGTCACGCACGTCCGCCAACAGGTAGCCGCCGACGCCCATGAGCGCCACACCGGCCGTGCCCACCAGCACCCGCGCCGCCTTCACGCCGTCACCTCCAGCCGGCCGACCCACTTGGTCTGCAACACGCCCGGCCGGTTCGGGGCGATGAGCCGCGCCGGATATCCGTGGTCGGCGTCGAGTTCCTCGCCGTTCAGCCGCAGGGCGATCAGGGTCAGCGGGTCGCGGGCGTGCTCGCGTCCCATCTCCGACACCCGGTAGCCGCCGCGCAGTTGCAAGGACACCACCCGCACCCGCGCATGGTCCGGCGCCTGCGCACGCTCCAGCAGATCGACGACGCGCACGCCGCTCCAGCGCGCCGACTTGCTCCATCCCTCGACGCACGCGATCGGCAGTTCCACCTCGTGCTGCGGCAGGGCGCGCAGCTCGTCCAGGGTGAGGGTGTAGGGCCGCGGGCCGGAGACCACCAGCCGGTAGGCCTCGTCGGGGATCCTGCCGACGCCGGCCGCCGCGGCGGTGCGGTTCACGGGCAGCGACTGGGGGCCCTTGTCCGGATCGCGGGGCGCGAACAGCAGGAAGTCCTTGAGCGGGGTGAACGACTGGCCCACGGTGGTGAGCGTGACGGCTCCGACCGCCGCGCCCACCGAGGCCAGCAGCGAGCGCCGGTCCGGTCCGTCCTGCGCGGGCAGGGCGAGCGTCCCGGGCGAACGGCGGGTCCAGTGCGCCCTGATCTCCGGCGCCTTGACGGCCACGTGCAGCACCAGCGCCCCGGCGACGAGCCAGGCCACCGCGTAGTGCACGGGCACGAACGAGAAGGGCCACGGGTACCACTGGGCCGTGTTCAGCAGGCCGGTCGAGACCTCGAAGACGGCGCCGGCGACCAGCACCGCCACCGACAGCCGCTCACAGGCGTGCCCGACCGACCTCAGCGCCGGCCGGACGAACAGACGCGGATACACCGTCCACAGCTTGGCCAGCAGCAGCGGGACGGCCGCGATGCCGGAGGCGACGTGCAGGCCCTGGCTGAGCCGGTACCCCCAGACCGGGCGGCTCGGAACGAGGTCGGCCGCATAGGCGGGCGGATGCTGCATGACATGACTGATCAGCCCGGTGACGAAGCACAGGGCGAACGCCACCCCGAGCCAGCGGCCGATCGACGTCGCGGTGCGCGGATCGTGCAACCGGCCCCGGAACGCCGGCGGAGACACGTGCGGTTTCATGTCCCCATCTCACCTGGGTGATCGACCGGACCGGAACCATGAAACCCTTACGGAACAGGGACGTCCCCCGGGCGGCCCGACCGGAGGTCAGGGGGTGTGGACGGCCGGGCGGGGCGGTGTGGGCATGTCGCCGCCGATGAGGGACGCGCCGGTCGCGGAGCGCAGCGTGGTGTCGGAGGCGGACCACGCCTCGGCGCCCGGACTGCCGGCGTAGACGTAGACGTCGGCGGCGACGCCCCGGCCGTTGTCGGATCCGCCCGCCGTCTGCCACAGGATCCGTCCCGTGCGCGCGTCCGCCATCCACGAGCCCGGTTCGCCGGAGTCCTCGGACACCTTGAACGAATGGACCGGGCGACCGCCACCCGGGCCTCGCTCGTCGCTTACGTCAAGGCACTCAAGGCCACCGGAGGGCACGGCTTCACCCAGGCCCGAACGCGGTCGGTGACCCCTGGATCTCTCCCAGGGCCTCGTACCTGACCACGGGGCCATCGTCCGCACGGAAAACGGGAGTTGCCCGGGGTGGCGCCCCTGTTACGGTGACGTGATGACGACGATCAAGCAGTTCCAGGTCACCTTCGACTGCGCGGAACCCGAGCGCGTGGCCCGCTTCTGGTGTGAGGTGCTGGGGTACGTCGTACCGCCGCCGCCCCAGGGATTCGACACCTGGGACGACTACAACGGCACGCTGCCGCCCGAGAAGCGCGGGGCATGGTTCGCGTGCGGCGATCCCTCGGGCGTGGGACCGCGACTGTACTTCCAGCGCGTCCCCGAGGGCAGGACCGTCAAGAACCGGGTGCATCTCGACGTGCGGGTCGGCACCGGCCTCGTGGGTGAGGAGCGACTCGCCACGCTCAAGGCCGAGTGCGAGCGACTGATCGCGCTCGGCGCGACATGCGTGCAGGTCCTCGTCGCCGACGACGAGAACGAGTCCTGCATCGCGATGCAGGACATCGAGGGCAACGAGTTCTGCCTCGACTGAACGACCCGACGCCACGCGGCACGCGGGCGGACACGGACGCCGGATACCGGAAGCCGGGCGCCGCGACGAGTGGGCGCGTGCGGCCGGCTCATCGGTGCTTCGACCGAGGGAGCACGGCGGCGGCGCCATCGTCGACATCTCCTCCCATCTGGGCGCGCACCTGCGGATCCCGAACACGGCCCCGTACATCACCTCGAAGGCGGCGGTCTCCGCGCTGACCCGCGCCGCCGCGCTCGACCACGTCCACCAGGGCATCCGCATCAACGCCGTCAGCCCCGGCACCTCCGCCGCGCCCATGTCGCTGCGGCCCGGCGAGAGCGAGGCCGAGCGTGCCGAGCGCGTGAAGACGGGAAACCCGCTCGGCCGGGTCGCACAAGCCGAGGAAGTGGCGGCCGCGGTGCTCCATCTCGCCTCCCCCGCGGCCGGCGCGGTGGTCGGCGCCGACCTGGTCGTCGACGGCGGCGCGTCGGCCTGACGCGGCCCGCGGGTTCGCGCGCCCGTAGACATCGCGGGTGGCCCGCGGGCATGGTCCACGACGGCCGCGATCTGGCACAGAGCGCGCACCCCCTCAAAGGTTGCACTCCAACTCGGCGATATCGGACGCGAGTTGCGTCCGGTCATCGCGTCAAGGAGCACCGGACGTCCTCCACCCGCTGACCGGTCGGCGGTGCGGTGGCGCGGGGCGCTCGCCGGGCCGCCCTCTCCGCCGCGCCCCGGCGCAGCCGATTCCGGCTCCACCAGGGCGTTCGCGCGTCGGCCGCGTCTGCTCCGCGGTGCGGGCGGGGCCCCTTGTCGCACCCGTCTGAAACATTTGGCGAGGCCCGGCGCGTCTGTGAGGTGTAGACCGACGGAGAGGTGCCGAGGGGTGGGAATGAGAAGGTCCCGGACATCGTCCCGGACAGAGGAGTTCAGGGAGTTCGCGACCGGACGGGCGGGGCATCTGCATCGTGCCGCCTGTCTGCTCACCAGCGGTGACACTCATCTCGCCGAGGATCTGGTGCAGGAGACGCTCAGCCGGATGTACACGGTGTGGGGGCGCGCGTCCCGGATCGACAATCCTGCGGCGTACGCGCAGGCCGTGCTCGTGCGTACGTTCCTGACGCACAAACGACGGTACTCCGCGTCCGAGCGCCCCCTGGCCGTGCTGCCGGACGCGCCGATGCCCCGGAGCGGCGACGATCCGGCGCTGCGGCTCGCCCTGTTGGAGGCCCTGCGTGAACTGCCGCCCAAGGACCGGGTGGTGGTGGTGCTGCGGTACTGGGAGGACCGCAGCGTGGAGGAGACGGCCGACGCGATGAACGTGAGTTCCGCCGCGGTGCGCACCCGGTCGACGCGGGCGTTGACGAAACTCCGCGAGCGGCTCGGGGGCAGTCTCACCGAGCTGATCGCCCCGGGCTGACTCGCGCCGTCCGGCTTCCGGCGGCCCTTCCCGGCGTCTGTCCCGACGCCTGTCCCGCCGTCCGTCCCAGGCGCTGTCCTCCTCATCTCCGCGACGACTCAAGATCTGGTGGTTCCCCATGCCTTTCGAAGACGAACTCGGAAAGCTGCTCGACGACACGGCGGGTTCGTTCACCGCCGACCGCGACGCCCTGGCGGAAGGCAGCCTGGTGCGCGGCCGCCGCCGACTGGCCCGGCGCCGCGCCTCCGCCGTGGCCGCCAGCGCCCTGGCCGTCGTGCTCGCGACGACCGCCGGAGTCCACCTGGTCGGCGGACAGGACCGCGACGGCCGGAGCGGGAACCCGGCCTCGCCCTCGCCCTCGCCCTCGCCCCCGCCGCCGCCCTCGCCCCCGCCGCCGCCCTCGCCCGGAGGCGTCTACGGGCACTTCGCGGTCAGCGCCAAGGACATGCGGAACATCCTCCGCAACGGCCTGGGGACGATCTCCGGGGTCGTCGTCGAGCACCCCCAGGTCAAGGGGACGGGCAGCACCGGGGCGAACCGGCCCGCGACGGCCTCCATCGACTTCCGGGACGGGTTCGGCGCGGCGAGGGTGAGCCTGTCCGTGCGCCGCGTCGACCCGGCGCCGGCGGACCTGAAGCAGTTCATCACCTGCCCGCCCGAGGAGGACTCACCGTTCGAGGAGTGCACGACCCAGCCCGACAACCGGGCCGTCAAGGGGTACACCGAGGCGGGCAAGTCGGGCGGGATCAGGAAGTGGGAGGTCACGATGCTCTCGTCCGACGGGTACCTCATCGACGTCGCCACCCACAACGTGGCGGGCCCGGGTGAGCCGGTGACCCGCGCCCCCCGTATGACCCCCGCCAAGCTGCGCAACCTTGCGGCGTTCATCGACGGCGCCTTCACCCGCGCCGGCGCGCCGAATCCCCTGGGGACGGTCGAGCCCGGCTCTTCATCCGAGCGGGGCGACATCCTGCCCCTGCTCAAGGACCTGTTGCCCCGACGCCTGCACATCCGCTCGGAGGGCGGCACCGGAGGCGACGGCCACGTGGTCGTCGTCGATCCCGGGACCGGCAGGCAGACGTACGTCGAGGCCCTCCGCATCGCCGGTGAAGAGGAAGTGTGGAACGGGATGCTCCCCGACGGCACGAAGATCGGCACCCGGCATCTGACCGGCACGCGGCCGGGAGTCGTTCGGCTCCGGGCCGACGCGCTGCGCCCGAACGGACTGTGGATCTCCGTCTCCGCCTACAACGCGGCGAGCCCGAGCTCGGCGAAGAGCGGCGACGCCCCCTTGCTCACCGCCGCCGAGCTCAAGGTCATCGCCACCAGCCGGACGTGGCTTCTCGCCCGCTGACCGTATCGGTGGGCGGGCTCGACCCGGGCCCGACGGCCGGGCCCAGGGCCGGGGGCATGGCAACTCCGAGGGACCAGCGGGGGGGGACGGCGTACCCGGTGCGGGAAGGACGGGACCGTCGGGCTCGACGGAGAAGAGCCACGCTCCCCCGCCGTGTCCGGCTCCCGTTCACCGTCCGCCCGGGGCGGGTACCCGGGGCGGGCAGAGCAATCGGACGAAGGCCGAGGCGATCGTCATGACGGAGACCACCACCAGCGTCGGCCCGGCCGGTCGGGCCGAGGCGGGCGTGAGCACGCTGAAGGGCCGCACCGGTTCGGGCGCACCGGCACAGAGCAGGGGAAAGACCACCATGGCGGACGGCGTGGTGGCCAAGATCGCGGGCCTGGCAGCCCGCGAGGTACCGGGCGTCCACCGTCTCGGCGGAGGGGTGTCCCGCGCCTTCGGCGCCATGCGTGACCGCGTGCCCGGCGCGGGCGCAGGCGGCGCGGTCACGCGAGGGGTGAAGGTCGAGGTGGGCGAGCGCCAGGCCGCCGTCGACCTGAACCTCGTCGTCGAGTACGGCGCCTCCATCGTCGACGTGGCCGGTGATGTGCGCGGCGACGTCATCGGCGCGGTGGAGCGGATGACCGGCCTGGAGGTGGTGGAGGTGAACATCGCCGTCGACGACGTCCACCTTCCCGACGAGGAGGAGGAAGAGGAAGCCGACCGGGGTGAGGGGCGCGTCAGGTGAACCACCCGCCGAGACACTCGCCCCGTGGTCCGCGCCGTCACCCGGTGCTCAGGCGCGGCGGACCCGCCACAGCAGGACGGAGGCGCCGGTCAGCACGGCGAGCGTGACCAGGTTGGCCACCAGAGACGGGGTGCCGGCCGGGGCTCCCGACAGGTTCCAGGCGGTGATGACGGCGCTCGGCAGGACGGCGGTGACCAGGACGCCGGTGGTCTTCTGCACCGTGGTCCAGTGCACCGACGTGCACAGGAGAACCGCGCCGGCGATCCGGAACAGCACGCCGATCGCCGGCCCGGGCAGGTCGGGGAAGACCATCATGAAGGGCAGCGACAGGGTGAGCATCAGCAGCGGGACCGAGGGGTGGACCTTGCCCCGGCCGGCGGGAGCGTCGTCGCCGCTCCGGGTCGCGGCGCCGGCCACCCCGCTCCCCGCCTCGGCCAGCGCCGTCGCCGCGATCGTGCGGGGGTCTCCCAGCTCGGTCAGTATCTCGCCGATCGGGGCGTCGGGGCGTTCGGCCCGCGTCACCTCGATGTGCTCGGCGAGGTCGGCGAGGAGTTCCTGACGGCGGTCGGCGGGGAGGGCGGAGCCCTCACGTTCGACGGCGGAGAGGTAGTCGCGAACGCGGTCGGCCGAGATCTTCATGCGGGGTCTCCGGTGGGTGGGTGCGGGGCGGTCAGGAAGGCGTCGACCGCGTCGCGGAACCCGGGCCAGACGCGGGTGAACTCGTCGAGCGCGGCCCGGCCGCTGTCGGTGAGCGCGTAGTAGCGGCGCGGTGGTCCGGAGGCGGATTCCTGCCAGGTGGTGGTGACCAGGTCGTCGCGGCGGAGCCGGGAGAGCAACGGGTAGACCGTGCCCTGGCTGGTGGCCAGGGCCCCGGACTCCTCCAGGGCATGGAGAAGCTCCACACCGTAGCGGGGGCGGTCCCGCATCAGGGCGAGTACGCAGTACTCCAGGACGCCCTTGCGCAGCTGGGCGGCGGCCCGAGCCTGCTTGGTCGAATCACCTGGTTCCATGCGATGCAAGCTACCTGGTCCGACAAGCAGATGCAAAACCCGTCTGCTGTTCCCGCGTCCATCGGAACACCGGGCCGCCGGGCCGCCGGGCCGTCGGGCCGTCGGGCCGCCCCGGGCCGCCGACGCAGGGGATCGCATCCCCTGGCTCCGTCGGGCGGCGTCGCGCATCGTGGTGAGCGCGACCGACGCGCACGCGCACTCGCTCGCGCACCCTCCCGACCTCGCTCCCAGGAGAGACACCCATGCCTTTCGCCAACTTCAAGGTTCCCGCGGGCACCGTCAGCGCCGAGGACAAGAAGAAGATCGTCGAGCGCACCACCGACCTGTATGCGGAGATCTACGGTGAGCGGGCCCGCCCCCACACCGTCGTGCTGGTCGAGGAGGTCGCCGACGGCGGGTGGGGCTTCGGCGGCGCCGTCCTGACGGCGGCCGTGCTCAACGGCGACGCCTGACCTCCGCCTCGGCCGCGGGGCCCGGCGCGTCGACGCCGGACCCCGCACAGGGCCGTGACGCGCCGGGAAAGCCACCGCCGACCCGTGAGCCCGGCCGCGCCTCGCGTTTCTGGCCGAGATCCATCGCCCCCCAAGGTGGATTGTCGGCCAATGCCTCCCGTCGTCGGCGCGGGCGCGAAAGCGCCGACGCGAGGCGCGACGGACTCGGCACGACGCGGCTGATGGCCCATCACCGCCCCTTCCATGCCGGGGAGTTCGGCTGCGCAATCGTTGCTCGGACGGTGCGCCTCGGGCCGGACCCGCTACATCCGGACTGCCGAAGGCCGATGCGTGCCGCGCCGCGGAAACCGCCCTCCCGCCGCGAGCGCAGGCATGCACGGCGCCCGCGCCCCTGTGCGCCTGTGAAGCGAAACGCGCCGCACCGGGAGCAGCCGCCGCGGATCCCCCCGGGTCCCGCGCGCCCGCCATGGGCCCACGGACGGATCACGTCGGCCAGTCGATCCTCGGCCATATCGGCTTATTGGACGGAGATGGCGCACTGTTCGGTACTTGTCGCCGGAGTCGCACGCTGGCTAGGCTCCCGCTCGTTTTCACGATTCGCGCACGTTTTCTACGCACGGCACACGGGGACCGGCCGCGCCCTGCGGCATGGGCCCCCAGGCGTACGGGGGGTGGGGAACGTCGACGGGTCGCCGGTTCGCCGGTCTTCGGACCGTCCCGTACCACCGTGTGCCGCGGACCCCGCCGCCGAGCCGTCGCACCGCGCGCGCCGGCTGAGACCGGGGACCGTTGCGCCCGCTCGGGCCCCTCGCGACCTCAGGACCCTGTGGTGGGTGAACGCCGTCGACGGTCTCGGCAGCCAGGCCTCCGGACTCGTCCTGCCCCTGCTGCTGCTGGAACTCGGCCACAGCCCGGGCACGGCTGGTTCGCTGGCCACCGCCACGGCGCTGAGCGGCGTCGTCCTCGGGCCGATCGTCGCGGTGCCGGCCGACCGGGGACGGCGGCGGCGTCTCATGACGGGGTCGGCGGCGCTCGCGGCCCTGTGCACGGGGGTGCTGGCCCTGACCTGCCTGGGCCGGCCCGCGTTATGGGTCGTGCTGGCGCTGGCGCTGGCCGAGCGGCTGTGCGCGGTGGTCCACGAAGCCGCGTCGCGCGGAGCCCTCGTCCACCTGGCCCCGGCCGACGAACTGCCGCGGGCGGCGGCCGGGATGCAGGTGGGCGACCAGATCGCCCTCGTCGCGGGTCCGGTGCTCGGCGGGGTCCTCTTCCAGCTCGCCCGGCCCCTGCCGTTCCTGGCCGACGCTCTCTCGTACGCGGCGGCCGCGCTCGGCGTCCGGTCGATCCGCACCCCCCTCGACACACCGCTGCCCGAGCGGGACTCACCCGCCCGCGCGCCCGGCGCTTCGGCCGATCGGGGTCCTCGTGGGCGCGAGGCGTGGACCGCGTGGAAAGCCGCAGTGACGGCGGGCGTGGTGACGGTGGGCCGCTCGCCCGTCCTACGGCTCGTCCTGATCTGGACGTCGACCGCCGGGGGCACCCTGACGCTGCTGTTCTACACCGCGCTGTTCCGGCTGGGCTCCGAAGGCCACGGCCACGGAGCCGCCGTCGGCGGCGTGCTCGCCGCGTCCGGGGCCGCCGGACTCCTGGGAGCGCTGATCGCGGCGCCCGCGGTACGCCGGGTCGGTGCGGGACGGCTGCTGACCCTGTCCGCCTGGCTGCTGCCCGTGCCGTGCGGCTCCCTGGTGTGGGCGGACGACGCGATCGGCTGGGGAGTGGCGTTCGCCGGGATCTCCCTGCTGGTGCCGCTGGTCACGGTCGTCCTGTCCAGCGTCGCCATCGCGAGCACGCCGGTGGACCTCCAGTCACGGGCGGCGGGTGTGGTCGGCTCGGTGTCCGCGCTGGCCGCGGCGGGCGCCCCGGCCCTCGCCGCGCTCATGGTCACCGTGGGCACGCTCCGCACGCCGGTGTTGCTGTGCACCGTCCTGTTCGGTGCGCTGGCCGTGTACACGCAGGTGAGGGCTCCGGGGCTGCTGCGCTCGCGAGCCGGGTCCGCCGCCGGAACGGGAGACGGGCATGAGTGACGCCTTCAGGGTCTTCGTCGGCTCGCTGCCGGAAGTGTGCCCGAGCGACGCCCGGCGCATGGTGCTGACGGCTGACGCCGGCGGCCGCTGCGAGGTCTTCACGTGGGACGCGGCCAGCCGCAGCGTGCGCCAGGTCACCGACCGCCCCGAGGGCACCGTGCACCACGCCGTCGACGCCGACGCGTACGTGTGGTGGTTCGACGAGGACGCCGACGGCCGCGGGCGCTGGTGGTTCGAGCCGTTCGACGGCGGCTGGCGACTGCCCGGTCTGCCGGGAGCGCCCGCGGGATCGCCCAGGGGGCTCGCGGTGACGGCCGACGGAACGGTCGCCGCGGCGCTCGCGCCCCGGCACGGGGGCACGAGTCTGCTGGTGGGACGGCGTGGCCGGACACCGCGCGAGGTGCTCCGCACGGCCGGGCAGGCCCGGCTGGGGGGCATCACACCGGAGGGCGATCTCCTCGCCCTCGCCACGGTGTCCGACGGCGACGCGAGCGTCGTCGTCGTGGCGGCCTCGGGTCGGGTGCTCGCCACCCTGCCCGGCCCGGACGGCCTCGGCGACGGCTCCGACGACCACGAAGCGCCCGACGCCCGCGAGGACCACGAAGAGCCCGACGCCCGCACGGGAACCGGCGGCCGGTTCTGGTGCCGGGGCTTCTCGCCGCGGCCGGGCCGCCGGGAACTGCTGCTGGTGCACGAACTGCGGGACGGCTACGAGCTGGCGACGTGGACGGCGCACCGCGGTCTGGTCACCCACTCCTGGTGCCGGTTCGACACGGAGATCACCGCGTCCTGGTACCCCGACACCGATGAAGTGCTCGTACGGCAGGAGCGCCACGGCCGGTCGCTGCTGCACCGGGTGTCCCTGCCCGACCGCACCCGCCGCGTCGTCCCCACCCCCGCGGGCACCCTGCTCGACGCGGCCGCGCGGCCCGGCGGGGGGCTGCACTACCTGTGGACCGACACCGCCCACCCGCCCGTGCTGCGCTCGACCGACGAGATCGCGCTCCCGGCGCCCGGTCCCCTGCCCCACGTGCCCGGTCACCACACCGAGCTGTGGACCCCCACGCCCCACGGCCGCGTCCACACCCTCCTCAGCCTGCCCGAAGAGGCGGCGAACGGAGACGGTCCCGGCGCCGGTCGGATTGCCGACGGCGCCGCGCCGCCGACCGTGTTCCTGGTGCACGGCGGACCCGCGGACCACGACCGGGACGCCTACGACGCCACCGTGCACTCGCTCGTGGCCTCCGGATACGCCGTGGCGCGGGTCAACTACCGCGGCTCGACCGGCTACGGCCCCCGCTGGCGGCGGGCGTTCGGCACGGACGTCGGCCACGCCCAGGTGGACGACCTGGCCGCCGTGCGCGCCGACCTCGTCCGCCGCGGACTCGCCGACGACCGGGCGACCGCCCTGTGGGGGGTGTCCTGGGGGGCGTACCTGGTGCTCCTGGCGCTCGGCGCCCGCCCGCGGACCTGGCAGGCGGGCATCGCGGTGAAGCCCGTCGCCGACTGGGTGAGCGCCCACCGGCTGACCACGCCGGCCCTGCGCGCCCTGGACGTCCGCTGGTTCGGGGGCACGCCGGAAGAGGTGCCGGACCGGTACTCCCGCAGCTCCCCGCTCACCTTCGCGGCGCAGGTCCGGGCGCCGCTGCTGCTCGTCGGCGCGGAGCGGGACGTGAAGTGCCCGCCCGAGCAGATCCGCAGCTACGCCGCCGCGCTGACCGCCGCGGGCGTGGCGCACGAGGAGCTGTGGCTCGACACCGGACACGACGGCTACGACGGCGCCGCGCACGTCGCGGTGCTGCGCCGCTCCCTGACCTTCCTGCACTCGCGTCTGCCCCCACCGGTGGCGGACGCCCCCTCGCGTCCTCCGGCACCGTCCGGAGGACCCCGGTCCCGCTGATGCACACAGCGGGACCGGGTCGTGCACAGCACCACCCGCCCGAAGAACACGCCATGAACCCGAGAAGGAGGACGACCATGCAGAAGGACATCATCCACAACGACCCGCTCGAGGGCGACGAGGAGAACCGGAAGCCGGGCATCGGCATCACCATCACGATCCCGTTCCGCAACGCCGCCGAGAGCGACGACGAGGAGTGACCCACGGCCCGGCCGGCCCGGTCCGACCCGGGCCGGGCCGGCCGGGCTCCCCGCCGGGCGCTTCGCGCGTCCCGTGATTCCCCGGCGCCCGTCCCGCCTCCCGTCCCGCCAGCCGCCCGCGCTCCGAGGAGCCCACCGTGCGCGTTCTTCTCGTCAACATGCCCTGGTCCCCGATGGACCTGCCCTCACTGGCGCTCGGCATCCTGAAACGCAGCGTCGACGAACACGTCCCGGACGCCACGTGCGAGGTGCTGCACGCCAATCTGGAGTTCACCGACTGGATCACCGGTCGCACCGAGTTCACGGCCGAGGACTACGACTACTACGCCCTGTCCTCCTACTTCCTCGGCTGCGGGGACTGGGTGTTCTCCTCGGCGCTCTACGACGACCCGGAGTGGCGGGACTCGGAGTTCGTCGAGGCCATGACGCCCAAGCTGCGCCGGTCCCGGATGCGCATGACCCGGGAACTGCACCGCGTCGTGCCGGAGTTCGTCGCGGAGATCGCCCAGCGCGTCGTGGACCTGGAGCCCGACGTGGTCGGGTTCACCTCCACCTTCCAGCAGAACACGGCCGCCCTGGCCGCGGCCCGCCGGATCAAGCACCTCGCCCCGCACGTCGTCACCGTCATGGGCGGGGCCAACTGCGACGCCGAGCAGGGCGCCGCCGTCCACCGCAACTTCCCGTTCGTGGACTACGTGGTGCGCGGCGAGGGCGAGGACGCCTTCCCCCGGCTGCTGAACGCCCTGCGCGACGACGACCCGGCCGCCGCGGCCTCGATCCCGGGCCTGTGTCACCGCACGTCCCGGTCGGAGCACACCGCCAACCCCATGCCCACCGGGCCGTTGCCCCCCGCGGCGATCCTGCCGCCCGACTACAGCGGCTACTTCGAACGTCTCGCGGCGTCCGTGGCGCGCAACTGGGTGGAGCCGAAGCTGGTCGTCGAGGGCGCGCGCGGCTGCTGGTGGGGCGAGAAGCACCACTGCACCTTCTGCGGCCTGAACGGCTCCTTCATGCAGTTCCGCAGCAAGAGCCCGGACGTGTTCTACCAGGAGATCATGGACCTGGCGGAGCGGCACCGCGTGCTGGACATGTACGTCGTCGACAACATCCTCGACATGCGCTACCTGTCCACCGTGCTGCCCCGCATCATCGACAGCGGCTACGACCTGCGCATGCACATCGAGATCAAGGCGAACATGCGGCGCCCCCAGCTCCAGGTCCTGGCCGACGCCGGGCTCATCTACGTCCAGCCGGGCATCGAGAGCCTCAACAGCCGGGTGCTCGACCTGATGGACAAGGGGGTCAGCGGCTGCCAGAACGTGCGCATGCTGCGCGACGCGGCGGAGACCGGGCTGTCGGTGTCGTGGAACTACCTGCACGGCTTTCCCGGCGAGACCGCGGAGGACTACGAACCCGTCATCCGGCAACTCCCGGCCCTGGAACACCTCAACCCGCCGGTCGACCTGTCCGCCCGCATCGCCATCGAACGCTTCAGCCCGTACTTCAAACGCCCCGAACTGGGCTTCACCGGACTACGGCCGGAGGAGCACTACCTGTTCACCTACGACCTGCCCGAGTCGGAACTGCACGACCTGGCCTACGTGTTCCAGGCGCCGGAGCGCGGTATCACCGAGCCCACGGTGACCCTCCTCAACGACGGCATCGCCGCCTGGAAGAAGCACCACGCCGACGCCCGCCTCACCCATACCGACCTGGGCGAGCGGATCGTGCTGGTGAGCAGGAGGCCGTCGTTCGGCTGGCGGACCCTGCAACTCACCGACCCGCTGGAGACCGCGCTCTTCCGCCTCCTGGACCAGCCGCACACCGTCGTCGCCCTGCACCGCAAGCTGACCTCGGCCGCAGCCTCCGCCGACGGGGCGCCGTGCACGCCGCACGAGGTGGAGGCGCTGCTGAAGGAGTGGGTCGCGCACGGCATCGTGTTCACGGACGCGGGCCAGTACGTGCACATCGCCCCCGCCGCCGTGAACCAGGACCTGCTGCGACTGGACTACATGCGCCACGCCCACACCCGCGATGAGGCCGACGCCGCCGTCGCAGCCACCGGCGCCGTCGACGCCGGCGCCACGGCCGAGCCGGCGCCCGTACCGTCCTGAGCACCGCTTCCCCTCCCCCGCCCCGCCCCCGTCCTCCGGCCGGGCTCCGGCCGCACGGCCGCCCGGCTTCGCGACCCCGACGAAGGACCGCACATGACAGCCACCGCACCGCATGTCACCGTCCGAGCGTGGCGCGACCTCGATCCGCAGGCCCGTGACCTGCCGGGCATGTCGCTGGGAACCCTCCCGGTGACCTCGCAGCCCCGGCAGGTCGACCGGCTGTGGGACCTGGGCGTACGCCATGCCGAACTGGACACCGTCGTCGACCTGTCCAACGACGATCCCGCGTCGCACCGGCGGGTCGTCGAGCGGCTGTGCCTGGTGCGCGACCTCACCGCGCGCGCCGTCTCCGTCGACTGGGACCTCCGACTGTCTCCCGGGGAGTCCGCCCACCAGTGGAAGGTGCTGTCCCACCTGCAACCGCCCCGCACCGTCACCGGTCTCGACGGCGCCGAGGAGGCGCTGCACGCCTGGCGGACCCGGCACTACCTGTGCAAACTGGTCTGGCGTCAGGGGCCGGGCTTCCTCCAGATCCGCGACCGCCGCTGGGGCGACCTGCGTCGCTTCACCGCCGAGGAACCCCGCTACCGCGAAGCCGTCGACCTGCTGCTCACGGGCGCCCACCACACCGACGTGCCGGCCGACGTGCTCGAGGAGTTCACGGCCGAGCACCTCGTCCTGCGCGTCGGCGAGCTGGCGTGGTGGCTGCCCTACCGGGTCTCCCGCTGGCTTCAGGAAGCCATGGCCGTGTGAACCCCGACCCCTGCCCCTGCCCTCTCGGATCCTCCCGGCGCTGCCCGGTCCTACTCGGCGCTGCCCGGTTCTGCTCGGCGCTATTCGACGTCGAGCTGGTGGTCGGCCCAGACGTAACCCGCGGGCAGCAGTTCGGAGATGAGCGCGGTGCGGACGCCGTCCTGGTCGCCGACGATGACCTTGACGGCGGGAAAGTAGTCGAGGAGGACCTGACGGCACCGGCCGCAGGGGGGCACCACGCCCCGGTCGCGGTCGCCCACGGCGACGATCGTGTCCAGTTCGTAGATCCCCTGCGCGGCAGCGGCGCCGACGAGGACCAGCTCGGCGCAGGGACCTCCCGTGAAGTGGTAGGCGTTCACCGCGGTGACGATCCGGCCGTCCCGGGCGCGGGCCGCGGCGGCCATGGTGTGGTTGTCGCCCCGGCAGCGGGTGCGGGCGACGTGCGCCGCGGCCTGGACGAGTTCGTGGTCGATCGGGTGGGTCTGCGTGGTCATCTTCTCCGCCTTCGTGGTTTCTCCGGCGACGCTGACGGGCCGGACGCGGACGCGCAACCCGATTTCCGCCTCCGGCAGGGGGCCGGGTCCCGAGGGCGCCCTGTTCCGGACCGTCGTCTGCTCGCAGGTGTTCTGCCATGCTGGGAGTCGCCGTCGTCGTCGACGTCCGACATCGTGCCGCGGGGGCGAGGGGGTGGGCATGGAAGGTCGTGAGGCCGGCGGGGAGCCCGGTCGAGGCGGCGGGGCCTGGGGCTGGTTCCTGGCCTGGCTCGCGGTGGGGGCGTGCGCCGGGACCGGAGTCGCCGCGCTGCTGTCGGTCGGCGTCGTCCTGTTGCCGCCGGCCGCGGTCGCGGCGGGTCTCCTGCTGCGGAAGGGCCCGGGGAACGCGGTCGCGGGGCTGTCGGCCGGTCTCGCCGTGCCCCTCTTCTACCTCGCCCACCTCAACCGGGACGGTCCGGGGAACGTCTGCCGCACGACCGCCGACGGACAGTCGTGCACCGACGAGTACGCTCCGGTCCCGTTCCTCGCCGGCGGCGTCGTTCTCCTCTGCGCGGGCCTTCTGGTCTTCATCGTGCTTCGCCGCGGAAGCGGGAGAACCCGCTGACCCTGCCTCGCGACGGCCGTCACCAGTTCTTCTCGGCGGTGGTCTTGGCCGGGCCGAGTACCTCGACGTGGCCGTGGTCGCCGTAGACGGCTTCGCGCCAGTGGGCGAACACGGCGGCGGCGCGGTCGGCCCGTTCCTCCTCGCCCACGCCGTAGTCGACCCGCACGACGGCCTCGCTGCGGGCGCCGCCCGCGGGCACACGGACACGGACGCTCGTCACGTGGGAGGCGATGGCGGAATCCGCCGCCGAGGCGTCCGTGGCGAGGTAGGCGCGGAATTCGCGGAGCATGGGGAACCAGCGGTGCGGACCGTTCGCCGGCTCGCTCCCCTGATCGTCCGTGGTGGTGTCCGGGAGAGTGCCCTGATCGTCGGAGGTGGTGTCCGGGAGGGTCCCCTGGTCGTCGGTCGTGGTGTCGGGGAGTGTGCCCTGGTCGTCGGTCGTGGTGTCGGGCAGGGATCCCTGGTCGTCGTCGCTGGTCCCGTCCGTCGTGGACGATCCCTGTCCCGCCCCGGCCCCCGCCCGGGCCCCCGGGTGTTCCGTGCCGCAGGCGGTGAGCGGCAGACAGCAGCAGGCGAGCAGCAGCGCCGCCGACGCCCGCCGCATCATGGTCTTCTTCATCCGAGGCTCCCCCTTCACACGGTGAGAGCGCTGTGCGCGGCCCCGGGTTCCCTCGATCACGTGCGGCGACGGCGGAAGCGGTCAGGAGAAGTCCGCGTCGGTGATGCCGTCGGGGTGTCCGGGCGGCCACTGCACCAGCTCGATCCGGTAGCCGTCCGGGTCGGTGAGCCACGACGTCTTGGGGCCGCGGGGGCCGCCCGGGTACGCGACGGGTCCCGGTTCCAGACCGGCCCCGGCCAGCCGCTCCAGGGTGGCGGCCAGCGTGTCCACCTGGATCGCGAGGTGGTCGAAGCCGGTGCCCACGTCGACGCGTCCGGCGGAGGGGCGGTGGACCAGTTCGAGCGAGGCCGCCGGCTCGTCGGGGAACCCGAGGATCACGAGGTGACCCGCCTCGCCGCCCTGGACCCTGCCCACTTCGACGTAGCCCAGCGCGGTGTAGAAGGCGAGCGAGCGGTCCAGGTCGGTGACCCGGTAGGACACGAACAGCGTCTTCACGCGGCCTCCTCGGTGCGACGCACCCGGTAGCGCAGGTGCGTGACGTCCCGGTCGTCGAGCCGCCGGACGAGGTCGAGCTCGATGTGGTCGCTGCCCAGGTGGGCGAAGAGTCGTCGGCCCTCCCCCAGGAGGACCTGGACCAGGTGGATCTCCATCTCGTCGAGGTGCCCGGCTCGCAGGAGCGCTTGGGCCGCGCCCGCCCCGTGGACCATGACCGGCCGGTCACCGGCGGCCGCGCGGGCCGCACGGGCGCAGGCGTCGACGTCGGTGACGAACCGCGCGTGGCCGGGCGGCACGTCGCCGTCGTCCACCTGGTGGGTGAGGACGAAGATCGGCACACCGTCGTGGTGGTCGCCCTGCCAGCGCCCGGCGAGCTCGAAGGTCCGACGGCCGGAAATCACCGCGCCGGTCGCCAGCGCCTCGCGGTGGACCTGCCCGCTGGGGCCGTCGGAATCACGGTCGTCGAGCCAGTTGAAGAGGCGTCCTCCGGCGCGCCCGAGCTCCTGGCCCGGGCGGTCGTCCGGACCGGCCACGAAGCCGTCGAGCGACATCGACATGTACAGCCGGATCGGATTGTTCATCGCGCTCTCCGCCTCTCCTCCACGGCAGGGGGCCTGCCTGCCCCGAGCCCCCGCCGGACGGGGGCGTCGAAGGGGAGACTCCGGGCGGCCGGCGGACTCATCGCCCCGACGGGGGTGAATCGCCGGGCACGGCCGGGCAGGGCTGCGAATGGCATGGCCCGGGCGGGTGGCGCACCGTTTGCTCGGCTATCGTCTTCGGGCCACGGCCTCCGGGCCGGCACGACCTCCGGGAGCAGCGCACATGAGACGACGTACCGCCTGGGCCCTGCTGCTGGCGCTGACCGTCCTGCTGTGCGGGTGCGGCTCCGACGACGAGGACGCGCCCTCGCCGTCGGCCGCGGACGAGCCCTTCTGGCGGGCGGAGTTCGACGGCGGGGCGGGCACTCGCCCGTCGGCGGCCTCCTGGAACACGGAGACGGGGAACCGGGACGCCGAGGGCTGGGGCAACGACGAACTCCAGTACTACACGGACGAGTCGGCCAACTCCTCCCTCGACGGCGAGGGGCATCTCCTGATCTCCGCGCGGCCTGCTCCCGCAGGATCCCGACTGCCTTGCTACACGCGGCAGTTCTGTCCCTGGACGTCGGCCCGGCTGACCACCGAGGGGAAAGCGGCCCTGACCCATGGACGCGCCGAGATCCGCGCGAAGCTCCCCACCGGCACGGGCCTGCTGCCGGCGATCTGGATGCTCGGCGACAACGGGGCCGAGTGGCCCGCCCAGGGTGAGCTGGACATCTGCGAGGTGGTCGGCGGAGAACCGCGAACGGTCTACGGCACCGCGCACGGGCCGACCTACTTCAACGAGAACGGCATCGGCGGCTCCCTCACCCTTCCGGCCGACGCGTCGCAGACCTTCCACACGTACGCCGTGGACAAGCAGCCGCGGCGGGTCACCTGGTCCGTGGACGGAAAGCCCTACTTCACCCTGACGCCCTCGAAACTGCCCGCACCGCGCGACTGGGTCTTCGAACAGGACATGCACCTGCTGCTCAACGTCGCCGTCGGAGGCGACTGGCCCGGCCCGCCCGACGCCTCCACGCCGTCCGCCGCGACGATGACGGTCGACTACGTGCGCTTCTACGGCACGGGCCGGGCGTGACCCCGATCCGCGGGCGGACCGGCACGCCGGGAGCCCGGCGCCCGGCGCCCGGCATGACACTTGTCATGCGCAACGCTGGACGTACGCCACTGAAGCTCAAGTACCCCCGCCCGTAAGGTACTTCCCATGACGAAGAACAGCAGCGAGAAGCCCGGGAAGACCGATGTGAAGGTGAGCCTGATCGGCGGTCACCGCCTGGAGGGCGCCACGCTCCACGAGCGGACGGTCACCGCCTCCCTCATCGGCGGCGCCGACGTCGACCTGACGGACGTCGACATCCCCGACGGCGCCGAGCTGCGCATCACCAAGCTGAGCCTGATCGGCGGTGTCAGCCTCAAGGTCCGCGACGACGTGCGGGTGGAGGTGCACGGGCTGCGTCTGGGCGGAGTGCGCGACGACGGCCCGAGCCGGCCGGGCGGCCCCACGGTCCGCGTCGACGCCTGGGGCCTGATCGGCGGGGTCTCCGTCACCCGCCCCTGAGAGGAGCGCGCGGGCGGCACGGCCGGGTGGCCTTGCCGCGCGGGCCGGTCAGCCCGCCGACGGGCTCTGTCCGGTGTCTCCCCGCACGAAGCCGTGACTGCGCTCCACCTTCGCCACGTGCAGGGTGTAGCTCCGGTACCAGTCGGCCCGCCCGCGTTCCTGGGCCGCGCGGTGCTCGGCGTCGCTCCGCCACTGGGCGAGGGCGTCCGCGTCGCGGAAGTAGCCGACGGTGATGCCCAGCCCGCCGGGGGTCTGCGCGTGGTCCGTCCCGAGGAACCCGGGGACGTCCTTCACCAGGTCCTCCATGCGGGCGTTGGTCTCGCGGTAGCCGCTCTGCTCGTCGGTTCGCACGGTGGTGAAGACCGCCACGTAGTAGGGCGGTTCAAAGGCCTCGACGGGTGCGACAGGCGCTTCCGGGTGATCGCTCATGGCGCCACCGTAGGACGGGACGCGACCGACGATCCAGCGAGTTCGGCGACGGGGACGATCCGTCGGCCGACATCATGTGACGGGTGGACCGGGAAACCCGGCCGGCGTCGTCGGCGTCCCGCGTCGGGACCGCGTCCGGAAAGGGGACTTGCGACGATGCTGGCGCAGGAGAGGGTGCGCGCGGTGGCCGCGGCGCGTGCGATCGCCGCGGCGCTCGGCCTGGCGGCCGACCACGTGACGGTGCTTCATGACTCGAACAAGCTCACCGTGCGTCTGCTGCCCTGTGACGTCGTGGCCCGGGTGGCTCCCGTCGCGCACCAGGTCGCCCGGTTCGAGGTCGACCTCGCTCGGCGGCTCGCCGCGTCCGGGTGCCCGGTGGCCCTGCTCGACCCCCGGGTGGAGCCACGTGTCCACGAACGCGACGGCTTCGTCGTCACGCTGTGGACCTTCCACCAACCCGTGGCCTCGCGAAAGGTGTCACCACCCGACTACGCCCGCGCGCTCGAGCGGCTGCACGCGGGTATGCGCCGGATCGACGTCCCGGCGCCGCACTTCACCGATCGCGTCGAGGAGGCCCAGCGACTCGTCGCCGACCCCGGCCGCACCCCGGAACTCTCCGCCCCCGACCGCGAGTTGCTCGACGGCGCCCTGCGGAGTCTGCGACGCGTCGTCGAGGGTCACGGCGGCGCCGAACAACTGCTGCACGGCGAGCCGCACCCGGGCAACGTGCTCGCCACGGCCCACGGAGTGGTGTTCGTCGACTTCGAGACGTGCTGCCGTGGGCCGGTCGAGTTCGACCTCGCCCACACCCCGGAGGCGGTCGACCGGCATGTTCCGGGGGTCGACGAACACCTGCTGCGCGCATGCCGGGTCCTCGTCACGACGATGGTCACCACGTGGCGCTGGGACCGGGACGACCGGTTCCCCGACGGGCGTCGGCTGGGTGTGGAGGGCATCGCCCGGATCCGGGCGGCGCTCGGCAACGGGGTCTTCGACCTGCCCGGATGATCCCGCTCGCGGCCCCGGGCCACGCCCTTCGACGGGGCGCGGCACCCGGCGCGGAGCAGCCCGAGAACGACCCGAAACCAGCGAAGGCAAGGAGAAACCTCTCCTTGCCTCTCCCAAGTTATAGCGCGCCAGGGGGCTTGCCGCAAGGCCCGGGTCGGGGCGCAGAATCGTCGGCCGAGGCCACCACCTGCGGAAATGAGGGCGTGACGTGCTTGTGTTGTTGTCGACGTACGGGGGACGCGGTGACGTCGAACCGGCGGGGGGACCGACCGCGGGAGGGCGGGCGCTCGGGGACGCGCCGGTGAGGCGACCGGGCGGCGCCGCGGGACGGGGCGGCACGGACGCGTCGGAGGTGTCGCGGTGAACGGGCCGTACGTGCTGGACCTCGAGGACGTCGACGTCGGCCGGATCGCGGACGTCGGCGGCAAGGGCGCGCATCTGGGCGCGCTGTCGCGGATCGACGGCGTGCGGGTGCCGGACGGTTTCTGCGTGACGACGGACGCCTTCCGAAGGCTCAGGGCCGAGGCGCCGTCGATCGACGAACAGCTCGAGGGGCTGGCGTGCCTGGAATCCGACGACCGGGAGGCGGTCCGCACGCTCAGCGCACAGCTCCGCCGGACCATCGAGGAGACCGCCGTCCCCGGCGACATCGCGGCGGAGATCACCGGCGCGCTCGCCCGCTTCGGTGAACAGGCCGCCTACGCCGTGCGCTCCAGCGCGACGGCGGAGGACCTGCCGACGGCCTCCTTCGCCGGCCAGCAGGACACGTACCTGAACGTCATGGGGCCGGCGGCGGTCCTCCAGCACGTCAGGAGGTGCTGGGCCTCGCTGTTCACCGAACGGGCGGTGACCTACCGTCAGCGCAACGGCATCGACCACCGCGCGGTCCACATGGCCGTCGTCGTGCAGCGGATGGTCGTTCCCGAGGCGTCCGGCATCCTGTTCACCGCCGACCCCGTCTCGGGCAACCGGAAGGTCGCCACCGTGGACGCCGGCTTCGGCCTCGGCGAGGCCCTGGTCTCCGGTCTGGTGAACCCCGACGTCTACAAGGTGCGTGACGGCGAGATCGTCGACAGGGCGATCGCCGTCAAGCAGCGTGCCGTGCGGGCCCTGCCGGGCGGCGGCACCCGCGACGTGGCGGTCGACGCGGCGCGGCAGCAGGAGCCGGCGCTCACGGATGCGCAGGTCGTACGGCTGGTGCGGCTCGGGCGGCGGATCGAGGAGCACTTCGGCCGGCCGCAGGACATCGAGTGGTGCCTGGTGGACGACGGCTTCCGCATCGTGCAGAGCCGACCGGTCACGACGCTCTTCCCCGTCCCCGAGCGGGACGACGAGGACAACCACGTCTACATCTCCGTCGGACACCAGCAGATGATGACCGACCCGATGAAGCCCCTGGGGCTGTCGGTGTGGCAGCTGACGGCCATGACGCCGATGCACGAGGCCGGCGGAAGGCTGTTCGTCGACGCCACCGCGCGGCTCGCCTCGCCCGCGAGCCGTGCAGCGCTCCTCGATCTCGTCGGCAGGGGCGATCCGGTGATCAGGGACGCGCTGGAGACGATCCTGGACCGCGACGGCTTCGTCCCCTCGCTCCCCGACACGGGCCCCGTCGGACCGCCGCCCGGTGGCGCGCCCGCGCCGATCGCGACCGATCCGGCCGTCGTCACCGAACTCGTCGAGCGCAACCGGGCGGACGTCGCCGCCCTGAAGCGCGCCATCCGGACGAAGACGGGACCGGCGCTGTTCGACTTCCTGCTGGAGGCCTTCCAGGAACACAAGCGGGCACTCGGCGACCGGCGGAGCATGCAGGCGATCATGGCCGGCATGGAGGCCACCTGGTGGCTGAACGACACCTTGCAGGAATGGCTCGGCGAGAAGAACGCGGCCGACACGCTCACGCTGTCCGCGCCCGGCAACATCACCTCGGAGATGGGGCTCGACCTGCTCGACGTCGCGGACGCCATCCGCCCGCACAAGGACGTGGTCGCGTTCCTCCAGGGCGTCAAGAACGACGACTTCCTCGACGAGCTGGGCGAGTTCGAGGGCGGGACCGAGGCGCGCGAGGCCATCGGGGCCTATCTCGACCGCTACGGCATGCGCTGCGTCGGCGAGATCGACATCACCCGGCCGCGGTGGAGCGAGCGCCCCACCACGCTCCTGCCCGTCATCCTCGACCACGTCCGCAACTTCGGGCCGGGCGCGGCCGAGCAGCGCTTCGAGCGCGGGCGGAAGAAGGCGCGGCAGAAGGAGCAGGAGGTGCTGTCCCGCCTGCGGGCCCTGCCGGACGGGGAGTCGAAGGCGGCCGAGGCCAAACGGACGATCGACCGGCTCCGCACGTTCATCGGGTACCGGGAGTACCCCAAGTACGGCATCATCAGCCGCTATTTCGTCTACAAGCAGGCGCTGATGGGCGAGGCCGAGGGCCTGGTGCGGGACGGCGTGCTGACCGAGGCGGAGGACGTCTTCTACCTGACCTTCCAGGAGTTCCACGACGCCGTGCGCTCGCGGCGGGTGGACGACGGCCTCGTGCGGCGGCGCAAGGAGGAGTTCCGCTCCTATGAGGCGCTCACCCCGCCGCGGGTGCTGACGTCCGAGGGCGAGGCCGTGAGCGGGGCCCACCGCCGCGACGACGTGCCGGACGGCGCCCTGACCGGTCTGGCGGTGTCCGCCGGGACCGTCGAGGGACGGGCCCGGGTCGTCCTCGACATGGCCGACGCCGATCTGGAGGCGGGCGACATCCTGGTCACCGCCTTCACGGACCCCAGCTGGTCGCCGCTGTTCGTCGGCATCGCGGGCCTGGTGACGGAGGTGGGCGGCCTGATGACCCATGGCGCGGTGATCGCCCGGGAGTACGGTCTGCCGGCCGTCGTGGGCGTGGAGGGGGCCACCCGCCTGATCCGGGACGGCCAGCGGATCCGCGTCCACGGGAGCGAGGGGTACGTCGAGATCCTGAGCGGCGGGGAACAGCCTCCGGCGTGAGCACCCGGCGCGCGCCGCCGCCCCCCACGAGCCCGGCGCAGCGCCGTGGGGGGCGGCGGCGTCGGGTCACGGCCGCCCCGGCGCGGTCGCGGTCAGCGCGGCGGGCACGTCGCCGTGCGGGCCGTGGGCAGCCGCAGTCGGCAGATCGCGGCGAGCCGGGACGCGACGTCCAGGTTCCACAGCCGTACGGTCCCGTCGTTGCTGCTGCTCGCGATCGTCCGCCCGTCCGGGGCGAACACCGTGCCCCACACCGCGTCCGTGTGTCCCGTCAGGGTGGCCCAGGGCCGCCGTCCGGCCACGTCCCACACCCGGATCGTGCGGTCGCTGCCGCTGCCGGCCAGCAGCCGGCCGTCGGGGGAGAACGCGATGCCGCGCACCGAGCCGGTGTGCCCTCCCAGCACCGCCGTCGGACGGCGTCGGCCGACGTCCCACAGCCGTACGGTCCCGTCGTTGCCGCTGCTCGCGAGCTGCCGGCCGTCCGGGCTGAACGCCACCCCCCGGACCGCGCCCGTGTGTCCGGTGAGCGTGGCGAGCGGCGCGCGCGACGCGAGGTCCCACAGCCGTACGGTCAGATCGTCGCCCGCGCTCGCGAGGGTGCGTCCGTCGGGGCTGAAGGCGACGTCGTTGACGAAGTCCGTGTGGCCGGTGAGGGTGCGCAGCAGGCGGTGGGCGGCGACGTCCCACAGCCGCACCGTGCGGTCGGCGCCGGACGAGGCCAGCAGCGCCCCGTCCGGCGAGAACGCCACCGAGAAGACGTCTCCGTGGTGGCCGGTGAGGGTGCGCAGGAGGCGGTGGGCGGCGACGTCCCACAGCCGGACCGTGCCGTCCGAGCCGGCCGAGGCCAGCATGCGCCCGTCGGGCGCGAACGCGACGCAGAACACGGCGGAGCGATGGCCGCTCAGGGTCGCCACGGGCCGGTGCCGCGCCACGTCCCACAACCGCACGGTGTGGTCGGTGTCGGCGGTCGCCAGGAGTCTTCCGTCGCGGCTGTAGGCGGACTGCCAGATCTCGGTGCGGGGGCGGGCCGTGAGGACCGGGCCGCCGAGGTTCCACAGCACGACCGACTGGTCGAACCCCGCGGTGGCGAGCAGGGTGCCCGCGGCGTTCACCGCCACGCCCATCGTGTAGTCGGTGTGGCCGGTGAGCGTCAGCGTCGGCATGCCGCTGTGCACGTCCCACAGGCGGGTCGTGCCGTCGCCGCCGGCGCTGACGACCGTGGCGCCGTCGGGGGTGTAGGCGACCGCGTTGACGTCGTCGCTGTGGCCGGTCAGGACCGAGGTCGTGCGGCCCGTCGCCAGGTCCCACAGCCGTACGGTCCGGTCGGCGCCGCCGCTGGCCAGGCTGCGGCCGTCCGGCGCGAAGGCCACGCCGTACACCTCGTCGGCGTGCCCCTTCAGCACGCGCGCCGGTCGGGCGCGGACGGTGTCCCAAAGGCGGACGGTGCGGTCCGCGCCGGCCGAGGCGAGCATCCGCCCGTCCGGGGCGTACGCCAGCGCGTCGACCTGTCCGGCATGGCCGGTGAAGGACTCGACGCGGCGCATCCGGCCGGTGTCCCAGACCTGGACCGTGCCGTCGCCCGCCGCGAGGGCCAGCGTGCCGCCCCGGGGGTCGAAGGCGACGGCCCGGGCGCCCGCCGTGCTCGGCGGCAGCACGGCCCTCGTGCGGTGGTCGGCCGTGCTCCACAGCCGCACCGGCGCGTCCGTGGCGCCCGCCGCGAGCGTGCGGCCGTCGGGGCTGAAGGCGACCGACCGGACCTGCCCGGACATGGTGAACCTGGCGGTCGTACGCCGGTCCGCGAGTCGGCGCAGCGTCACCGTGCCGTCCGAACTGGCGGTCGCCAGCGTGCGCCCGTCGGGGGCGAAGGCCACCGAGTTGACCGGGCCCCGGTGCCCGGGGAGCCGGGCCGCGAAGGGCTGCGCCTGGGTGCTCAGCAGGGCGCCGCGCGCCTCGGGCGTCGGCTGGGAACGGTAGGCCTCCTCGGCGAGGCGCATCGACTCCTCTGGCTGTCCGGCGGCCAGGGAGGCGGACTGCGCGGCGAGGGCCCGGGAGCGGGCGACCCGTTCCTGGTGCAGCGCGTCCGCGCGCTGCCGGTAGGCGAGGGCCCCGGCGGCCACGGCGAGGGTCAGCAGCGCGACGAGCGCGACGAGCGTGCCCTGCCGTCGCCGGACCTGCCGCCGGGCCAGCCGCAGGCGCTCGGCCTCCTCGGCCCGGCCGGCACGCAGGAACGCCTCCTCCCGCGCGGTGAGCCGGCTGCGGCCGTCCCCTTCCCCGGCCCATTCCTCGACGGCCTCCAGCCGTGCGCCGCGGTAGAGGGCGGACGGGTCACGGCCCTCGCGCTCCCACTGGTCGGCGGCGTGCGCGAGCCGCTGGTGGAGCAGCAGGCCCTCCCGGTCGGCGTCGATCCAGCCGCGCAGCCGAGGCCAGGCGTGCAGCAGGGCCTCGTGGGCGATCTCGACGGTGTCGCGGTCGGCGGTGACCAGACGGGCCCGCACGAACGCGTCCAGGGCGGCGGTGGCGTCGGCCGCGTCGGCCGGCCGGTCCACGAGAGCGGCCCGGCTCATCCGGCACCGGGCCGGTCCGGCGCCGTCGGCGATGTGGACCAGGCGCACCAGGATCCTGCGGATCGTCCGCTGCTCGCCCGGATGCAGGCCCGCGAAGACGTCCTCGGCGGTGCGGGCGACCGCCCCGCGGATCCCGCCTGTGCGCTCGTATCCCGCCACGGTGAGGGTGGTTCCCTCGCGCTGCTGCCAGGTGGTCAGCAGCGCGTGGGAGATCAGCGGCAGCGCGCCGGAGGGGGTGACGTCGGGCAGGACGCGTCCGGCGTCCCCCGTGTCGCCGGGCACTGCCCCCGCGTCGTCGCGCAGCCCCGCGTCGCGCAGCAGAAGGGGGACGAGACCGGGCTCCAGGGTGAGTCCGGCGAGGTCGGCGGGGCGGGTGACCGCCTCGCGCAGTCCGGCCACGGACATCGGGGGCAGCACGAACAGTCCGTCGCCGAACACCGCGGCCAGCTCGGGGAGTTCGACGCACCTGCCGGACAGGTCGGCCCGTACGCCCAGGACGACCACCGCCGGATCAGGACCGGACGCGTCTGCCGGGGCAGGGGGACGGTGGGCCGTCGACACGGCGCACAGCACCCGGACGAAGGCGCGGCGCTCCTCCTCGTCGGAGCAGAGTGTGAACAGCTCCTCGAACTGGTCGACGAGGAACACCGGACGCACCGGGGGCGGCTGTCTGGCCCCGTCGGCGCACGGGCCGTCGCCCCGTGCGCGGCGCACGGCCTCCAGCAGTGCCTCGGGCCGGTCCCTCAGCTCCCGTACGGTGACGCCGGGATCGCCGTCCAGGGCCTTGGCGACGCCGGTGAGCAGTTCCTCCAGGGGATGGGCGGTGGGGGTGAAGGCCACCACCGGCCACCGGTCGGCGCCCGGCATGGGGAAGCCGCCGGGTGTGCGCAGGGCCGGCACGAGGCCGGCGTGGAACAGGGAGGACTTGCCGGCGCCGGACGGGGCGACGACCATGAGCGGCCCGCCGCCGATCCGCGTGAAGACCCTCTCCACCAGGGTGGCGGTGGCCCGTTCGCGGCCGAAGAACCACCGGGCGTCCTGCGCGGTGAACGCCGACAGCCCTCGGTAGGGGCAGGCGCCCGCACCCTCCGCCCCCGGTTCCACGGGGCTTTCGGTGCTCTGCGTCAGCAGGCCCAGCAGCCCGCCGTCCGCGCGCAGGATCTCGTCGCAGCGCCGCGCGACGTCCACGGTGACCCGCTTCGCCCCCGTCTCGATCTTGCTGAGGTAGCCCTTGCTGTAGTGCGTCTGCCGGGCCATGTCGGCCAGCGAGAGTCCGCGCTGCCGGCGAAGGCGTCTGAGCTGGGTGGGGAAGTCCGCGACCGCGGCCTCGGGCTGTGCCGGTTTCCCGTCATCGCCGGTGTGCAGCTGCTCCCCCACCACGTCCCCCGGTGTCGCGCGCATGAGCCGTGTGACGGCCGACACCCAGGCTACTGCGGGGGTATGACGGCCGATCACCCATTGCGGCGGCGTGGCGCGAAGGGGGGGAGGAGTCGAACACGCGGACGCCCGCGACCGCCGAAGCGGTCCCGGGCGTCCCCCCGTGCGACCGGCGCTACGGGCGGTTCAGCTTGATCGAGTTGATCGGCGTGAGATCGGCGTACACGCCGTTCTGCGCCCGGATGGTGTAGTTGCAGTTGGTGCCGCCGTAGTTCAGACACAGTTCCGCCGTGGCGCCCCCGGTCTGGTTGTTGAGGACCCAGTGCCGGCCCACCTGGTTGCTGAGGTCGTGGGCACCGTAGGTCCAGTAGACGGCGCTCGGGCTCTGGGCGGGGCTCTGGTTCTGCGGGTAGACGCAGACGGCTCCCGACGGGCAGCCGGCCCAGTCGGCGGCCGGCTTGGCCTCGGCCGTTCCGGCCAGCGCCACCATCGCGGTGGCAGCGGTGGCCAGGGCAACGGCTCCACTGAACAACTTGCGCATGTTTCCCCCTTGCGGTCGTCCTGCCTGGTCGCAGGTCGTGCTCGGACTTACGGCTTCAGCCTTGCCCGGCCGTCCGGGACAGGTCGACGGGTTTCCTGTTTCCCGTTGCCCGAGCGGCCGGGAAACCGGCCCCGACCAGCGGAGACAGCCGCAAGCGGGCAACCCCGGCTGTCGGCCCGGGGGGAGAGAGAGTGGACGGTGCCGGCTATGGAGCGGCTCACGGGCGGCGAGACCGGTGAGGGCGGCGACAACACCCTCGCCGGCGGCCCGGCGGCCCGGCGGCCTCCGTGGTCGGCGTCGGTCGTCCGTCGGTGGTCGGCGCCGTCGCGTGGCCGCCGCTCTCACGCAGCGCCGCCCCCTCGCACCGTCGCCCCGTCGCGCTCCCGGCGCTGTCGTCCCCGCGCGGCGGCGATCGCCTCAGGCGTGGTCCAGGTCCAGGTCGGCGTGGAGCAGGTGGTGGTCGGAGACCGGGGTGGGCCGCACGCCGTGCGCGAGCGGGGCGACGTTGCGCAGGAAGACGTAGTCGAACCTGCTGGACCAGTCGGTGGTCGGCTCGCAGGCGCTCGCGCGCGAGGGCAGGCACCGCGGGTCGGCGTCCGCGGCCAGCGCCCACATGGGGGCCAGTTCCGCGGCGTCCGGCTGCGCGTTGAAGTCGCCCAGGACGACGGCCCGCTCGTAGGGGGCCACCTTCGCGGCGAGCACGCGCGTCTGCTCGGTGCGGACCGCCTCCTGACGGCGCTCCGCGAGATGCGTGTTGAAGACCCGCACGGCGGCGCCGTCCACCCTGGTGGTCACCGCCATGTACCCGCGGTCCTCGGAGCCGCCGTCGGGGTATTCCACGTGGACGCGGTCCGTCATCGGCGCCGCCGACAGGATCGCCTCCCCGTAGCCTCCCGGGTTCCACGGCACTCCCCCGCACCGGGACCAACTGTGCAGGACCATGCCGTACGCGACCTGGTAGACCAGCCCGTAGCGGCTCTCCAGCTCGTCCCGGATCCCGTCGACGTCCCGCACGCACGCCTCCTGGAGGCCGATGACCTGGGGCGCGAACGCGGCGATGGCGGCCGCCCGGTCGGCGTTGCTCTCGTCGCAGGGGTTGCAGATGTTCCACGTCATGACGCGGTTGGCCACGACGTCCCGGGCGGGGCCGGCGGACGGCGTCCGCCCGGCGGGGGAATCGGCCGGAGCGCCGGAGCCGAGGAGCACCAGACACAGGACGGCCAGCACGGCCACAAGCCATCGCGCGCCCGTTGTCAGCACCACGTCTCCTCCCCGCGGACGCGGTCCGCGTCCGCCACACCCGTGGTCGAGGCTATGCGAATCCGCCGGGCGGCGACACACACCCCGGTCCGCGACCGGGGCGACGGAGGAGATCTGCCATCATGACGGAAGCGGAACGCCGTTCCGTCGACGGCAGGCAGACAGACAGACAGCGGGGCGTCCCACGGGCATCCCGCCGGCGAGGAAGGTCGCGGTGAACGACACAGGCCAGAGCCCGGCGGGCGCGACCGGCTCCCGGCGCAAGGACGCCCGGCGCAACCAGCAGACCCTGCTGGACGCGGCCGCGGCGGTCTTCGTCACCTCGGGGGTCGAAGCGCCGGTACGTGACATCGCGGCCGAGGCCGGAGTGGGCGTGGGGACCATCTACCGGCACTTCCCCACCCGGGCGGACCTCGTCATCGCCGTCTACCGCCACCAGGTCGACGCCTGCGCCGAAGCCGGGCCCGACCTGCTGGCGAGCAGCCCGTCCGCGTTCGTCGCCCTAGAACGCTGGGTCGACCTGTTCGTCGGCTTCCTGGTCACCAAGCACGGCCTCGCGGCCGCGCTGCAGAACGACAACGCCGGGTTCGAGACGCTGCACGCCTACTTCCTCGACCGGCTCCTGCCGGTGTGCGCCCGGCTGCTCGACGCCGCCGCCGCCTCGGGTGAGATCCGCTCCGGTCTCGACGCCTACCCGTTCATGCGGGGCATCGGCAACCTGTGCATCGGCGCCGACAGCGACCCCCGCTACGACGCGCGCCGACTGGTCGCCCTCCTCGTGGCGGGACTGCGCCGGACCGGCTGACCGCGGCGTTCAGGCCGGGGGTCGTGGGGAGCCCACGGTGAGGTGGGCGAACACCTCCCCCTCGCGTGGCGCCCGGGTCCAGGACCGGGTGGTGAACGTCGGGAGCGTGCCCCGGGTCAGCGCGAAGCGGGGCAGCGAGAGCCCCAGCTCCGTGTGCAGGGCCTCCAGCGCACGGCGTTCGCCCGCCTCTTCGGCGTCCTCGGCACGGAACAGCCGGGCGGGGTCGAGGGCCTGGGGTATCGCCCCGCAGCGCCGGATCCGCGTCCACTCGATGTCCGCCGCGCCGCCGAGCCGGTGGATCCCCGCCGCCTGGTCCACCCGCCATCCGTCGCTCGCGGCGAGGAACGCCCGGTACGAGGGCGGAAGCCGCCGGCCCAGCCGCTCCTCGGCCGCCAGGATCGCGGACTCGTCCGCCCCGGGCCCGCCCAGGGGGACGGGCTCGCCCTCGTCCATGTCCTCGTCCCCGCGCGGAACCCACTCCCGCTGCCACCGTCCGAGGAAATCCTGCCAGTGGAACGCCTCGCCGCTCATGGCCGGAGACTGTCATCCGCCTCTGACAACGGCGCCTCCCGGCGACGGCCCGCGGGCAGCCGTTCCCCCGGCCCGCCGACTTGCGCTGGAGTGCGCTCCAGGTCGTAGCGTTGCGGACACCGTGGCGCACGAGGCCCCTGGCGTCCGGCGCCCCTCCCGGGATGCCGCGCGCAGGAATGCGTCGCTCAATGGATGACGGGGCTTCGTGGCGTCCGAGACAACGCACAAGTGGCAGGAAAGGCTGGAACACGGCATGCGGAAGCGCAGTCTGCGGGACCTCCAGGTGTCGGCCATCGGCCTGGGGTGCATGGGCATGTCCGCCTTCTACGGAACCGCCGATGAGGAGGAGGGCGTCGCGACCATCCGTCGGGCCCTCGACGTCGGGGTGAACTTCCTCGACACCGCACAGATGTACGGCCCGCTCACCAACGAGTCGCTCGTCGGCGAGGCGGTCCGGGGGCATCGCGACGAGTACGTGATCGCGACGAAGTTCAACTACCGGATGGACAACGCGGTACCCGGGGACATCAGCACGGTCGGTGCGCAGGACGGCTCGGCGGAGCATGTGCGCAGCTCCGTCCACGGCTCCCTGAAGCGTCTGGGCACCGACCACATCGACCTCTACTACCAGCACCGGGTGGACCCGAACGTCCCCATCGAGGAGACGGTCGGCGCTCTGGGCGAGCTCGTCGCCGAGGGCAAGGTGCGGGGCATCGGACTGAGCGAGGCGAGCGCCCAGACCATCCGGCGCGCCCACGCCGTGCACCCGATCACCGCGGTGCAGAGCGAGTACTCGCTGTGGTCGCGGGACGTGGAGGCCGAGGTGCTGCCGGCCTGCCGTGAGCTGGGCATCGGCTTCGTGCCGTACTCGCCGCTCGGTCGCGGTTTCCTCGCCGGGCGCTTCAGTTCGCCGGACGAGCTGGACGCGAACGACTGGCGCCGGCAGAACCCCCGTTTCCAGGACGCCAACCTGGAGGCGAACCTGCGGCTGGCCGCGAAGGTGAAGGAGATCGCCGCCGAGAAGGACGTGCTTCCGGCGCAGCTGGCCATCGCCTGGGTGCTGGCCCAGGGCGAGCACCTGGTGCCGATCCCGGGCACCAAGCGCCGCACCTACCTGGAGCAGAACGCCGGCGCCGTCGACGTGGAGCTGACCAAGGACGACCTGGCGCGCATCGACGCGGAGCTGCCCGAGGCCTCCGGCGAGCGGTACGACGAGGCGGGGATGCGCTCCGTCGACCGCTGACGGCGCAGTGGGGGCGGTGCCCCGGACACGGCCACCGCTCCCGCACCGCCCCCGCCGCCTCCGCTCCCGGCCCGCATCCGGTGTCCGGTGTCCGTGCCGGGCGGGGGCCTTCCGGTCGCGCCGGCGTCGTGCTCGGGCCGGGATCGGTCGTCCCGGCCCCGCCCGTCCCCGGCCGGCGGGACAATCACCCGCATGGAACCGGCGCTACAGGTCGTCGCCCTCGCCGCCGCCACCTTCGGGACCGCGGCCCTGTCCGCGATCGCCGGGTTCGGCGGCGGCGTGCTGTTGCTGCCGGTCTTCGTCGCCGTGCTGGGTCCCCGGGACGCGGTCGCGGTGCTCACCGTGGCCCAGCTGGCCGGCAACGGCAGCCGGGTGTGGTTCAACCGCCGTGAGGTCGACCGGCGCCTGGTCGCCGTCTTCGCCCTCGGAGCCGTCCCGGCCGCGGCCGCCGGCGCGTTGCTGTTCGCCACCGCGCCGCTGCCCGCGCTCACCCGCGCCGTCGGCGTGTTCCTCCTGGTCATGGTGGCCTGGCGGCGCTGGAAGCCGCGTGCAGCCCGGCTCGACGAAACCGCGTTCGCCGCCGTCGGCGCCGCCTCCGGTTTCGGCTCGGCGCTCCTGGGCTCGGTGGGTCCGCTGGTCGCGCCGTTCTTCCTCGCCCGCGGCCTGCTCAAAGGGGCCTACATCGGCACGGAGGCCGCTGCCGCGGTGGTGATGCACCTGACCAAGCTGGCGGTCTTCGGCGCGGCGGCCGTGCTGACCGCGTCCAGCGCCGTCATCGGCCTGGCCCTCGCGCCGGCGGCCACGGCCGGCGCCTGGTGCGGCAAGAGGACCGTCGACCGGCTTCCGGCCGCCGTCTTCGTCCTCGTGGTCGAGACCGGCCTGATCGTCTCCGGTCTGCTGCTGACCGTCACCGGCTGACCTCACGGCCGTCCCCGTCGCACGGGACGGACCGTCACCGCGTGGCGCGGCCGCCCGACGGAGGTCTCAGGACGCGTCGGCGGCTTCCGCCCCGTGCGCGGCGGCGGCCTCGTCCCGCGCGATGCCGAGAAAGCGCCGGATCGTCTCGACGCGCATGTCGAGTCCCTCGGAGGCGGACTCCTCGTCGCCGAAGACCTGAACCGCCTCGGCGACCGCGCCGGCCAGTTCGACCTCCGCCTTGCGGACCTTCGCCTCGGCCTTGTCCACGGTGTCCACCACCGCCAGCTGACGGCGCTGCTTCTCCTGGAGTCGCTGCTTGCGGGAAAGGGCGCGTTCGGAACTCTGCACAGACATGACCAAGATCATAATCAGTCGGGGGCACACCCGTGAAATCGCCAACTCGCCCTCGGGAAGCGGGTTTCGCGTACTGCGTGCCGCCCCCGGGCGGCAGGACCCGGACCGCCGGCTCCCCCGCTCCGGGCGCGGAATACGTCCCCTTTGCCTAGTTGTCATCGGCAGCCACTATCGTGCGGTGCCATGTCCGATGATCCGCAGGGCGAGACGCCCTCTTCCGGCCGTCGCACGCGAGGCGACGCGCGTGCGCTGGTGGGCCGTGAGGCGGAAGTCCGCGAGCTGGTGCGCGCCGTGAGCGACCTCGTCGGGACGGGATCGGGGAGGTCCGTCGCACTCGTCGGGGATCCGGGCATCGGCAAGAGCGCGCTGATGCGGGCGGTCGCGGCGCAGGCCCGGGCCCTCGGGATACCCGTGCGCACCGCTCACGGGCGGACCGCGGCCCCCTCCCCCGCGGTCGGCGAACTGCCCCGGCAGGAGGTGCGGGAGGTCGCGGCGCACGCGGCGGAGGGCCGCCCCCTGCTCGCGGTGGTGGAGGACTTCCACCTCCTCCCGGACAACGAGCAGCTCCACGTGGAACGACTGCTGCGGGCCGCCTCCACGGGACCCGTGCTGTGCCTTCTCGCCTGCCGGCAGCGCCAGTTGGCGCCCTGGCACGCGGAACTCCTCTCGCGGGCCGGGTCCGCGGACCTGCTGGAGGTGTGGAACCTCGGACCCCTGTCCCGCGAGCAGGCCGCACAGCTCCTCGCGGACCACCCGGACGCGCGGGAGATCCACCGCGAGGCCGAGGGCAACCCGCGGTACCTCCAGGTGCTCGGGGCCCGCGGTCAGGACGCCGCGGCCGCCTCCACGGCCGTCCTCGGCGAACTGGCGGGCCTCGACGACGACGCACTCGCCGTCCTGGAGGCGGCGGCCGTCCTGGCGGAGCCGTTCCGCCCCGAGCTGCTGGCCGCCGTCGCCGGACGCGAGGTGGCGGCCACCGTCGAGGCGCTGGACGCGCTCACCCGACGCGACCTCGTCCGGAGCGTCGAGCCCGCGCCGCGGCTCGCGCTGCGCCACCGGGCGGTGGGCGACGTCGTCTACGGGCGGCTCGCGCCCAGCCGCCGTGCCGCTCTGCACCGACGCGCCGAATCCGCGCTGGCCGAGCAGGGCGCCCCCATCGCCCGGCGCGCCCATCACGTGGCACGCGCCGCCGACCCGGACCGCCCGGAGCACGCGACCACCCTGATCGCCGCCGCCCGCGAGATGCTGTACGGCTCCCCCGCCGTGGCCGCCGGTCACCTGGAGGCGGCCCTGCCGCTGCTGCGGCCCGGCCAGGCGCACTGGCACGAAGCGCGGGTCCTGCTGGCGCGGGCCCGGCTGCTGACCGGGGACGCGACCGAGAGCCGTGAGCTGCTCGACGCCCTGCGGTCGGCGATGCCCGACCGGTCCGGCGAAGCGGGCGCGCTCGCCGACTCCAGCCGGATCGAGCGGACCCTGGGCCGCTACGCCGAGGCAGGCGCCCTGGCCCGTTCGGGGCTCGCGACGCTGGCCGGCCAGGACGCCGCGATCGCGGCCGCCCTCCACACCGAGCTGGCCGACCACGCCTACGACCTCCAGGAGTACGTGACGTCCCGGCGGCACGCCGAGACGGCGGCGGCCATCGCACAGCAGCACCACGACCGGGTCGGCGAGGCCCAGGCGCTGGCCCAGAGCGCCCTCGGCCACCTGTTCACCGGCGACCTGGCCACCGCGCAGGAGCGGGCGACCACCGCGGCCGCGCTCATCGACGCCGCCTCCGACAGCTCCCTGCTCACCAATCTGAACGCCTCGCTGCAGACGGGCATGACCGAGGGGATGCTCGGCCGCCTGGCCGACGCCGAACGTCACCTCACGCGCGCGGCGGCCCTGTCCCGGCGCACCGGTCAGACGTACGTCCAGCCGCAGATCCTCACCGTCCTGGCCAACACCCACCTGCGGCGCGGGAACCTGGACGAGGCGCTGGCCGCTCTCGACGAGACCGACCGCCACACGTCCCCCGGAGCCGGTCCGGCCGAGGTGGCCGTCGGCTCGATGGTGCGCGCCGAGGTGCTGTTCTGGCGCGACGCTCCGGGCGACGCGGCGCAGGCGCAGGCTTCGGCGGCCCGGGCGCTCGCCGTGGCCAGCGCCTCGCCGACCGCATGGGCGGTGACCGTCCGGTGCTTCCACGCCGAGTGGGTGCAACGCGCCGGCGACCCGGCGCGGGCCCGGTGGCTGCTGCTGGACGCGGCGGGCGGCGCCGGGCTGCCCCGGCTCACCGCCTGGCGCAAGCCCCGCTGGTGCGACGCGCTGGCGCAGGCGTCCCTCGCGGCGGGCGACCGCGCCTCGGTCGAGCAGTGGGCCGACCTCGCCGAGCAGTGTCTGCAGGAGCTCCCGTCGCCCGGCCGCAGGGGGTTCGCCCTGCGCGCCAGGATGCGGGCCCACGCCGCGGCGGGCAGGACGCGGCAGGCGCTGCGCCAGGCCGTGGAGGCGGTCTCCGACTTCTCGCTCGGCGGCGAGCGGGTCGAGGCCTGCGTCACCCTGCTCGCGGCGGCCGAGCTGTCGCTGGACGCGCAACGCGCGGACGGCGTCGCCGCATGGCTGGACGGCGCCGGGGCCCTCGCCGACCAGTGCGGTTCCGTACGTCTGAGGCGCGACGTCGCCCGGTGGCGGAGCCGGCTGACCGCGTGCGCCGGGGCCGAGGACGCCCTGCCCGCCCTGACGGCCCGCGAGCGGGAGATCGCGGGCCTCGTGAGCACCGGCATGACCAACATCCGGATCGCCGAGAGCCTCTTCCTCAGCGTGCGGACGGTGGAGACCCATCTCGGGCAGGTGTACCGCAAGCTCGGCGTGTCGAACCGCACCAGCCTCACCCGCATGATGCTGAACAACGCCACCGCCTCCGCCGGCGGCGGGACGGGCGAGCGGTCCGGGGCGCCCGACGTTCACTGACCTCGGCCGGGCGGCGGGCCCGACGAGCCGCTCCCACGCGTGGGCGGCCGGGGTCTCCGGGGCGTTCACGGATCCCGTGCCGCGTGTACTGCGCTCGCAGCAGACACAGGTGTCTGCGGACGGCCGACGACGGGAGAGGGCGCGACTGCGAGCGTGAGGGCGGGCCGAAAACGCCGGCCCGATCGTGTGACGCACCCCTTGAAAGGCCCGTCGATGTCCTCTCTCGCCCGCTGGTGCCATCGGCACCGGCTCGCCGTCGTCCTGGTCTGGGTGGGCCTGTTGTTCACCCTGGGAGCCGGGGTCGGCGCGGCCGGCAGCGCCTTCGGCAACAGCCCGACCTCGCAGGACACCGACTCGGCCAGGGCGACGGCCCTGCTGCAACAGGCCTCGAACAGCGCGGCGGCCAAGAGCGGTCGCGTCGTCTGGCAACTGGACGGCGCACGGGTCACCGAGCCCGCGGCGCGGGAGGCGATGACCGACGCGTTGGAGCGGATCGCCGACGCCCCCGGGGTGGCGGCGGTGAGCAGCCCCTACACCGCCGAGGGCCGGACGCAGGTCAGCGAGGACGGCGGGACGGCCTACGCGACGGTCGCCTTCGACCGGGACGTGGACGACGCCCAGGTCGACCACGTGAAGGAGCTCGCGACCGAGCCGGGGACGGCGCGCCTGCGCATCGCGCTCAACGGCCAGGCGTTCACCGTCAACCCCGCGCCGAACCCGATCGCCGACGCGATGGGCATCGTCCTCGCCTTCGTCGTGCTGCTGTTCGTCTTCAGGGCGGTGTGGGTGGCGGCCCTGCCGATCATCACGGCCGTCGTCGGCGTCGGCACCTCCGCGATCACGGTGATGCTGCTCAGCCACGTGCTCACGCTCTCCGACACCACGCTGACCCTCGGCTCGCTGATCGGCCTCGGCGTGGGCATCGACTACGCCCTGTTCATCGTCAACCGGCACCGCACCCACCTGAGGGCGGGCATGGCGGTGCCCGAGTCGATCGCCAAGGCCCTCGACACCTCGGGCCGCGCCGTGCTGTTCGCCGGTCTGACCGTCGTCGTCGCCCTGCTGGGCATGCTCACCCTGAACGTCGGCATCATCAACGGCATGGCGGTCGGCGCCGCCGTCACCGTCGCCTTGACCGTGCTGGCCGCCGTCACCCTGCTGCCCGCGCTGCTCGGCATGATCGGAGTGCGGGTCCTCGGCCGCGCGGAGCGCCGGGAACTCTCCGCGCACGCGCGGCGCTCCGGCGCCCGGCCCGGTCCCTGGGCCCGGTGGGCCGCGGTCGTCCAGGCCCGGCCCCGGGCGCTGGGTCTGGTCGCCCTCGCCGTGCTCACGGCGCTCGCCTGCCCCACCCTGTCCCTGCGGCTGGGCGCGTCCGACGACGGCAACCTGCCCGCCGCCTCCACGAACCGCCAGGCCTACGACATGATCGCGCAGGGGTTCGGGCCCGGGTTCAACGGCCCGCTCGTCCTCGCGGTCCAGGCCCCCACCGCCGCCGACAAGGAGGCCGAAGCGCGGCTGGTCGCCGACCTCGGGCGGGTCGACGGCGTCGCCGGGGCCGTCGCGGCGCCGATGAAGGCCGGGCAGTCGGTCGGTGTGGTCTCCGTCGTGCCGACGACCTCGCCCCAGTCGGCCGCCACCTCCGACCTCATCCACCACCTGCGCGACACGGTGATCCCGCGGGCCGAGCAGGGCACGTCCATGAAGGTCTACGTGGGCGGCGTCACGGCGGGCAACGACGACTTCGCGTCGGTGCTGATGTCGAAACTGCCGGTGTTCGTGCTGGTGATCGCCGTGCTCGGCTTCCTGCTCCTGACTATGGCGTTCCGCAGCCTGCTCATCCCGGCCGTCGGCGCGGTGCTCAACATCCTCAGCATCGGGGTGGCCTTCGGCGCGATCGTCGTCGTCTTCCAGTACGGCTTCGGCGCCGGACTCCTCGGACTCGGGGCGGGCGGACCGATCGAGTCGTTCGTGCCGATCCTGGTCGTCGGCATCATGTTCGGCCTGTCCATGGACTATCAGGTCTTCCTCGTCAGCCGGATGCGCGAGGAGTGGGCGCACACCGGCGACAGCGGCCGCGCGGTGCGGGTCGGGCAGGCCGAGACCGGCAAGGTGATCGCGGTCGCCGCCGCCATCATGTTCTGCGTCTTCGGCTCCTTCGTCTTCGGAGGCATGCGGGTCATCGCCGAGTTCGGCGTCAGCCTGGCCGTGGCCGTCGCCGTCGACGCCCTGCTGATCCGCATGGTCCTCGTGCCCGCCCTGATGCACCTGTGCGGAAAGGCCAACTGGTGGCTGCCCCGCGCCCTGGACCGGGCCCTGCCCGACGTGTCCGTCGAGGGCCCCGCGGACGGACCGGCGCACGCGCCGCGCCCGACCCGCGAGCCGCAGACCGCCGGCGTCGCCGACTGACGCCCGTGGGCCGGCGGCCGGCCTAGGATCGCCCGGCCGGCCGCCGGTCCGCGCTGCTTAGAGTGAGGGAATGGACGTGAGGATGGTGTGGCGCCGATGGCTGGCCGGTCATGACCGGGTCAGAGATGCCCTGCCCGCGGTGCCGGTGGTCGTGGTGGTCACGGCGACGACCGCCGTCGGCGAGTCCTCCTGGCACGAGCCGCGCTGGCAGGCCGCGGCCTGGACGGCGGTCTCCTGCCTGCCCCTGGTCGTCCGCAGCAGGTGGCCGCTGGTCGTCACCGTCGTGACGCTGGCGGCCGGGCTCGCCCTGATGGCCTGGGCTCCGGACCTCGCCCTGGTCCCGGCGGCCGGTCTGGTCGCCCTGTACACGCTCGCCGTGCTCGGCAGCCGGCGCACGGCGTGGACCGCCTGTCTCCTCGCCTCCGTGGCGCTCGCGGGCGTCCACGCCGCCACCCACGCGGAATCGCTGGTGGCCGGGTCCGCCCTCCTGCGCTTCGACTTCGCGATCGCCGCCACCGCGCTGGGCCGCGCCGTCCGCAACCGTCGCGACCACCTCGCCCGGGCGAGGGAACGCGCGGAGCGCGCCGAAAGCATGCAGGAGGAGGAGGCGCGACGGCGGGTGACCGAGGAGCGGGTGCGCATCGCCCGCGATCTGCACGACGTCGTCGCCCACCACGTCACCCTGGTCAACGCCCAGGCGGGAGTCGCTCACCACCTCCTGCGCGCCGACCCCGACCGCGCGTTCGAGGCGCTGGCCCACATCAAGGAGAACAGCCGCGCCGCGCTCGACGAACTGCGCGCCACCGTCGGCCTGTTGCGCCAGCCCGACGACGCACCCGGCACCCGCGCCCCCATCCCCCGGCTGGCCGACCTCGACCGCCTCGCCGACGGCTTCCGCGCGAGCGGGCTCTCGGTGGAGGTGACCCGCACCGGCGTCCCCGCGCCGCAGACGGCCGCCACCGAGCTGACCGCCTACCGCATCGTCCAGGAAGCCCTCACCAACACGCACAAGCACGCGGGCGCGACCCGGGCCGCCGTGCTCCTGGCCTACGGCCCGCACGCGCTGCGCGTCACCGTGACGGACGACGGAAGCCCCGGCGCGGTCCGGGGCGCGGGCACCGGTCACGGACTGATCGGCATGCGGGAGCGGGCCACGGCCGTCGGCGGGACCGTCAGCGCCGGTCCCGGGCCCGAGGGCGGCTTCCGGGTCGTCGCCGACCTGCCGCTCCCGCTCGCCCCCGCATCCGTGTGACCGACCCGTGAGGATCTTGCCGTGCCGATTCGCGTTCTGCTCGCCGACGACCAGGCCCTGCTCCGCGGCACCTTCCGGCTGCTCATCGACGCACAGCCGGACATGGAGGTCGTCGCGGAGGCCTCCGACGGCCGCGAGGCGGCGCGGCTGGCCCGCGCCGAGCGCGCCGACGTCGTGGTGATGGACATCCGGATGCCCGAGGTCGACGGCATCGAGGGCATCCGGCTGATCGGCCGGGACGAGGACCTGGCCGGGGTGAAGGTGCTCGTGCTGACCACCTTCGAGGAGGACGACCTCGTGGTGGAGGCGCTGCGGGCGGGCGCCAGCGGCTTCCTGGGCAAGGGCGTCGAACCGGACCGGCTCCTCGAAGCCGTCCGCCTCGTCGCCGCCGGCGAGGCCCTGCTGTCCGCCGCGGCGACCAGGGGTCTCATCGCCCGCGTGCTCGCCCAGCCGTGTGCCGGCGACCTCGTGGACCCGCGACGGCTGGCCGCGCTGACTCCCCGCGAACGCGAGGTGGTGACGCTGGTGGCGGCCGGACTGTCCAACGACGAGATCGCCGAGCGCCTGTTCGTCGCCCCGGTCACCGCGAAGACCCACGCCAACCGGGCGATGACCAAGCTGGGCGCCCGCGACCGCGCCCAGCTGGTCGTCATCGCCTATGAGACCGGCCTGGTCCGGGCCGGACGCGCGCCCGGCTGACGGCGCGGCGCCCGGGCGCGCCGGTCGCGGACCTACCTGCCGTAGCCCGCCCCGGCGATGTTGGCCTGCACGGCGTTCTCGGTGGCGTCCGACGGATAGCCGGACGTCATGACGCCTTCGTAGAAGGTCCCGGCGGCGCCGTGGCTGTTGTCGCCGCCGATGCCGAGGATGATGGCCCCTTCCTTCTTCATCGGGTTGTAGCCCGAGGCGTTGGGACGGGCGCCGTTGTAGAAGGTGGACAGGCCGCCGGACTGCGCGTTGCCGCCGCGGATCGCCCAGTGGTTCGGGCCGCCCTTGACGACGGCGGTGGTGTAGCGGTGGCTGATGGAGGGGTCGTTGGCGTTGTAGCGCGTGTTCACCCCGGAGAAGAGGCCGTTCTCCAGGTCGGCCATGATCCAGGGGCCGTTGCCCGCGCCGTAGCCCCAGACCTTGATGTTGCCGAAGTAGATGGCCTCCATCGTGCCGTTGCCGTTGTCCCGGCTGTTGGTCTCGGCGTTGCCGTAGTCGAAGCAGCAGCCCCCGTTGTAGTGCGTGCCGTCGAGGACGGCGTACATGCCCTCCGGCTGGTCTCCCCTGGCGACGCCGTTGGTGTTGTTGTCGCGGTAGCCGGTGCCGGGGGCGACGAAGACGCCGTAGGCCTTGTGGCCGCCCACCCGGGTCGGCGCGGCGGTCGCGTCAGCGAGGTTGTCGTAGCCTCCCTGGGCGGGGCCCTGGAACCCGCCGGGCGGCGCCTGGGTCAGCCGGTTGTTGCGACCGGACTGGTCGTAGACGACGGTGATGAGGCAGGACGTGCCGGCGCAGAAGGAGTCCTGTGCGGCGGCGTCCGCCACCCCGCCCTGGCCGAGGACGCCGATGTCGCGGGTCCTGTTGTCCGAGGCGCGCCGCACCTGGTACAGCGGGCCGTTGTAGGAGCCGTACAGCGCGCGCGTCGTGCTGTGGGCCGCGACGCACGGCGTGCCGCCGGAGGCGTAGAGGTCACAGGGCAGCGAGCCGGCGGCCTGGGAGGTCGTGGCCGTGCCGGCGAGCAGTCCGGCGCCCAGGCCGAGGGCCGCCCCGGTCGCGAGGATCGCGCGCCGGGAGGGACGTAACCACTGGGGGATGGTCATGTGGGGTCTCCTTCGAGGAAGGGCGGACGGCCCGCGGTGGGCACCGCGGTGACACGAGAGCGGCGCTCGAGGCCGGAGTGTTCCGCCCGGGGACGTGAGCGGTGGACCGGCGGTGCGTGACGTGCGCGCCCCTTCCGGAAGGGGCGCGGCGTCGGATCGGGGTGCCGAATCGACACCCGGTCACGGTGTTCGTGCTACCGAACATCGATCGGCGATACGGACACTGTGGAGGATAGGAACCTCTGACGGGCCGTCAAGTGCTCGGACCGGATCCGGTCGGGTCGGTCTGCGCCGGGCAGGGGAACGCGGCCGTCGTGGTCCCCGCGGCGGCCAGGTGCAGCGCGCCGTCCGGGCCGCCGAGGCGCAGTCGCCAGGGGTGCGGGCTGTCCGTCGTCACGTGGAGCAGGCCGCCGTCACGGCGGACGTGGAAGCGGGCCGCCGCCTCGTCTCCCTCCGGTCGCGGGATCACGATCGTGCGCTGCGCGCCGTCGGCGAAGGCGTGCACCCGCAGTTCGACGTCCTCGGCCCAGGCGGAGACCGGGCCCCGGTCGTCGGCGGCCAGCGCGATCACCGAGTCGGGGCGGGCCAGCAGCGGCAGGGTGTGGAAGTCGTGCCGCTCGCGCACCCAGCCCGGACCGGTGACGCGGGCGCCGTTGAGGATGTTGGTCCACACGCCCTCGGGCACGTAGTACTCGACCGTGCCGTCGTCGGTGAAGACGGGCGCGACGAGCAGGTCGTCGCCGAGCATGTACTGCCGGTCGAGCAGGGCCGCGGTGGGATCGTCGGGGAACTCCAGCAGCATGGCCCGCATCACCGGGACGCCGGTGGCGTGCGCCTGCTGCGCGGCACGCTGGAGGCAGGGGGCCAGCCGGTGTTTGAGCAGCGTGAACTCGCGGGTGACGTCGACGGCTTCCTCGCCGTAGTCCCAGGGGACGCGGTACGACGTGCTGCCGTGCAGACGGCTGTGCGAGGAGAGCAGGCCGAACTGCACCCACCGCTTGAAGACGGTCGGGGTGGGAGTGCCCTCGAAGCCACCGATGTCGTGGCTCCAGAAGCCGAAGCCGGACAGGCCGAGGGAGAGGCCGCCGCGCAGCGACTCGGCCATGGCGGCGAAGTGCGAGTCGCAGTCCCCGCCCCAGTGCACGGGGTACTGCTGCCCGCCGGCGGTGGCCGAGCGGGCGAAGAGCAGCGCCTCGCCCTCGCCGCGTTCCTCGCGCAGCAGCTCGAAGACGGCCCCGTTGTAGAGGTGGGTGTAGTAGTTGTGCATCCGCTCCGGGTCGGAGCCGTCGTGCCAGACGACGTCGGTGGGGACGCGCTCGCCGAAGTCGGTCTTGAAGCAGTCGACGCCCTGGGCGAGCAGCATGCGCAGCTTCCCGGTGTACCAGGCGCGGGCGGCCGGGTTCGTGAAGTCCACGAGTGCCATGCCGGGCTGCCACAGGTCCCACTGCCACACGCTGCCGTCCGCCCGGCGCACGAGGTGCCCCTCGCGCAAACCCTCCTCGAACAGCGCGGACTTCTGCGCGATGTACGGGTTGATCCAGACGGAGACCTTCAGCCCCCGCTGTCGGAGCCGGGCGAGCATGCCCTGCGGGTCGGGGAAGGTCGCGCTGTCCCAGTCGAAGTCGCACCACTGGTGGGCGCGCATCCAGAAACAGTCGAAGTGGAAGACGCTCAGCGGGATGCCGCGCTCGGCCATGCCGTCGACGAAACGGCCCACCGTGGCCTCGTCGTACGCGGTGGTGAAGGAGGTCGTCAGCCACAGGCCCAGCGCCCAGGCCGGGGGCAGGGCAGGGCGGCCGGTGAGCGCGGTGTAGCGCTCCAGGATCTCCTTCGGGCTCGGGCCGTGGACGACGAAGTACTCCAGCGACTGGTCCTCCACGCTGAACTGGACCTGGCCCACGGCCTCCGAGCCGACCTCGTAGCTCACCCGTCCCGGGTGGTTGACGAAGACGCCGTAGCCGCGGTCGGTCAGGTGGAACGGGACGTTCTTGTAGGCCTGTTCGCTGCTCGTGCCGCCGTCCGCCTGCCAGATGTCCACGGACTGGCCGTTCTTGACGAACGGGGTGAACCGCTCGCCCAGTCCGTACACCGACTCGCCGACGCCGAGGGCGAGTCGGCCGACCATGTGGTGGCGGCCCTCGGCGTCGGTGACGAACCCCGTGCCCCGCTCGCCCGCGGAGGTCAGCACCCGGCCGTCCGCGACGAACTCCAGCAGCCACGGCCGGGAGGAGTCGACGCGCAGGGTCAGCCCGCCGGAGGTGAGCTCCAGCAACGGCCCGTCGCGGCGGGCCTTGCCCACGCCCTCGTCGGCGAAGCGGGACCCGGACAGCGCGAACTCCGGTCCCCGGCGCACGGATCCGGCGTGGTGGGTGGTGCGCACGCCGATGACGCCCTCGGCCGGCGACCAGCACTCCACGGTCAGCAGCGGGCTGTTGAGCGTGCCTCCTCGGCCGGTGATGCGCTTGACCGCGGCGTACAGGGTCAGGCGGTCCGTGCCCGCGTGCGCGTCTGTCACCTCGGCCGCGAAATGCGGGGTCCAGCCCGGGCGCGTCAGCCAGCGGCCGTCGGTGAACTTCACCGGCCGGACGCCTCCGTCCGCACGAGGGGGACGACGAGCGGCGCCCGGCACCGGGGACGACGTCCGGAGGTGCGGTCCGGGGCGGCGCCGCGAAGACCGGCGAGCCGCGCACGCGGGCCGACGGCGAAGGGGGACGGAAGGGCCACGAGGCTTACCCCTAACCGGGAGATGGCAATGTGTTGAAGCGCTTCGACGCGTCTGTCGACGCTGCCACCGGTCGCGGGAACCTGTCAATGTCCCGGACAGAGAGAAACTTTCCCTTCTTTCCTCCCCTTGTTTCGCGAGAAGCCTGTCATTACCGTCGCGGCCAAGTGAAGCGCTTCGACACAGGGCGCTTGGCAGCTCCCCGACCGAGGAGTCGCCCGGGGAGGCTCTCGCCCGAGCCCGAGCCCGAGCCCGACGACCGCACGAGACAGAGGAAGAGACCGCGTGTCAGACGCATCGCACACGGCCGCCGCCGTTCGCCCCGCCACGTTCTCCAACCCGGTGATCCCCGGCTTCCACCCGGACCCCAGCGTGTGCCGCGTGGGCGACGACTACTACGTCGTCTGCTCCAGCTTCGAGTACTTCCCCGGCGTCCCCGTGTTCCACAGCCGTGACCTCGTCAACTGGACGCAGATCGGCAACGCCCTCGACCGGCCGAGCCAGCTGCGCCTGTCCGACGCGCCGTCCTCCGGCGGCATCTACGCCCCCACCCTGCGCCACCACGACGGCCGCTTCCGGCTGATCGTCACCCATGTCAGCGACGGCGGCACCATGCTGTTCACGGCCTCCGACCCCGCCGGGCCCTGGTCCGACCCGGTCCGTCTGCCCGGCGTCCCCGGCATCGACCCGGACCTCGCCTGGGACGAGGACGGCGCCTGCTGGTGCACCGTCGCCGGGGTCTCCCAGATCCGCATCGACCCCGACACCGGCGAGGCGTTCGGCACGCCGCACAGGCTCTGGTCCGGCGCGCCCGACGCCAAGGCCCCGGAGGCGCCGCACCTGTACCGGATCGGCGACTACTGGTACCTGCTCATCGCCGAGGGCGGCACCGAGCGCTGCCACGGCGTCTCCATCGCCCGCGGACGCACACCGGACGGGCCGTTCGAGCCGTGCCCCGCCAACCCCGTCCTCACGCACCGCGGCACCGACCACCCCGTGCAGAACACCGGCCACGCGGACCTGGTCCAGGGGCCCGACGGATCCTGGTGGATGGTGCTGCTCGGCGTCCGGCCGCGCGGCGGCACCCCGGGCTGGCACGTGCTGGGCCGCGAGACCTTCCTCACGCCGGTGACCTGGGTGGACGACTGGCCGGTCGTCGCCGCGGTGACGACCGAGCCGCCCGCACCGCCGTGGCCGCTGGTTCCCGGCCCCGCCGAACCCGTCCGGGACGACTTCGACCCGGGCGGGCTGCGCCCGCAGTGGATCTCGGTGCGCGACCGTCCGGCGGAGCACTGCACGACCGGGGAACGCCCGGGCTGGCTCACCCTGCGCGCCCGCGGTTCCTCGCTGGACGAGCGGGACGTGGTGTTCGTCGGCCGCCGCCAGCAGCATCCGGCCTGCCGGGCGCGCGCTCTGATCGACCCGGCCCAGGGACACGGCGGTCTCGCCGTGCGTCTGGACGAGCGCCACCACTACGGGATCGAGGCCCTCGACGGAGAGGTGCGCGTGATCAGCCGCGTCGGACCGGTGCGCGCCGTCGTGGCGTCCCGGACCGTGCCCGCCGGACCGGTGACCCTCGCCGTACGCATCGCCGTCGCACCGCAGCAGGACTCCCGCAGCGGGCCCGACGTCCTCACGCTGGGCGTCGAGGACCCGGACGGCGCGTTCACCGCGCTCGCCGACCTCGACGGCCGCTATCTGTCGACCGAGGTCGCGGGCGGCTTCACCGGCCGGGTCATCGGCCTGTACGCGGCCTCCGGCACCGTCCGCTTCGACTGGTTCGACTACGAGCCGCTCCTCGTCTGAACCGGCGCGCCGCGCACGGAATCCACCCCTGCGCCGCACACCCCCGCACCGCCGGAGACCGCACCGCTGCCCGGAGACGCTTCCCCCCTCGACCACCTGTCGCTCCATCCCCCCACGGGCGGAATCCCCGCTCGGCCACCAGAGAAGGGTCCGAAGATGAAGGGAACGCACCACACGCCCGGCCGCCACAGCCGTGGCCCCGGCCGGGTGCTCGGCCTCCTCCTGGCGCTCGTCGCCGCGATCGGGCTGACCGGCACCACCGCCCTGGCCGTGCCGCGTCACGACGACGCGTCCGCGGCAGCACGGCTCTCCCCGCTCGCCGCCCCCAGGGACACGGTGGCGGCGATGCAGCCCAGCTGGAACCTCGGCAACACCCTGGACGCCATTCCCGACGAGACGTCCTGGGGCAACCCGCCCGCGACCAAGGCCCTCTTCGACACCGTCAAGGCCCAGGGGTTCCGCAGTGTGCGCATCCCCGTCACCTGGAGCGGCCACCAGTCCGCCACCGCCCCCTACACGATCGACGCGGCCTGGATGAACCGCGTGCGGCAGGTGGTCGACTGGGCACTCGCCGACGGCCTGTACGTCGTGATCAACGTCCACCACGACTCCTGGCAGTGGATCGCCGCCATGGCCTCCGACCACGACAACGTCCTGGCCCGCTTCAGGGCCACCTGGACCCAGATCGCCGCCGCGTTCAGGGACTCCCCGCAGGCGCTGCTCTTCGAGAGCAACAACGAGCCGCAGTTCACGGGCACCACCGACGCCCAGGGCAACCAGTACAACAACGAGCTCAACACCGCCTTCCACACGGTCGTGCGCCAGTCCGGCGGGAACAACGCCACCCGTCTGCTCGTGCTGCCGAGCCTGCACACCAACGCCGGTCAGGAGTTCCTCGACGCCCTGGTCGGCGAGATGACCTCGCTGAACGACTCCCGGCTGGTGGCCACCGTGCACTTCTACGGCTGGTACCCGTTCAGTGTGAACATCGCCGGCGGCACGCGCTTCGACGCCACCGCGCAGAAGGACATGACCGACACCTTCAGCCGGATCCGCACCACCCTGACCTCCCGGGGGATCCCCGTCTATCTGGGCGAGTACGGCCTCCTGTCGTACCCCGACCACAACCATCCCGCGCGCGTCGAACTCGGCGAAGGACTCAAGTACTTCGAGCAGTTCGGCTACGAGGCCCGCGCCGCCGGGGTGACCACGGCCCTGTGGGACGCCTTCAACTTCCTGAACCGCGGCACGCTGCAATGGCGCGACCCCGCGCTGATCGACCAGATCAGGTCGAGCTGGACCACCCGCTCGGGAACCGCGTCCTCGGACCGGGTCTTCCTCGCGAAGTCGGGTGCGATCACGGCCACGACCCTCACGCTGAACCCGAACGGCGGTTCCTTCCGGGGGCTTTGGCAGGGCGGCGGCAAGCTCGTCGCGGGCCGGGACTACACCGTCTCCGGCGACCGGCTCACGCTCACGGCGTCGGCCCTCACCCGGCTGGCGGGCAATCGCGCGTACGGGATCAACGCGACGGTGGAGGCGCGGTTCTCCCGCGGCCTGCCGTGGAGGATCCATGTGACCACGTACGACCGGCCGGTCCTGTCGAACGCGACCGGCGACGCCGACGGCATGACCGTGCCCACCCAGTTCCGCGGCGACCAGTTGGCCACCATGGAGGCGACGTACGCCGACGGCGGCAACGCGGGTCCCACCGACTGGACGCCCTACCAGGAGTTCAACGAGGCCTTCTCCCCCGACTACGCCGCCAACACGACCCTTCTGACCTCGAAGTTCGTCAACTCGCTGCGTGAGGGTGCGCAGGCCACGCTCGTCTTCCACTACTGGAGCGGGGCCACCGTGACGTACCGCGTGACCAGGTCCGGGGGCTCGGTGACCGGCACGGTCGGCTGACGGCCCCTCGCCCCGGGCGGCCACGGCGTTCCCGTCGCCCGGGGCTCCTCCCCGGTCCGCTCACGCGAGCCGGGCCGGTCAGCCCTTCGGCGGGGCCGTGCTCACGCGGACGGTGAGGGTGGTGGCGGTCTCCACCCCGACCCGGGGGACGTCCTCGCCGCGGCCCAGGGCCGGCGCCAGCTCGGTGGCGGCGACCGCCATCTCCGCCAGAGCACACCCTCGGCTTCCGCGGATCCGGAGAGGCGGCGCTCCGCGCTCAACGGACTTCGGCCGAACCGGAGTTGGGGGAAGCCACCCGGCCACCCGGCCGCCCGCAAGGCCGTATGCCGCGCCGGCCCCCAGGGGGCGACGCGGCATACGGGCTGAGCCGAGTGGTGATGCGGGGGGGGTTGCGCGACGGGAGGCGATCAGGCGGTCATCGCGTCGCGGACGAGAGCGGTGTCCACGAACTGTTCGAAGCGGACGATGAGTCCGCCGCGGACGACGAAGTGGTGGGCGACACGGACGTCGACCGGCTTACCGGTGGCCTTGTTCGCCGCGGTGTAGCGGGCCAGGACGACGACGTTCTCGCCGTCCACGACGTAGGCGTCGTCGTGGGCGGTCCAGCCCTCCCAGTCCCTGCCGAGCCGCTCCATCACATGGGCGGTGACGCCCTCGGGCGTGCGGTACGTGCCGGCGAGGGGGAAGCCGGCCATCTCGGTCCACTCCACGTCCGGGGCGAGAGTGGCACGCAGGGCTTCCAGATCGCCCGCCGCGGAGGCCAGGTACTGACGGCGCACGACGTCGGCGGGGGCGGTGGACTGCGCGAAGTCGCTCATCGTCAGCCCCACTTCATCTCGCCCTTGGCGACCTTCGCGCCGATCTGCGCGGCGATCAGCATGCCGTGGTCCGGGTAGCGGGCCACGAGGGCCTCGGTGAGCGCAGCGCCGTCGGCAGCCTTGCCCAGTTCCTCCTCGAAGGCGACCAGGTAGGCGCGGGTGGCGGTGATGGCGGAGGCGTCGGCGGCCGTGTCCGGCAGGCGGTGGCCGGGTACGACCAGCGCCGGGTCGAGGGCGGCCATCTCGTCGAGCAGGCCGATCCAGGCGGCCCGGTCGGCGGGGGCGGGTGTGTCGGCGACCCAGACGTGCTCCTGCTGGAACAGCAGCACGCCGCCGAGCAGCGCGCGGTGCTCGGCCTGCCACAGGTAGTGCCGGTCGGGCAGCGCGGCGGGCCCGCCCTTGAGCTGGAAGGTGTGGCCCTCCAGCGTCAGGTCGCCGGTCAGCGGGGCGAGGTCGACCAGACGGGTGGGCAGATTCGCGCCGAGGGCCGCCCACGCCTTGAGCTTGCCCTCGTAGGACTGCTGGATGTGCTCGATGACGAGCGGGGTGGCGACGAACTCCGCCTGCGGGAAGGCGTCGGCGATCACTTCGGCGCCGAAGTAGAAGTCGGGGTCGGCGTGCGACACGAACACGGTGGTGAGGGTCTTGCCGGAGTCGAGGATCTCGGCGGCCAGCCGGTGGCCGTCGGCGCGGGTGAAGGCCGCGTCGACCAGCAACGCCTCGTGCTCGCCGGTGACGAGGGTGGCCGTCTTGTTCCTGCTGCCGGCCGGGAAGTCCAGATCGAGGATCTTGAAGTCGAGCGTGCTCATGGTGACTCCTTCGGGGAGGGATGCGGAGGTGCGGCGGGGGTCAGGAGCGGGTGGCGGCGAACGCCGCGAGGCGCCGCTCCACGTCGTCGGCGCCGGCCCGGCCGCGCGCCAGCACGGTCGTGGCCGCACCGTCGGCGGCGAGAAGCGTCGGGAAGGCGTCGACGCCCAGCGCGCGGGCGCGTGCGAAGTCGCCTTCGGCCGCGCCCTGCGCGTCGGCTGCTTCGAAGGACGCGACGACCTCGTCGGCGTCCAGACCGGCCTGCTCGGCGACCTTCCGGTAGGTGGCCCGGTCGGAGAGGCTGAGGCCGTCGACGTAGAAGGCGTGCTGAAGCGCCGTCGCCAGTTCCACCCCCCGCGCGGGGGCGGCCCGGCGCAGGGCGGCGACACCGCGGGCGGCCGCCTGCGAGTCCATGACGAACGAGCCGTCGGCTATGAGCCGCCCGTACGCCTCGCCGAACTCGACGCCGGTGAGCTCGGCGATCTGGGCGTTCGCGCCCTGCACGTATCCGAACTCGCGGACAGGAACCCGGCGGGATCCGGTGAACAGGCCTCCGGAGACCACGTCGACGTCGAGCTCCGGGTGGCGCGAGGCCACCTCGCGCAGTGTCGGGGAGAAGCCGTGCGACCAGCCGCAGTAGGCGTCGAACACATAGATCAACTTCATCGAGCACCTCGGCAGAGAAGGTGTGGCGTCCGCCGGATGCGGGCGGTTCACCCGACCAACAATACCTGACTCGTCAGATATTCCATCTGCTGGCCGATGCGGGCGTGGCGCGCGGGCTCAGCCGGAAGCGCCGCGATCGAACACCCGGAGCCCACCGCGAGACCCGGCGGCCCATCGGGGTCCAACACGCCCCGTTCCGGGCGCCGTTCGAGAGATTCACCGCCTCGACACCGGGCGGCAATCCACCGCCGGTCCGGCGGATCGGAGCGCACGGTCAAATTTTGATCTCCCTCGCCGCAGCCGGCGACAGGAGCGGGTTACCGGCGGTAAGTTCCCGCTGGCCCTCCCCCACTTCCCAGGAGCTCCCCTTCATGCGCCGTCTTCTCACCTGTCTCGCGGCAGCGGCCGTCGCCTGCGGCGGGTTCGTCGCGACCGCGTCTCCCGCCTCCGCGGCGGACCCGGCCTCCGGGTCCTTCAGCACCCTCACCTACAACGTGGCGGGCCTCCCGTCGGCGCTGTCGAGCGCGTCGACGCCGCGTGACACCAGCACCACGGCGATCGGCCGGCGCATCGCCCCCTACGACGTCGTGCACGTCGAGGAGGACTTCAACTACCACTCCTACCTCTACGCCGGCGACACCGCGCACCCCTACCGCACCCCCACCAGCGGCGGCGCCGGCATCGGCAGCGGACTCAACACCCTGTCCACCCTCCCCTACGACACCGACGACTTCGAACGCGTCCGCTGGAACTCCTGCCAGCTCGACTCCGGCGACTGCCTCACCCCCAAGGGCTTCACCTTCGCCCGCCACCGCCTCGCCGAAGGCGTCTACGCCGACTTCTACAACCTGCACACCAACGCCGGCACCAACCCCGGCGACCTCGCCTCCCGCGCCGACAACCTCAACCAGCTCACCGCCTTCATCAAGACCCACTCCGCCGGCAACGCCGTCGTCGTCATGGGCGACACCAACACCCGCTACACCCGCAGCGGCGACACCATCGCCGAGTTCGCCGCCGCCAACGGCCTCACCGACGCCTGGGTCCAGCTCGAACGCGGCGGCACCCCGCCCGCCAAGGGCACCGACGCCCTCGTCTGCGACCAGAGCGGCCCCACCGTCCCCGACACCTGCGAAGTCGTCGACAAGATCCTCTACCGCGGCAGCAGACTCCTCACCCTCCAGGCCACCGACTACGGCAACGAGCACGCCGCGTTCCTCACCGACACCGGCCTCATGCTCTCCGACCACGACCCCGTCACCGCCGCGTTCACCTGGACCCGCAACCCCGCCTACCAGCTCAGCGACCAGTTCGGCGGCCCCCACGGCGACTACTTCACCGACATGGACAAGGTGCCGGCCACGGCCCGCCCCACCGTCGTCGGCCTGCGCTCCGGCTCCCGCGTCGACCAGATGAGCCTGACCCTCGGCGACGGCCAGGTCCTCAGCCACGGCGGAACCGGCGGAACGGCGGCCACCCTGACCCTCGGCAGCGGGGAGCGCCTCGCGTCCGCCCAGCTCTGCCAGGGGCAGAAGGACGGCCTGACCAGGATCTTCTACGCGAAGTTCACCACCAGCCTCGGGCGGGTCCTGGCGGGCGGCACCGCCACCTCCGACTGCGTGACCCGCACCGCGCCTCCCGGATGGCAGATCGCCGGCTTCCACGGCCGCACCGCCGACGAGGTCGACAAGATCGGCTTCATCTACACCAAGAGCTGACCCCGCCCACGACCAGGCGCTGACCCCGCCGCTCTCCCATGTCGTCGGGACGGCGACGCCCGAGGGCGACGCCGTCCCGACGACCCCGTGTCCCGGCGGGCGCCATCGGCGGCGCCGTCACCGTCCCGGTTCGGGCGGCCGGGGCTCGTCCCTCGCCCCGCGTGCGGGCGCCGGGCCGGGGGCGGGTCCGGCCGGCCCCCGGGTCAGACGTTGACGCCGAAGTCCGCGGCGATGCCCGCGAGTCCCGAGGCGTAGCCCTGGCCGACGGCACGGAACTTCCACTCGGCGCCGTTGCGGTAGAGCTCGCCGAAGACCATGGCCGTCTCCGTCGAGGCGTCCTCGGACAGGTCGTAGCGGGCGATCTCGGCCCCGCCCGCCTGGTTGACGACCCGGATGAAGGCGTTGCGCACCTGGCCGAAGCTCTGACCGCGGCTCTCGGCGTCGTGGATGGAGACCGGGAAGACGATCCGGTCGACCTCGGCGGGCACGGCCGCCAGGTTCACCTTGACCGACTCGTCGTCGCCCTCACCCTCGCCGGTCAGGTTGTCGCCGGTGTGCTCGACCGAACCGTCGGGGCTGGTCAGGTTGTTGTAGAAGACGAAATGGCGGTCGGACAACACCTTGCCCGACGCGTCCAGCAGCAGGGCCGAGGCGTCGAGGTCGTAGTCGGTGCCCGTCGTGGTGCGCACGTCCCAGCCGAGGCCGACGAGGACCGCCGTCAGGCCCGGCGCCTCCTTGTTGAGCGAGACGTTGCCGCCCTTGGACAGGGAAACTCCCACGGTGAACTCCTTCGTCGATGCGACAGGTGCGGGCCGCCACGACCCACCCTTGAAATCTACATCACTGTAGAAGCAAATGAACGGGCATTCCGGGCAAGGGAGTTGTTCCCAGACGCTCCCGCCCGGAAGCGGCGACCCGACGCGCACGACGCGCACGACGCGCACGACGGACACGACGGACACGACGGCCCCCGCGGGCACACGGATCGCTCCGTGTGCCCGCGGGGGCCGTTCACCGCGTGACCAGCGGTCGCCGTGTCCGGGAAGAGCGGCGACGCGGGGTCCGTCACTGGGTGGTGAGCATCCCTTCCCGCAGACGGGTCAGCATGCGGGTGATCAGACGGGAGACGTGCATCTGGGAGACGCCCAGACGCTCGCCGATCTCCTTCTGGGTCAGCTCCTCGACGAAGCGCCAGTGGATGATCTGACGGTCCCGCTCGTCCAGCTCGGCGATCATGGGCGCGAGGGCGTGGAAGTCCTCGACCAGGCCGAGGGCGGCGTCCTCGTCGCCGATGAAGTCCGCGAGCGCGGCCTCGCCGTCCTCGTTGCCGCTGATCGCCGCGTCCAGGGAGGCGGACCGGTAGCCGTTGGAGGCGAGCTGCGCGTCGACGACCTCCTCCTCCGGCAGGCTCATCAGCTCGGAGAGCTCCCGCGTGGTCGGCGTCCGGCCCAGTCGGCTGCGCAGTTCCTCGTTGGCGCGGGCCAGCTGGACGCGCGCTTCCTGGAGCCGGCGCGGCACGTGCACGGCCCAGGAGGTGTCACGGAAGAAACGCTTGATCTCGCCCACGATGTACGGCACGGCGAAGGAGGTGAACTCGACCTCGCGGGTGAGCTCGAACCGGTCGATCGCCTTGATCAGCCCGATCATGCCGACCTGGACGATGTCCTCCATCTCCTCCGGTCCGCGGCTGCGGAAACGGCCGGCCGCGTAGCGGACCAGGGACATGTTCATCTCGATCAGCGTGTTGCGGGCGTACTGGTACTCGGGGGTGCCTTCCTCGAGCACCGTGAGCTGGTCGAAGAACACCTTCGACAACTCCCGCGCGTCCTTCGGCGCCACCTTGGACGGGTCCGCGATCTCCGGAACCTCCATCGTTCGCCCAGCAGCCGTCGCGGTCGTCGTCAACATGATGTGCCCCTCCCTGTCGCTCAGCGTTGTTCGTGCCGGTCCCTGCTCCGGCAAGGACGCGTTTACCCCGGGTTCCGGGGTGCATGCCTGTGATTTTCCGACCGATTTTCGGGAGCCCCGGAAGGTGCGGCTCCCTGGGCCTGTTTCCGCGCCGTTCCAGGGCCGGGTCCGGCCCCCGCTCAGTCGTCGCCGGCGTCCCCCTGGCTGCGGACGACCTCCTTCACCTTGGCCAGGGCGAAGCCCCAGCCCTGCTCGACGGTCGGCTTGGCCGGGACGGCGATCTCGTCGGGGTTGGTGAGCACGTCCAGCAGCACGGGGCCGGGCGTGTCGAAGGCGCGGCGCACGGCGCTCTCCAGGTCGGCCGGGTCGGTCACGCGGATGCCGGTGATGCCCATGGCCTCGGCGACGGCGGCGAAGTCGGGGTTGTCCAGCACCGTGCCGAACTCGGGGAGGCCGGCCTGTTCCTGCTCCAGCTTCACCATGCCGAGCCGACGGTTGTCGAAGACGACGAGCTTGACGGGCAGGCGGTGCGTCCTGAGCGTCATGAGGTCGCCGAGGAGCATGCTGAGCCCGCCGTCGCCGCAGAACGCCACGACCTGCCGGTCGCGGTCCAGGCACTGGGCGCCCAGGGCCTGGGGCATGGCGTTGGCCATGGAGCCGAGGTTGTAGGAGCCGATCAGCCGCCGCTCGCCGCGCATCTCGACGAAGCGGGAGAGCCACACCGTGGCCATGCCCGTGTCGGAGGTGAAGACGGCGTCGTCGTCGGCGATCCGGTCCACCAGGGCGGCCAGCGCCTCCGGGCGGATGTCGTGATGACGGTTGTCCAGGGCGGAGCGGACGCGCCCCACCAGGCCCTTGTCGTGCTCCGGGTCGGCCAGCCGGGCCTGTCCGGCGCGCCACTTGTCGAAGCGTTCGCGGGCCTTCTCCAGGTGCGAGCGGTCGCGTGCGCCCTCGGTCCCGGCGGGCGCGGCGTCGAGCCGGGCCAGAAGGTCGCGCACGGTGGCGCCGGTGTCGCCCACGAGCCCGACCTCGACGGGCACCCGGCGTCCGATGTGCGCGGCCTCGGTGTCCACCTGGATGACGGTCCGGCCCTCGGGATACCAGTCCCGGTAGGGGAAGTCGGTGCCGAGGAGCAGGAGCGTGTCCGCGTCCTGGAGGGCCGAGGCGGCCGCCGGGTTGCCGATCAGGCCCGTCTGGCCGACCTGGAAGGGGTTGGCGTCGCCCTCGAAACCGGCCTTGGCCTTCAGGGTGAGCACCATCGGCGCGGCGAGCCGGTCGGCGAGCGCCAGCACGTCGGCGCGCGCGCCGCGCGCGCCCTGTCCGACCAGCAGGGTGACCCGCTCGGCGCGGTCGAGCAGCTCCACGGCCCGGCCCACGGCCTGCTCGTCGGGGCGGCTGAGGGGCGGGTTCAGGGAGAACCGCGTCGGACGGTCGGCGGTGAGCTCCTGTTCCCCGAGGTCCCCCGGCACGGTCAGGACGGCGACCCCCTTGCGGCCCAGGGCGTTGCGCACCGCCGTCTCCAGCAGCTGTGGCAGCTGGTCCGGCGAGGTGACGGTGGCGCGGAAGACGGCCACGTCACTGAAGAGGGCGTCGTTGTCGACCTCCTGGAAGTAGTCGCTGCCGAGCTCGGCGAGCGGCACCTGCCCGGCGATCGCCAGCACCGGCGTACGGCTCTTCGCCGCGTCGTAGAGGCCGTTGAGCAGGTGGACGGAACCGGGGCCGACGGTGCCCATGCAGACACCGAGCGCGTCGCCGAGCTGGGACTGGGCGCTCGCGGCGAACGCCGCCGCCTCCTCGTGTCGGCAGCCCACCCATTCCAGGCCCTCGGTGGTGCGGATGGCGTCCGTCACGGGGTTGAGCGCGTCTCCCACGACGCCGAAGACCTGGCGCACGCCGAGTTCGCTCAGCGCGTCCACGATGACACGGGCTACGGTACGGGCCACTTGGGACTCCAGTTCAGACGGTTCCGGCGGTTCGGGCGGTCGGAAGGTTCGGGCGGTCGTCAGGCAGTCGTCGGGCAGTCGTGCGGTCTACCCGGTCGACCCGGTTCAGACGGTGAACCGGTCGGGGTCGGCGGCCTTCCAGTCGGCCGCCCAGGACAGAGGGGGCTCCGCGAGCAGCTGCCCCGGCTCGAGCCACTCGTACAGCTCCGCGTAGGAGCGCTCGGTGTAGGGGTCGATGCGTCGTCGGAGCATGTGCGGACGCAGCTGGGCCGGATCGGTGACGCCCATGGAGGCCATGATCTGTAGGGCGCTCGCCACGGTCGCCTCCTGGAAACGCTGCACGCGGGGCGTCTTGTCGCGGACGTCGAGGGCGCGGGCCCGGCGCGGGTCCTGGGTCGTGACGCCGGTGGGGCAGGTGTTCGTGTGGCAGCGCTGGGCCTGGATGCAGCCGACGGCGAACATCATCGCCCGTGCGGCGTTGCCGTAGTCGGCGCCCTGGACCATGCGCTTGACGAGGTCGGTGCCGGTGGCGATCTTGCCGCTCGCACCGACCTTGACGACGTCCCGCAGGCCGGTGCCAACCAGCGCGTTGTGCACCGTGAGCAGGCCTTCGGTGAGCGGGGTGCCGACGTGGTCGGCGAACTCCAGCGGCGCGGCGCCGGTGCCGCCCTCGGCGCCGTCCACGATGACGAAGTCGGGGGTGACGCCCTCCTCCAGCATGGCCTTGCACACGGCCAGGAACTGCCGGCGGGATCCCACGCAGAGCTTGAACCCGGTCGGCTTGCCGTCGGCCAGCTCCCGCATGCGGGCGATGAAGCGGACGAGTTCGCGCGGGGTGGAGAAGACCCGGTGGTAGGGCGGCGAGACGACGGTCTGCCCCTGGGGGACGTCCCGGACCTTGGCGATCTCGGCATTGACCTTGGCCCCGGGCAGGACTCCTCCGATGCCCGGTTTGGCTCCCTGCGACAGCTTCAGGGACACGCATTTGACGTGGTCGTGCGCGGCCTTGTCGGCGAACTCGGAGGGGTCGAAGTCACCGTCCCGGGTCCGGCAGCCGAAGTAGCCGGTGCCGATCTCCCAGACGATGTCGCCGCCGGGACGCAGGTGGTACTCCGACAGGCCGCCCTCTCCGGTGTCGTGGGCGAAGCCGCCGGCCGCGGCGCCGCCGTTGAGCGCGAGGATCGCGTTGGCGGACAGCGAGCCGAAGCTCATGGCCGACACGTTGAGCAGCGCCATGTCGTAGGGGCGCGTGCAGTCGGGGCCGCCGATGTGCACGCGCGGGGGCGTCCGGGGCGCCTCGCGGGGCGCCATCGACGGCACCAGGAACTCGTAACCGGGCAGGTAGACGTCGCGTTCGGTGCCGTAGGGCTCCTCGGCGGCGGTGCCCTTGGCCCGCTCGTAGACGATGCTGCGCACGTCCCGGTCGAAGGGGCGCCCGTCGTAGTTGCGCTCGATGAAGTACTGCTGGAGCTCGGGGCGGATCCGCTCCATGAGGTAGCGGGCATGGCCGAGGACGGGATAGTTCCGCAGCACCGAGTGGCGGCGCTGCAACAGGTCCCAGGCCCCCAGGAGCCCCAGCAGGAGCAGCGGGACGGCGGCGAACAGCCAGAAGAGCGAGATCCCGACCGCCGCCGCCACCGCCGCGAGGGCGGCGATCCACATCACGAGAACGATTCCTACGCGTGTCACCTCTCGCACCTTGCCCGCCACGCGTCTCCCATGCACGCGGCGGCTGCCCGAACGGCTCATGAAATGGTCAAGGAACGCGCCGTGACGCCGGAACGCTCCAGGTCACCGGCCGGTGCGTCCCGCCGCACCGGCGACCGCGCGCATCACGCGCGCCCGGCCTACCCCCTGAACGCGGCGATCAGGCCGTGCGGGGTGTCGTCGCCGAACATGAGCGCGTGCAGGCAGGCGCCGTCGACGGCGGTCTCGGCGCTGCGGTCGAACATGGCGTGCTCGTAGGCGGTGAGCGCCGCCTCGACGTCGTCGGGGTGCGCGGCGAGGGCCTCGCCGAGTTCGGCCCCGTCGAGCATGGCCAGGTTGGCGCCCTCGCCGTCGGGGGCCGAGAGGTGGGCGGCGTCCCCCACCAGGGTGACCCCGGGCACCCGGTCCCAGCGGTGTCCGACGGGCAGCGTGTTGAGGGGGCGCAGGACGGGAGCGGTGTCGCTGTCGGTGATCAGCGCGGTGAGCTCCGGCGCCCAGCCCTCGAACTCTCCGGCGATCCGGGCGATCGCGGCGGCGGGGTCGGTGAAGTCGACGGCGGCGAACCAGTCCTGCGTCTCGGTGAGCGCCACATAAGTGTGCAGGGTCGCGCCGCTCTCGCGGTGGGCCTGGATCCCCTTGCCGGGGGCGAGCGCGAGCATCGATCCGCCGCCGACCGCCTTCGCGGCGGCCGGGTGCCGGGTGTCGCAGTGGTACAGGTAGGTCTCCACGAACGACCGGCCGAAGTAGCGGGGGGCGGCGTCGGAGAGCAGCGGGCGGACGCGCGACCACGCGCCGTCCGCGCCGACCAGCAGACCGGTGGCCACGGTGGAGCCGTCGGCGAAGGTCACCTCGTGCCGTCCCTCGCCGAGGGAACGCACGCCGGTCGCCTTGCGGCCCCAGCGGACGGCGCCGGCCGGGAGGGAGTCCAGCAGCATCCGCCGCAGCTCGCCGCGCTGCACCTCGGGGCGGCCCCCGGCGCCGTCGTCGGGCTCCTCGAACAGGACGGTCCCGTCGCGGTCGAGCAGGCGCAGGGCCTGGCGGCCGGGCAGGATGAGCCGCCGGAACTCGGCCGTCAGACCCGCCGCCCGCAGCGCCGCCCGGCCGTTGTGGTCGTGGATGTCGAGCATGCCGCCCTGCGCACGAGCCGTCGGCGCGGTCTCCGCCTCGTGGACGGTGGCCGGGATGCCGTGGAGGTGCAGGACACGGGCGAGGATCAGCCCTCCGAGTCCGGCGCCGATGATGGTGACGTCAGTGGTCATCGTGGTTCCTCACGGTTCGCAGGTCCGCCGGACGGACACCGGCGGGATCTCCCGAAAGGTCCCAGGCCTCGCCGACAGCCCGCCGATACTCCGCCGACAGCCCTGACAGATCACCGACACCGCCCGCCGCGGGAGGTCGACGGGCAGGACGAGGCCGTGGGCCGGGCCGTGAACCGGGCCGTGCGTGACGGGCACGGTGGTGATCGCCGACGAGCGCCGGCGTCCCCGCTCGGGTGGACGCCGGCGCTCCCCGTCGCGTCAGGCAGCGGCGCCCCGGGAGCCGAGCCCCTCGGCCTCGTCGAGCAGCACGACGAGGGTCGCGCGCGCCCGCGCCACCCGTGAGCGGATCGTGCCGACCGGGCAGCCGCTCGCCGCGGCGGCCTCCTCGTAGGGCAGCCCCCTCAGCTGGGTGAGGACGAACGCCTCTCGCCGCTCGGCCGGCAGCGCGTTCAGAAGATCGAGCAGGGCGACGCCGTCGTCGAATCCGGGCAGACCTCCGGGCTGGGCGCGCTCGGCCCAGACCGTCCAGTCGTCCACGTCTGCCGACCGCGGCCGGGCGGCGGCGCGCCGAAGGCTGTCGACGACCGTGCGGCGCGCGATCGACAGCAGCCAGGTGCGGGCCGACGAGCGCCCCTCGAACCGGTGCAGGCTGCCGAGCGCCCGCAGGAAGGTGTCCTGGGCGAGGTCGTCGGCCAGCTGGCGGTCGCCGCAGAGATAGGTGATGTGGCGGACGACGTCCGGACGCAGGGCGCGCACGAAGCGTTCGACGGCGTCGACGTCACCGGTGCGGGCGGCGAGGGCCCAGAGGGTCGCCGGATCGGCGGCCGACGTCGTCGCAGCGGCAGCGGCGCAGTCCGCTGTGGCGGACGTCGTCCCGCGCGTCTGCGACGGCGGGGGCAGGACAGGAGTGATCACCTGATGTCCTTCTCGGGTGGTCCGGGACCGGCCCCGCGCGCGGCGCGACATACGGGTGAGCGGACGCCGCCGACCCGCCGGGCACGCGGTCCGCGCAGCCCGTCGGCAGGCGCGCGGACAGGCGGACGTGCGGGCGGTGGGTGCGGTGGACACCGGGCGGGCGTGCGGGCATGCGCGCGACAGGGCGACGCGCCGCTGCGGAGGGTTCCGGGACGGGAGGAGTGGAAGGGGGCGCGCCTCGGGCACGCCCGCACCCGAGGCGTCGGAGCCGACGTCACGGCGTCGGCGCGACGGCCTCGGGGGAACCGGCTGTCTCAGATGACAGCGGTCGCGGCCGGAGGCCCCCGGGAGATGATCGTGTGCGTGAGCGTCAGCCGTGGGAGCCGCTCGGCGCGTTCACGCGTCGGACGCACCCTGGGCCGGCGCGCCGGCACGGGCAGGACGGCGAGGGGGAGCCGCAGCGGCGCGGCCAGTCGGGCGGCGACGGTCCGCAGGAGACGGAACGCCGCGCGCTCGCCGTACGCCAGCCACAGGCCGGTGAGCAGGGCGGCCGCGGTGTGGGCGGCAAGCATGCCCAGCGACGACATGCCGTCGCCGTGGGCCGTGCTGCCGAGATGCCCGTCGGCCATCGACTCCATGGACATGCCGTCCATACCGTCCATGACCATGCCGTCCATGACGTCCGTGGGGCGCCTGCCGTGCTGGTGATGCATGCCGTGCAGGTGGTTCGTGCCGGACGCCGAGGGGGCCGCGCCGGCTCCCGGCGCCGCTTGCAGGGCCCAGGAGAAGGCCGAGTGGAGCGCCCCCTGGGCGACCACCACGACCGACACCACCGTCGTGAGCCCGCGCTCACGATCGGCCAGGGCCCACCCGACGGCGGCCGTGGCGGCGAAGCCCGCGGACACGGTCCACCACGGCACGGCGGACCCTGCCATCAGCGCGTGGCCCAGGGCGGCGAGCAGCACGCAGACGGCCGCGAACACCGCGGCCCGCACCGTGCGCGCACCCCACCCAGCCGTCATGACCGCCTCATCCTCGCATCCGGCCCCCGCCCTTCACGGGTGGGTACGCGCAGAACCCGGTGCCGCCACTCACGTCGAGGAGAGTGATACAGGTCACAGGACTGCGGGCGGGCGTGACCGGGCGACGGCACCCCGCCGCCGTGCCGGCCCGCGGAGCGACGCGAGCCGAGGCCGGCTCCGCCGTCGGACACCCGGCGGCGGAGCGGACGGCCGTCGGGCCGTTCGACCGGACGGCCTGCGGGGGCTACTCCGGCCGGGACCCGGCGGAACGGCCGCGGACGACGGCGAAGGCCGCGGCCGCCAGTCCCAGCACGCCCACGACCAGGCCGGCGACACCGAGTCCGCGGGCGGTCGAGTCGTCGGCGGACGCGGTGGCCGTGGAGCCGCCGGAGCTCTTCGCGGCCCCCGAGGCGGCCGGGGCGGCACTGCCGTCCTGCGCCTGTCCCGCGGTCGCCCCCTCCGCCCCCTCGGCCGTGAGTTTGAGCACCGGGGCCGGGTTCTCGGGCTCGTCGCCGCCGGACTCCGCCTCCTCGATCCAGCGGACGGTCTTGCCGTCGGAGTAGGTCTGCAAGGTCTTGAAGGCGAGTTGACCGGCGTTGTCGGGCAGTCGGCCGAAGGCCACGTCGAAGTCCTCGAACTGCCCGGCCTCGATCTTCCCGCCGGTCCAGGTGATCTCGGAGACGGCGTCCGTGATGGTGCCGTCGTCGGTCTTGACCGGCGTCTTGAGCTTCGTGTTCGTGACCTTGGCGGTCCAGCCGTCGCGCGGCGCGACGAGCACGCCGAGGACGGGGTGGTCGGTCGGCAGGAAGATCTGCACCTTCGTGGTGGCGGCCGCGTTCTCCTCGTTCGGGACGCGGAAGGTCAGGAGGCCGTCCGTGGCTCCCTTGGCGTAGGCCTCGGGGTGCACGGTGACGTGCGCGAAGGCCGCGCCGGCGGTGGTGAGGACCGAGGCGGCGGCGAGAGCGACGACGGCGCCGGCGCGGCGCAGCGTGGTGGGGCGAGTCGTGGACATGACTGAGGGGTCTCCGTACGGGAAAGCGAGGGACTGGGACGAGGGACGACGAGCGTCCGGTGATCAGAGCGCGTACGACGTCCCCGTCGGCGGTCCCCGCCGGTGCACGGCGTGCCGCAGCCGCGCCGGGCGCGGCGGTCGCGCCCCGTCGGCCGGGAAGCGCACCCGGCCGGGCGTCCCCCCACCGCCGCGGAAGCTCCGCACCAGGCGCCACCAAGCGGCGAGTCCCGGCACGAGGGCGACCGCCCACCGCAGCAGCGACCACAGCGCGGCCTCGCCGCGCCACAGCCACCAGGTCAGCGCCAGGGCGGCGAGAAGGTGGGCGACGGTCGCGTGGGGCGTCACGGCATGCGCGGCCAGGGCGTGCGCAGCCGGCGCGTGCGAGGTCACTGCGGGTGAGGCCGGCGTGTGGCGGCCGAGGTGGTGTGCGGCGGAAGGGAACATCCGCATCCCGTGCACGACCGTGGCCGAGTGCGGCCGGGCGGCGTGGAAGGCGACATGCAGCGCGCCCTGCGAGGCCAGTGTGCTCGCGCCGATGCCGACGGGGGACCGCTCCCGGCCGCCCAGCAGGCAAGCACCCGCGAAGACCGGCACCGCCGCGACGATCTGCACCCACGCCGAGGGCGCCGCACCGGTGGCCAGCGCGTGTCCGCCCGCCGCCAGCAGCACGCAGAGAACGGCGAACACCCCCGCGCGCAGACTGCGCACCGCCGGCGAGGCACTCATGCCGGCAGACGGTGTCACGCCCGCGCAAGGCCTCCGCCCACGTCCGCGCACGCTCACCACCGGCCTGGCCCCCCGATCGCTCCGCCCCGCCTCCTCCTTACGAGTCGCACCCGCGCGCCGTTCAGTTCCGTGCAGTTCAGCGGGGTCCGCGACGGCGAGCCTACGTGCGGTGGGCCGTGCCGAAGCGGTGTCGGTAGGCGGCGGGGGTGAGGGAGAGTTCGCGGGCGAAGACGCGCCGCAGGCTCTCGTAGCTCGGGAACCCCGCCAGTTCCGCCGCCCTGGTCGCGGTGTGCCCCTGGTCCAGGAGGGCCTTCGCGATGTCGAACCGGATCGACTCGACGTAGCGGGCGGGCGTCGTCGCCAGTTCCTCGCGGAACAGCCGGGTCAGGTGGCGGGGACTGAGGTGCAGACGCGCGGCGAGGTCGCCGAGGGAGTGGTTCCCGGCGGGGTCTCCCGTCACGAGGTCGACCACTGTGCGCAGGACCGGGGACCGGGGCGGCGGCCCCTGGAGCGGGGCGGAGCACTGCGACTGGCCGCCGGCCCGCTGGAGGTAGACCACGAGGGCGCGCGCCACCTCCCGGCTCACGTCGGGGCCGTGGTCCTCCTCGACGAGGGCCAGCGCCAGGTCGATGCCGGCGCTGACGCCCGCCGAGGTGTACGTGTCGCCGTCGCGTACGTAGATGGCGTCCGCTTCGACGCGTGTCCTCGGATGGCGGGCGGCCAGTTCCGGCGCGACCTTCCAGTGGGTGGTGGCGCGCTTGCCGTCCAGGAGTCCGGCGGCCCCGAGGACGAACGCGCCGGTGCACACGGACGCCACGCGGCCCGAGCGCCTCGCGAGGTCCCCCGCCGCCTCGGTCAGAGCGCCGGTCACCGGCGTTCTCGGATAGATGTCCCCGCCTGGCATCACGAACGTGTCGGGGGCAGGCTCGGAGGCGGGGTCGCCGTCGACGGCGACCCGGATGCCGGTCGACGAGGCGACGTCGGCACCGGTCGTCGACAGCAGGGCGATGCGGTAGTCGGCGCCCAGCCGGTTCGCCTCCGCGAACACCTCCGCGGGTCCTGCGACGTCCAGCAGCTTGACGCCGTCGTAGACGAGGATCACGACGCGGTGGGGGGCGACGTTCACGGTCCGTCCCTCAGGAGTCCGGATTCGAGTGGTTCATGGCCGTCCTCGTGCGGCGGCCGCGGTCGGGCGACCGGCAGTGTGGGGAAGGCGGACGCACCGTCCGTTCGTGGCACCGGACCGGAAGGCGCGGACATCATGGCCGACATCATCGCAGAAGTGGAAGTACCCGAAACGGCGGCAGTGGCGGAGGCGACGCGTTTCCTGAGGGAGTCGACCGGCCCGCTCCTCTTCCATCATTCGCGGCGGGTGTTCTTCTTCGGCGCTCTCCACGCGCACGCGCTGGGGCTCGAGCCCGATCCTGAGCTGCTCTACCTTGCCGCGATGTTCCACGACTCGGGACTCCTGACCCCGTTCTCCGCCGGCCGCCAGCGCTTCGAGCTGGACGGCGCCGACCACGCGCGGGCGTTCCTGCTCGCCCACGGGTTCGCGCCCGCCGCCGCCGAGGCGGTCTGGACGGCCGTCGCCCTGCACACGACGCCCGGGATCCCCGGCCGGATGGGCCCGGAGACGGCGGCCACGCACTACGGCGTCCTCACCGACGCGGTGGGCTGGGGCCTGGACGCCCTGGACGGCGGCCGGGTGCAGGAGATCGTCGCCGCGCATCCCCGCGGCGCGTTCAAGAAGGAGTTCCCCCGGGTGTTCGTCGAGGGCCTGAAGGACCGTCCGGACACCGTCTACAGCACCGTCAACGCGGACGTGCTGGAGCACTTCGTGCCGGGTTTCCGCCGCACGTCGATGGTCGACCGCATCACCGGCGCGCCCTGGCCGACGTGAACCGGGGCCGGCGGCGGGCGCCCCCGACCCGCGCGCCCGCACCGCACCCGGTCGCTCCGGGCCGCGCCCGCCGGCGAGCCCCACGGGCCACGCACCGTCCTGGGCACGCCTTCCGCCGCACACCATCAGACCTGCACGCTCCATCAGAGAGGAACCAAGGGTGAAAGCCGTCATCGTCACCGACCGCGACGCGACCGACAGGGGGCTGAAGGTCACGGACCTGCCCCGTCCCCATGCCGCCGAGAACGACGTCATCGTGCGGGTGCACGCCGCCGGATTCACGCGCGGAGAGCTCGACTGGCCCGCGACCTGGTCCGATCGCGCGGGCCGGGACCGGACGCCGAGCGTGCCGGGCCACGAGGTCTCGGGCGTCGTGACGGACCTCGGGTACGGCACGACCGGCCTGTCGGTCGGCCAGCACGTGTTCGGGTTCACCGACTGGGCCCGCGACGGCTCGCTGGCCGAGTACGTCGCCGTAGAGGCCCGCAATCTCGCCCCGCTGCCCGCCGACGTCGACCATGTGACGGCGGCCGCGCTGCCGATCTCCGGACTCACCGCCTGGCAGGGTCTGTTCGACCACGCGGGGCTGACCGCCGGGCAGAGCGTCCTGGTCCACGGCGCCGCCGGCGCCGTCGGTTCGCTCGCGGTCCAGCTGGCGCGCGAGGCGGGAGCCCGCGTGATCGGCACGGGCCGCTCCGCCGACCGGCAGACCGTCCTCGGGCTCGGCGCGCAGGCGTTCCTCGACCTCGAGACCGAGTGGCTGCGCGACGCCGGCCCGGTGGACGTGGTGTTCGACGTGATCGGCGGCGACGTCCTCGACCGCTCCGCCGCGCTCGTGCGCGCGGGCGGCGCCCTCGTCACCATCGCCCATCCCCCGACCGTGCGGCCCGAGAACGGGCGAGCGGTCTTCTTCGTCGTGGAACCCGACCGCGTGCGCCTCGCGGACCTCGCCCGGCGGGTGCGCGAGGGAAGGCTCTCCGTGCGGGTCGGCGAGGTGCTGCCGCTGGCCGAGGCGGTCGCCGCCTTCGCTCCCGGCAGGCGGGTCCCGGGCCGGACCGTGATCCGCGTGGCCAGGGACTGAGCGGGGCGCGGCTGCCTTACACGTCCGGGTGACCGCCCGTCATCGGGACCCTCGGGGACACGGACACCCTCGGATCGCGGGGGTCCCGCGGATCTCGCGGGACAGGGCTCAGGTGAGGGTGCGGGCCGTGGGCGCGCCGCTGCCGGGGGTCTCGGCCAGGGCGATGCGGGCCGTGATGCGTTTGCCGACCGCCTCCTGTTCCACGAAGAGGCCCTCCGTGACGGCCTTGACGATCTCCAGGCCGTGCTGGCCGATGCGTCCGGGGTTGGCGGGCCGGGCCGCGGGAACGGTGGGATCGCTGTCCCAGACGACGACGTCCACGATGCCCGCGGTGACGCGCAGTTCCATCAGGACGGGTCCGGGGGCGTACTTGCGGGCGTTGGTGACCAGTTCGCTGACCACCAGCTGGGTGAGGTCCCTCGCGCGGGCCGACAGGGGGACGCCGTGTTCCGCGTGGGCCCGGTCCAGGAAGGCAACGGCGTGGTGGCGGGCGTCGGCGATGCAGCCGTCGTCCGCCCCCAGTGCGTAGCCGGCCCGCATCAGGTACTCGTCCGGACTGCTACAGCCGTCATCGTCGGCATGGGATTCCACGCGTTAGCCCTCACTCCCCCGTTCACGTGCGCCGGTACCCGCAACGGCGTCGTTCATGCCAGGGGTGTTCTCAGCGCAGCCCCCCGGGTGCATGCCGCCGTGGCATCGGGGCAGAATTCCGCGCACGCCCGTTTTCCGGGGGCCAGCCTAAGCGCAGTCGAGGAGACAGTGACCGACAACCAGCAAATGGACCGGCCGCAGCGGCTCTCCGTCCGGCCCGAAGTGGTCGACGGCGTCCGCGTCGTGCGGGTGCGCGGCGAGATCGACCATGACGTGACGGACGTGCTCGACCGGGCGCTGACGTGCGAGGACGGCCCCGCCCCGCCCCGGCTGGTGGCCGATCTCAGCGGTGTGACCTTCATGGACTCCAGCGGGATCAACGTCCTGGTCGCCGCCCACCGGCGGGCGAGCGACGCCCAGGGGTGGCTGCGCGTCGCCGGCGCGCAGGCTCCGGTGGCCCGGGTGCTGCATCTGGTCGGCATCGACACGCTCATCCCCTGCCGCCCCACGGTCGAGCAGGCCCTGCGCGAGTGACGGAGCGCTCCGGGCCCGGCCGGTCCGCAGCGCTCGCGGTCAGGGTCGCGGGTCCGGTCTTCTGCCGGCCGGCCGGCGTCGGTTGCCGTGCCAGTCCAGTATCACGACCGTGGCGTCGTCCCTGAGACTGCCGTGGCAGGCCTCGATCACGGCGGCGGTCAGACTCTGGACGGCTTCGCGCGGGTGCAGCGTGCGGGTGTCTCGGGCGACCGCGGCCAGGTCGGCGGCCACCGCGCCGCGCTCCTGCATGCCGTCGGTGAGCAGGATCAGGCGGTCGCCGGGGAGCAGTTGCAGCTCCTGGACGAGGAACGAGGTGGGCGCCGCCACGCCGAACGGCAGGTTCACGGCGAGTCTGACCTCCTCGACGGCCCCGTCGCGCACGCGCATCGGCCAGGGGTGACCGGCGTTGACCAGTTCGCACAGGCCGGTGTCGAGATCGACGCAGAGCAACTGCCCGGTGGCCAGGCCCCTGCTGTGGGTCAGCAGGGCCTGGTGGGCGTGCTCGGCCTGCTTGAGCGCGTCGCAGCCGCTGCGGCGGGCCCGTCGCAGCGCGCCGACCAGCAGGGTGGCCAGCAGCGCCGAGTTCGTGTCGTGGCCCATGGCGTCCGTGATGGACAGGTGCAGCGTGTCGCGGTCGAGCGTGTAGTCGTAGGTGTCGCCGCCGATATCGTCGGCCGGGATGAGCCCGGCGGCGAGCGTGAACTCGTCCGCCTCGCAGCAGGGGGCCGACGGCAGCAACTGGTGCTGGATCTCCGCGGCCAGACTGGTGTCGGTGGTGCGGCGGTTCAGGTGGTACAGGTCGGTGAAACGGCGGTCGGTGACGATGATGTACGCCAGCGCGTGGGCCGCGTCGCGGACCTGGCGCAGCACGGTGTCGTGCACGGCCTGGAGGGTCACCTCCAGCACGCCGATGCAGTCACCGCGGTTGGTGACGGGCGTGATGACGCACTGCCCGCCCTGCCCGTCGGCTTCCACGTGCTGGCGCTGGCTGCGCAGGACGTCGTCGTAGACGCTGCCCTGCAAGTCGATCGGCGCGGTGTCGTCGGCGATGTCGTCGCCGGACGCGGCCAGGCGTACCAGCCGCCGGCCGACGAGATCGGCGAACAGGAACGAGACGCGTTCGGCGCCGAACCGCTTCTGCAGATCGTGCGCCACCACGTTCACGGATTCACCGGGCGGGGCCGCTTCCGCAGCGGCCAGCAATTCGCCCAGTTCCAGATCCCCACCCTCCACGGCAACCTCCCATCGGTTGCCGCACCTTCTTCCCCGGATCTCCGCAACGTCACCTGATGTGTCCGTTTCGGCTGGTCGGGGACGTGCCGTGCGGCCCGGTCCGTCAACCTGGGTACACCGGGCGCTCAGCCCGTCCCGGCCTCCGACCCCGGTTCGCCGGCCTTCAGCAGCAGACGCAGAAGCGTCTCGCGCTCCGGCTCCGTCAGGTTCTCGAAGCACTCCCGGAGCACCGAGTCGGCCACTTCGCGGCCCGCGTTCAGCACCCGCTCGCCCTCGGCGGTGAGGTGGTGCTCGATGCGCCGGCCGCGTCCGGGGCGCCGCTCCACCAGGTTCTGCGCCACCAGTCGTCCCGCGAGGGTGCCGAACGCCTGCTCGCTCTGGAACGTCGCCGCCGCCAGCAGGCGCGCGCTGGCTCCCGGCGTCCGGCCGATCGCCCTGAGGGCGTCCCACTGGGCGAGCGTGCTGCCGACGGACGCGAGACGGCTGTCCAGCGCCCGGTGCTGGCGGTACTGAACGGCCTTCACGGCCCTTCCGAGGATCTGCGGTTCCACAGCCATGCCCGTCACACTACCACCGTGACTAAGCTTGCTTAGCTAAACATCTTTAGTTATGGTCCGGTCATGACTTCGGAACTGACGCTCAGCGTTTCCGGCCCCGCGACCGGCCGCCCCGTCCTCGTGCTGCACGGCGGAGGCGGTCCCCTCACCGTCGCCCCCCTCGCCGAACACTTCGCCGGCGCCGCGCAGACCCTGCTGCCCACCCACCCGGGCTGGAACGGCACAGCCCGGCCCGCCGGACTCGCCACCGTCGGCGGCCTGGCCGCGGCCTACCTCGGCATGCTGCGCGAACGCGAGCTGTCCGACGTGCTGGTGATCGGCTCCTCACTCGGCGGGTGGATCGGGGCCGAGCTGGCCGCGGCGGACACGGAGGGCCTGATCAGCGGGCTGGTCCTGGTGAACGCGGTCGGCATCGAGGTCGAGGGCGAACCGGTGCGCGACTTCTTCTCCCTCGACGCGCGCGGCGTCGCCGAGCACGCCTACCACGACTCCGAGCGCTTCTACGTCGACCCGGCGACCGTCCCGGCGGAGCGGCTCGCCGGCATGCGGGCCAACATGGCGGCACTGCGCGTGTTCTCGGGCGGTCCCGCCATGAGCGACCCCGCCCTGCGTCCCCGTCTCGCGGCCGTCACCGTCCCGACCCTCGTCGTGTGGGGCGAGAGCGACGGCATCGCGACCCCGGCCTACGGCGAGCAGTACGCCGCGTCGTTCCCCGACGCCCGCTTCGCCCTCGTGCCGGAAGCGGGGCACCTGCCTCATCTGGAGCAGCCGGAGCGGACCTTCGCCCTGCTCGACGCCTTCGCCGCGGAGACCGGCCGCCGCTGAGAGCCGGACCCGTCGCCGTCACGGCGGCGCACGGCCCGCCGCGACCCGGTCCGACGTCCGCGGCGACGCCCGCCCCGGCCGGTCGTCCCCTGGGCCCGTGTCAGCGGGTCAGCACGCGTCGTACTTCCAGGCCTCGCCCTCCAGCGCCCACGGCTGCGACTTCTGGTCGAACTTCGGCAGTCCCGTCACCTCGTACGTGGCGCGGCCCATCGTGCCGGACACCTCCGCCTGCACGTCGCCCACCGCGTGGTCCTCGCCGTAGTCGGCCGACGCCTGCTTGACGACGGCGGTGTACGAGCTCTTGGCGATCTTCTTGGCGCAGCGCGTGGACAGCATGCTGTACGCGGTGTCCGCGTCCCCGGCGAAGTAGGAGGCGGTGTAGACGGCGACAGCCGCCTTGAGGTCGTCCCCCTCGTGCGCGGCGGGCACGCTGACGGTGGGTTCGGCGACGGGCGTGCCCGAGTCGTTGGCGGCCGTCGCGGAGTCGTCCGGCGCGGACGACGAGGAGCAGGCGGTGAGCGCGGCGAGGAGCAGGGCCGCGGTGACGATGGTGGCGCGCGTGCGCATGGTGTGTCCCCCCTGGACGTGGTGCTCGAACGAGCATGGTGCCACGGCGGCCGGGCGCGGACGCGGGGTGGACGGGCTTCGGCGGAGGCCTGTGACCGGGCCTTCACGGGGTTGTGACAGTCCGCCGGGTCCGGCTACCGCAGGCCTCCGTTGACGGGGATGACCTGCCCGGTGACGAACGCGGCGTCCGGCCCGGCCAGGAACGCCACCACGCCGGCGACGTCGGATCCGCGCCCCAGGCGCCGCAGCGGCGTCACCGCCGCGAGAGCCTGCCGGGACCGCTCGTCGTGCAGATCGCGGAGCATGTCGGTGTCCACGGCGCCGGGGGCGACGGCGTTGACGGTGATGCCCCGCGGACCGAACTCCTGGGCGGCGGTCGTGGTGAACCGTTCCAGGGCGGCCTTGCCGCCCGCGTACACGGCGGCGCCCGGAGCGGCCATGGAGGCGGCGATGCTGGAGACGTTGACGATGCGAGCGCCGTCGCGCAGCACGCCCAGGGCGTGCCGCATGACGAAGAACGGAGCCCGGGCGTTCACCGCCATGAGCCTGTCGTAGTGCTCCGGCGTGGCGTCGGCGATGGCGAACTGCTCCGGCTCGGCGGCGTTGTTGACGACGACGTCCAGTCCCCGCAGCAGGCTGTCCGCGGTGTCGACGAGGCGCCGGACCTCCGCGAGGTCGGCGAGATCGGCCCGTACGGCGTGGGCCGTTCCGCCCGCGTCGCGGACCTCCGCCGCACAGGCGTCCGCGGCCGCGGTGTCCCGGTGGTACCCGAAGACCACCGCCGCTCCCTCGGCGGCGAGCCGCTGGACGACGGCCCGTCCGACGCCGCGCGAGCCTCCGGTGACCAGGGCCGTCCGTCCGTTCAGCGTTCCCATGAAGTCGCTCCGTGTCCGTGTGCGGGGATGAGAGGGCCGCCCTCCCGCTCGACGAGCTCGGGCAGCCGGTCGATCAGGTCCCGGAGGGGGGCGTTGTCGCCGATGTGACCGCTCATGCCGCGCAGCCGGTGGACCCGCCTGAGGACCGCCGCGCGCCGCACGAGGACGCCGCCGGGGCGGCCCGGTCCGTAGCCCGAGACGAAGGCCTGCCACAAGCAGGGGTAGTCGAGCTCGTCGGGTCCGTGGTGGGCGCCGGCCCGGGCGACGTCGACCGAGGTGGACAGCGCCTCGGCGAGGGCCCCGACGTCGAGCTCGGGCCCTCCCTGCCCGGCCTCCGCGCCGACCAGGACGTGCGCGCTGCGATCGCGGGCGTCCACCACGATCACTCCGGGGGACAGCGTGCCCAGCACGACGCCGCCCGGGACGGCCGCCGCGTCCTCGGCCCACTGGACGAGCCGTCCCCAACCGTCGCCGCCGAGGCGGCGGACGAGCCGTTCGGACAGCGCGTCGGGCCGGCGCAGCAGCCAGTCCCGCAGTCCGCCGAGCCAGGGGACGGGCCGGCATCGCGCGCCGGGGGTCCGGCTGCCCTCGCTCTGCTGGGCCCGGTGAGTCACGTGGGGCAGACGGGTGTTCTGGGTCTGACGCATCTGCCGCGTCTGCCGTGTCTGCCGTGTCTCGTGGAGCGTTCGGGTGGCCTCGCCGACCCGCAGCATGACGTCGACGTACTGCCGCGGTACGGCCGCTCCGGCGAGCATGTGCCATCCGATGCTGACGCTGTCGGGCAGTTCGTAGACCAGTTCGCGCCCGTGCCGGGGATGCGGCGCCGGGTGCTGTGGGACGTGGTCGCCCCAGCGGGGCACGGCGAAGTGGACGGCGCTCCCGGCGCGTTGCCCCTCGAGGAGCCGCAGCACGGCGCCCGGGGGCGGGCCCACGGCCTTGAGCGCGGTCCCGCCCGGCGTCCGGTGCCAGTGGAAGAGGTGCGGGCCGCGGCGAACGACGCGGGTCGTCGATGCGCGCGTGCCGTAGGAGACGACGGCCGGCTCGTCTGTCGGGGGTGCCACCTCGCGGCCTTTCGGTAAGGCCCCGGAAGGCCCGGTGAGGGACCTTCCGGGGCGGCCTTCGACCGGGATCAGCAGTCGAAGATCAGGGTGGTGGTGGTGATGACCGGCGTCGCGGTCGAGATGGAGGCCGTGGCGTCCGGGCCCTCCGTGCCGGCCACCTGGGCCACCTGGTCGCCGTCGGTGTAGGTGCGGTAGCCGCCGACCAGGGCCTCAGCGGGGTTCTCGATCTTCATGGTTCCTCCTGTGTTGACGGTTTTCGATTTCTCTGTTCTTTTTCTGGTTCCTCCGTCCCGCCTCGGCCGTGACCGGCGTCGGCGGGGCGGAGAGTCATAGGGCGACAGGCGGGCTGTCGGGATTGCGGTACGGACGGTCGGGGTCGGCCCCCGCCGCGCGCAGGGCCCGGGAGACGGACTGCGCGAGCGGTGTCCCGTGCAGGGAGTGGTCGACGAGGCCGTCCGCGTAGGCGCGGGCGCGGTGCTGACCGAAGCTCGGACGCCGGACGGCCCCGGAGTCCGTGCGGGGCTCCCAGGCGATCGCGACGCCGGGAGCGATCCCGCGGGCGAACGGGGAGACGGGGCCCGCCAGGTCGCCCGCGTCGGCGCGCGCCGCCATGTCGACCAGGGCGCGCAGGGCCGTGTCGGTGCCACCGCCCAGGTAGACGACCATCGCGTCCTTGCGCGGATACCGGGCCGGGTGCGCGAGCGCCTTCGCCTGGTAGGGGACCTGGAGGTCCTCGAGAAGGCGCAGTGCCGTGCCCCAGACGGTGCGGGCCGCCTCGGCGCGGGCGATGTGCAGGTAGACCCGCAGCACGGGCGAGGCCTGACCGGGCGGTTGCCGCGTGCCGAGGACGGCCAGGAAGCCCGGGGAGAGCGCGGGCCGCCACGGCGGAAGTTCCACGGTGACGTCGGCGCCGACTGCCGCGTCCCCGTGCGGCGCGGGGTGCACCAGCGCTCGGGGGACGCGGACCCGTACCCCCTGCACGACGACGGTCGTCTCGTCGTCGTCCTCGGTGGCGTCGACCGCCGACCGGGCCGGCACCCGGCACGCGGAGTGCGGGATCGCGCTTCTCAGACCGGCCGCGAAGGCGTCGTCGGACAGGTCGCGCGGGTGGGCCGTGGTGTCGGCCGCGCCCTGGTGCAGGGTGCGGTAGAGGGTGTCCGCGAGACGCTCACGCAGGGCGCGCAGCGTGTCGGCGCGGATCTCGGCCCCCGCGACACGCGCCCTCAGGCTGTCCGCGTGGACGGTGGTCACCTCGGTGATCTCGGCCAGTCCGGGGGCGGGGGTCATACCGCCTCCAGACCGAGAACGGCGACGAAGGCGGCCGGGGTGACCAGTGCGGTGCGGCCCACTCCCGCGGCGGCGCGGTGCACCGGTGAGAGGTCGGAGCGGTAGGCGGCCGCGGCCAGGACGCGGTCGAAGAGGTGCCATCCGGCGAAGGCGACGGCACGGACGGCGAGTCCCCGGTCGGGGGCGGTGCGCACGGACCGGTAGCCCTCGGCGAAGGCGGTCAGCGCGGGGCGCGCCGCCTCCAGTCTGCGGACGCCTCTGCTCATGACCTCCTCATGGGCCCGCCCCGCGCTCGACGTGCCACCTGCATCGGCCGCGGCCCCGGCATCGGCCCCGACAGAGGGGAACTCCTCGTCGGCGATGCCCACCACGCTCCGGAACAGGAACTCGCCGACCACGGCGCCGACGTCGCGCGCCGCGTCGCCGCCGCGGAACTCCTCCCAGTCGCAGACGACCAACTCGTCCCCGTCGACCAGGACCTGGTCCAGCCTCAGGTCGGCGTGGACGGGAACGGCCGCCGCGGAACTCTCGGCCTCCCTCAGGCGCCGCACGGACTCCGCGATCGCGGGGTCCCGCTGGACGATGCGCCATAAGGCGATCAACCCCGCGCTGCTCTCCACGAACTGGTCCAGGGAGAGGGCGGACAGGATGCGGTGGTTCGGCAGCGGCATTGGCTCGCGGGGCAGCAATTGGTTCGGCGTGCGAAGCGAATGCAGTTCACCGAGTGCGCGTCCGAGTTCCCGGGCCGACTCGGGTGCGAAAGTCCCGTCGGCGACCTCGTCGGCTGCCGTATGACAGTTTTTCAGCCAACGTGTGACATGAATGCCGCGCAGCGGATCGCCGGCCAGCGGGACCGGCCAGCGCAGGTGCCGGAGCGGCTGTCCGCAGGCCAGTCGCTCGAACTGCGCGGCCCGCCGCACACCGGCTCCGACCTGGTCCGAGCCCCGAACCCGCTTGGCGAACAGGTCGGCCCCGGCAGTGGTCGTACCGGCGATGTTCTGGTTGCGCCCGGGGAAGGTCACGACGGTGTCGGGCAGGAACTCCCCGTATCCCGCCCGGCGAATGAATTCTGCTATCTCCGCATCCGGCATGTCTCGACTCTGCGGGTCGACGAGATGCCGGATCAAGCATTTTGAGAATCGTCGAAAAGCGTTTGGTCGAGGGCTGGATGACAAGGCGTAAGCTCGTGACAGCCGCGCGCGACGGGGATGCGCGGCGTGAACGGGGGCAGAAATGACCACCTTTTCCACGCTTGAGCTGGGAAACCCTTCCGATCTCCGCGTCCAGGTCGTCCCGCATCCCGGAGCGAGCCTTCTCTCGCTCGTCGCGGACGCGTTCGGCCGGCGGCGGCACGCCGTCCCGCACTCGGCGCGCAGGGCCGTTCTCTCCGACACTCCTGCGCACGCCCAGGCGACGCTCCGCCCGCTCTTCGCGCCCGAGCACCCGGCGATCCCGGACTGTCTGACGCCGACGGGCACCATGTCCCACGAGGGGGCGGCCCATCACCTGGAGTACTTGCAGGACGTGTCGAGCGACATGCTGCTGGCGGATCTGGAGGCCGACTTCGGCGGTCACGTCCCCCCGCAGTGGCGTCATGTGATCGAGCGCCCCAAGGGATGGCTGAACGCGTACGCCCAGGTGATGCGCTGCGCATGGAGGACCGTGCGACCGGTGTGGACGGCGGCGGGCCGGACCCTCGGCCGGGAGGCCGAGCGGGTGGGCGGCTCCCTGGCCTACGGCCGTCCCGAACTGGCGCTGTCCACGCTCAGCCCGCGCTACCGCCTGGACGGCTCGGTGCTGCGACTGCCGGACGAGCACCCCGAGGACTTCGACCTCCTCGGACGCCGGCTGCTGCTGGTGCCCGTGGCCTCCGGCAGCGACGCCTCGCTGTTCGCCTTCGACGCGCCGGACAACGTCTGGGTGGGCTATCCGCTGCCCGGCCTGGACGCGCTCTGGGCGGGGCGCCGGGCGGAACCCGGGGCGAGTCGCCAAGATCCGGCGCAGCTCATCCTGGGCGACGCGAGGGCCGCCATCCTGCGGGCGACCGGCGCGGCCACGCACATGGGCGGCCTCTCGTCGGCGCTGGGCTACGCGCCCGCCACGCTGTCCCACCACTGCTCCCGGCTCGAGGACGCCGGGCTCGTCCACCGCCGCCGGCAGGGCCAGCACGTGGTGGTGCTGCGCACCCAACGGGGCAGTGACCTGCTCGACCTGCTCACGCGCTGACGCGCGGCCGCGGTTCACCCGAGCGGTACCGGCCTTCGGGGGAACTCCGCGCCGGGGCCGCGATCGACGGTCCGGCGGGTGGTACGGGCATGAGATGTCCACACCCCCGGATCCGCCCGCCTCGCCGCCCGGACGCCGAAGCGGCGGCGATCCTCGTGTGCCGGGGCCGCTGCGGACGGCGGCCGCCTACGCCTGGCGGATCATCGCCGTCGGCGTCGTCGTCCGCGTCGTCTTCTCCGTGCTCGGGCAGTTCCACCAGATCGCCGTCGCCGTCTTCCTGGGGCTGGTCTTCACCGCGGTGCTGCGCCCGGTGACCGGCCTGCTCGCCCGGTTCATGCCCCGTCCGCTCGCCGTGGCCACGGCGCTCATCGGGTGCGTCGTCCTGGTCCTCGGCGTGCTGACGCTGGTGGGCGAGTCCGCGGCCGGCCAGCGCGACGTGCTCCAGAAGGAGTTCGTGACGGGCGTCGACCGCATCGAGCGTCAACTCGAAGGGCCGCCCTTCCGGCTCCCCCGGCACGCGTTCGACGATCTCCAGTCCCGGCTCGGCGACCTGCTGTCCAGCCACCGCTCGGCTCTCTTCAGCACGGCGCTCAGCGGTGCGAGCAGGCTGGTGGAGGTGCTGACCGTGCTCGCCCTGGCCGTGTTCTGCTCGGTCTTCTTCACGCACTCCGGGGACCGGCAGTGGCAGTGGCTGTGCGACCAGTTCCCCGCCGGGGGGCGGCAGCGGTTGACCGTGGCCGGGAGGGCCGCCTGGCGGACGTTCACCGGGTACACGCAGGGCATCCTGCTGGTCGCGGCGACCAACGCGGTCCTGGTGGGCGTCGCGCTGTTCGCCCTCGGGGTGCCGCTCGCCGTGCCGCTGGCGCTGCTGGAGTTCCTGGCCGCCTTCGTCCCCCTGATCGGCTCGCCGATCGCGCTGGCCGTCGCCGCCGTGGTCGCCCTGGCGGCGAAGGGGGTGTTCATCGCCCTGCTGGTCGTGATCCTGATCGTGGTCATCGGCCAGATCGAGGGCCATCTGCTGCACCCGCTCGTGATGAGCTGGGCCGTGCGCCTGCACCCGGTCGTGGTCGCACTGGCCGTCGTCGGCGGAGCGGTCGCGGCCGGGGTCATCGGCGCCGTGGTCGCCGTGCCGCTGGTGGCCGTGGCCTGGTCCGTCCGCCAGGCCCTGCGCGGCCCCGCCGACGCCCCTCGGTGACGGCGCTTCATCTCGCGCGGCTCAAGATCTTCCGCTCTTCGGTGAAGGATTCGAGAAGAAGGGACGTTTGTACGGGCGCGGACGGTGCACACGTGAGCTAACACCGTTCTTACAAGATGAAGCGGAGACACATCATGGGCATCATCGCGTGGATCCTCATCGGCCTGATCGCCGGCGCCATCGCCAAGGCTCTGATGCCGGGCAAGGACCCGGGCGGCATCATCATCACCATGCTCATCGGCATCGCGGGCGGCCTCCTCGGCGGCTGGCTCGGCAAGGTGATCTTCGGCGTCGACTCCATCGACGGGTTCTTCGACCTCTCCACCTGGGTCGCCGCGATCGTCGGATCCTTCATCCTGCTCGCCCTCTACCGCCTCGTCACGGGCAACCGGCACTCGCACCGTCACGCCTGACGCGCTGACGTCGCACCACATACGGCCGGCTGGACGGCTCCCCCCTGTGCGCAGGGCGGGAGCCGCCGCCATGTCCGGCCCGGTGCCCGGCGCGAGACCGGCACGCAGGCACGCGCGGTCGGCGCCGGACGCGCGCCCACACGGCCGGGACGCCGAGGGGCGCTCGAAGGAACAGACCACCGCCAGAAGCGACCACGGGAGGAAGAGACCCCATGTCCATCGAAGAGATCACGGTGACGGCGGCGGGCGGACGGGCACCGGACTTCGTGCCTCTCTGGGCTGAGGTTCTGATCATCCTGGCGGCTTTCGGAGTGATGGCGTGGCGCATGCGCCGCCGCGACAGACGATGACCGGATACCGCGCCGTCGGGGCGGGGGCCGGCCCCGACGGGGCCGGGCGAAGCGGAGCGTCGGATTCACCTGTCTGTGCGATCATTCGCCCGTGAACGCACCCTCCAGCCCGTCTTCGGGCGAGTCTTCAGTCGAGGGCGGCGCCAAGTCGCCCGGTTTCGCAGCCGAGTTCAAGGACGCGGTCACGTTGCGGGCCTTCGGGCTCGTGCTCGGCGGCCTGCTCGTCCAGCTCGCCTTCGTCGTGTCCTACGTCGGGGCCTTCCACTCCCCCACCCCGCACCGAATACCGGTCGCCGTGGTCGCCCCGCAGCAGGCGTCCGCGAAGATCGTCGCCCAGCTCGACGCCCTCGCCGGCGCCCCGGTCGAGGCGACGGCGGCGCCGGACGCGGCGGCGGCCCGGCAGTGGGTCCTCACCAGGAAGGCGGACGCCGCCTTCCTCTTCGACGCGAACGGCGCCGAGGACACCCTCCTGGTCGCCTCGGCGGGCGGGCCGTCGGTGTCGCAGACCGCCACACAGATCGCGCAGAAGATCGAGACGGCGCAGAAGCGCCGGATCACCGTCACCGACATCCGGCCCCCCAACGCCGGCGACGGGCGCGGCATGACCTCCTTCTATCTCGTGCTGGGCTGGGTGATCGGCGGCTATCTGACCGCGACGATCATGGGCATGGCGGGCGGTTCCCGTCCCGCCAACCGCCGGCGCACGCTGATCCGTCTGGCCGTCCTCGCGCTGTACGCGGTCGTCTCGGGGGTCGCGGGAGCGGCCGTCGTGGGGCCGGTGTTCGACGCGCTGGGCGGTCACTTCTGGGCCCTGAGCGGCATCGGCGCCCTCGTCGTCCTCGCCTCGGCGGCGACCGCGCTCGCCCTCCAGACCCTGCTGGGCCTCCTGGGCACCGGCCTGGTCATCCTGCTCTTCGTGGTCCTCGGCAACCCGAGTTCGGGCGGCGTCTATCCGGCTCCGCTGCTTCCGTCGTTCTGGAGCGCGATCGGGCAGCTCCTCCCACCCGGCGCCGGCACGACCCTGGTCCGCAACACGGTCTACTTCTCCGCCCACGCCGTCACGTCCGCGCTGTGGGTGCTCGGCGCGTACGCCGTCGGCGGCGCGGTACTGGCCTGGGCCGCGTCCTGGCGCAACGAACGCCGTCGTCCGGGCGGCCCGGCCGCCGAGGCCGGCACGCCGTCACCGGTCGCGCCGGCGGGCTGACGACCCCACCGGGGCACGGCGGTCACCGGTCGCGCGGCCGGTGACCGCCGTTCACCGCCCGCCGGTCCGAGAACGTGTGCACGGGCGGTGCCGCGGCGGTCGGCCGTCGCGTCCGCTCCCCCGGCCCTGGCACGGCCGGTGCTCAGCGCAGGACGGCGGACAGCAGGTCCGTGCCCAGGGCCGTCAGCGCGGGCACGTCGAGGGCGTAGCGGACGTAACGCCCGTCGCGTCGGGCCGTCAGCAGCTCGGCGCGCCGCAGCACGGCGAGATGCCGTGAGACCTCCGGGGGCGTCAACTCCCAGGTGTGCGCGAGCTCGCGGGTCGTGGCACCGTCGGCGAGATCCTCTACGCGGGCAGCGCCACGGCGCTGGTCACCGCTCTCGCCCCGCCCCGCGCCCTGGGCCGCGCCCTGGCGCGCTTCCAGCTCTCCACCGGCTTCGGCCTCGCCGTCTCCCCGGCCGCGATCACCGCTCTCGCCCCGCACGGCTCCGCCGCCCTGTGGGGCAGCCTCGCCATGGCGACGCTGCTGTCCGCCGCCGCCGTCGCCCACTGAACCGGCCCCGGGTCCAACGGAGTCCGGCCGCGACGCGGACGCCTGCGACCTGGGGGGCGGCCGACGACCGGGGGCTCGCGGCGGGCGGCCGTGTGGGACGGACTGCCGCCATGGAGTAGCTCGGCGGCGGCCCCGACCGGCCGCCCTGGAGACCGTCGCGCCGGCTCGTCGTCGTCACCGCGGCGTCGGCGCTGTCCGCCGCGCTCGTGGCGGGCATCGTGACCGTGGGCGGGTCCGGCGAGGACGGCCGGGCCGCCGCCACCGGGAGCCCACCGACGCCGTCGCCGTCCGGCAGCCCCTTCCCCGCCGGCCCGGACGCCGTCGTCACCGCGGGCCGCACCCCCGGCCCGGTGATCACGGGAATGCCGCTGCCGCGCGACGCCACGCTGGTCAGACGGGACCGGAGCGCGGACGCCGGCCCCTGGACCGTGGTCGTACACCGCGCGCAGGGGTCGCTGGGACGGCACGGCGCGGTGGTCACCTCCCGGTGCCGGCGCCGCCGGACGGACGTCGCGTCCGGGTCGGCGACGCCGCGGGACGGGCCCGCGGGCCCGAGATCACCTGGCCGGTCTCCGGCGCGCACGCACGCACAAGGGGGGACCTGCCGCGCTCCGACCTGCTCGCGGTCGCCGCGGCCACCCGTGTCGCCTCGGGACGTCCCGCGGTCGACCCGCCGCCGGGGCTGACCGTCGTCTCCCAAGGGCCCGCCCGCCCGGCCCGGCTGCTCGAAGCCCGCTACAGCTCGAAGGCGACGGGCGAGTCCGGCGCCTTGTCAGGAGGCCTCACGTTCACCGGCGTCGCCCGGTGCGGCGGCCTGGAGGACGGACTGCACGCCGCTCCCGTGCGGGCGGCGGGGACCGTGCGCGGCAGGCCCGCCGTCCTCACCTCCGCCCTCGGCGGCAACGGCGCGCTGGCCTGGGAGCCCGCGCCCGCTGTCGTGGCGTACGTCGGCTACAGCGGGGCGCAGCTCGACGAGCGCGCCGTCGCCGCCCTGCGCCGGCCGGCCGAGCGAACCCGTCTACGGAAGCCGGGCTGGACGGGACCGATCTCCCCCTGCTCCGCCGGCTGGGTCGTTCCCCGCACGAGCCGGTGGTGTGAAGGCGGCAGGATATACCGGGACCCCGAAGTGCGTTCGTCCGGTGGGCAGTTGTGGGCCCGTCCAAGAACACCGCGGCTCTCCCCCACGCCCGGCGGCCGGACGGACTGCCGTGCGCCGAAAAGGTTTTGACGTGCCGTTCGCCGTTCGCCGAAGGTGGGCCCGACGTCCGGGCCGAGCGGCCCGGGCCGCCGTCCGGCGGCGACCGCGTCACCAATGAGGGAGTCGTGGATGATCGTGGTGTCGGCCGCATCAGGAGCCTTCGGCAGGCTGGTCGTCGACCGGTTGCTGGAGGGCGGGGCCGCCGGTCGCGTCGTGGCCGCCGTGCGGCGACCCGAGAAGGCCGTCGATCTGGCCGCTCGCGGCGTGACCGTCCGCCACGGCGACTACGACGATCCGGCGACGCTGCGCACCGCGTTCGCGGGAGCCGACCGGCTGCTGCTGATCTCCTCCCCCGAGCTGGACACCGCCCGCCGAACCGCCCAGCACCGGGCGGCTGTCGACGCGGCCCGCGCCGCCGGGGTCGGTTCGCTCGTGTACACCAGTTTCCTGGGCGCGGACACCCGGGCGGAGGGCCTCACCGCGGCCCACCACGCCACCGAGCGCGCCCTGGCCGCGTCCGGGCTGCCGCACACCGTGCTGCGCCACCCCTTCTACACCGAGGCCTTCGTCCACCCCGGCCTGCGCGACGCCGTCGCCGCGGGCGAACTGGCGGACGGCACCGCGGGACGCGGTCTCAACACCGCCCTGCGCGGCGATCTCGCCGAGGCCGCGGCCCGCGTCCTCACCGAGGACGCCCACCTGGGCCGCGCCTACGACTTCACCGGGAACCTCTGGGACCACCACGAGCTCGCCGAGGCGCTCAGCCGCGTCTGCGGCCGGCCCGTCGTGCGGCGGAACCGGGCCGACCGCGCGCCCGGAGCCCGGGGTTGGCTCGAGGAGCAGGTCCGGGCCGGCGCCCTGGAGCGGCAGACCGACGACCTCCGCCACGTCCTCGGCCGTCCGCCCACTTCCCTCGACGCGGCGGTCGCCGCGCTCCTCGGCCACCCCCGTCCCGGCTCCCCGGACGCCCGACCGGCGGGCCCAGGAACGTCGTGACCTGCGCCGCTCCCGCGCCGCCCGACGGATAATCGGGTGTCCCCCCGGTGGCCGCGCGGGTGAGAATCAGTCACCGGCAAGGGGAGGAACACCATGAGCCAGGACCACCTGACTCTTCATGAGCTGCTGCCGCAGCGGGAGTTGGCGGCGGCGCTCGACGCGGGACACGTCACGCGCAAGACGCATCCGGAACTGCCGCTGTCGCTGTACACATACACGCGGGCATGCCAGTACGAGCAGGTGTGGAACAGCGTGACCACCCGTTGCCGGGGCCTGGTGGCCGACGACGGCACCGGGGAGATCGTCGCGCTGCCGCTGCCGAAGTTCTTCAACGTCGGTGAACACGCGGCCGGCCGCCCCTACGCGCCCGGCCTGCCCGACGAGCCGTTCGAGGTGTACGACAAGGTCGACGGCAGCCTGGCCGTGGTCTTCCACTACGCCGACCGGTGGCGCGTCGCGTCCAAGGGCTCGTTCGTCAGCGCCCAGGCCACGTGGGCGCAGCGACTGCTCGACGGCAAGGACACCTCCGCCCTCGTGCCCGGGGTGACCTACCTCGCCGAGATCCTGTACCCGCAGAACCGGATCGTCGTCGACTACGGCGAGCGTCGGGATCTGGTGCTGCTGGCCGCGTTCGGCAGGACCGGCGCGGAGATACCCCTGGCCGACGCCGCGCCGCACTGGCGGGGCATCGGGTCGGTCGTCACGGTGTGGCCCGCCATGCCGCTGGCCGAGCTGCTGGCGCTGGCCGAGGCCAACCGGCTGCCCGGTGGCCGGCCGGCCACCGGCACCGAGGCCGAGGGGTTCGTGCTGCGCTTCGCCTCGGGGGTCCGGGCCAAGGCGAAGCTCGCCGAGTACGTCCGGCTCCACAAGGTCCTCACCGGCGTGAGCGAGCGCGACGTCTGGCGCGGTCACGGCGTCCAGCGGTTCTCGGGTCTGCCGGCCAAGCAGGTGGCGCAGGCGCTCGGCTGCTCGGCCGCCGACATCGAGGAGGCCGGCGGCCGACCCCTGGACGCGCTGCTGGAGCAGGTGCCCGACGAGTTCGACGCGTGGGTGCGCGGCCTCGTCGACGGGTTCGACAAGCAGGTGGAGGACCGCGAGCGGGAGATCGACGAGGCGTTCCGCTCGCTGGCGCCGCTCGCCGGGGACCGGGGGGCGTTCGCGCGCGCCGTGCGGGCGCTGCCCGATCCGGCTCTGCGCCCCGCCATGTTCCTGCGCCTGGACGGGCGTCCGACCGAGCTCGTGACCTACCGTTCCGTCCGGCCGGAGGCGTCCGACCCGTTCCAGACCGACGAGGAGAACTGACCGTGCCCGTTGTACACGTCATGACCGGCCTGCCCGCCTCGGGCAAGACGACCGAGGCGCGCAGGATGCAGACGGAGGCCGAGGGCCGCATGCGCCGGGTCAACCTGGACGACCTGCGGGCGATGCTCGACGTCCCCGCCCCCGAGCGGGGCCGGTCGTACGCGCACGAGCAGACCGTGCTGGCGATCCAGGACGCGGCGGTGCGGGCGGCCGTCGACGACGGCTTCGACGTCGTGGTGGACAACACGCACATGACGCCCCACATCCCGAAGCGGCTGAAGGCGGCGGTGGCGGGACAGGCGACGTTCGTCGTGCACGACTTCACCGACGTCCCGGTGGAGGAGTGCATCCGGCGTGACGCCGCACGCGAGCGGCCGGTCGGGGAGGAGATCATCCGCATCCTGGCCGACAAGCACGCCGCGTCGCGGCGGGGCGGGTGGCGGCTGACCGCGGAGTGGTTCAACGACGAGCCGCCCGTCGAGCCGTACACGCCCGACCCGGCGCTGCCGTCGGCCGTGATGTGCGACATCGACGGCACGCTGGCCCTCCGGGGCGCCCGGGGCCCCTTCGACTTCACCCGCTGCGAGGAGGACCTGCTCAACGAGTCGGTGCGCGGGGCGCTGCGCTCCTTCCGCAACGCGGACGGCGACGCCGTCGTCCTGCTCTCCGGCCGCGGCGAGGAGCACCGGGGCCGGACCGAGGCGTGGCTGCGGGCGCACGAGGTCCCCTACGACGAGCTGTGGATGCGCGCCGCCGGCGACGGCCGCCGCGACGACGTGGTGAAGGCCGAGCTCTTCGACCGTCATGTGCGTCACCGTTTCGCCGTGCGGGTCTCCCTCGACGACCGCGACCGGGTCGTCGCCGTGTGGCGCCGGATGGGCCTGCCGACCTGGCAGGTCAACTACGGCAGCTTCTGACCGGCCCGCTTCGGCGCGGCGGGCGCCCGCACGTTCGCGTGCGCACCTCCGCATGCGCGGGGCCGGGCGTGCGCGGGGCCGGGCGGGGGCTCGTCGGCCGCTGGTAAACTGGGGGCACGCTTCGACACCGCCGGGGCCCGTACCGAGGGGTACGGGCCCCGGCGCGTTCCGGGCGTCAGACCAGGAAGGCTCCCCCATGAACGCGCAGCTGCCGGAACCCGGACTCCCGCAGGCCGGCAGGCTCCGGCGGGCGACGGCTCCCGACGACGATCCGTCGACGCCGGACGCGGTGTCCCCGGGCCTGCCGCCGGCCGCGTCCTTCGACGCGCTCGGGCTGCCCGCGGCGCTGGTGGAGACGATGAAGGGGCTGGGCGTGACGGAGCCCTTCCCCGTCCAGGCGGCGACCCTGCCGAACGCGCTCGCCGGCCGTGACGTGCTCGGCCGGGCGCGGACGGGCTCGGGCAAGACGCTCGCCTTCGGCCTGGCGCTGCTCGCCCGGACCGCGGGTGCGCGCGCGGAGGCGAAGCGGCCCCTCGCGGTGGTGCTGGTGCCGACCCGGGAACTGGCCCAGCAGGTCGGCGAGGCGCTGGCGCCGTACGCGCAGGCGCTGCGGGTGCGGCTGGCGACGGTGGTCGGCGGTCTGTCCATCAACCGTCAGCAGGCGCAGCTGCGGGCCGGCGTCGAGGTCGTCATCGCCACGCCGGGGCGGCTGACCGACCTGGTCTCGCGGCGCGACTGCCGACTGGACCACGTGCGGATCACGGTCCTCGACGAGGCCGACCAGATGTGCGACCTGGGGTTCCTGCCGCAGGTCTCCGACCTCGTGGCGCAGGTCCCCGCCGACGGACAGCGGCTGCTGTTCTCGGCCACGCTCGACCGGAACGTCGATCAGCTGGTGCGCGACCACCTGCACGACCCGGTCGTCGTGTCGGTCGACCGGATCGCGGGCTCGGTGGCCACCATGGACCACCACGTGCTGAACGTCCACGCCGCCGACAAGTACGCCACCGCCACCGAGATCGCGGCGCGCGACGGCCGGGTGCTGATGTTCCTGGACACCAAGGCCGGCGTGGACCAGTTCACCCGCCACCTGCGGGCCGCCGGCGTCCGGGCCGCCGCCCTGCACAGCGGGAAGTCGCAGCCGCAGCGCACGCACACCCTCTCCCGGTTCAAGGAGGGCGAGATCACGGTGCTGGTGGCCACCAACGTCGCGGCACGCGGCATCCACGTCGAGGCGCTCGACCTGGTCGTCAACGTGGACCCGCCGGCCGACGCCAAGGACTACCTGCACCGCGGCGGGCGCACGGCGCGCGCCGGGGAGTCCGGGCGCGTGGTCACCCTGGTCACCCCCGACCAGCGGCGCGACGTGAACCGCATGATGTCCGAGGCCGGCATCCGGCCCACCGTCACCCAGGTGCGCTCCGGCGAGGAGAGGCTGACGGCCATCACGGGGGCGAAGCGGCCGCCCGCCGGGGCGAAGACCGGCGGGGGCAACGCCCCCTTCCGCGGGATGGGCACCCGTCCCGGCCGCCCCGCCAAGGAGTCCCGCAAAGCCGCCGAGGCCCGCAAGGCGGCGGAGGCCCGGGCCGCGGCCCGGGTCCGCAAGAGTCGCTGACCGGGCCGGGGCCCTCCCGTGGCACCGTCGGCAGGGCCCGCCGACGCGAGGCCGGCGGGCCCTGCCCGCACGCGGGTCAGCTGATGAACGAACCCGGCGCGCAGGCGCTCGCGGTGACCCAGGCGTGCGACTCGATGGTGTTGTTCATGAACGCGCCGTTGGTGTAGCGGTTGCGGGCGAGGTCGTCCACGTACTTCTCACCGGGCTTGAGGCAGCCGTACGCCGTGTCGTTGTACTCCTTGAGGTAGTAGAAGGCCACGACGTCCTTGCCGCCGACGAAACCGCTGTTCATGACGGACGAGGCGCGGTTCACGTCGGTGCCCTGGAAGGGGCCGAGGGCGTCGCCCCACTCGGGGTCGTTGCCCGGGGTGACGCCGAGGAGCGTGCCGCCGCAGTCGGTGCCGTCCCAGGCGCGGACGTTGCCGTCGCGGCCGTGGGCGTTCCAGTCGGCGTTGCAGCCGGGGCCGGCGTGGGCGGTCGCCGGGAGGGCGACGCCCAGGGCGGCGAGACCGAGCGTGGCGACGGAGAGGGTCAGTGTGCGCATGGCGGATGTCCTGTTCTGCCTCGTCGGAGGCGTGCTGAGGGTGAAGCGGGTGAGCGGGGTGAAACGCCGCGAAGGTCGTCGCGGAGCGTGATCCGGGGCGCGGGGGCCCGGAAGCAGGGGGAGGCGGGGCCGTGGCCCGCGCGCCTCAGCTGATGAAGGAGCCCGGCGCGCAGGCGCTCTCCCTCACCCAGGTGTGCGAGACGATGCTGTCGTTCATGGTGTGTCCGTTGGTGAACCGGTTGCGGGTGAGGTCGTCCACGTACTTCTCGCCGGGCTTGAGGCAGCCGTACGCCGTGTCGAGGTAGTTGAGGCGGAAGTAGAAGGCGACGACGTCCTTGCCGCCGACGTATCCGCTGTTCATGACGGAGGAGGCGGCGTCGCCGTCGCTGCCCTGGAAGGGGCCCGTCGTGTCCCACCAGTCCGGGTCGCTGCCGGGTGTGACGCCCAGCAGCTCTCCCTGGCAGTCGATGTCGCGCCAGGCCCGCACGTTGCCGTCGCGGCCGTGGCTGTTCCAGTTGGCGTCGCAGGGCGCGCTGGCCTGGGCGGTCACGGGCAGGGCCACGCCCAGGGCCGTGAGAGCGAGGGTCGCGATCCCGAGCGGGACGAGGGAGGCGAGGGACACGGTCGGTGTGCGCATGGGGGAAGTCCTGTCTGCCCGGTCGGGCGGGTGCGGGTGGGAAGCGGGTCGGTGCGGGTCGAAAGCAGCTCGGGTGTGGGCGCGGAACGCGGAGCGGCAGGGGGAAGGCCCGGTCGCCAGGGGCGGGTGAAGACGGGATCCGACGGGCCGGGGAGGGCGGGTCGGCCGGGCTGGAGGCCGGATCGGCCGGGCCGGGAAGGCGGGTCAGGTGCGCGCGGCGACGATCCGCTCGGCGCGGCCGAGCGCGAGCCGCTTCATCCGCGCGTGGGCGTCGAGGGCCTGTGCGTACTCACCGCCGAGTCCGGCGACGTAGTGGGCCTCGCGCCGCCGGCCGATCGACCGGAGGGAGACCGTGCGGGCGCAGGTCGCGTCGGCGACCGCGACACGGGTCTCGGCGGCGAAGGAGCGCGCCTCCTCGGCCGGGCTCTGCCGGGCGCTGTGCTCCCGTGTCGCCTGGCGGGCCGCGGCCGGGTCGGCGTAGGGGTGACCGGCGTCCCGCATACAGCGCGACCACGCGCGGACCGCGCGGGTGAAGCCGCCGTCCTTCAGCAGCTTGTCCACGTACAGGGGGCGGAGGTTGCTGACGGTCGTGTCGGCGGCGAACCAGGCCGCCGGGTCGCCGTACAGCGCCTTCTCGGCCGCGGCGGTGCAGCCGCCGGACTGCTTGGTGATCGTGCCGCCCGTGGGCGCCGCGGCGCTCAGGACCTCGGCCTCGCGGCCGCCGTCCATCGCGACGTCGTAGGCCCGTTGCCGGTCGGCGGAAAGGGTCTTGCGGTACAGGAGGTTGGGGTTGGTGAGGCGGGCGCGGTCCTCCTTGGCCAGGATCCGGCTGCCGTAGCCGTAGGTGCGCGCCCAGCGCACGTCGTCCTGCACATAGCCGAGGGGGCGTCTTTCGGCCAGGCTCAGCCGCTGCCCGTCCCAGAAGCGGAATCCGTGCGCCGTCATGCACCGTGTGACGAGGTGCTCCTCGGCGTCGGAGATCCGCAGGTCCTCGGCCCAGCTGAGCTCCGGCTGCGCCGCGGAGGCCGCGGCGACGGGGCCGCGGTTGGCGGGGGCGGACGGGCCTCCGTCCGCCGTGCAGGCGGTCAGGACGAGGGCGGCGACGGCGGCGACCGTGCCCATCGCGACGGCCGCGCGCCTTGGCGCCCACCGCGGCGGACAGGGGGGTTCTGCGGGTCGCGCCACCGGGGGCGGTGCGGTCGCGGGGGTCTCGGCGACGGTGGTGACGGCCGGCCGGCGGGCGGCGTCGGTGCGCTTCATCGGCTCCCTCCCGGGGCGGATCGAACGGTTCGGGCGGATCGAACGGAGACGGGTGGAACAGGGGCGGGTCGAGCACGGAACGGGCGGGCGACCGTGCGGTCGGGCGGGTGCGCGGGCGACCGCGACGGAGGGGAAGCGGAAGCCGGTCGAGCGCGGCCCGATCGTGCGGAGGCGGTGCTTTCGAGCCGTTGACGCCCTGGACGGCGCGTTCGTATGACGCCGGATCCGAACGGTTTTCCCGGTCCGGCGGGCTCATACGAACGCCTCGCGCGGACCGTCCCTCGGGCGAGCCACCCGTCTCGCGCACGCCGGATCAAGCCAAGTGCCGGGCCGCGCGGGAACGGACGGGCCGCCGTGTCCGCCCCGGCGCCCGGCCCGCACCCGGGCGGGTCCGCCTCGGCGCACCGGCCGGATCCGGCCAGGCCCCCCGGCGCCCGGCATCCCGCCGCAGAGGCCCGCCGATATCGTTGTCGCGCTCCGCGGTGCGGGAACGGTACAGCGATCGGGGACTCATGCTCGAGGTACGCCTACTCGGTCCGGTCGAGGTGTGGGAAGGGGACCGGCGGGCCCCGCTCAACGGGGTCAGGCCGCTCGCCGTGCTGTCCGCGCTCGTCGTCCATCTCGGCCAGGTGCTCCCCACCGAACGGCTCGTGGACTTCGTCTGGGACGAGCAGGCTCCCGCGACCGCCGCCGCGCTGGTCGCCACCCATGTCTCCGCCGTGCGCCGTGCGCTGGCCCACGTGGGCGGAGCCGACACCGTCCGGACCCGGCCGCCCGGCTACCTCGCCGCACTCGACCCCTCCCAGGTGGACGCCCGCCGGTTCGAGCGCCTCCTCACATCGGGCCGTGCGTCGGCCGCGGGCGGCCGCCCCCAGGAGGCGGCCGACCTGCTGGCCTCGGCGCTGGGCCTGTGGCGGGGACAGGAGGCCCTCGAAGGACTCGGCCAGTCGTTCGCCCGGATCGAGGCGGCACGGCTGGCGGAGCTGCGCCTGGTCGCGCAGGAGGAGTCGTTCGGACTCCAGCTGACGCTGGGGCGGGCGGACCGGACGATCGCCCCGCTGCTCGCGCACGTGGCCGCCCATCCCCTGCGGGAGCGGCCGCGCGGCCAGCTGATGACGGCGCTGTTCCGCACGGGCCGGGTCTCCGACGCGCTGCGCACGTACCAGGAGGGCCGCACGGCGCTGCGCGACGAGCTGGGCATCGACGCCGGTCCCGAACTGCGGGCCCTGCACCAGGCGGTGCTGACCAACGACACCGCCGTGCTCGGCGCGGACGCCGGCCCGTCGTCCGTCGCGCCGCCCGCCGGGATCGCGACGGCGCGGCAGCGGTCCGGCGACGTCCCCGTGCCGGCTCCCCGGCAGACCGTACGTCCGACTGCGCCCGCGCCTTCCCATCTCCCGCCGGACATCGCCGACTTCGTCGGACGCTCGCAGCAGATCCGGTGGGCCGAGACGCTGTTGCACGGCGTCGACGACGCCGAGCGCACCGCGCCGCCGATCGGGGTGATCTCCGGACGCTCCGGCACCGGCAAGACCGCGCTGGCCGTGCACGTCGGCCACCGCACCGCCGAACTCTTCCCCGACGGCCGGCTGTTCATAGACCTGCGGGCAGCCGACGCCGCTCCGCTCCAGCCGGCCGACGCGCTGGCCCGGCTGCTGCGCGCCATGGGCGCCGACCCCAAGACGCTGCCGGGCTCCGCCGAGGAGCTCACCGGCCTGTACCGCACGCACATCGGGCACCGGCGCGTCCTGCTGATCCTCGACAACGCGTCCGGCGAGGCGCACGTGCGGCCCCTGCTGCCGCCGGGCCCCGGTTCGGCGGTGCTCGTGACCAGCCGCCGCCGGCTGGTGGCCCTGGAGGGCGCGGCCCACCTGGACCTGACGGTGCCGGACGGGGAGGAGGCGCTCGAACTCCTGCGGCGCGTGGCCGGACGGGAGCGGACCGGCTCGCAGCCGGAGCGGGCGGCCGAGATCGTGGCGCTGTGCGGCCGGCTGCCGCTGGCCGTGCGCATCGCCGGAGCCCGGTTGGCCGCCCGCCCGCACTGGGCGCCCGGGCAACTCGCCGGTCGGCTGCGCGACGAACGGCGCCGGCTGAACGAACTGCGGGCCGGGGACCTGGAGTTGCGCACCAGTCTGGAACTCGGCTACGCCGACCTCGACGCGCAGGAGCGCCGCGCGCTGCGCCGGCTCGCCCTGCTGGACCTGCCCGACTTCGCGGGCTGGATCGCCGCTCCCCTGCTGGACATCGACACCGAGGACGCCGAGGAGGCGGTGGAGCGGCTGGTGGACTGTCACTTCATCGACGTCATCGGCGTCGACGACACGGGCCGCAACCGCTACCGCATCCACGACCTGGCCCGCGAACACGCCCGGGAGCGCTGCCTGTCCGAGGAGAGCGCGGAGCAGCGCGAGGCCGCCGTGCTGCGGCTCGTGGGCTGCTGGCTGGGGCTCGCCAGGAAGGCGGCCGCGCGCGGCCCGGGCGGTGCCGTCCGGTACTTCCCGCAGCCGGCGACCGTGCACCCCCTCGACGCCGGCACCGAGGAGTCGCTGCTGGAGCGGCCCGCGGCCTGGTTCGCCGCCGAACAGGCCTCCCTGCTGGCGGCGGTGGAGTACTGCGCCGGCCACCGGCTGGACCGGCCGGCCCGGGATCTGGCCGGGGCGCTGATCGCGAGTTCGGCCGCGCTGTACAACCAGTTCGACGCCTGGTCGCGCTCGCATGCCGCGGCCATCGCGGCCGTGCGCCGCAGCGAGGACGGCGAGGGCGAGGCGTGGCTCCTCAACGGCCTGGGGCAACTCTGTTACGAGCAGGACGAGTTCGAGGACTCGTACGCCCGCTTCAGCGAGGCCCTGCGGCTGTTCGAGGAGCGCGGCGGGCCGTCGCAGGGGGCGGCGGTGGCGCTGGCGGGGATGGGCACGGCCCGGCGTGAGCAGGCCCGGTACACCGAGGCGCTCGAGCTGCTCGACGCGGCGCTCGACCGGTACGGGCCGGATGCCGAGCGCGGTGCCCGGGCCCGCGTGCTCTACGGAATCGGCTACGTGCACCGGGAGCAGGGCCGCGCTCCGCAGGCCTGGGAGGCGCTGAGCCGGGCGCTGGAGCTGTACCGCGCGCAGGCCGACCGGCACGGAGAAGCGCTCACGCTGCGCTCGCTCGCCCTGTGTCACCGGGCGCAGGGCGCGCTGGAGCAGGCCGAGGAGCTGCTGCACGACGCGTTGCGGATCTTCACCGGTCTGCGCGACACGTTCGGCGTGATGTACGCGGAACAGTCGCTGGCCAAGGTGGAGCTGCGACAGGGCCGGCAGGCGGAGGCGGCCGAGCGGCTGGGCCGGTGCCTGGCGGTGGCCCGCGAGCGAGAGGACCGTTTCGGCGAGGCGCTGGTCCTGCGCACCCTCGGCGAACGGCACCTGGCGGCGGGTGAACCCGACCGCGCCCGGGCGCCGTTGGAGCGGGCGCTGGCGGGCTGGGAGGCGCTGCGGCTGCCGTTGTGGCGGGCGCGCACGGCCTGGGACCTGGCGCAGGTCTGGACGGCGGACGGCGACGAGGCCCGGGCGCGGGCCGCGCGGTCCGCGGCACTCGCGGTCTTCCGGGAACTGGACTGCCGCGAGGCCCGCGAGCGGTCCGGGGCGGCGGGCTAGGGCGAAACACGCCCTGGCGTCACCGGCCCGGCTGCCCCGCTGCTGCGGGCGGCGGCGGGACGCGGCGGGCCCCGACTCGGCGGCCCGTCCGGCGGACGGCGCCGACGGCGGGGGCGGCGGGATCACCGGCCGCGGCCCGGCTCGCTGCAAAAGGCCTGGTCGACTGCTTGCAGGCGATCTGCAGAGCATTTGCAGCGGTCCGCGGGACGCTTCTCCCGTGACAGACATCATCACGCTCTCGGATCCCCGGGTCGCCGCGGTCGCGGAGGACGAATGCGGTGAGCCGCTCGTCGACCTGCGCGGCAGCGGCGGCCTGCGGCTCGACCTCCGGCAGGCCGACGACCGGGGCAGCTACGCCCATCTGAGGTCGGGCGTGCTGCGGCGGCTCGTGCGGGCGCAGCGGCTGCTGCCGGCCGGCGTCCGGTTCCTGGTCGTGGAGGGGTACCGGCCGCCGGACCTCCAGCGGCGCTACTTCGAGCAGTACGCGGCGACGATGCGACGGGCGCATCCCGACGCGGCGCCCGAGCGCATACGGGAGCTGGCGAGTGCCTACATCTCCCCGCCGGAGGTCGCCCCGCACGTCAGCGGTGGAGCGGTCGACCTGACGCTGTGCGACCGGGACGGCCGTGAACTGCCCCTGGGCACGGAGGTCAACGCCACCCCGGAGGAGAGCGCGGGCGCCTGTCGCACCGCGGCGCCCGGCATCGCCGCCGAGGCGCGTGCCAACCGGGCGCTGATGGCCCGGGCGCTCACGTCGTCCGGATTCGTCAACTACCCGACCGAGTGGTGGCACTGGTCCTACGGCGACCGCTACTGGGCCCTGCTCGTCGACGCCCCGGCGGCCCGCTACGGCCCCGCCGCCCCGCCCCGCACGACGGCCTGACCACCGTCGGCACGGCGCACCACCGGACACGTCCCACCGAGGGGGAGAAGAAGTGGAGATCAGCAACGCGTCCTGTCCGACGCCATCGCGCGCGGACGACGACGAGGGAATGAGCCCGGGCGAGTTCGACGCCTCGTTCACGGCCGACATGCCGCGGCTGCGCAGGCGGCTCCTGGCGCTGACGGGCAATCCGCACGACGCCGACGACCTGGTCCAGGAGACGTACCTGCGGCTCTCCCGGCGGGCCCGCGCCCAGAGCCTGACCCAGCAGCAGCACCCGTACGCCTACACGTGCGCCGTCGCGGCCAACCTGCTGCGGGACTCCTGGGCCCGGCCCTCCCGGCGCGAGCACACCACCGACCGGCTGCCGGAGGCCGGCTGGGACGGCGGACTCGGCGTCTACGAGGCCTCGGCGACGGCGCTCTCGCTGCTGAGCGTGCTGTCCGAAAAGGAGGCCGCCGCGGTGATTCTCGTGGATCTGGAAGGCCTCAGCCACGACACTGCCGCGCAGCGGCTCGGCGCGCACCGCGGCACGGTCCAGCGCAATCGCATGCGCGGCCTGGCCAAGATGCGCGCGGCACTCGTCCGCTAGCCGCACGCGTCCGACGGCCGCACGCGCACACCCACCGACTCGTCCACCCGCAGCGTCCGTCCGACACCGGCACTCCTCCACCCGCAGTACTCGTCCTCGAGTCACCCGCAGCACTCGTCCTCAAGCCGCGTGTCGCATCCCACGGGGGTGGGTGCGACACACCCGTTCCTCCCCGCCGTCACCGCAGACGCCGGTGACGCACGACGACGAAGGAAGAGTTCCTTGAAGATCACCAGCACGCGCCGCCGGACCAGCGGCGCGGTCCTGGGCGCCTCGGTACTGGCCCTCTCCGCGTTCTTCTCGGCCCCGGCCCACGCCGCGCCCGACGCCTCCTGCGGCGTCCTCGCGCCGGGTGCGTCGACCACCGCGCAGGCCGCCGTGTCCGCGGCCTGCTCGCAGATCGGCGTCTGGTACAGCTGGGGCGGCGGCCACGGCGCCACGCCGGGCGCGACCTACGGCTACTACGACGGCTCCGACCCCGACAGCGCCCACGACAACGAGCGCAAGGGCTTCGACTGCTCCGGTCTGATGCGCTACGCCTACTACCGGGCGACCGGCAAGGACCTGCTCAACGGCACGGCGAACGACCAGTTCCACAGCGCGCAGGCCTCGGCCCGGTTCTCCGCCGCCCAGGGCACCGCGCCGCTGCTGCCGGGCGACCTGATGTTCTGGGGCGCCGGGCACATCCACCACGTCGCCATGTACCTGGGCGGCGGGCAGATGGTCGAGGCGTACGAGTCGGGCACGCACATCCGGGTCGCGCCGGTCCGCACCGGCGGCGACTACGCCGGCGCGGTCCGGATCAACGGCTCCGGCACGCCGACCCCGCCGCCCGCGGACGGCGGCACGACCTTCGAGACCTGGGGCACGGGGGTGCGCACCCACTCCACGCCGAGCGTGCGCTCCTCGGTCGTGGACACCTTCGCGGGCCCGACGCAGGTGTCGGTGCAGTGCCAGGAGCACGCGGAGACGGTGACCGCCGAGGGCTACACCAACGACATCTGGTCGAAGCTGGCCGACGGCTCGTGGCTGACCAACATCTACATCAAGGGCCCGGCCGAGCTGCCCGGCATCCCGGACTGCGGCGGCAGCACCACCCCGCCGCCGACCGGGGGCAGCAAGGCGCACCAGACCTGGGGCACCGGGGTGCGCACCCACGGCGAGCCGAACGTGAACGCCGCGGTCGTCGACTACTTCGCGCAGCCGACGACGATCAACGTGGTGTGCCAGGCGCACGCCCAGGAGGTGACGGCGGAGGGGTACACCAACGACGCCTGGTCGAAGCTGACCGACGGCTCCTGGCTGACCAACATCTACATCAAGGGCCCGGCCTGGCTCTCCGACGTCCCCACCTGCTGAGGCCGCGCGCGCCGGCGGACGGCCCGGGGCCGTGCGGTCGGCGGAACGGCCGCAGGGCCGATCGGCCCAGACGCGGCGAGCCTCGGGCGGCCGGGCGGCCGCTGGTGGAGGATCGCCGGGGCGGCGGCCCGCGAGGGGCGCCGCCCCGGTACCGCCCGCCCGTGTGAGGAGGCCCGCCATGACCGTGTCCGCCGCCCCGCCACCCGACGGCTCCCGCGCCCGCCGCGTCGGCGGCCCCCCCGACCACCTGTCGTCCGCCGGCCCGCGGACGACGCCGTGACCGCCGGCCGGCCCGGGGACGCTCAGGGCGACGGCCGGTACGGCGAGGCCGTCTTCCGTCCGGAGCAGGCGGGCGAGGGCGAGCGCATCGACTTCGGCGCGCTCGCCTACGACGACATCACCATGGCGCGGCTGCGGGCGCTCGGGGTCGGCCCGGGGTGGCACTGCCTCGACGTGGGCGCGGGCACCGGCACGGTCTCCCGGCGGCTCCTGGAGGAGGCGGGCGTGGCGAGCGTGCTCGCCGTGGACCGCGACACACGCTTCCTCGACGCCCGGTCCACGCCGGGGCTCGACGTGCTGGAGGCCGACATCACCGGTCCGCGGCCGGTGCCGGGCCGGTTCTCCCTGGTACACGCCCGTTTCGTGCTCATGCATCTGCCCGAGCGCGACCGCCTGCTGGGCACGCTGGCCGAACTCGTCGCGCCCGGCGGCCTGCTGGTGCTCAGCGACGCGGTCGACCTGACGAGCGACCTGGCCCCGGCCACGCCGTACAGCACGGCGATGCGCGCGATGTGGCAGGGGCTTCGGGCCACCATCGGCACCGACGTCTCGTGGGTGCCGTCCTACCCGGCGCTGCTGCGCGGGGCGGGGCTGCTCGGGGTCGCCGCCGAGATCCATGTGCCGCCGCTGACGCCGGGCAGCCCCCTCAGCCGCTTCTGGGCGGACACCTGGGAGCGCAGCAGGACGGCGATGATCTCCACGGGGCTGGTCGACGACGACGGCGTCGACGCGGCGGTCCGCTACCTGGCCTCCGAGGACTGCGCCGCGTTGTCGGCCGGCATGCTCACCGCCTGGGGCCGCAAGCCGGGCGACCGGTGACGCCCGCGCGGCGGGCCGGGGTCAACGGACGGCGGCGCGTCCGCCGCCGTCGGGCCCGTGCCAGTCCAGGCACAGGACGGTGGCGTCGTCCCTCACCCGGCCGCCGCAGGCCAGGGCGACCTCCTGGACCAGGGCGCGCACCACCTCGCGCGGGTGCTCGCAGGCCGTGCCGCGCAGGAGCGCGGGCAGGTCGACCGTCTCCGCCTCGCGTTCCTGCATGCCGTCGGTGTAGAGCAGGAGGCGGTCGCCGGGCCGCAGGTCGACGTCCTGCACCAGGTACCGGCCCTGTCCGACGACGCCGAAGGGCAGGTTCACGGTCAGGCGCAGCGCCTCGACCGTTCCGTCGCGCAGCCGCAGCGGCCAGGGGTGGCCGGCGTTGACGAGCTGCGCGCCCGTCCCGTCCAGGGCGACGCGCAGAAGCTGTCCGGTGGCGAAGGTCCGCCGGCCGTGGTCGAGGAGCGCCTGGTGGGTCTGGCGGGCCTGTTCGGCGAGGTCCACCCCGGCGCGCCGGGCGCCGCGCGAGGCGTTCACCAGCAGGGTGGCCATGAGCGAGGCGTCGACGTCATGGCCCATGGCATCGGTGATGGACAGGTGCAGGGTGTCCTGGTCCAGGGAGTAGTCGTAGGTGTCGCCGGCGATGTCGGAGGCCGGGACCAGGGCGCCGGCGAGGGCGAATTCGTCGGCCTCGCAGGAGGGGGCCGAGGGCAGCAGCTGACGTTGGATCTCGGCGGCCAGACTCACCGAGGTGGTGCGGTTGCCCCAGTGGTAGAGGTCGGTGAAGCGGCGGTCGGTGACGATGATGTACGCGAGCGCGTGCGCGGCCTCCTCCACCTGTTCCAGGATGTCCTCGGTGACGTCGGCCAGGAAGAGTTCCAGGACGCCGATGGCGTCGCCGCGGTTCGTGACGGGCGCGAGCACGCGCTGCCCCTGGCCGCCCTCCGGCGCCCGCACCGGCTTCTGGGTGCGCAGGACCTCGTCGTAGACGCTGCTGCCGGCGAGGGGGACCTGCCCCGCGCGGTGTCCGTCCTGCCCGGCGGTCATGTCGCTGACCCGCAGCAGTCGCCGGCCGACCACGTCGAGGAAGAGGAACGACACATAGCGCGCGCCGAACCGGTCGCGCAGGTTGCGCGCGACGACGTCGAGGGAGCCCACCGGCGCGGCGTCCTCCGCCGCGGCGAGCACCTCCGCGAGTCCGATCCGGTCATGTGTCACTTTCGCCTCCTCGGTCACCGACTCTCCTTCCCCCCGTCACGCGCGCCTCACATGCGCGACCGGGATGTGAGGCGCGCGACCTCGACGGGACACGAGCACCCGCTGCGGGGCGACTCCGCTTGATAGGCAAGTCGACGCTTGCCTATCATGGGCGTCATGGCCGAGGACGTCTTCAGGGCGCTGGCCGACCCCACCCGCCGGCGCATCCTCGACGAACTGGTGGAGCGGGACGGCCAGACACTGTTCGAGATATGCGCACGGCTGGTCACCCGGCACGGCCTCGGACTGTCCCGCCAGGCGATCAGCCAGCACCTGGCCGTTCTGGAGTCGGCGGGGCTGGTGGTCTCCCGGCGCGAGGGCCGGTACAAGTTCCACGATCTGAACACCGAACCCCTTGAGCGCATCGCGACCCGGTGGCTCAGGCCCGACCCACGGGAGAGCACCCCATGAGGATCCACCTGTCCAGCGTCTTCGTGGACGACCAGGAGAGGGCGCTGCGCTTCTACACGGACGTGCTGGGCTTCGTGACGAAGCACGACGTCCCCCTCGGCGAGCACCGGTGGCTGACCGTGGTGTCGCCGGAGGATCCCGACGGCACGGAGCTGCTGCTCGAGCCCTCCGGCCACCCCGCGGTGGGTCCGTACAAGTCGGCGCTGTTCGAGGACGGAATCCCCGCCACCTCCTTCGCCGTGGACGACGTGCGCGCGGAGTTCGACCGGCTGCGCGGGCTCGGGGTGCGCTTCACCCAGGACCCGCTGGAGATGGGCCCGGTCACCACCGCGGTCCTGGACGACACCTGCGGCAACCTGATCCAGCTCGTGCACAGCGAGTAGCCCGGACCCGTTCAGGACACCGGGGCGGCTTCGCCGCCGCTGTCACCGATCGCGGACGACGCCGACGCCGACTCCGGCTCCGCGCCCGGGCGCGCACGCTGCGTCAGATAGTCGGCGACGCCGGTGACGTGGAGCATGCGGGCCAGGAACTCCGGCTGGTGGTGCAGGTGCAGGCTGATCCCGGCGGCGTGCGCGCGGCGGCGCACGCCGAGCAGGACGGACAGCCCGCTGGAGTCGAAGGCGTTCAACTCCGCCCAGTCCAGGTGGAGGTCGCGCAGGGTGGGACCGTGCTCCTCGGCGTGCTCGCGCAGCATGTCGAACATCGTCAGGGCGAAGTCGTCGCCGCTGTCGTAGTCGAGGTCGCCGCGGACGGCCACGCGCAGGGCGCGGGCGTCGGCGGCGCACACGGTCACGGAGAATTCGGTCGGCTGGTAACGGGTCATGCGGGGATTCCTGGGACGGGAGGGGCGGACGTCAGGGTGTCGGCGGCCGCGCCGAGGAAGGCGAGGGCGCGCGGGAAGTCGTGCAGTTGCCCGGCCAGGACGCTCAGCCCGAGCGCCAGGCCGTGGGCCGGAACGCCGCGGGCGGTCAGGACGTCCGCGGTCCAGGCGACGAACGTGGTGAACAGCGCGCCGTCGTCGACGTAGAGGGCGGCGGTCAGGAAGTCCACGATGTGGGCGAGGTCCTCGGCGGTGCGTTCCCGTTGGACCGCACTGTAGGAGCGCATGGCCGGCCAGCGTTCGTCCAGGGCTGCGAGCGCCTGCCGGACCAGCACGGTGCGGCTGTTCCTGACGAAGGTGTACTCCTGGTCGGCCAGGTGGGGGAGGTCGTCGATCTGGAGCCGTCGGCTCGCCTGCGGCACGGGGACTCCCTCGGCGAGGCGGTCCGCCGCGGCGCGGGCGTCCGAGGCCCATTCGTCGGCCTGGATGAGGCGCGCGTAGCGGCCGCCGGGGCCGAAGGCGGCGCCGCCGACCATGACGGGGACGCCCAGGGACTGCACGGCGGTCACCGCCTTGTGCGCGGCGGGCAGATGGGTCGGGATCGACGCCGACAGCAGCACGGCGACGGGGTTGGTCCGGTGGACGTGCTCGATCAGGTACGGGGTGGGGGTGTGGGCGCCGAGGAAGTCGACCCGCCACCCGCGACCGGTGAGGACCTCCGCCAGCAGCCGGGCGGGCAGGACGTGCCACTCGCCGTCCACGCAGGCCACCGTCACCCGCCCGCGCGTGCCGGGCTCGGACACCGCGGCGCGGCGGTGGGCGAGGGCGGCCACGACCCGGTCGGTGATCGCGCTGGCCGCGTGTTCCTCGGCCACGCTGATCCGGTCGGCGGCCCATTCGACGCCCACCCGGTGCTGGACCCGTGCGACGACGTCCAGCAGCAGCGCCTCCTCGTCCGCTCCCGCGTCGGCCGCCGCGCACACCGTGCGCACCGCGGCCGGCTCGTCCCTGTCGGTCACGGCGGCCCACAGCCGGTCCATGAGCCGCTCGGCGTCGGCGACGCGGGCGGTCTCGGCCGTCATCGCTGCTCCCGGCGACGGCGCCGGTCCTCGTGGCCGTCGACGATGCGCAGCGCGCCGTGGCCGCCTGTGGGGTTCGTGATCGCCAGCGTCGCCAGGTCGTCGTGGCGGCCTTCGCCCAGCCACTGCGCCACCAGCATCTGCACCCGCTCCACGATCGCCTGGGCCGGCATCCGCGCGCACTCGCGCAGCGCCTCCTGAAGGCGGGGTTCGCCGTAGAGCTGGTCGCCCAGCGGGCCGCCGCGGGCCTCGGTGATCCCGTCCGTGTACAGCAGGCACGTCTCCCCCGGCGCGAGGACGACGTCCGTGCTGCGCGCGGTGACGTGGGGCAGCGCGCCCACCAGGGTGCCGCCGGTGTCGGCCTCCTCCACCCGGCCGTCGGCGCGGACGATCAGCGGCGGCAGATGCCCGGCGCTGGTCAGCCGCAGCTCCACGTGCCCCGAGCGGCGGCGCACGGAGGCCAGCACGAGCGTCGCGAAGCGTGTCTGGTGCGCGTGCAGCAGGGCGTCGTTGAGCAGGCCGAGGACCCGCTGGTGATCGTCCGCGAGCGGCAGGAGCGCCTGGAGCACGGTGCGGATCTTCCCGGTGAGCACGGCGGCCTCCAGGCCCTTGCCGGCCACGTCGCCCAGGACGACGAAGGTCTCCTGGGCGGGGTCGGCGGCCGGGTGGACGTCGTAGAAGTCGCCGCCGACGCGTTCGTGGTCCTGCGACGCGCGGAAGGCTCCCGCGTACTCCACGCCGTGGACCCGCTCCAGTCGGGGCGGCAGCAGCTCCCGCAGCAGGGTGGCCGTGATCGACGCCTGTTCGGCGTACAGGCGCGCCGCCGAGAGGGCCGCGCCGGCCCGTGCCGCGAACAGCCGGGCGAAGACCTCCTCGCCGTCCGTGAACGCGCGTTGGGTGCTGGAGCGCAGCAGGACGAGCACGCCGGCCGGCACCCCGTGTCCGGGCAGCGGGGTGACGATCACCGATCCGATCGGGCCGTCGAAGCCGGGCGGGACGACCCAGTCGGGGAGGCCGTCGGGGTCTATCCAGCGGGTGGGGACCGGCGGGAAGCCCTGGAGCGCCTCGGCGAGGCCGGGCACGGTCGTGGCGTCGACGTGCGCCGCGGTCTGGGTGACCGGGCCGCCCGCCTGCGCGTACGTCAGCCAGTGGCGGCGCCCCTGGGCGGGGGCGACGATGAGCGCCGCGTCGGCCAGATGATCAGCGGCCATCCGCGCAGTCACCTCCGTGCAGCGGTCCACGTTCAGCGACGACAGCAGGGCGCCGGACACCTCCGCCAGCAGCGCCGTGCGTTCCCGTTCGCTGCGCAGCGCCTGCTCGGCGGCGCGCTGACCGGTGTCCTCCAGCAGCCACCAGACCACGTTCCCGCCCTCGCCGGGCGAGGGGTGCGCCGCGAAGGTGCGGTGCGCCACCGCGCCCGCGACGAGGGGCGGCGCGTCGGCCGATCCGAGGCGGCCGTGGGCGTGCGCGAGCCAGAGGGGAAGGCCGCCCGGCGCCGTGTCGTCGTCGGCCTGGCGGGCGAAGAGGTCCCGGGCCGCGTCGTTCGCCTCGACGACGCTCCCCTCGCCGTCCAGGACGACGACGGGACAGGGTGCGTCGCTCCATGCGGCGCCGCGCGGGCGCTCGGAGGTACCCGGAGAAGGAATCACAAGCGGGGGAACGCGTAGCGCACCCCACCACCTCTCTGCCACTCGAAAAGAATTGCCGTCCGGCAACCATCCCTCATCCGCTGGTCCCATGCAACGTCCGGCCGAAATCCCCCCGATTCCCCCACATCGGGCCCGGCGGCTCAGGCGCGCGCGGGAGCCCGCCGTGGGGGGCGCGGGGCGCCCGGCGACCGCGCGGGTCAGGACGCCGCCGTCTTCTCGGCGAGCTTCTGGAACTGGCCGAGGTCGTAGTTGGCGAGGACGGAGTCGAGGTTGGTGAGGGCGCCGAGATGCTCGACGAACCCCTTGGGGTCGTACTCGATCTGCACGGTCACGCGGCTGGCGGTGTCGCTCAGCCGGTGGAAGGTGACCACGCCCGCGTGCTCGACGCCCTCCACGGTGTGCCAGGCGATGCGGTCCTCGGGGACGACCTCGGTCAGTTCGGCCACGAAGTTCTTGTCGGCTCCGGGCAGTTGCAGCTGCCAGGCGAAACGGCGGCCGTCCATCGGCTCCACCAGACGTACGTGGCTCAGGAAGGACGGCCACCGCGTGACGTCGCTCCACAACTGCCAGGCGACGCTGACGGGGGCTTCGACGTCGACGGTCTCCACGAGGGACGCGGACATGTGCACCTCTCCCGGTCGGGTTCGGGGCCGTTCCCCGAAACACGCGGTGTGCGGAGCGGATACCCGCACCGCCGGGGCGCACACGGCGGGGCGACGGCCCGTGGGACGACCGGGACCGCCGCCCGCCGGCGATCAGGAAGAGGTGGCGGCGGTCGGACCCGCCGGCTGCGCCGTGCCGTCCTGGGCGCGCAGTTGCTCGTTGATGCGCTGGGCCTCCTCGAGCTGGTCCTCGAGGATGACGATGCGGCAGGCGGCCTCGATGGGCGTGCCCTGGTCGACGAGTTCGCGGGCGCGGCCCGCGACGCGCAGCTGGTATCGGGAGTAGCGGCGGTGTCCGCCTCCGGAGCGCAGCGGGGTGATCAGCCGGTGTTCGCCGAGGGCTCGCAGGAAGGCGGGGGTGGTGCCGAGCATCTCGGCAGCCCGGCCCATGGTGTAGGCGGGGTAGTCGTCGTCATCGATGGGGGCGACGGAGGGGGTACTGCGAGGGGGCATAGACCTCTTCTTCCACAAGACGCGTCGGGGGGCCCGGGCGCCATGCCGGCACCCGGGCCCCGAGCCTTCAACACCATCTGCCGGCCGACTTCGCCGGAATTTTGTTCCGCAGGGGACACCCGAGAGGGTGCTGCTGCGGGGATCGCGGATGCGTGACCGGGGACCACCTTCCCATCGGGGGCCTGCGGTACCCGGGCGAACTGTTCCCTCGCCCGGGCGATCCTGATGGCGTGCGCTCCTCACCTTCGGTTGATCGGTTGCACTGCTGGATTCCACGGGTACTGCTCACGGCCCGCACGGGCCGCCTCTGCCTGCGTGGCGGCATCGTGCCGCCACGCCCACTTCGTTCGCCTTCGACTTTCTCGGTATGCCAGAAACTCTAGCCCTGGAGAGGGTCCATGTCTACTCCGGCCACTACAGATTTTCTCCCGGACCGAACGGACCGCCGACGGACCGCCGACGGCCGGCCGCTGCCCTGCCGAGCCGCCCCCGCCGCCGCCGCGATGAGCCCGGCCGACCCCTCGGAGAACGACGCCGTGGACAACCCAGGCTAATGCGATTAGCTTTTGGCTAACGCCATTAGCCGAGCATCTGGGGAAGCCATGACCGAGTATCTGACCGTCGACGGCGGCACGATCGCTTACGAGGTGGCGGGCTCCGGGCCGCTGATCGTGCTCGCGCACGGCATGGGCGACAGCCGCGCCGCCTACCGTGCGGTCGTCCCCCAGCTCGTCGCGGCGGGCTACCGGGTCGCCGCCGTGGACCTGCGCGGCTGCGGCGAGTCCGGCGCCGACTGGGCGGACTGGAGCCGCACCGCCATCGCGGGCGATCTGCTCGCCGTCGTCCGCCACCTGGGCGGCCCGGCCGTCCTCGTCGGCCACTCCGTGTCCGGCGGTGCGGCCACCATCGCCGCGGCCCGGGAGCCCTCCCTGATCACCGCCGTCGTCGAGCTGGCGCCCTTCACCCGCAAGCAGTCGCCGCGCCTCGGCGACCTGCGCGTCAAGCGCTTCCGGCAGGGCATCCTGCGGCTGCTCGGCACCAGCGCGTTCGGCAGCGTGCGGCTGTGGCGCTCCTACCTCGGCGTCGCCTATCCCGGGGTCCGGCCGGCCGACTGGAGCGAGCGGCTCGCGCTGTTCGAATCCCGGCTGCGCGAGCCGGGCCGGATGAAGGCCATGCAGGGCATGGGCCGCAGCGCCCCCACCGACGCCGGCGCCCAGCTCGGGGCCGTCCGCTGCCCGGTCCTGGTCGTGATGGGCACGCTCGACCCCGACTGGGCCGACCCGCGCGCCGAGGGCGCTGCGATCGTCGACGCCCTGCCCTCCGGCCTCGGCCGCGTCGAGATGATCGAGGGCGCGGGGCACTACCCGCACGACCAGTTCCCCGAGCAGGTGGTCTCCCTCGTGCTCGCCTTCCTCCGCTCGGACGCCGCCCGTGCCTAGGGCCGGCCTGGATTCCGCCGCCGTGGTCGCGGCGGGCGCCGCCCTGGCCGACGAGGTGGGCCTCGACCGGCTGACGATGGGCCTGCTCGCCGAACGGGTCGGCGTGCGCACCCCCTCCCTGTACAAGCACGTGGGCGGCCAGGAGGACCTCACCCGCCGCATCGCGGCCCTGGCGCTGGGCGAGGCCGCCGACGCCGTCGGCGTCGCCGTGCAGGGTCGCGCCGGACGCGACGCGCTGGCGGCCGCGGCCCGTGCCTTCCGCGCCTTCGTCGTGGAGCATCCCGGGCGGTACGCGGCCACGATCGGCATGGAGCCGTCCGGGCCGGACGACCCGCTGGCCGCCGGGGGCGCCCGGCTGCTGGACGCGTTCACCGCCGTCCTGCGCGGCTACGAGGTGGCGGAGTCCGACGTGGACCACGCCCTGCGCATGCTCCGCAGCCTCTGCCACGGTTTCGCCACCCTTCAGGCGGCGGGCGGCTTCCAGTGGAGCGCCGACGTCGACGAGAGCTTCGAGTGGCTGATCGCCTTCGCCGACCGGGGCCTGCGCGCCGGCTGAGCCCCTCGCTGCGGGGCGACCACCGGGCACGGCATTCCCGTGCGCACGGCCGACGGGCCGCAAGTAGGCTTCACCTCCAACCGGCGTGACGGGGGACGGAGCACATGACGGCTGAGACGGCACAGCGGTGGGGGTCGGCCCTCGACGAGGTCGTGGTGTACGCGCAGGGGGCGGTCTGCCGCCGGCTGGCCCGCGGCACGGTGCCGCCGGACGGCCGCGTCCGGGTGACGGGGCTGCCGCGCTCGCTGGACCCTGGATCCCTGCGGGCCCGGGTGAGCGGCTCCGGCGCGGTGAGCGTCGTCGAGGCGCGGCTGGAGGTGGAGGCCGAACCGCTCGACGCGGCCGACTCCGACGCGCTGCGACGCGAGGTGGAGCTGCGGCGCGACGAGTGGGCGGCGGCGCAGGGCCGCCGGGACCGGCAGCTCGGTCTGATCGAGGAGGTCGGGGCCGTCCGCCCGGTCCCGCCCGCCCGCCGCCGGGAGGACCCCCACCGCCGTACCCCCGTGGACGCGTGGCTGGGCCTCGCCGACTTCGTCGACGAGCGGCTGACGTCGCTGCACACCCGTCTCGCCGAGCTGGAAGAGGCCCTGGAGCGCGCCGAGCACGCGTTCCTGGTCGCCTCCGACCGGCTCGACCGCGCCTCCACCGACGCGCCGCCCGCGCAGGTGCGCACGACCGTCTCGGCGGTCCTGACCTTCGGCGCCCTCGTCGACCCGACGCCGGCGGGGGCGCGGGCCGGAGCAGCAGCCGAGCCCGAGGGCGAGCTGGAGGTGGAGATCGAGTACGCGGTGCCGGGCGCCGTGTGGGCTCCGGCCTACCGGCTCACCCACCGTCGGGGCGAGGACAGCGGCCGCCTGGTGCTGCGGGCCTCCGTGGCGCAGCGCACCGGCGAGGACTGGACCGGCGTGCGCATCGCCCTGGCCACCGCGGACCTGCGACGCCGCACCGACCTGCCCCGGCTCCGCTCGATGCGGATCGGACGCCGTCAGCCCTCCCCCGCGCCGTCCGGCTGGCGCGAGCCGCCGGCCGGCCTGGCCGACCTATTCGCCGGGTACGACGCGGCAGGGACCCGCCCCGACGGCGTCGAGGCTCCGATGGCCCGGGCGATGGCCAAGGGCCGGGGCGAGCCGGTCCTGGTGGGAAGCGCGGGACCACCGGCGGGCCATGGCGAGTCCGCGGACCACGACGGCTTCGCCGGCTACGGCGCTCCCCCGCCCCCGCCGCTTGCCGGCGGCCCTGCCCCGGCCGCGTCCTTCGGGCCGGGCGGCGGGGCGCGGCAGCGCGGCGGCATGATGCCGGCGGCGCCCGCCGCGATGGTCCCGACGGCCTCCGGCCGGCCGATGGCGCCACGGTCCGCCGCGCCCGCCGCCCCCGGCTCGGCGGTGCCGCCGCCCACGCCCCCGACCGGTCCGCCGCGGCCGAGCGGCGACGAGCTGGACTACCCCGCGCTCGTCCTGAGCGGCCCCGAGGAGCAGGGCGGCCGGCGCGGCCGGCTGTTCCCCGACGTCCCGTACGACCCGGTGGCGGCCGAGTACCGCCGCCGCGCCGAGGCGGTGGCCGCGCTGCCGCTGCCCGGTCACGCCGTGCCGCCGCGGGTGTCCGCCGGATCCTTCGACCACCGCTTCGACGCCATCGCCCGCACCGACATCCCCTCGGACGGCGCCTGGCACACCGTCACCGTCGGCGAGATCCCGGTGGACCTGCGCACGGAGTACCTCTGCGTGCCGTCCGTGGAGCAGACGGTGTACGGCACGCTGGTGCTCTCCCACTCCACCGGCCAGGCGCTGCTGGCCGGCCCGGTGGAGGTCGTCGTCGGGGACGACTTCCTGCTGACCGCCGCGCTGCCCACGCTCGCCCCGGGCGGTGTCTGCCGGGTCGGGCTCGGCCCGGCCGAGGGCATCGGGGTCACCCGCCGCACCACGGTGCACGAGTCGACCTCGGGCCTGCGCAACTCCACGACGGTCCTCGATCACCGCGTCCACGTGGAGCTGGCCAACCGTCTCGCCGGGCCGGTCACCGTGGAGGTGCGCGAGCGCGTCCCCGTCACCTCCGACGCGGACGTGCGGATCGAGGAGCGGGCCGACTGGTCGGCCCCCCGCGACGACACCGGCACGGAGCACCACACCCCCGGCACCCGCGTCTGGCGGGTGGACCTGCCCGCCGGCGGCGCCACCGCCCTCGACGGCGGCTACGAGATCCGCATCCCGTCCGCCAAGGCCCTGGCCGGCGGCAACCGCAGGAGCTGACACCGCCCATGTCCACGGCACCGGAGCCGATCCCCCTCCCCGTCACCGCCGTCACCTGCCTGGAGGACCGCGCGCACGTCGAACGCACCGCCGAACTCGATCTGGAGGCCGGGGTCCGGCGCCTGCGGCTGGGGCCCGTCAGCGCACTGGCCGTCGACCGCACGCTGCACGCCGAACTGACCGCGCCCGGCACCGCTTCCGTGCTCGACGTGCGGATCGTGCGCAGGTGGCGGCCGCGCGGACCGCGGCCGACCGACGACGACAGCGCACTGCGCCACCGCATGACCGCCCTGGAAGCGGAGCTGGAGGCCCTCGGCCGGCAGCGCGAGCGACTGGGGACGCGTCTGGACGTGCTCGGCCGTCTCGCCGCCGACCTGCTGCGGGAGATCGGCGAGGGCGCCGGCTTCGGGGAGAGCGAAGGACCGCGCTGGCATCGCGAACTCGACCGGGTGGACGCCGAGCGCGACGCCCACGGTGAGCGACTGCGCGCCGTGGAGGCCGAGTCGGCCGCCCTGCACGCCGAACTGGACGAGATCCGGCGGGTCATGGACCTCGCCGGGGCGGAACCGCCCGAGCTGATCGGCCACGTCGAACTGACCGTCGAGGCGGCGGCCGCCGGTCCGGCCACGCTGCGGCTGAGCCATCTCACCCCGTGCGCCCTGTGGCGGCCCGCGTACCGGGCCGTGCTCGACGACGGCTCCCTCGCGCTGGAGACCGACGCGATGGTGTGGCAACGCACCGGCGAGGACTGGTCGGACGTCCGGTTGACGCTGTCGACGGCGCGCTCCGCCCTCGCGACCGAGCCGCCCCGGCTCGGCGAGAACCGGCTCGTCCTCCAGGACCGCACCTCGGCGGAACGCCGCACGGTCGAGGTGGAGGTGCGCGAGGAGGACGTCGCCGACCTCGGCCCGGCCCCGGTGCTCGGCCTGCCGGGAGTCGACGACGGCGGCGAAGTCCGCGTGCTGAGCGCCCCCGCACCGGTCTCCGTGCCGGCCGACGGGCGAGCCCACCGGGTGCCGCTGTCGGCGTTCACCACGACCGCCGGCATCGAGTACGCCTGCGCGCCCGAGCTGTCGCCGCTGGTCACCGAGGTGGTCCGGTTCGACAACCGGTCGGGCCACGCGCTCCTGGCCGGCCCCGTCGACCTGGTCCGCCACAGCGGGTTCAGCGGCCGCGGCGCACTGGAGTTCACCGCCCCGGGCGCTGCCGTGGAGCTCGCCTACGGCAGCCGCGACGACCACCGGGTCGTCCGGCAGACCGAGGAGACCCGCGACACCTCCGCGATCACCCAGCGGACCGTCGTCACGCGCACCGTGCGGCTGCACGTCTCCCGCTTCTCCACCCCCGGCGAGCACGGCGACCAGACGGTCGTGGTGCGCGAGCGGATCCCCGTCTCGGAGGTGTCGGCGGTGCAGACCCGCGTGCGGGAGGACGCCTGCTCGCCGGTTCCCGACGGGGTCGACGCCGACGGCATCGCCCGCTGGAACCTCGTCCTGCCGCCCGGCGGCCGGCGCACGGTCACGCTGGTCTACGAGGTTTCTGCGAGTGCCAAGGTCACCGGGCTCTGATCCCGCCGGGCCGGCTCCGCATCCGCAGGAGGCGGAGGCGGCGCCGGCCCGGGAGAACGGCCGTGCGGGAGGCCTCAGTTGCCGATGGTCACCCGGAGGATCTTGTCCGAGCCGTCCGCCGCGCCCCCGTTGTTGTCGCAGTTGGTGGTCGACAGCCACAGCTGGTCGGCTCCCGGCACCTTGGTGACGGTCCGCAGGCGGCCGTACGTGCCGACGTAGTAGGCCGTCGCCGTGCCGACCTTCTCCGAGTCGCCCTCGATGGGGACGCGCCACAGCCGTTCGCCGCGCAGCGACGCCATGTAGACGGAGTTGCGGACGATGGCGATGCCGCTCGGCGAGGCCTCGGAGACGTTCCAGGTCTTCTTCGGGTTGGTCATGCCGGCGACGTCGCACGAGCCTTCGCAGGTCGGCCAGCCGTAGTTGGCGCCCGGTTTGATCAGGTTCAGCTCGTCCTTGGAGCTGTTGCCGAACTCGGCCTCCCACAACCGTCCGTTGCGGTCGAACGCGAGGCCTTGCGGATTGCGGTGGCCGTAGCTGTAGACGTAGGTGCCGAACGGGTTGCCGGGCGCGGCCCTGCCGTCCGTCGTCATGCGCAGGATCTTGCCGTTCAGGGAGTTCTTGTCCTGCGCCAGGGCGGGGGTCTGGGCCTCGCCGGTCGAGACGTAGAGGTAGCCGTCGGGGCCGAAGGCGAGCCGTCCGCCGTTGTGGTAGCGGTTCTTCTTGATGCCCTGGAGCAGGATCTTGTAGCCGGTCAGCGAGTCGCCGTCGTACGTCATGCGGACGACCCGGTTGCCCTCGGACGCGGTGTGCATGAAGTAGACGTAGTGGTCGGAGGCCCACTGGGGGTCGACGGCGACGCCGAGCAGGCCGCCCTCGCCGTCGGTGGTGACCGTGTTCGGGACGGTGCCGACCCGGGTCTTCGTGCCGTCCTTGGTGACCTTCCAGACCCGGAAGTCGTCCCGCTCGGTGACCAGGGCGCTCTTGCCGTCGGGCATCCAGTGGATGCCCCAGGGGATGGTCCAGCCGGTGGAGGACGTGGTGACCGAGGACGGCACGCCGCCGTCGTTCGTGCACGCCTTGGTCGTGAAGCTCACCGTGTCCGTCGGTGCGGACGCGTTCCCCGCGGCGTCCCGGGCGACGACGTTCAGACTGTACGGGCTGTCGCAGGCGAGCCCGGTGAGCGTGGTGGACGTGCCGCCGGTGACCGTGTCGTAGACGGTGGCGCCGCTGCGTACGTCGTAGGCGACGACCGCCCGGTCGTCGGTGGAGGCGCCCCACGTGAGGTCGGCGCTGTTCGCGGTGACGTTGCTCGCGGACGGCGTGCCCGGCCTGCTCGGCGGGGTGGTGTCGGAGCTGGGCTTCGTGGTGCAGTCCACGACCGGGCTGGCGAGCGAGGTGTTGCCGGCGGCGTCACGGGCGATCACCGTGAGGTCGTAGCCGGTGTCCGGGGTGAGCCCCGTGAGTGCCTTGGAGGTCGAACTCCCGGGCGCCTCCCCGATCTTGTTGCCGTGCTCGTAGAGGTCGTACGCCGTCACGCCGACGTTGTCGGTCGAGGCGCCCCAGGACAGGGTGAGGCCGTTCTCGCCGATGTCGGAGCAGCTGGGCTGCCCGGGGCGGGTCGGGGCCTGGGCGTCGGCGGCCGCGTCGAGGCCGATGCGGTCGAGGTTGGGGCCGCCGCCGGCGGTGGTCGCGGTCGCCCGGATCCTGTCGGTGCCCGCGGTCAGCGGGACGGTCACCGTCTTCGTGGCCCAGGTGTTCCAGTCGGCGGTGGACGGGAAGGAGATGCCGGAGGCGACGACCGTCCCGTTGACGGAGATGTCCATCGGACGGTCGACGGCGGTGCCGTTGGCGTACCGGAGGGTGAGGGCGGACGAGCCCGCAAAGGCCACGCTCACCGTGAACTCCACGGACGAGCCCTTGACGTTGGTGTAGTCCACGAAGCCCGTGCCCGTGTAGCCGGTGTGGTTGGCGGCCACGGCGCCCTGCGAGATCACGGCGTCCTCGGCCTGGTAGTCGGTGGCGGCGCGCGCGGCGCCCTGGCCGAGCACGGCGAGCGGCAGCGCGAGGACCGCGGCGACGCCGTACGGCAGAAGTCTTCTGATGTCTTTGGTGGTCACGGAAGTTCCCCTCAGCCCGTGTACTGGGTGAAGACCTTGAGGTAGTCGTACGGCTGCTGCGACACGCCGCTGCACGAGTCGCCGTCGGCGCCCGGACCGCAGGCCCGGTCGCGGTTGACGGCCCAGTAGGTGAGCCGTCCGATGTGGTGCTGCCGGGCGTAGGCGAGCATCGTCCGGAAGTCGGCCAGGCGGACGCGCTCACCGGAGTCGTCGGTCCTGCCGTTCATCGACGACAGGCCGGTGTGCGCGTAGGCGGTCGCGTCGCTGTAGCCGAACGCCGACTTCACCCGGGCCTTGAGGCCTTCCATGGCCTGGGTGGTGAGGCTGCCCATGTCCGTGGCGCCGCCGCCGAAGTCGAACGGCATGATGCACCAGACGTCGTTCGCCAGACCGGAGTTGGCGGCGCGCCTGATCATGTCGACGCCGGTGGAGTCGGGGCCGCCGGACGTGGTGCCGAAGGTGATGACGGTCTTCAGGCCGGGGTTGTTCGCCTTGACCGTCCTCAGCGCGTCGACGACCCGCTGCCGCACGGTGGCGTTGGACCATTCGGTGTTCTCGATGTCGACGTCGAAGGCCTTCAGCCGGTAGGCGTCGATCACCTTCTGGTAGGCGCCGGCGAGTGCGGAGGCGCTGGAGCACTTCTCGCCCAGCTTGTCGCCGCTCCAGCCGCCGACGGAGACGACGACGTCACCGCCCGCGGCTCTGATCGCGTTGATCGTGGACTGGTCGCTGCCGCCGGTGAGCGGGCGCGAGCCGTCCCACTTCGGGTTGCAGCCGCCGTCGGAGAGGATGAAGGCGAGGGTGAACCACCTGACTCCGGTCGCCGACATCACGGAGGCGGGCTTCTGCGGGTCGCCCCAGCCGAGGTACTCGTAGGGGGCAACGGCGAAGCCGGGGGGCGACGCGGCGGCCTTGGCGGCCGTCGCCGAGCCGACGGGCCTGACGCGTACGAGCCGGGTCTCGCCGGGGCGCAGGGTCGCGCTGTAGGAGCCGGCGATCACGCCCTTGTGGGACCCGGACCAGAGGTCGCTCACGTCACCGGACCCGCTGAACCCGACCTGCGACCAGTTCACGCTCACCGTCGCGCTGCCCGAGGCGGCGGTGTTGAACAGCGCGACGACGTACTGCCCGTCGCTCTCCTTCTTGCTCCAGACCTCTTTCGCGCCGCTGTCGACGATCCGCCGGGCGGCGACCCCGTCCTGGTCGACGCCGGTCAGCCGGTCGTTGGTCAGCATCGCCCTGTCGACGGAGTCCAGCTGGGTCAGGTCGGTGCCGAGCAGCAGCGGCGCCGCCGCCATCGCCCAGAGCGTGAAGTGCGAGCGCCGCTGGTCGGCCGTCAGGCCCACCCGGTCGCCGTTGCCGATCTCCAGCGAGTCCAGGTCGTTCCAGCCGCCCGGACCCGCGTACGGCTGCCAGGCCGCGGCGGAGTCGAAGCGCTTGGAGACGTGGGACCAGTCGGTCAGCGGATAGCCGCTGCCGTTGCTCCCCGGCCCGCAGTAGCACTCCACGTCCCCCTGGGTGCGCCAGCTGTTCGCCAGTCTGCGCCAGGTGGGGGCGTCGGCGATCGGCAGGTTGTTGGAGAGGGCGAAGGCGATGGGCCGTCCGCTCGCCCGTAGCGCCTCGTCCCAGGCCTCGACGTCGGGGATGTCGGCGCTGCCCACTCCGTCGATCTTCAGGTAGTCGACGCCCCACGAGGCGAACTGCCTGGCCCACGAGTTCACGAACTCCTGTGCGCCGGGCTTGTCGTAGTCGATGGCGTACATGTTCTTGCAGTTGTAGTTCTTCTCCGTCTTCGACGTGTCCGCGATGTCCTTCGCGTGGTACGGGGTCCCCTCGATCGGGGTGTTCCGGCTGACCGCGTTCCTGGCGATGCCGGGGGTGACGTAGAAGCCGAACTTCAGGCCCTTGGAGTGGACGCGGTCGGCCAGCGCCTTGATGCCGCCCGGGAACTTGGCCGGGTCCACGCTCCAGCGGCCGTAGGAGTCGACGACGAAGCCGTTGTCGTCGCACTTCTGCCAGAAGTCGTCGAGGTTGACGTAGACGAAGCCGTGGTCCTTCAGGCCGCTGGACACCAGGGCGTCGGCCTGGGCCTCGATCTTCGCCTCGGTCGGGGTGCGGCGTACGAAGCTCCAGCTGCTCCAGCCCATGGCGGGGCGCAGTGACCGGCCGTTGTCGGACGCGGGGGCCTGCCGGGCGGCGGCCGGAAGGACGGGGTGCGGGCGGACGGGTTCCGGGCGGGCCGCGGCCGGGAGCGCCACCGCCGAGGCGATGAGGATCCCGGCCAGGGCCGGGATCAGGGCTCTGACACGCAGGAGGCCCGTGCCGCGCAGTCGCGGCGGCCGGCCCTTCCTGCCCGGAAGGGGGGTGTGGGGTTCTGCGGTGGGGGGTTTCATGGGCCGGCTCCTCACCCGAGTCGGTAGCCGCGGAGGTTGGTGAGCAGGAGGTAGGTGTCCTGAAGGGAGCCCGAGGTGTCGCCCAGGGAGCGGTAGATGCCCCACTTGGGGCGCACCCGGTCGGCGAGGAAGGTGTCCACCCCGGTCTTCGACGCGTCGACGACGGTCGAGCCGCCGTTCCTGAGGATCCAGCGGACCGAACCCGCCGAGCCGTTGCCGACCTTGATCTGGAAGTCGACGTCCGTCCAGGTGTCGTGGAGCGGGTCCAGGTCGGTGCGGCCGACGAGGATGTCGTCGACGGCGAGCTTCAGCTCGATGGTCTGCCGGCCGTTCACGCGGCGCAGGGACTGCACGACGATCGGGGAGGTCCCGTTGCCGGGCTGCTTCATCTGCATGATGTGCGTGAAGGTCGTGGTGGCCTTCAGCGAGCTCGGGATGTACATCGAGTAGGTGACCCGCCAGGTCTGGCCCGAGGTCCATTTGAGGTAGTCGTCGCCGCTGCCGTTGCGCAGTCCGGTGACTTCCTGGCGCTGGCGGTCGGTGGAGGTGTCCCGGTCGGACGTGTGCATGTTGAAGCGCCAGTTGTCGCCGGTGGCGAAGATGTGGGGCCGGGCCGACGGGTGGGAGTTCGCGCGGTCGTCCTCGACGGTCTCGAAGGCGCGCAGACCGTCGCGGCTCGCGGACGGCGCCCACTTCTGCTGCCAGGACGCGGCGTGCGCGGTGCCGGGCAGACCGGCGACCGTGGTCGCCGCGGCGCCGCCGAGCGCCGCGCCGAGCAGGCTTCTGCGAGATGTGCTCATGGCTGACTCACCTCGTTCTGCGGGGGGGGGATGCCACGCCCTCGCGGACGCACGGTCGGCGGGGCGCGCAGGGACGAGCGGTGGCAGGGGGTGGGG
>NZ_JAHHIT010000003.1:16883-66570 GCF_024539675.1 Streptomyces hilarionis | reverse complement strand
CCCCCGGCCTCCCCCGACGACGCGGGTCGCGCGGCCGCCCTCCCCGCCGGGACGCCCGCTGCCGCGCCGGCCCGGCTGGAGGCGGCCTGGCTGGGCCGTGCCGTCGGCTGCCTCCTCGGCAAACCCGTCGAGAAGCTTCCCCTGGACGCCGTCCGCGCCCTCGCCCGCGCCACCGGGAACTGGCCCCTCACCGGGTACTTCACGGCCCGGGGAGTACCCGGCCCCCTCCTCGAGGCGCACCCGTGGAACCGCCGCTCGGCGGGCACCTCGCTCGCCGAGAACATCGACGGCATGCCCGAGGACGACGACCTCAACTACCCGCTGCTCAACCTGCTCCTGCTGCAACGGCACGGCAAGGACTTCACCACCGAGGACGTCGCCCGGCTCTGGCTCGACGCACTCCCGCCCGGCCGCGCCTTCACCGCGGAGCGCATCGCCCTGCGCAACCTGCTCTGCGGCGTCGAACCCCCGCACACCGCCCGTCACCGCAACCCGTTCCGCGAATGGATCGGCGCCCTGATCCGCGCCGACGTGCACGGCTGGACCAACCCCGGCGATCCGGCCGCCGCCGCGCGACAGGCCCACCGCGACGCCTGTCTCACCCACACCGCCAACGGCGTCTACGCGGCGATGTTCACGGCCGCCGTGACCGCCGCGGCCGCGGCCGGCGCCCAGGACGTCCACGCCTGTCTGCGCACGGGACTGGCCGTCGTCCCCCCGCGCTCCCGCCTCGCCCGGGCCGTCGCGCACGCCGTCCGGCTCGCCGGGGAACACCCCGGCCCCGACGGGTTCGACGCCGTCGTGGACGAACTCCACGCCGTGCACCGGGCGTCCCACTGGGTCCACGCGGTCCCCAACACCGCGCTGATCGCCGCCGCGCTCACCCACGCGGACGGCGACTTCACCCGCTCCGTCCGCAACGCCGTGGCAGGCGGCCTCGACACCGATTCGGCCGGCGCGACGGCAGGCGGGGTCGCCGCCCTCCTCGCCGGCGACCCGGCCGCCCTCCCCGACCACTGGACGGCCCCCCTCAAGAACCGGCTGGCCACCTCCGTGGCCGACTTCAACGGCGTCGGCTTCGACACCCTGGCCCAGCTCACCTGGTCCCTCACCCACCGGGAGGCGTCCCGCCCATGACCGACATCGTCGTGCTCGGCAGCACGAACATGGACCTCGTCGCCTACGTCGAGAAACCCCCGCAGCGCGGAGAGACCGTGACAGGACGGGAGTTCCGCACGATCCCCGGCGGCAAGGGCGCCAACCAGGCGATCGCCGCCGCCCACGCGGGCGGCACGGTCTCGATGATCGGCGCCGTCGGCAACGACGCCTTCGGCGCCCGGCTGCGCTCCACACTGGAACACTCGGGCGTCAACACCGACCACCTGCGCACCGTCGAGGCGCCCTCGGGAACCGCGCACATCGTCGTGGACGACGAGGGCGGCAACGCCATCGTCGTCGTCCCCGGCGCCAACGGCACCGTCGACCACCTCGTCCCCGGCGACGAAGGACTCATCGCCTCCGCCGACGCCCTCCTCCTCCAGCTGGAGGTGCCGTCGGCCGCGGTCGTCGCCGGCGCCCGGGCGGCCCGCGCCCACGGCGTGCGGACGATCCTCACCCCCGCCCCCGCCCAGCCGCTGCCGCCCGAACTGCTCGCCGCCACCGACCTGTTGGTCCCCAACGAGCACGAGGCGGCCGCACTCACCGGGCGCACCGACCCCTACGAGGCGGCCCACGCCCTGCTGGACAGCGTGCCGGAGGTGATCATCACGCTGGGAGCGGCCGGCAGCCTCTACGCGGCCCGCGGGGCCGAGCCCCTGACCGTCCCCGCCCCGCGGGTCACCGCCGTCGACTCGACCGGCGCGGGCGACACGTTCGTCGGAGCACTCGCCGTGGCCCTCGGCGAGGACCGCCCCGTGCGGCAGGCGCTCGCCTGGGCGGCCGCCGCGGCCGCCCTGTCGGTCCAGCGCCCCGGCGCGTCCGCCTCGATGCCCTACCGCTCCGAGATCGAGACGCAGTACGCCTCATGACCGCGACGACTCCTCCCCTGCACGGCGTGCGCGTCCTCGACCTGGCCACCCTCTTCGCCGGCCCCCTCGCCGCCACCCTGCTCGGCGACTTCGGCGCGGACGTCGTCAAGGTCGAGCACCCGGGCCGCCCCGACCCGTCCCGGGGGCACGGCCCCGCCAAGGACGGCGTGGGCCTGTGGTGGAAGCTCCTCGGCCGCAACAAGCGCGCCATCACCCTGAACCTGTCGAGGCCGGGCGGGCGCGACACCCTGCTGCGGCTGGCCGCCACCGCCGACGTGATCATCGAGAACTTCCGGCCCGGCACCCTGGAGAAGTGGGATCTCGGCTGGGAGGAGCTGTCGGCGGCCAACCCGCGACTGGTCCTCGCCCGGGTCACCGCCTTCGGCCAGTTCGGCCCCTACGCGCACCGCCCCGGCTTCGGCACCCTCGCCGAGGCGATGAGCGGGTTCGCGGCCATCACGGGAGAGCCGGACGCGGCGCCCACCCTGCCGCCGTTCGGCCTGGCCGACTCGATCGCCGGCCTGGCCACCGCCTACGCCGTGATGACGGCCCTCGCCGCCCGCGAGCGCACCGGAGAGGGCCAGGTCGTCGACATGGCGATCATCGAGCCCATCCTCACCGTCCTGGGACCCCAGCCCCTCTGGTACGACCAGCTCGGCTACGTCCAGGCCCGCACCGGCAACCGGTCCGCGAACAACGCGCCCCGCAACACGTACCGCACGGCCGACGGGGACTGGGTCGCCGTGTCGACGTCGGCGCAGTCCGTCGCGGAACGGGTGATGCGCCTGGTCGGCCGGCCCGACCTGATCGACGAGCCCTGGTTCGCGACGGGCGCGGAGCGGGCCGCGCACGCCGACGTCCTCGACGAGGCGGTCGGCGCCTGGATCGCCGCCCGCACCCGCACCGACGTGCTCGCCGCCTTCGAGAAGGCCGAGGCTGCCGTGGCCCCCGTCCAGGACGTGCGGGACGTGATGACCGACCCCCAGTACCAGGCCCTCGGCACGCTCGCCGCCGTCGACGACCCGGAGCTGGGCCCGCTGCGCATGCAGAACGTCCTCTTCCGCCTCTCGGCGACCCCCGGCGCGATCCGCTGGGCCGGTCGCCCGCACGGCGCGGACACGGAGGCCGTGCTGACGGAGCTGGGCCTGACGCCGGCCGAGCTGACCGCTCTGCGCGCGGAGGGCGCCGTATGACGGCACCCCCGCTGACCTGGCTCTACGTCCCGGGCGACCGCCCGCAGACCGTGACCAAGGCGCTCGGCTGCGGCGCCGACGTCGTCATCGTCGACCTGGAGGACGCGGTCGCCCCGGATCGCAAGGAGTACGCCCGCGCCGCCACCGCCGAGCGTCTCGGCGAGCCCCAGCCGGTCCCGGTCCACGTCCGGGTCAACGCCCTGGACACCCCGTTCGCCGCGGCGGACCTGCGCACGCTGGCCGCCCTGCCCGGCGTGCGCGGTCTGCGCCTGCCGAAGGTGACGTCACCCCACCAGATCACCCGCGCGGCGCGGTCCGCGCCGCGGGGCGACGGCGGGACCACCCCGCTGCACGCCCTGCTGGAGACGGCCCTCGGCGTCGAACACGCCTACGCCATCGCCTCCGCCCACCCCGCCCTGCGCGGCATCGCCCTCGGCGAGGCGGACCTGCGCGCCGACCTGGGCGTGCGCGCGGACGCCGGCCTCGACTGGTCCCGCTCTCGGGTGATCGTCGCCGCCCGGGCCGCCGGCCTGGCGCCGCCGCCCCAGTCGGTCCACCCCGACATCCGGGACCTGGACGGCCTCGCCGTCAGCTGCGCCCACGGCCGCACCCTCGGCTTCCTGGGCCGCGCCGCCATCCACCCCCGCCAGCTCCCGATCATCGAACGGGCCTATCTGCCCACCCAGCAGGAGCTGGAGGACGCCGAGACGATCGTGAAGGCGGCGGCCACCGAACAGGGCGCCCAGGCCCTCCCGGACGGCCGCTTCGTCGACGCGGCCGTGGTGGCGGCCGCCCGGCGCACGCTGTCGCTGGGAACCCGCACCGGCTGACCCCGCCCGCACACGACCGAGGGGCGCCCGGCAGTGCCCGGGCGCCCCTCGTCGTCGTGCCGTCGGCCGTCAGGCCTTCTTGCCGGCCGACTCCGCTTCGTCCTTCTTCACCCCGCCGGCGGCCCCGGCCTCACCCGCCGCGTCCGCCCGGACGTCGGTCTCGTCCGTGGCCGTGGCCTTGGCATCGGTCCCGGCCTCTGCGTCGGCCTTTGCGTCGGCCTTGGCCTCGACCTTGGACGTCGCGCCGGCCTTCGTGGCCGTGCCCTTCGTGGCCGAGGTCTTCGTCTCCGAGGTCTTCGTCTCCGAGGGCTTGGCGGAAGCAGCCGCGGCGGAATCGTCCTCGGAGCCGCTCTTCGCCTGCTCCTGCTCCTTCTCGGCGTCCGTCGCCGCGCTCGCGCTCTGCGCGCCCTTCTTCGCCCCGGCGGCGTCCTTCGGCGTGCCCTCGCCGTCGGTCCCGGCGTCGTCCGCCGCCGTGTCGCCGGGGGCGTCCGCGCCCGGCTCGACGACGGCCTCGCGCCCGGGGCGCTTCTTCGCCGAGACGACGATGTACGTCACCGCGAGCAGGAAGACGATCAGCGCGGTCCAGTCGTTGAGCCGCAGGCCCAGGATGTGGTGGGCGTCGTCGACCCGCATGTACTCGATCCACGCGCGGCCCACGCAGTACGCCGCGACGTACAGGGCGAACGCCCGGCCGTGGCCCAGCTTGAAGCGGCGGTCGGCCCAGATCACGAGGAGGGCGACGCCGATGCACCACAGCGACTCGTACAGGAACGTCGGGTGGTAGTAGCCCGGCACCCGGCCGTCCGCGGAGGACGTGATGTGCAGGGCCCACGGCAGGTCGGTCTCCTTGCCGTACAGCTCCTGGTTGAACCAGTTGCCCCAGCGGCCGATGGCCTGCGCGAGGGCGATCCCGGGCGCGATGGCGTCGGCGTACGCGGGCAGCGGGATGCCCCGGCGACGGCAGCCGATCCAGGCTCCCACCGCACCGAGCGCGATCGCACCCCAGATGCCGAGGCCGCCCTCCCAGACCTTGAAGGCGTCCACCCAGTCGCGGCCCTCGCTGAAGTACAGCTCGTAGTCCGTGATCACGTGGTAGAGCCGGCCGCCGACCAGGCCGAAGGGCACCGCCCAGACGGCGATGTCGGCCACCGTCCCGGCCCGCCCGCCCCGGGCGACCCAGCGCCGGTTGCCGAGCCAGACCGCGACGAAGACGCCGATGATGATGCAGAACGCGTAGCCGCGCAGCGGTACGGGGCCGAGGTACAGCACCCCGTGCGACGGGCTGGGAATGTAGGCAAGTTCCATGGCAGGGTCGACGCTACCGTGCCGGGCCGGGCCGACGGCGGGCAGCCCGGCTACGGCTCCATAACGGGCGGGTGTGAAGAGGCCTTACCCCGGCGCTCACCCCTGGTCGGCCTCCTCCACCATCCGCTTCAGCTTCGCCGGCGTCATCGACTGGTCCTGGTAGATGTTCTTGCCGTTGAACAGCACGGTCGGGGTGCCGCCGAAGTGGCCGTTCTGGAAGGCCTGGTCGGACTTCACGACCCAGCTGTCGTGCGTGCCGTTCTCGACGCAGCTGCGGAAGGCGGGCGTGTCGAGCCCGTCGACCTTGCCCGCGAGTTCGATCAGCCGCCCGTTGTCGGCGTAGGCGTCCTTCGTCTCCTCGGGCTGGTTCTCGTACAGCACGTCGTGGTAGGCGGAGAACTTGCCCGCGTCCTGGGCGCAGGCCGCCGCGTTGGCCGCCCGGCGGGAGCCGCTGCCGCCCATGTTCCCGTCGATGAGGGTGGCCAGGTGGTACTCGACCTTGAGCTTCCCGGAGTTCGCCAGCTCGTGGACCGTGGGCCGGTACGCCGTCTCGAACCCCTTGCAGGCGGGGCAGCGGAAGTCCTCCCACACCGTGAGCGTGGACTTGGCGCCCTCCTTGCCGACCGGGATCGCCAGCGCGTCCTGTCCCTGGGCGCCGGAGGGGGCCACGACCGGGCCCGCCTTCTTCGCGCCGTCGTCCTTGCCGGAGTTCGCGGCGACGACGCCGATCACGGCGGCCAGGCCGAGCACGCAGACCACGCTCGCGCCGACGATCAGTGTGCGCCGGCGCCGCTCCGCGGCCTTCTGCTTCTCGCGGTCCGCGGCCAGCCGTTCGCGGGCGTTGCGCTTTCCGTCACGATTCTTCTCGCTCACACCCCCAGAACGAACCGGGGAGGCGCAATGCGCCTCCCCGGTCCCAGGTCCACCCGTTCGGGTGACCGAACCCCGGGTCACGCCTGGCGGCGCACGCCCTTCGCCAGCTCGCCCGCGAGCGCGCGGACCGCCTCGACGCCGGCCGCGTCGTCCGGCGCGTCCAGCATCCGCTTGACGAAGGCCGAGCCGACGATCACGCCGTCGGCGAAGCCGGCCACCTCGGCGGCCTGCCGGGCGTCGGAGACGCCGAGGCCGACGCAGACCGGCAGGCCGGAGCCGGTGGCCCGGGTCCGCTCCACCAGGTCGTGGGCCTGCGCGCCCACCGACTCACGGGTGCCGGTGACGCCCATCAGCGAGGCCGCGTAGACGAAGCCGCTGCCCGTCTCGGTGATCTGCGCCAGGCGTGCGTCGCGGCTGCTCGGCGCGACGACGAAGATCGTGGCGAGAGCGTGCTTGTCGGCGTGCTCCCTCCACAGCGCGGACTCCTGCACCGGCAGGTCGGGCAGGATGCAGCCCGCGCCGCCCGCCTCGGCCAGCTCCGCGGTGAACCGCTCGACGCCGTAGCGGTCGATGGGGTTCCAGTACGTCATGACGAGGATGGGCTTGCCGGTGGCCTCGAACGCCTCGCGGACCGTGCGCATGACGTCCGCGATGCGCACCCCGCCGCGCAGGGCGATGTCGTCGGCGGTCTGGATGACCGGACCGTCGAGGACCGGGTCGCTGTGCGGCAGGCCGACCTCGACCACGTCGGCGCCGCCGTCCAGGACGGCCTCGATCGCCGCGATGCCGCCGTCCACCGTCGGGAACCCGGCCGGGAGGTAGGCGATGAGCGCGGCGCGGTCCTCGGCCTTCGCCTCGGCGAGGGTGTCCGACAGCAGCTGGATGTTCCCGCTCACTTGGCGTCTCCCTCGATCTCGGCGGTGTCGGCCGCGTCGGCGGCGACCTCGGCGTCGGTGTCGTACAGGCCGAAGTACCGGGCGGCCGTGTCCATGTCCTTGTCGCCGCGGCCGGACAGGTTGACCACGATCAGCCCGTCCTCGCCGAGTTCGCGGCCGACCTCCAGGGCGCCCGCCAGCGCGTGCGCGCTCTCGATGGCCGGGATGATGCCCTCGGTGCGCGAGAGCAGGCGCAGCGCCTGCATGGCCGCGTCGTCGGTGACCGCGCGGTACTCGGCGCGGCCGGTGTCCTTGAGGTAGGAGTGCTCGGGGCCGATGCCCGGGTAGTCCAGGCCGGCCGAGATGGAGTACGGCTCGGTGATCTGGCCCTCGTCGTCCTGGAGGACGTAGGAGCGCGAGCCGTGCAGGATGCCGGGCTCCCCCGCGGTGAGGGTGGCCGCGTGCTCGCCGGTCTCCACGCCGTGGCCGGCCGGCTCGCAGCCGATCAGGCGGACGCCGGCGTCGGGGATGAAGGCGTGGAAGAGGCCGATGGCGTTGGAGCCGCCGCCGACGCAGGCGATCGCGGCGTCGGGCAGGCGGCCGGCGCGCTCCAGGATCTGGCGGCGGGCCTCGACGCCGATGACGCGGTGGAAGTCGCGGACCATCGCCGGGAAGGGGTGGGGCCCCGCGACCGTGCCGAACAGGTAGTGGGTGCGGTCGACGTTGGCGACCCAGTCGCGGAAGGCCTCGTTGATGGCGTCCTTCAGCGTGCGGCTGCCGGACTTCACGGCCACGACCTCGGCGCCCAGCATGCGCATGCGGGCCACGTTGAGGGCCTGGCGCTGGGTGTCGATCTCGCCCATGTAGATGGTGCACTCGAGTCCGAAGAGCGCGCACGCGGTGGCCGTGGCGACGCCGTGCTGGCCCGCGCCGGTCTCGGCGATGACGCGGGTCTTGCCCATGCGCTTGGTGAGCAGGGCCTGGCCGAGCACGTTGTTGATCTTGTGGGAGCCGGTGTGGTTGAGGTCCTCGCGCTTGAGGAAGACCCGGGCGCCGCCGGCGTGCTCGGCGAACCTCGGCACCTCGGTGAGGGAGCTGGGGCGGCCGGTGTAGTGGACGAGCAGGTCGTCGAGCTCGCGGGCGAACTCCGGGTCGTGCTTGGCCTTGTCGTACTCGACGGCGACCTCGTCCACGGCGGCGACGAGGGCCTCCGGGATGAACTTGCCGCCGAACGCGCCGAAGTAGCCCTCGGCGCTGGGGACCCGGCCCTCGGGGTCGGGAATGAAGAACTCGCTGGGCATGCGGAAACCTCACGGTGAGACGGTTCGTGTGCGGACACGGAACAGCGCCGTGGGGCGGGGGTGGTCGGACGGCTGATGGCCGTCGCCGGCTTGTCGAACAGTTCCCCGCGCCCCTAGCGGCGCGGCTGCCATCGCATGCCGTTCACCTGGCCGGGCTCGTCGCCGATGACGTAGCGCACCCTGCGGCCGTGCACCCTGCGGGCGGGCGCGCGGCAGCCACGGGGGCGGCAGCCGCGCGCGAGGCGGGCGTACCGGTCCGTGAGCGTCCGGGAGGGCGTGGGAGTCATCGGCGCAAGCCTAGCGAAGGTTCAGCCGCGGCCGTGGCGCAAGGCAGGGTGTTCGCCCGCCGCGACCAGGTCGGCGACCGCGGTCCTCGGGTCGCGCCCGGTCACCAGGGACTCGCCGACCAGGACCGCGTCGGCGCCGGCGTTGGCGTACGCGATGAGGTCGTGCGGGCCGCGCACCCCGGACTCGGCGATCTTGACGATGTGCGCCGGGATCTCGGGGGCCACCCGCTCGAAGGTGCCCCGGTCGACCTCCAGGGTCTTCAGGTTGCGGGCGTTGACGCCGATCACCTTGGCGCCCGCGTCGACCGCGCGGTCCACCTCGTCCTCGTCGTGGACCTCGACGAGCGGGGTGAGGCCGATGGAGACGGCACGCTCGATCAGCGACTCCAGGGCCGACTGCTCCAGGGCGGCGACGATCAGCAGCGCGAGGTCGGCGCCGTAGGCGCGGGCCTCCCACAGCTGGTAGGACGTGACGATGAAGTCCTTGCGCAGGACGGGGATGTCGACCCGCGCGCGGACCGCTTCGAGGTCGGCGAGCGAGCCGCCGAAGCGGCGCTGTTCGGTGAGGACGGAGATGACGGCGGCGCCGCCCGCCTCGTAGTCGGCGGCCAGCCCGGCCGGGTCGGCGATCGCGGCCAGCGCGCCCTTGGAGGGGCTGGAACGCTTGACCTCGCAGATCACCTTGACGCCGTCGCCCCGCAGCGCGGCCGCTCCGTCCTTGGCGGCGGGGGCCTTCGCCGCGCGCTCCTTGAGCTCGTCGAGGCTGACGCGCGCCTGCCGCTCCGCGAGGTCGGCACGGACTCCGTCGATGATCTCGTCGAGCACACTCACGCGAGCGGCCCCCTTCCGATGCCTGAGAGACGGTGGAAACTTCCAGCGACCCATGGAGAAAAAGGTGGTCACTGCGATGGTATCCGGCCGAGGGCGAAGGCCTCGCATCCGGTCGGCGAGGGCCCGCGCGCGCCCTCGCACCAGCTTCGCACGACGCGGGCGGACGGGCCCCTCCACCAGGACGTCCGCGAGCCGGTCACGGATGCAGCAGGCCGCCGAAGGGCAGGTTGCGGACGACCGTGAAGGCCAGCAGGACGGCGCCCAGGGTCCACAGCCGCGCCGGGGTGAGCTCCACGCGCAGGGGGCGTCCGCGTGCCGCGCGGACCGCCCAGAGGGTCCACACCACCGCGAAGCCCAGATAGGCGACGACGGCCATCGCGTTGTCGTGCAGGGCGGTGGCGAGGTCCCCGTGCACGAAGGCGTGCGCGCTGCGCAGACCGCCGCAGCCGGGGCAGTACAGGCCGGTGACGCGCAGCAGCGGACAGACGGGGTAGTGGCCGGGCTCGTTGGGGTCGACGACTCCCACGTACGCGAAGGCCGCGACGACGGCCGCGAGGATCGAGGCGGGCACGGCCAGCCTGCCCGCGGCGGTCGGCGTCACCCGCCGGGTGTCGGCGTTCACGCCTCGCATTCTGCCCCGGCGGCGCGCCGCGCGCGCGTGAGGGGCGGCCGGTCGCGCACCGGCCGCCCCTCACGAGGTGCTGCGGGTCTCAGCCCTCGGCGCCGGCCGGCTTGGCGGTCGCCGAGACCTGGTGCACGGGGTGCGACTCCTTCGGCTGGCCCAGACCCGCGGCGCGCATGCCCGCGCCGACGACGCCGCCGAGGGCCACGATCACCATGCCGGCCCAGAAACCGAGCGGCTCGGCCATCACCATGAACAGGCCCGCGACCGCGAAACCGATGAAGGCGATGGTGACGCCGGTCCAGGCGGCCGGGGTGTGTCCGTGGCTGCTGCCCGCCATGACTTGCTCCTCATTGCTGTCTCTGTGTCCGTCCGAGCCGGACGCTCGCCGTCCATTGTCCCGTACGCGCGGGCGCGCCGGACCCGGGGGTCGGGGTCCCGTCGAGTCTGATTCACCACACCGGGGAGCGGCGGGCGCGACCAGGTCAGGCCGGGTCCATCCCGGTCGGGTCCTCGCCCCGGTCCAGGGCCTTCCACATCTCCTCGGGCCGCTCGGGGTCGGCGGGCCGGGCCGTGCGCCGCGCGCGGGGGGCGCCGTCGCGCTCGTAGCGGCCGGACATGGCGGGCCACCGGCGGCCGTAGCGCAGGGCCAGCAGACCGGCGAGGAGGATCAGGGCGCCGCCCGCGGCCGCGGCGTAGGGCCAGGCGGTGTGGCCGAACGAGGCGACGACGGCGGAGGTGTCGCCGGTGGCCTTGGCGGCCTGCTCGTCGAGCGCGGAGCTGTCGCCGGCGCCGAGCAGGGCCGCGGCCATGATCCCGGCTCCGGCGAGCGCGAGCACGGCGGAGACGGCGAGGCGGCCGGCCCTGCGCACCGCGAAGACGGCGACGAGCGCGGCCAGGCCCACTATGGCGAGCGCCGCGGGCACGCCCGTGACGTCACTGCCGCGGGCGGTCAGGGAGAAGGGGGCGCCGGCGACCGTCGCGGTGCCCTCGGACCAGCGCTGGCGGGTGGCCAGCAGGGTCAGGGCCGAGCCCAGCGCGCCGCTCAGCAGGGCGACGGCGAGGCTTCGGCGGCTCGACCGGGCGGCGGCGGTTTCGGGACGTGGAGAAGGAACAGCAGCAGTCACGTGCTCCACTATCGCCTGAACCCCGGGCGAACCGGCACCCGGGGTTCACGTGAGACGCGTCCTATCTGCGCCGGACGCGGCGCGAAGGGCCCTGTCAGCCGAGCCGGTTGGCGGTGTGGACGGCGCGCAGGACGGCCGCCGCCTTGTTGCGGCACTCCTGGTCCTCGGCGACCGGGTCGGAGTCGGCGACGATGCCCGCACCGGCCTGGACGTAGGCGGTGCCGTCGCGCAGCAGGGCGGTGCGGATGGCGATGGCGGTGTCGGAGTCGCCCGCGAAGTCCAGGTAGCCGACGCAGCCGCCGTACAGTCCGCGCCGGGAGGGCTCCAGTTCGTCGATGATCTGCAGGGCGCGCGGCTTGGGCGCGCCGGAGAGGGTGCCGGCGGGGAAGCAGGCGGTGAGGACGTCGAAGGCGGTGCGGCCGGGCGCGACCTTGCCGGTGACGGTGGAGACGATGTGCATCACGTGCGAGTAGCGCTCGACGGACATGAAGTCGACGACCTCGACCGAGCCCGGCTCGCAGACCCGGCCCAGGTCGTTGCGGCCCAGGTCGACGAGCATGAGGTGCTCGGCGCGCTCCTTGGGGTCGGCGAGGAGCTCGTCGGCGAGGGCCTGGTCCTCCTGCGGGGTGGCCCCGCGGTGCCGGGTGCCGGCGATGGGGTGGACCATGGCGCGGCCGTCCTCGACCTTGACCAGGGCCTCCGGGGAGGAGCCCACGACGTCGAAGCCGTCGAAGCGGAACAGGTACATGTACGGCGAGGGGTTCGTCGCCCGCAGGACGCGGTAGACGTCGAGCGCGCTCGCCGTGCACGGCGTCTCGAAGCGCTGGGAGGGGACGACCTGGAAGGCCTCGCCCGCGCGGATGCGCTCCTTGATGTCCTCGACGGCCGCGCGGAAGTCGGGGCCGCCCCACAGGGCGGTGTAGTCGGGCAGTTCGGAGGGCGGCAGCACGGCCGGGGGCTGGGCGACCGGGCGCGAGAGGTCGGCCTCCATGGCGTCGAGACGGGCCACGGCGTCCGCGTAGGCCTCGTCGACGCCGGTGTCGAGGTCGTTGTGGTTGATCGCGTTGGCGATCAGCAGGACGGAGCCCTCCCAGTGGTCCATGACGGCGAGGTCGCTGGTCAGGAGCATGGTGAGTTCGGGGAGTTGCAGGTCGTCCCGCTCGCCGGGGCCGACCTTCTCCAGGCGGCGCACGATGTCGTAGCCGAGGTAGCCGACCATGCCGCCGGTGAAGGGCGGCATGCCGTCCGTGTGCGGGGTGTGGAGGGTCTCGATGGTGGCGCGCAGCGCGGCGAGCGGGTCGCCGTCGACGGGGACGCCGACCGGCGGGGTGCCGAGCCAGTGGGTGGCGCCCTCGCGCACGGTGAGCGTGGCGGCGCTGCGCACGCCCACGAAGGAGTAGCGGGACCATCGAAACGCCGTGCGGCCGTTCTCCGCGGACTCCAGGAGGAAGGTGCCCGGGCGCTCGGCGGCGAGCTTGCGGTAGAGCGCGACCGGGGTGTCGCCGTCGGCGAGGAGCTTGCGGGTGACCGGAATGACGCGGCGGTCGGAGGCCAGCTTGCGGAACGTCTCGAGGTCCATGGCGGCTGACCTTACTGACCCGGGGCCGGGAGGCCGGAATCGGCGGCCGTGACGGCGTCGGTCCCGCCCCGGGTGAGGAGCACGTCGGCGTCGAAGCAGGTGCGGGCGCCGGTGTGGCAGGCGGCGCCGACCTGGTCGACCTTGACCAGCACGGTGTCCGCGTCGCAGTCGAGGGCGACCGACCTGACGTGCTGGACGTGGCCGGAGGTGTCGCCCTTGACCCAGTACTCGCGGCGGCTGCGGGACCAGTAGGTGCAGCGGCCGGTGGTGAGGGTGCGGTGCAGCGCCTCGTCGTCCATCCAGCCGAGCATGAGCACCTCTCCGGTGTCGTACTGCTGGGCGATGGCGGGGACGAGTCCGTCGGCGCTGCGCTTGAGGCGCGCGGCGATCTCGGGGGCGAGACGGCTGCTCGTGGGACGGGCGGGCTCGGGCGTGCTGGTCATGGGTGCCATTGTGCCGCGCGCCACGGACAGTGACGGCGCGGTGTCCAGTGGGTGGGCGGCGGTCCGGGCGGCGGTGGCGCGATCCCGACGGGTGGGCGCGGCCGCGGCGTCGCCGTAGGCTGGCGGCATGTCGACTTTCGCCAAGCGTGAACGGCTTCTGCTCGCCGACCTCTTGGAGACGGCGGGCCCGCAGGCGCCGACCCTCTGCGAGGGCTGGCTGACCCGGGACCTGGCGGCGCACGTGGTGGTGCGCGAGCGCCGCCCGGACGCGGCCGGGGGTCTGCTGATCAAGCAGCTCGCGTCCCGTCTGGACCGGGCGATGGAGGAGTTCGCCGCCAAGCCGTACGAGGAACTGCTCCAGCTGATCCGCACCGGTCCGCCGCGTTTCTCGCCGTTCCAGCTCAAGCCGCTGGACGAGGCGTCCAACACGATCGAGTTCTACGTCCACACCGAGGACGTCCGCCGCGCACGGCCGGAGTGGACGCCGCGCGCCCTCGACCCCGTCTTCCAGGACGCCCTGTGGTCCCGGCTGGAGCGCACCGCCCGGCTGATGGGCCGCAGCGCGCCCACCGGGCTGGTGCTGCGCCGCCCGGACGGCCGTACGGCGGTCGCCCACCGGGGCACCCCGGTGGTGACGGCGACGGGCGAGCCGTCGGAGCTGCTGCTGCTCCTGTACGGCCGGCAGGGCGTCGCCGAGGTGGAGCTGGCGGGTGACAAGGAGGCGATCGAGCGGCTGCACGGCGGCAAGCAGCTCGGCATCTGAGGCCCTTCGACGTTCTGCCGGGGGCCGTGGTCAGCGCGGGAGTTCCGCGCGGCGCAGTGCGGGCACGCCCAGGGCGACGAGGCCGCCGAGCCCGCAGACGCCGGCGCTGACGACGAAGACCGGGCCGGTGCCCCAGGCGCCGACGGCGGCGGCGGACAGGGGCATGCTGAGCGGGGTGAGGCCGAGGCTGACGAGGCTGGTGACGGCGGTGACGCGGCCCAGGTAGGCGGGGTCTGCCTGGGTCTGGAGCAGGGCCGCGCACACGGCGCCGCTGAGCCCGGCGAGCAGCCCGATCAGCAGGGCGGTGCCGACGGCCGCGGCGAGGTTCGGCGCGTACGCGAGGGCGCCGATGGCCAGGGAGCCCGCGAGGATCGACCACCCGGCCACCCGGCCGGCGTGCGGGAGCCGTCCGCGCAGGGTCAGCAGGAGTGAGGCGGCGCCCGCGCCGACGCCGAACCCGGACAGCACCCAGCCCATGCCGGAGGCGCCCCAGCCGCGCTCGTCGGCGAGCAGGGTCAGGCCCACGTTGAGCGGTCCGACGAAGCCGAGGTCGCCGAGGGCGATGGCCGCCGTGAGCGGGGCGAGGACCGGGTGGCGGCGGATGTGGCGCAGCCCGGCCACCAGATCGGCCCAGGCGGTCCGGCCGCGCGCGTCCGCGGTGTCGTCGGGCGGCAGCTCGCGCACTCTCACACAGAGCAGCAGGGGCACGGACACGGCTATGAGGAGCCCGGCGAGCCCGAACGCGGCGGCCGCGCCGCCCGTGGCGACCCCGAGTCCGCCCAGCGGTGCGCCCACGATGACGGCGAACCGGTAGGCGAGGCCGCGCATGCCCTGCACCCGGGCGAGCTGGCCGCGGTCGGTGATCCGGGGGGGCAGGGCGCCGACGGCGGGGACGAACACGGCGTCCACCGTGCCGAACACCAGGGCGAGGACCGTGAGCGGCCACAGGCGCGGGCCGGTGAGGAGCAGCAGCCCCGCGACCGCGAGGACGGCCGCGCAGCGCACCGCGTCACTGCCGACGACGACGCGGCGCGGTCCGAACCGGTCGGCGATCACTCCCCCGCCCAGCATGAGCACCGCGCGCGGCAGCGCGCTCACCGACAGCACCAGGCCCGCCTGCGCGGGGGTGCCGGCCTGGACGGCGGCCCACGACAGGGCGACGTAGTAGACGCCGTCGCCGGCCATCGAGGAGGCGTAGGCGCCCAGCCAGCGCAGGACGTTGCCGTCGCGGTGGGCGGGGCGCTCGGCGGCGGCGCGGGCGGCGGGCGTCCGGGACAGGGTGGTCATGGCCGGGCCTCTCAGGGGCGGAACGGGAAGCCGTACAGGTGCAGGGCGACGTTCTCGCGCCCCTCGGTGTCTCCGGCGGCCTCGGCCGCGCGCCCCTTGTCGACGTACCGGGTCATCAGGGCGTGCACCTCCCGGCCGAGCTCGGCCAGTTCGGCCGAGGTCAGCCGGGAGAGGTACTCGGAGTCGAACGAGGCTCCGTTCCACTCGGGGCCCCAGTGGGCGCGTTCGTCGAGGTGGCGGTGGTACAGCTCACTGCGGTGCGCGAAGAAGAGCCGGGAGGCGGAGCGATGCGCGGCCGCCTTCTCCGGGGCGTCGCTGAAGTCCTCGTCGTGGATGCTGACGCCGTCCGAGGCGGGCCGCCACCAGCGCTCGCGTCCGTCCGCGCTCTGCGGCTCGGCCTCTTCGATCAGTCCGTGCTCGGCGAGCTTGCGCAGGTGGTAGCTGACCAGCGAGACGGCCTCGTCGACGAGTTCGGCCAGCCGTGAGGCCGTGGCCACGCGTTCCAGGTACAGCGCCCGGTAGAGGTTCAGCCGCAACGGGTGGGCGAGCGCCTTCAGCGAGCCCAGGTCGGTGATGCGCCGGTTCTCCCCGCTTGTCATGCCCCCACCGTAGAAGCGAAGGAGAAATTGCGCAACTGTTCTTGCGCAACTTTCCTTTCGCGTCTCCTCATGGGTGAGCCCCGGCCGCTCTTGCGGCCGGGGCTCGTCCGTCCGGCGTCGGCAGGCCCGTGCGGGCGTCACCGCACCGGGTGGCCCGCCTCGCGCAGCGCGTCCTTGACCTGGCCGATCCTCAGGTCGCCGAAGTGGAACACCGACGCGGCCAGCACGGCGTCCGCGCCCGCCTCGACGGCCGGCGGGAAGTCGGCGAGCCGGCCGGCGCCGCCGGAGGCGATCACCGGGATCCTGACGTGCCGGCGGACCGCGGCGATCATCTCCAGGTCGTAGCCGTCCTTCGTGCCGTCGGCGTCCATCGAGTTGAGCAGGATCTCGCCCGCGCCGAGCTCGGCCGCCCGGTGCGCCCACTCGACGGCGTCGATGCCGGTGCCCTCGCGGCCGCCGTGCGTCGTCACCTCGAAGGATCCGGACGGCGTGCGCCGGGCGTCGACCGACAGGACCAGCACCTGGCTGCCGAACCGCTCGGCGATCTCCCTGATCAGCTCCGGGCGGGCGATCGCGGCGGTGTTCACGCCCACCTTGTCGGCGCCGGCCCGCAGCAGCTTGTCGACGTCCTCGGGGGTGCGCACGCCGCCGCCGACGGTCAGCGGGATGAACACCTGCTCGGCGGTGCGGCGCACCACGTCGTAGGTGGTCTCGCGGTTGCCCGAGGAGGCGGTGATGTCCAGGAACGTCAGCTCGTCGGCGCCCTCGGCGTCGTACACCTTGGCCATCTCGACGGGGTCGCCCGCGTCGCGCAGGTTCTGGAAGTTGACGCCCTTGACGACCCGGCCGGCGTCCACGTCCAGGCAGGGGATGACCCGTACGGCGAGCGTCATGCCGCGGCCCCCCGTCGGAACGCCTCGACCTCGACCTCGACGACCAGGCTGGGGTCCACCAGACCGGCCACGATCAGCATGGACGCGGCGGGCCGGACGGTGTCGAACAGCTCCTTGTGAGCGCGCCCCACGTCCTCCACGTCCCGCGCGTGGGTCAGGTACATGCGGGTGCGCACGACGTCCTCGCGTCCGAGGCCCAGCTCCGCCAGGGCCGCGAAGGCCACGGTGAAGGCGTTGAGCGTCTGGTCGTAGGGGCCGCCGCCGGCGATCTCGCCGTCCACGATCGAGGTACAGCCGGAGACCAGCACCAGGCCGCCGGGCAGCTCCACCGCGCGCGAGTAGCCGAAGGCGTCCTCCCAGGGCGCGCCCGTCGTGACGCGTCGCAGCTCGCTCACCGGGCCACCGCCTCCAGGGCCTCTTCCAGGGTGAACGCCTTGGCGTAGAGCGCCTTGCCGACGATGGAGCCCTCGACGCCGAGCGGCACCAGTTCGGCGATGGCGCGCAGGTCGTCCAGGGACGAGACGCCGCCGGACGCCACGACCGGGCGGTCGGTCACCGCGCACACGTTGCGCAGCAGCTCCAGGTTCGGGCCCTGCAACGTGCCGTCCTTGGCGATGTCGGTGACGACGTAGCGCGCGCAGCCCTCCTTGTCGAGGCGGGCCAGCGTCTCGTACAGGTCGCCGCCGTCGCGGGTCCAGCCGCGGCCGCGCAGGGTGGTGCCGCGCACGTCCAGGCCGACCGCGATCCGGTCGCCGTGCTCGGCGATGACCTTGGCGACCCACTCGGGCGTCTCCAGGGCGGCCGTGCCCAGGTTCACGCGGGTGCAGCCGGTGGCGAGGGCGGCGGCGAGGGTGTCGTCGTCACGGATGCCGCCGGAGAGCTCCACCTTGATGTCCATGGCGCCCGCGACCTCGGCGATCAGCGCCCGGTTGTCGCCGGTGCCGAACGCGGCGTCCAGGTCGACCAGGTGCAGCCACTCGGCGCCCGAGCGCTGCCAGGCGAGGGCCGCCTCCAGCGGGGAGCCGTAGGAGGTCTCGGTTCCGGACTCGCCGTGCACGAGACGGACGGCCTGGCCGTCGCGGACGTCGACGGCGGGGAGGAGTTCGAGCTTGCTCACAGTGTTCCGATCCAGTTGGTGAGGAGCTGGGCTCCGGCGTCGCCGGACTTCTCGGGGTGGAACTGCGTGGCCCACAGGGCGCCGTTCTCCACGGCGGCCACGAACGGCTTGCCGTGCGTCGACCAGGCCACCTTGGGAGCGCGCATCGTCGGGTTGAGCACTTCCAGGGACCAGTCCTGGACGGCGTAGGAGTGCACGAAGTAGAAGCGCGCGTCCGCGTCCAGGCCGGCGAACAGCTCGGATCCGGCCGGGGCGTCGACGGTGTTCCAGCCCATGTGGGGCACGATCTCTGCCTGGAGCGGCTCGACCGCGCCGGGCCACTCGTCGAGGCCCTCGGTCTCCACGCCGTGCTCGATGCCGCGGGCGAAGAGGATCTGCATGCCGACGCAGATGCCCATCACCGGGCGTCCGCCGGACAGCCGGCGGCCGATGATCCAGTCGCCGCGGGCCTCCTTCAGGCCGCGCATGCAGGCGGCGAAGGCGCCGACGCCCGGCACCAGCAGCCCGTCGGCGTTCATGGCCGCGTCGAAGTCACGGGTGATCTCGACGTCGGCGCCGGCGCGCGCGAGGGCACGCTCTGCGGAACGGACGTTGCCGAAGCCGTAGTCGAAGACGACGACCTTCTTCGTGCCCGTCGCGGGGCCGCTCAATTCCACACCTCCAGCCTCACGATGCCCGCCACGAGACACATCGCGGCGCCGATCGACAGCAGCACGATGAGGTTCTTGGGCATCTTCTGCTTGACGAAGGAGTAGACGCCGCCGGCGAGGAAGAGACCGACGACGATCAGGACGGTGGACAGTCCGCTCATGGGGTTACAGCGCGCCCTTCGTGGAGGGGAGGATGCCGGCCGCGCGCGGGTCGCGCTCGCAGGCGTAGCGCAGCGCCCGGGCCAGCGCCTTGAACTGGCACTCCACGATGTGGTGCGCGTTGCGCCCGTAGGGCACGTGCACGTGCAGGGCGATCTGCGCCTGGGCGACGAAGGACTCCAGGATGTGCCGGGTCATCGTCGTGTCGTACGCGCCGATCATCGGCGCCATGTTCTCGGGCTCGGTGTGCACGAGGTAGGGGCGGCCGGACAGGTCGACGGTCACCTGGGCGAGCGACTCGTCCAGCGGGACCGTGCAGTTGCCGAAGCGGTAGATGCCCACCTTGTCGCCGAGGGCCTGCCGGAAGGCGGCGCCGAGCGCGAGGGCGGTGTCCTCGATGGTGTGGTGGGAGTCGATGTGCAGGTCGCCGTCGGTCTTCACGGTGAGGTCGAACAGACCGTGGCGGCCGAGCTGGTCGAGCATGTGGTCGAAGAAGCCGACGCCGGTCGCCACGTCGACCTTGCCGGAGCCGTCGAGGTCGATCTCCACGAGGACCGACGTCTCCTTCGTGGTGCGCTCTGCACGTCCTACGCGGTTCATGCGCTCTGCTCCTTCTTGACTTCACGGACCGCGTCGAGGAACGCGTCGTTCTCTTCGGGGGTTCCGGCGGTGACCCGCAGCCAGCCGGGCACGCCGTTGTCCCGGACCAGGACGCCCCGGTCGAGGATCTGCCGCCAGACCGCGTGGGCGTCCTCGAACCGCCCGAACTGCACGAAGTTGGCGTCGGACGCCGTGACCTCGTACCCGGCGGCGAGCAGTTCGCCCACCAGCCGGTCGCGTTCCGACTTCAGCTGCTCGACGTACTTCAGCAGGGTGTCGGTGTGCTCCAGCGCGGCCAGCGCGGTCGCCTGGGTGACGGCCGACAGGTGGTAGGGCAGCCGCACCAGTTGCACGGCGTCCACGACCGCCGGGTGCGCGGCGAGGTAGCCGAGGCGCAGTCCCGCCGCGCCGAAGGCCTTCGACATCGTCCGCGAGACGACGAGATTCGGCCGTCCTTCGAGCAGCGGCAGCAGTGACGGGCTGTGGCTGAACTCGACGTAGGCCTCGTCGACGACGACCATCGAGGGCTTCGCCGCCTGGGCGGCCTCGTACAGCGCGAGGACCGTCTCGGCGGGGACCGCGGTGCCGGTGGGGTTGTTGGGGGTGGTGACGAAGACGACGTCCGGGCGGTGCTCGGCGATGGCCTTCCCCGCCGCGGCGAGGTCGACGGTGAAGTCCTCGTTGCGGGGGCCGGAGATCCACCCGGTCCCGGTGCCGCGCGCGATGAGCCCGTGCATCGAGTAGGACGGCTCGAAGCCGATCGCCGTGCGGCCGGGCCCGCCGAAGGTCTGCAGCAGCTGCTGGAGGACCTCGTTGGACCCGTTGGCGGCCCACACCTCGGAAGGGCCGACCGCATGCCCCGTGGTGTCGGTGAGGTACTGCGCGAGCCGGGTGCGCAGCTCGACGGCGTCCCGGTCGGGGTAGCGGTTGAGGTGGCGGGCGGCCTCGCGCACCCGCTCGGCGATCCGCTCGACCAGCGGCTCGGGCAGCGGGTAGGGGTTCTCGTTGGTGTTCAGCCGTACGGGGACGTCGAGCTGGGGCGCGCCGTAGGGGGACTTGCCGCGCAGCTCGTCGCGGACGGGGAGGTCGTCGATTCCGATGTTCACTGGACCGTCGGCACCTTCCACCCGAACCTCGCCTTGATCGCCGCGCCGTGCGCCGGCAGGTCCTCGGCCTCCGCCAGCGTCACCACGTGGTGGGCGACGTCGGCCAGCGCCTCGCGCGTGTAGTCGACGATGTGGACGCCGCGCAGGAAGGACTGCACGGACAGCCCGGAGGAGTGGCAGGCGCAGCCGCCCGTGGGCAGCACGTGGTTGGAGCCGGCGGCGTAGTCGCCGAGGGACACCGGCGCCCAGGGGCCGACGAAGATCGCGCCCGCGTTGCGGACCCGGTCGGCGACCGCCGCCGCGTCCGCGGTCTGGATCTCCAGGTGCTCGGCGCCGTAGGCGTCGACGACCCGCAGGCCCTCCTCCACGCCGTCGACGAGCACGACGGCCGACTGACGGCCGGCGAGCGCCGGGACGATCCGGTCGTCGATGTGCCGGGTGGCCGCGACCTGCGGCTCCAGCTCCTTGACGACGGCGTCCGCCAGCTCCACCGAGTCGGTGACCAGGACGGCGGCGGCCAGCGGGTCGTGCTCGGCCTGGCTGATCAGGTCGGACGCCACGTGCACCGGGTCGGCGGTGGAGTCGGCGAGGACGGCGATCTCGGTGGGGCCCGCTTCGGCGTCGATGCCGATCCTGCCCGTGAGGAGGCGCTTGGCGGCGGCCACCCAGATGTTGCCGGGGCCGGTGACCATGTTCACGGGGGCGCAGGACTCGGTGCCGTACGCGAACATGGCGACCGCGGTGGCGCCGCCGGCCGCGTACACCTCGTCGACGCCCAGCAGCGCGCACGCGGCGAGGATCGTCGGGTGCGGGAGGCCGCCGAACTCGGCCTGCGGCGGGGAGGCCAGGGCGATCGACTCGACGCCCGCCTCCTGCGCCGGCACCGCGTTCATGATCACCGAGGAGGGGTAGACCGACCGGCCGCCGGGCGCGTACAGCCCGACCCGCCCGACCGGCACCCACTTCTCCGTGACCGAGCCGCCGGGCACGACCTGGGTGGTGTGCGTGGTGCGGCGCTGCGCGCGGTGGACGACACGGGCCCGGCGGACGGACTCCTCAAGGGCCGCGCGCACGGCCGGGTCGAGCCGCTCCAGCGCCTCGGCGATCGCGCGCGCGGGAACGCGCACGGATTCCAGCCGCACCCCGTCGAACCTCTCCGCGAAGTCGATCAGCGCCGCGTCGCCCCGATGATGCACGGCCTCGCAGATCGGACGCACCTTCTCCAGGGCGGCCGAGACGTCGAAGTCGGCTCGGGGCAGCAGGTCGCGCAGGGCGGGGCCCTCGGGGAGGGCGTCGCCGCGCAGATCGATTCGGGAGATCACGTGGTCAATTCTCTCAGACCGGGATCCGGGGTCGTCCGCGCGTATCAATGGCTGATACAGAACATGGCCGGAATCCGGAAGATCCTCTTCGGGCGCGGCGTCCGGGGGCGGCGCACCGGGCATGAACAGCCGTGCGACGGCATGGGGTGAGGAAAGGGAGCGTGGTGTGACCGAGGGGGCGGGCATCCGAACGGGGGACGACGCCGGGGATCTGCCGGACGACCTGACCGCCGCGGAGGCCGGCATGTGGCAGGCCTTCCGCAACGGCAGCGTCTACGACCTCAGCAGCGGGGACACGATCGTCGACGATCCGCACGGCGGGCATCCGTGGGGCGCCTCGCGCACCGTGCGGGCCCGGATCGTCGCCTGGCTGCTGCTGGCCGGGCCGCCCGCGCTGGCCGGCCGGGTGGCCTCGCTGAAGCTGGCCGGCGTGCAGATCAGCGGCTCCCTGGACCTCGCGGGCGGCACGGTGGTGCCGTACGTGGAGATGAAGCGCTGCCGCTTCGAGCGCGAGGTGCGGATGCCGGAGGCGCGGTTCACGACCCTGCGGATGGTGGACTGCTCGGTGCCGCGCCTGGAGGCCGCCCGTCTGCACACCGAGGGCGACCTGCACCTGCCGCGCTGCCGGTTCCACAACGGGGTCCGGCTCACCGACGCGCACATCGGCACGGACCTGCTGCTCAACCAGGCGATCGTCTACCGCGACCGCACCGGCCGCTCGATCGCCGCCGACGGCATGACGGTCGGCCAGGACCTCCAGGCGGAGCTGCTGGAGTCGCACGGCGAGCTGAGTCTGCGCAGCGCCAAGATCGGCGTCTCGCTGAGCCTGCGCGGGGCCCGCCTGGCGAACCCCTACACGCGGCTGGCGCTGAACGCGCCCCAGCTCACCGTCGAGCGCTCGCTGTACCTGACCCCGGCCGGCGTCGGGGGCCAGGCGCTCAGCGGCGCCACCCCCGCGCGCGGGACGCGCGTCCAGCGCTTCGAGTGCCGGGGCGGCCTGCGTCTGGACGACGGCCGGTTCGGCGACGCCGTGGACCTGGAGCGGGCCCGGTTCGCGCTCGCCGACGACCAGGAACTGTCGCTGCGCCGGATCCAGACGTCCGAGCTGCGCTTCCTGGGGGAGCAGCCGAGGCGCGGCAAGGTCGTGCTGTCCGGCGCGCGGGTGGTCAACCTGGTGGACCGGGCGAGCGCGTGGCCGGGCCCCGGGAGTCTGCACATGGGCGGCTTCACGTACGAGAACCTGGTGCCGCAGGGCCCCTTCTCGCTGGCGGAGCGGCTGCACTGGGTGGCCGCCGCGACGGCCGAGTACGCCCCCGAGCCGTACGAGCGGCTGGCGGCCGTGCTGCGGGCCGGCGGGGAGGACGAGGACGCCCGCGAGGTCCTGCTGGCCAAGCAGCGCCGCCGCCGCGAGACGCTGCCGCCGGCCGCGAAGCTCTGGGGCTACGCGCAGGACTGGACGGTCGCCTACGGGTACCGGCCGGGCCGGGCCGCGGTGTGGATGGCGGTGCTGTGGGCCGCGAGTTCGCTGGCCTTCGCGCACGCCGCGCATCCGGCCGTCGACCCCGCGGGGCATCCGCCCTGGAACCCGGCCCTGTTCGCCCTGGACCTGCTGCTGCCGGTCATCGACCTGGGGCAGGTCGGGCAGTGGCAGTTGCACGGGGGCTGGCAGTGGCTGTCGACGGCGCTGATCCTGCTGGGCTGGATCCTCGCGACGGCGGTGGCGGCGGGCGCGACGCGGTTGCTGCGCCGCAACTGACGGCCGGCGCGGGGCGGCCGTCCGCCGCCCTCGCCGAGGCCGTCGGGCACGGCCGCGCGACCGTTTGCATTTTACCGTCCCTTGACCTGACGGCGTACAACTTTCCACAGGTTGCCCGCGCCCTCTGGCGCGATCTGAACCCGCGGCTTTTCAATGGGCGACACCATGGCTCTGCTGCCCCCCTTCATCCGCACCGCCCGGACGTCCCGGTCGGCACGGTACGTCGCCCCCCACAGCGCCGCCGGGCTCCCCGCCGACGACGAGGTGCTCCTCGACGTGCCGGACGACCGACTCGGCCCCGCGCTGGTCGCCGCCGGCCTCGGCGCGTACGCTCCCGCCGCCGAACTGCTGCTTCACACCCGCGAACGCGCCGAGTGGGAGTACCGCGACCGGTACGCCACCCGGCTGGCGTCCTTCGCCCGCTCGCGCCCCGAGTGGTTCGAGGACTGGCGCGCCGCCGCCCCCCGCGACCCCGACGTCCTGCTCGTCGGCGCGCAGCTCGCCGTGGACCGCGCCTGGGGGTCGCCCGCCCGGGCCGAGCTGCTGCGCGAGGTGAGCCCGCTGATCACGGCGGCCGCGCAGAGCGACGTGCGCGACCCGGTGCCGTGGCGGATAGCCCTGGACCACGCCCGCGGAACCCGCGCCGGGCACAAGTACTTCGGCGAGCTGTGGGAGGCCGCGGTGCGCCGCGCCCCGCACCACTACGGCTGCCATGTGGCCGCCAAGCGCTATCTGGCCGAGTCCTGGCACGGCTCGCACCGCGAGTGCTTCGACTTCGCCGACCGGGCCGCCCAGGACGCGCCGGCCGGCTCCCTCGTCCAGGCGCTCCCGGCCCGCGCCGCATTCGCCTACCTGATCGACGGCTGCGGCCCCGAGGTGCCGCGCGAACGGCTGGACGCGGCCGCCGACCGGGCCGTCGCGCTCTCGGCCCGCTTCCCGGCGGCGGACCCGTGGCCGGCCGAGATACGCAACCTGCTGACGTACGTCCTGGTCCGCCTCGACCGGCGCGACGAGGCCCTCGCCCAGCTGCGTCTGATCGGCCCGTACGCCACTTCCTTCCCCTGGGACCGGCTGTCCGAGGACCCTCTCGGCCACTTCCTGGCGGTCCGCGAGGAAGTGCGCTCGGGACCGTCGGAGCAGCCCCCCTGGGAGCCGGGGAACGGGCACGGCGGACGAGCCCGTCCGCAGGACCACTAGGCTTCTGCGTCGTGACCACCGTCCGTCTGCCGCTCTTCCCCCTGAACTCGGTGTTGTTCCCGGGACTCGTACTCCCGCTCAACGTCTTCGAGGAGCGTTATCGCGCCATGATGCGCGACCTTCTGAAGACCCCCGAGGACGAATCGCGCCGGTTCGCCGTCGTCGCCATCCGCGACGGCCACGAGGTGGCGCCCAGCTCCCCCGGTCTGCCCGACCAGACGGCGCTGCCCGAACGCGGCCCCGCGGCCGGTTTCGGCGACGACCCGCTCAAGACCTTCCACGGCATCGGCTGCGTGGCCGACGCCGCGACCGTCCGCGAGCGCGCCGACGGCACCTTCGAGGTCCTGGCGACCGGCACGACCCGCGTCAAGCTCCTGTCCGTGGACGCCTCCGGGCCCTTCCTGACGGCGGAGTTGCAGGAGCTGCCCGAGGACCCGGGCGACGAGGCGGGCGCCCTCGCGGAGGGCGTGCTGCGGTCCTTCCGCCAGTACCAGAAGCGGCTGGCGGGCGCCCGCGAGCGCTCGCTGACCACGGGCGCCGACCTCCCCGACGACCCGTCGGTGGTGTCGTACCTGGTGGCCGCCGCGATGATGCTGGACACCCCCACCAAGCAGCGGCTGCTCCAGGCGCCGGACACGGCCTCCCGGCTGCGGGACGAGCTGACCCTCCTGCGCGCGGAGACGGCGATCATCCGCAACCTGCCCTCGCTGCCCGCGGCGGAGCTGACCCGCGGCCCGACGAGTCTCAACTGACGTTCCCGGGAAGGCCCCGATGGCGAAGAAGTCGAAGAAGCAGCAGCAGTCCGGGGGCACGCCGGCGACGGTGGCCCTGACGGCGGCCGGCGTGGACTTCACGGTCCACGCCTACGAGCACGATCCGAGCCACCCCTCCTACGGCGAGGAGGCGGCCGAGGCAATGGGCGTCTCCCCCGACCGCGTCTTCAAGACGCTGGTCGCGGACGTGGACGGGACCCTGACGGTGGCGGTGGTGCCGGTGGCCGGCTCCCTGGACCTGAAGGCCCTGGCGGCGGCGGTGGGCGGCAAACGCGCGGCGATGGCCGACCCCGCGCTGGCCGAACGCACCACGGGCTACGTCCGGGGCGGCATCTCCCCGCTGGGCCAGCGCAAGAAGCTCCCCACGGTCCTGGACGACTCGGCGACGGCCCACGCCACGATCTGCGTCTCCGCGGGGCGCAGGGGCCTGGAGGTGGAGCTCTCCCCCGAGGACCTGGCCCGGCTCACGACGGCGGTGCTGTCCCCGGTCGGCCGGGCCTGAGCGACTTCGGCCCGAGCCCCCGGCCCGCCGGATCCGACGGGCGGGCTCTAGGCCAGGGGGGTCCCGTACCCGTCCTTGGGGGACTTTCCGTAGGACCCGTAGGGATCGAACGGCTCGGGGTCGCGGGGGCCGAACAGCGCCGTGAGTCCCAGGTGCACGAGCGAGGCGGCGAGCGGCCAGGCGAGGAGCGCGCCCTTCGCCCCGAGCTTCAGCGGCGCGGAGAACGTCACCCCCTTGCCCGCCGACCGCGCGTGCGCGATCACGTCGGACTCGGGCCCGAGCCACACCCCCAGCCGCCACGCCAGCAGCGACCCGAGGAACCCGCCGACCGCGAGCGCGACGACCAGCGGCACCCCGCCACGCCGCCGCCACAGGAACACCGCGACCGCGCTCACCGCGCCGCACGCCAGGGCCAGCAGGGTGAACGTCCCGTCCACCCCGATCGCCTGCTCGCCCTCGGTGTCCTTGAAGTAGACGACCCACTGGTCGTCCGCCAGGTCCCCGACGAGCGGCACGTGCGGGGCCAGCCACACCCACAGCAGCCCGAGCAGCGCGCCGGCGACGGCGACCACGACCGTGATCACGGCGGCTTCGCGCAGTTCGGTCTTCATCCCGGGCCCGTCCTGTCCGTACGCGACGTCATGGGGCGCGGCGGCCACTCCCGCGTGCCCCGCGGGCGACGGCGGCCGGGCCTCGTGCGAGGACGGTTCGTGCGGCGGCGGAGGCGGAGTCAGCGGTGCGGTCACCCTGACATCGTGCCAGGCCCGCCCGAGCCGCGCGTCACCGGACGGCGGCCCGGCGGTACGCCCAGGTGGCGACGGCGAGCGAGACGACGCCCACACCCGCGCACACGGCGAGGTCGCCGAGCACCAGCGCCCAGTCCGGGTCCGTCCCGAAGGTCCGGGCGAACGCGTCCACCCCGTACGTCGACGGCAGCAGGTCACGGGCGAAGCGCACCGCCTGCGGCATCCGGTCCGGCGGCAGCACGCCCAGCAGCAGCGCGGCCGACATGCCGAGCTGGCCGAGCACCGTGGCCAGCTCCGGCCGCGGGGCGAGCAGCCCGAAGGCCGCGCCGAGCCCGGACAGGGCGGCGCCGGCCAGCGGGATCACGGCCGCGAGGACCCACAGGTGCGTCAGGGGCAGCCCGAACAGCACGGATCCGAAGACGGCGGTCACCAGCGTGCCCGGCACCGTGAAGGAGGCGTAGGCGCCCGCGGCGCCCAGGACCACGGCCGCGGGCGGCACGGGAAGCGTCGCGTAGTGGTCCAGGCCCCCGCTCGCCCGCAGCTGTCCGAAGTACTGGGCGAGCAGGTTCAGCGCGACGAAGGCGACGACCAGCACCGCGGAGCCCGCGACGACGGACTCCGCCTCGTGGCCGCCGTCCACCACGCCCCGCATCATGATCAGGATGCCGACCGACTGGAAGGTCGCCACGAACAGCAGCGGGATCCGCGCCACCCGGGCCCGGGAGAGCTGGGCCCGGTACACGGCCACGAGCGACGGCCACAGCCGGGCGCGCGGCGCGAGCTCGGCGGCGCCGGTGCGGGCCGTCGGTGTGACGGCGGCCCGGGCGCCGCCCGGCAGAACCTCGGCGGGTACGACACTCACGTGGCGCTGCTCCTCTTCCCTACGGTTCTCATACCGTCCCATACGGCCCCGCCGGCCCGCCCGCTCACCCCGGCGCGCCTCGCGCTCCTGATCGCCCACGTGTTCACGCCCGCACCAGTCCCTGCCGTGCCGCCCCGCCCAGCGCCAGGTAGACGTCCTCCAGGCTCGGGGTGGCCAGGGTGAAGTCGTCCAGCGCGGCGAAGGCGGCCCCACCGGTGACGGTGGCGACGACGGCCCGGGCCTCGTCGGGGGCCAGCCGCAGCGTCCAGCGGCGTCCGGCCTCCACGGCCCGCTCCCGCAGCGCGGCGACCTCGGGCACGTCCAGCGGCGCGCGCTCGCGCCACACCAGCTCCACGCGCACCTCGCCGGCGACCTGCTCCTTGAGCCCGGCGGGGGTGTCGCAGGCGATGACCCGGCCCTGGTCCAGGACGGCGACGCGGTCCAGCACGGTCTCCGCCTCGATGACGTTGTGGGTGACGAGCAGCACGGTCGTCCCTCGTTCGGCCCGCCGCCGGTCCACCGCGGCCCACACGGCCCGGCGCGCCACCGGGTCCATGCCGGTGGTCGGCTCGTCCAGCACCAGCAGGGGCCGCTCGCCCACCAGCGCGGCGGCGAAGCAGGCGAGGCGGCGCTGTCCGCCGGACAGCTTGCGCAGCGGCCGCCCGGCCAGCGGCGTGAGGCCCAGTTCGTCGAGGACGGCGTCGCGCTCGCGGCGGGCCGCGTGCACGTCCAGGCCGCGCAGCCGGCCGGTGGTCTCGGCGGCCAGCGAGACCGTGAGCTCGTCGAGGGCGGTGGACTCCTGCCCGAGGTAGGCGAGGATCCGGGCGGCCCGGTCGGGGTGGCGCACGATGTCGTGGCCGAGGATCTCCACCCGGCCCGCGTCGGGCCGCATCAGGCCGGTCATCTGCCGCACGAGCGTGGTCTTGCCCGCGCCGTTCGGGCCGAGCAGCCCGAAGATCTCACCGCGGCGGATGTCGAGCCGCACGTCGTCGGTGGCCCGGACCTCGGGGGTCGCGGGAGCGCCGCGCCGGCCCCGCACCGCCGGGTAGGACTTCGTCAGCCCGCGCACGGCGCACACGACCTCGTCCCCGTGCCGAAGTGCCGATGCCGCGCGCGTACTCACAAGGCACGAGGGTACGGGGTCGGGGACGTCCGCCCGCCGTCGGGGGCGCGGGGGACGCCCGGGTCAGTCCCCGGCCGGAGCGTGCTCGGCAGCCGTGCGGACGTCGATCTCGCGCCAGAAACCCGCCCGGATGGCGTAGCGGTCGTGTTCGTCGATCTGGTCGTCCTTGTGGGCGAGCAGGCCGAAACGGGCGGCGTAGCGCAGCAGCTCGCCGTCGATGCGGTGCGGGATGCGCGGGTACATCCCCGAGAGCTTCTGCAGATGGCCCTGGTCGCCGAGGCGGCCCATCCAGCGGCGGGCGAAGACCTGGCCCACCTCGTAGGGGTCGCCGCCGACGGTGGTGATGTCCTCCTCGCGGTCGGCCCACCGCTGCTCGGCCGTGGTGACCTGCGCGAGCGTCGGCATCGAGGCGACCTCGGAGGGCTCGGGGGCCGTTCCGGGACGGTCGACCCAGCCCCTGTCGGAGGACCAGCGCAGGGTGGCGGTGGCGGGGTGCGGCGCGGCGGGGGCGCCGGGTGCGCGCAGGGCGGCCAGGTCCTTGGGGGTGGGCACGCCCTTGGGGGCGGGGACGCGCTCCTGGACGCCGTTGTCGGAGCCGCCGCCCCCGGAGGGGTGCTCGGTCTCCTCGGGGGTGCGCTCGGCGGTGGGCGCGAGGCCGGAGTCGGGCAGCGGGGCGGAGAGGATGGCGGCGATCTCGGGGCGGGGGGCCGGCGGCGGCGCGCAGATCCCGCCGAGTTCCCTGGCGCGGACGGCCTTGGTGATCCAGGTGCGGTCCAGGACGCGCCGTTCGTCGGCCTCGGCGACCAGGTCCTCGGACTGGTTGTAGTCGCCGTCGGCGGCCTGCACGGCCCACAGGTGGACGGCGACGCCGTGCTCCTTGGCGGCCATCATCCCGGGCAGCAGATCGCCGTCGCCGGTGACGAGGACGACGTCGGAGCAGGCGCGGTTGCGGGCCAGCTCGGTCAGTTCGGCGTGCATGGCGGCGTCGACGCCCTTCTGGGCCCACCGTCCGTCGCTGCGGGTGAGGGCGCCCAGCCGGACGGTCACCCGGGGCATCACCCGCAGCCTGCGGTGCTCCGGCTGCGGAACGCGGTCGGGCGCGCCGTCGAACCAGTAGATGCGCAGCAGCGGGCGCTCGGTCTCGGACTCGGCCTGTTCGCGAAGGCCCTGCACAAGGGCGGCGTGGTCGACGGTGATGCGGGATCGCGAGGGCTCTCCGGCGAGGAGACTCGCGGCCGCCCCCAGCAGATACCCGGCGTCCACCAGGACGATGCAGCGGTCCACACGACTCACCCTCTTTCCGGGAGGTTTGCTTCGGGCTTCCTTCGAGTCTGCCCGACGGTGCGGAGGTTAACGGCCGGAACTCGATCTTCGGCGTGGCGTTTCGCGCCCATGCGTGCCGACACCCCCTGTTACACAGGGTAATTATCCGAAATGCGTCGTAAGTCAGCCTATGTGAATCTGGTCCCGGCCCTGGCCCCTAGATCCCCCCAGGAGGCAGAGCACCATGGCCAAGAACAAGAAGCAGGAACGTAAGCAGCCGCAGTCCGAGCGTGGTCAGCAGACGGGACGGCCGTCCACGATGGAGGCGCAGGCCGAGCAGCACATCGCCCAGGTGACACCCGCCGACATGGCCCGCAAGGGCCGGCAGAAGCGCTTCGGCCACAACTGACGTCGGCGCGACGGGCTGTTGCAGCCCGGACACGCACGAGGGGCGCATCCGATGCCGGATGCCCCCCTCGTGTTCGCGGTCCCTCGATCAGCCGGCCAGACAGGACGGGCCGAGCAGCACCTTCAGATCGCCGAACAGGGCGGGGTCGGGCTTGACCCGGTGGCGGTCCAGCCGCAGCACGGTCGTCTTCGTCGGGCCCTGGAGCCGGATGCGGACCTCGCTGTCGCCCCGGTGGTGGGTGAGGATCTCGCCGAGGCGGTTGATCATCGGCGGGGTGACCCGGGTGGCGGGGATGGTGAGGATCACGGGCGCGTTGGTGCCCGCGTTGGACAGGTCGGGGACCTGCAACTCCATCGCGACGAGCCGCGGCACGTCCTCGCGCTTGTCGAGGCGGCCCTTGACGAAGACGACGGCGTCCTCGACGAGTTGGGTCGACACGAGCTGGTAGGTCGCGGGGAAGAACATGCACTCGATGGAGCCCGCGAGGTCCTCCACGGTGGCGATCGCCCAGGCGTTGCCCTGCTTGGTCATCTTGCGCTGGAGGCCGGAGATGATGCCGCCGATGGTGACCACCGCGCCGTCCGCGTGCTCGCCGCCGGTGAGCTGGGCGATGCCCGCGTCGGCCTTGTCGGACAGCACGTGCTCCAGGCCGAAGAGCGGGTGGTCGGAGACGTACAGACCGAGCATCTCCCGCTCCTGGGCGAGCAGGTACGTCTTCTCCCACTCGTCGGTCGTGAACTCGACGTCCAGGCCGAAGCCGGGCTCGCTGGTGTCCTCCTCGCCCATCCCGCCGAACAGGTCGAACTGCCCCTCGGCCTCCTTGCGCTTGACCGCGACCACGTTGTCGATCATCGGCTCGAACTGCGCGGTGAGGCCCTTGCGGGTGTGCCCGAGGGTGTCGAAGGCGCCCGCCTTGATCAGCGACTCGGTGGTGCGCTTGTTGCAGGCGACCGCCTCGACCTTGTCGAGGTAGTCGGGAAAGGAGGCGTACTTGCCCTTGGCCTTGCGGCTCCGGATGATCGACTCCACCACGTTCGTGCCGACGTTGCGCACGGCCTCGAGGCCGAAGAGGATCACGTCGTCGCCCTGCGCGGCGAAGTTGTGCACCGACTCGTTGACGTTCGGCGGGAGCACCTTGATGCCCATGCGCCGGCACTCGTTGAGGTAGACGGCCGACTTGTCCTTGTCGTCCTTGACCGAGGTGAGCAGTCCGGCCATGTACTCGGCCGGGTGGTTGGCCTTCAGGTAGGCGGTCCAGTACGAGACCAGGCCGTACGCGGCGGAGTGCGCCTTGTTGAAGGCGTAGCCGGCGAAGGGGACCAGCACGTCCCACAGGGCCTGGATCGCCTCGTCGCTGTAGCCCTTGTCCCGGGCGCCCTTCTGGAAGAGGACGAAGTTCTTCGCCAGCTCGTCGGGCTTCTTCTTGCCCATCACGCGACGGAGGATGTCGGCCTCGCCGAGGGAGTACCCGGCGATGATCTGGGCGGCCTTCTGCACCTGCTCCTGGTAGACGATCAGGCCGTAGGTGACGGCCAGGACCTCCTGGAGGGGCTCCTCCAGCTCCTTGTGGATCGGGGTGATCTCCTGGAGCTTGTTCTTGCGCAGCGCGTAGTTGGTGTGCGAGTCCATGCCCATCGGGCCGGGACGGTAGAGCGCGGAGACGGCGGAGATGTCCTCGAAGTTGTCGGGCTTCATCAGACGCAGCAGCGAGCGCATGGGGCCGCCGTCGAACTGGAAGACGCCGAGGGTGTCACCGCGCTGGAGCAGTTCGAAGGTCTTGGGATCGTCGAGCGGCAGCGCCAGCAGGTCGAGGTCGATGCCCTTGTTGGACTTCACCATCTTGACGGCGTCGTCCATGATCGTCAGGTTGCGCAGGCCGAGGAAGTCCATCTTCAGCAGGCCGAGCGACTCGCACTGCGGGTAGTCCCACTGCGTGATGGTCACGCCGTCCGTGTGCCGCACCCAGATGGGGGCGTGGTCGACGATGGGCTCGCTGGACATGATCACGCCGGCCGCGTGCACGCCCATCTGCCGGACGAGGCCCTCCACGCCCTTGGCGGTGTCGATGACCTTCTTGACGTCCGGCTCGTTCTCGTACATCGCGCGGATCTCGCCGGCCTCGCTGTAGCGCGGGTGCGAGGGGTCGGTGATGCCGTTGAGGTCGATGCCCTTGCCCAGGACGTCGGCGGGCATGGCCTTGGTGAGGCGGTCGCCCATCGCGTACGGGTAGCCCAGCACGCGCGCGGAGTCCTTGATGGCGTTCTTCGCCTTGATCTTGCCGTAGGTGCCGATCATGGCGACCTTGTCGGCGCCGTACTTCTCGGTCACGTAGCGGATCACCTCGACGCGCCGGCGCTCGTCGAAGTCGATGTCGACGTCGGGCATGGAGACGCGCTCGGGGTTGAGGAACCGCTCGAAGATCAGACCGTGCGGGATGGGGTCGAGGTCGGTGATGCCCATCGCGTAGGCGACGATCGAGCCGGCCGCGGAGCCTCGGCCGGGGCCGACCGCGATGCCGTTGTTCTTGGCCCACATGATGAAGTCGGCGACGACGAGGAAGTACCCCGGGAACCCCATCTGGATGATGACGTCCATCTCGTACTCGACCTGCTTCTGCCGGTCCTCGGGGACGCCGCCGGGGAAGCGGCGGTCCATGCCCCGGCGGACCTCCTCCTTGAACCAGCTGACCTCGGTGTAGCCCTCGGGGATGTCGAACTTCGGCATGAGGTTCTTGGCCTCGAACATGCCGGTCGTGTCGATCTGCTCGGCGACCAGGAGCGTGTTGGCGCAGCCCTCCTGCCAGGCGTCCGAGGAGTCGATGGCGTACATCTCGTCCGTGGACTTCAGGTAGTAGCCGGTCCCGTCGAAGCGGAAGCGGTCCGGGTCGGAGAGGTTCTTGCCGGTCTGGATGCACAGCAGCGCGTCGTGCGCCGTCGCCTCGTGCGCGTACGTGTAGTGCGAGTCGTTGGTGACCAGCGGCGGGATGCCGAGCTTCTTGCCGATCTCCAGCAGGCCGTCGCGGACCCGGTGCTCGATGTCGATGCCGTGGTCCATCAGCTCCAGGAAGTAGCGGTCCTTGCCGAAGATGTCCTGGTACTCGGCGGCCGACTTCAGGGCCTCGTCGAACTGGCCGAGGCGCAGCCGGGTCTGGAGCTCGCCCGAGGGGCAGCCGGTGGAGGCGATGAGCCCCTCCGACCACTGGGAGATGGTCTCCTTGTCCATCCGGGGCCACTTCTGGAGCCAGCCCTCGGCGTACGCGTCCGAGGAGAGCTTGAAGAGGTTGTGCAGGCCCGTCGCGTTCGCCGCCCAGATCGTCTTGTGGGTGTAACCGCCGGAACCGGAGACGTCGTCGCGCTTCTGGTGCGGCTGGCCCCACTGGATCTTGCGCTTGTTACGGCGCGACTCGGGGGCGACGTACGCCTCGATCCCGATGATCGGGGTGACCCCGGCCTTCTTCGCGGTGTGGAAGAAGTCGTAGGCCCCGTGCAGATTGCCGTGGTCGGACATCGCGATGTGCGTCATGCCCATCTCGTTGCACGCGTCGAACATGTCCTTCAGCCGCGCGGCACCGTCCAGCAGCGAGTACTGGGTGTGGACGTGCAGGTGCGTGAACGGCGGCTTTGACACGGCTGCGGCCTCCAGGGAAACACGGGTCGACGGGCGCCCCACGGGTCGCGGACGGTCCGGGGGACAGCGTCGAAGTCTATGCCTCGCCACTGACACTCCTGGGCCTGCCCCGCGTACCTTCACAGCGAGGGGCACGGGCACTTTCGCACGGCTCCGCCCGTTGGAGACGACAGAAACGCTGTCGTACACGTCATGCACCAGGAGGCACCCAGCGATGTCGGTTCCGCAGCTCGACGACGAGCACCGCGGCGAGCAGATCCTCGCCGTCTTCGACACCGCGTTCGGCGAGCTCCTGGCCGCCGACCCGGCCGCGTTCCGCGTGAAGTTCCGGAAGATGGCGGCCTCGGCGTTCGCGTTCTACCGGGGCACGGCGGGCCTCTTCTACCACGACCTGACCGCCGACGACGGCTTCGGCCCCAGGCGGGGCGGTCCGTACCTGGACGAGCGCACCTCGCGCGTGTGGATCCACGGCGACCTGCACGCGGAGAACTTCGGCACGTACATGGACGCCACGGGCCGGCTGATCTTCAACGTCAACGACTTCGACGAGGCCTACGTCGGCCCCTTCACCTGGGACCTCAAGCGGCTGTCCGCTTCCCTCGCCCTGATCGGGTACGCGAAGGCGCTCTCCGACGACCAGATCTCCGAGCTGGTGGAGGTCTACGCGGGCGCCTACCGCGAGCGCGTGCACGCGCTGGCCACCGGCGCCAAGAGCGACGAGGTGCCGCCCTTCACCCTGGACACCGCGCAGGGCCCGCTGCTGGACGCGCTGCGCGACGCCCGCTCGCTGACCCGCTTCGGGCTGCTGGACTCGATGACGGAGATCCGCGACTTCGAGCGCCGTTTCGCGCCGGGCGGCGGCTCCGTCGAGCTGGACGCGGCGACCCGCTACAAGGTCCTGGCCGCCTTCGACGGCTATCTGGAGACGCTGCCGGAGTCGTCGCTGACCCGCCCGGACTCCTACCGCGTCAAGGACGTCGTCGGCCGCCGCGGCATCGGCATCGGCTCCGCGGGCCTGCCGTCGTACAACATCCTCCTGGAGGGCAACAGCGACGCCCTCGAGAACGACGTCGTGATCTACATCAAGCAGGCCCAGACCCCGGCCGTCTCCCGGCACATCACCGATCCGGCGATCCGCGGCTACTTCCAGCACGAGGGCCACCGCACGGTGATCTCCCAGCGCGCCCTCCAGGCGCACGCCGACCCGTGGCTGGGCTGGACCGAGCTGGACGGCGCGGGCCAGCTGGTCGCCGAGGTCTCGCCGTACGCGGTCGACCTGGACTGGGGCGACATCGACGACCCGGAGGAGATCGCCGGCGTCGTCGCCGACCTGGGCCGGGCCACGGCCACCATGCACGCGGCCGCGGACGACCAGTCCGGCGAGTCGCTGGTGCCGTTCTCCACGGAGCGGGCCATCGACGCGGCCATCGCGGCCGACGAGGACGGCTTCGCGCCGCTGCTGGTCGACTTCGCGCACGCCTACGGCGCCCGCGCGCGTGCCGACCACCAGATCTTCGTCGACCTCTTCCGCAACGGCCGCATTCCAGGTCTCTAACGGTCCGCTGCTCACAGGGACCCTTTAGCGGCCTCCTACAGCAGTACGTGACACACTCTCCTGCGCTATGGACATATCCGGGATCCGCCTCAGAGCCGTACGCGCGGCGCTGTTCACGGCCTTCGTCGTGACGCTCAGCAGCGCGTCGCACGTGCTGCTGTCGCGGGTCCCGCTGCCGCTCAACACGGTGGCCGCCGTCGCGGCCGCCGTGTTCGCGCTGGCGTACGCCCTCGCCGGCCGCGAGCGCGGCTTCGGGCGCATCGCCGCCCTGCTGATCCCGCTGGAGCTGGCCGCCGACACCGTCTTCACCACCGGGCAGCACGTCTGCTACGGCCGGGCGGGCGGTCCCGTGGCCGGCCCGCTGGCCTCGGTCGGCTGGGACGTGCTGTGCGGCGACGGCACGCCCTTCGGCACCCCGCTGGCGCAGGTCACCGGCGCCGACCCCGACCGGCTCGGCGGTCTGCTCGCCCACGCCGACCCGGCCACCGCCTGGCTGCTGCTCGCGGCACACGTCGGCGTCGGCCTGCTCGCCGCCGCCTGGCTGCGCCGGGGCGAGCGGGCGCTGGCCCAGCTGCTGCGGGCGGCCACCGCGAACACCTTCCGGCCGCTGCTGCTGGCCGTCGCGGCCGTGACCGTACGCCGCGCCCCGGCGGCCCGCCGCCTGCCGCGCACCGCGCCGCGTACGGCGACCGCCCGCGAGCGGATCCTCGTGCACTCCCTGGGACGGCGCGGCCCGCCGTGCCCGGCCGCCGCGGTCTGACCGGACCGGCGGCCGCCGAGCACGGCTCGGCCCGAGTCCCCGCACGTCCCCACAAGACTTCCGCGTACCCACGGGTGCGCGTCCCTTTGGAGAAACCATGAGCAAGCGGAACAGCGCGGCGTCGAAGACGGCGGCCCGGGAGCGGCTGCGCATCGAGCGCGAGCGCGAGGCCAAGCGGGCCAAGACCAGGCGGCAGATCATCGTCGCCTGCTCGGCCGTCGCCGTGCTGGCCGTGGCCGGCGGCATAGGCTACGCCGTCGTCCAGGCCAACAAGCCGAGCTACTGGGAGGACGCGGCGAAGGCCAAGCTGGTCGCGCCGGCCAACACCAGCGGCAAGGACGGCACGACCGTCGTCATGGGCAAGGCGAGCGCCAAGAAGACCCTCGTGATGTACGAGGACCCGCGCTGCCCCATCTGCGCCCAGTTCGAGCAGACCGTCGGCCCGACGGTGAAGAGCGACTTCGACGCCGGCAAGTTCAAGATCCAGTTCGTCGGCGCGACCTTCCTCGACCGGAGCCTGACCGGCGAGGGCTCCAAGAACGCGCTGAGCGCCCTCGGCGCCTCGCTGAACGTCGGCCCCGAGGCCTTCCTCGAGTACAAGACCGCGCTGTACTCGGCGAAGTACCACCCGAAGGAGACCGAGGACAAGTTCAAGGACGACTCCTACCTGATCAAGGTGGCCGACACCGTCCCGGCACTGAAGGGCAACGCGGCCTTCCAGAAGGCCGTCAAGAACGGCACCTACGACCGCTGGGCCCTGGAGATGTCCAAGACCTTCGACAGCAGCGGCGTCTCGGGCACCCCGACCCTGAAGATGGACGGCAAGGCGCTGACCGACGGCGGCGGCAAGAACGCCCCGATGACGGTCGCCGACTTCAACACGGCGCTGAACGCGGCCCTCAAGGGCTGACCGGCCGACCGGCCGACCGGCTCCTGAGCAAAGGCCGATCCGACGCTCCGCCGAAGAGCGGGCGAACTTTTGGGAGTTCGCCCGCTCTTTTGTCATACCGGTCAGTAATCTGATCGGCCGTGACCAGTAGACACGGAACATCCGAGAGCGCCGCCATCCCGTCGCAGCGCCCCGACACGCTTCTGCCGCGCCGCCGCACGGTGGTCAAGGCGGCCGCCGCCACCGCCGTGCTGGCCGGCCCGCTCGTCGCCGCGCTGCCCGCCCGCGCCGCCGAGGCCCCCGTCTTCCTGCACGGCCTCGCCTCCGGGGACCCGCTGCCCGACGGCGTCCTGCTGTGGACCCGGGTGACGCCCACCGCCGAGGCCACACCGGGTTCCGGACTCGGCCCCGACACCGAGGTGAGCTGGGTCGTCGCCCGGGACAAGGCGCTGACGGACGTCGTCTCCCGGGGGACGACCACCGCGACCGCCGCGTCCGACCACACCGTCAAGGCCGACATCCGCGGCCTCGCGCCCGCCACCGACTACTGGTTCCGCTTCTCGGCCGGCGGCGTCGACTCCCCCGTGGCGCGCACCCGCACCGCGCCGGCGGCGGACGCGGCGGTGACCGGGCTGCGCTTCGGCGTGGTCTCCTGCGCCAACTGGGAGGCCGGCTACTTCTCCTCGTACCGCCACCTCGCGGCGCGCGGCGACCTCGACGCCTGGCTGCACCTCGGCGACTACATCTACGAGTACGGCACCGGCCAGTACGGCACGCGCGGCACCGTCGTACGGCAGACCGCGCCCGCCCACGAGATCCTCACGCTCGCCGACTACCGCACCCGGCACGGCAAGTACAAGACCGACCCGGACCTCCAGGCGCTGCACACCAAGGCGCCGGTCATCGCGATCTGGGACGACCACGAGTTCGCCAACGACACCTGGTCGGGCGGCGCGGAGAACCACACCGAGGGCGCCGAAGGCGCCTGGTCGGCCCGTCAGGCGGCCGCCAAGCAGGCCTACTTCGAGTGGATGCCGGTCCGCCCGGCGATCGCCGGCACCACCTACCGGCGGCTGCGCTTCGGCAAGCTCGCCGACCTGTCGCTGCTGGACCTGCGGTCCTTCCGCTCCCAGCAGGTCGGCGTGGGCAAGGGCGCCGTGGACGACCCCGACCGCACGATCACCGGCCGCGCCCAACTGGACTGGCTCAAGGCGGGGCTGAAGGCCTCCGACACCGCCTGGCGGCTGGTCGGCAACTCGGTGATGATCTCGCCGTTCGTGATCGGCTCGCTCTCCGCGGACCTGTTCAAGCCGCTGGCCAAGCTGCTCGGCCTGCCCGCGGACGGCCTCGGCCTCAACACCGACCAGTGGGACGGCTACACCGACGACCGCCGTGAACTCCTCGCCCACCTGCGCGCGAACGCCATCCGCAACACGGTCTTCCTGACCGGCGACATCCACATGGCGTGGGCCAACGACGTGCCGGTGGACGCGGGGACCTACCCCCTGTCCGCCTCGGCCGCCACGGAGTTCGTCGTCACCTCGGTGACCTCCGACAACCTCGACGACATCGTGAAGGTCCCCGAGGGCACCCTGACCGCGGTCGCCTCGCCGGTCATCCGGGCCGCCAACCGGCACGTGCACTTCGTGGACACCGACCGGCACGGCTACGGCGTCCTGGACATCACCGCCGACCGCGCGCAGATGGACTACTACGTCGTCTCCGACCGGACGAACCCCGCCGCGACCTCGTCGTGGTGGCGCTCCTACCGCACGCGCAGCGGCACGCAGAAGGTGGAGCGCACGTACGACCCGGTGTAGGCGCCGGGCGGTGCGGGCGCCGGCCGGGCCCGCCGGGCGGCTCCGGCCGCCCGGCTCCCGGTCACAGAGAGTCGAGGAAGCCGAGCGCCACCCGCCAGGTGGCCTCGGCGGCCTCCTCGTCGTAGTCGGGGAGGCCGGGGTCGGTGTACAGGTGCCCGGCGCCCGCGTAGCGGTAGACCTCCACGTCGGCGCCGGCCCTGCCCATGTGCAGGTACCAGGCGCTGAGCCAGTCGTCCGTCTCGAACGGGTCCGGTTCGGCCACGTGCAGCTGCACCGGCAGGCCGTCCACCGACGCGTTGGGCGCGAGGTCCGAGGTGCCGTGCAGGAGCAGCAGGCCGCGCGCCTCGGCGTCCCCGAGCGCGAGGGTCTGCGCCACGGAGGCGCCGAGCGAGAACCCGGCGTAGACCAGCCCGCGCCCGGAGTAGGGGGCCGCGGCCAGGACCGCCCGCCTGAGCAGGTCGTCCTTGCCGATCTCCTCCTTGTACGCCATGCCCTCCTCGACCGTGTCGAACGTGCGCCCGTCGAAGAGGTCCGGGGTGCTGACCTCGTGTCCGGCGGCGCGCAGCCGGTCCGCCGCGGCGGACACCGCGGGCCGCAGACCGTAGGTCGAATGGAAGAGCATGATGTTCATGCGCCCATGGTGCCAGCCTGCGCCGACAGCGCCGTGCGTGCGCCTCCTCACAGAAGTGGCAGGTTCAAGGTCGCGTAGACCTGGTTACGTTCGAAGGCATGGAGAACCTGCTCCGCCCCGTGATCGTGGTGGGCGGATCGGTGGTGCTGACCTTCCTCATCGGCTGGGCCACCGACCGTCTGCTGTACAAGGCCGACCGACGGCACCCCGAGACCTCTCTGTGGGGCCTGCTGCGCCGTGGTCGCATCCCGTATCAGCTGGTGCTGTGCGCGGCGATGCTGAGAGGCTCCTACGACCAGGCGCAGATGCTCCAGGACCACAAGGTCGGCATCGGCCGCACCCTCACCCTGGTGCTGATCGGCTCGGCCGCCTGGCTGGTGATCCGGATCGCCGGAGCCGTCGTCGAGACGTCGTACTCGCACTACGCGCGGATGCACCGCGACGCCGCCCGGGTCCGCAGGGTGCGCACCCAGGTGTCGCTGATCATGCGGGTGGTCTCGGCCGTCGTCGGCGTGGTCGCGGCCGCCGCGATGCTGCTGACGTTCCCCGCGATGCGCGCGGCGGGCGCCTCCCTGCTGGCCTCCGCCGGGATCCTCGGCATCGTCGCCGGTGTGGCCGCCCAGTCCACCCTGAGCAACCTGTTCGCCGGTCTCCAGATCGCGTTCGGCGACATGGTGCGCATCGGCGACACGGTGGTGGTGGACGGCGAGTGGGGCACGGTCGAGGAGATCACCCTGACCTTCCTGACCGTGCGCACCTGGGACGAGCGCCGCATCACGATGCCCGTGTCGTACTTCACCTCCAAGCCGTTCGAGAACTGGTCGCGCGGCACGCCGCAGATGACCGGCATCGTCTACTGGCACGTCGACCACGCGGCGCCCGTGGAGGCGATGCGCGAGAAGCTGCGCGACATCCTGCGCGAGTGCCCGGCCTGGGACGGCCGCGCCTGCGGTCTGGACGTCACGGACACCACGCCCAACACCATGCAGGTGCGGGCGCTGGTCACGGCCAAGGACTCCGACGACATCTGGACGGTGCGGGTCAGGGTCCGCGAGGAGATGATCCGCTGGCTGTGGGAGGAGCACCCGTACGCGCTGCCGCGCGTGAACACCGCCAACGCGGCCCTGGCACCGGGCCGGCTGCCGGCCCAGAGCTCCTCCCCCGACGGCTCGGCGCACCGCGCCACCGAGTCGCCCCGCACGGGACGCTGAGCGCCGGCCGCCCCGCTCGGCGGGCCGGGGACGCGACGGTTCACGCGACCGTCGGAAAGGGAGACCCCCCGGCCCGCCCGGCCGCTCGGCGGCCCGCCTACGGGTCCCCCCACCGCCGGGACGGCCACCGGCCCGCCGTCCACCGCCCGGGCGGCCGTCTCAGCGCAGGCTGCGGACGTCCAGGTGCCGCAGCACCCGGTCGACGATCTCGGGGTCGGCGCCCAGTTCACTGCGGGCCGCCACCACCTCGTGACGGGCCGCGCTCAGCATCTCGTTCTGGATCCGCCGCACCCGCTTGAGGCGGCGCACCCGCTGGTCGTGCCCCTCGCGCCGCTCGTCCTCCGCGACGTCCGGGCTGATGCGCAGCCCGATGTCGAAGGCCCGCCGCAGCATCTGCTCGGACAGCTCCTCGGAGAGGGCCTCCTCGGACTCGATCTCGCGCAGCCGCTTCTTCGCCGCCTTCGCGGCCCGCACCGCAAGCTCCTTCTCGAACGCCTTCTCCCGGTCGGTGTCCGACTGCACGCCGAGCCGCTTCACCAGCCACGGCAGGGTGAGCCCCTGGAGCACCAGCGTCGCCATGATCACGCCGAAGGCGATGAAGACGATCTCGTCGCGGTCCGGGAAGGGGCCCCCGTCCTCGGTCTTCAGCGGCACGGCCAGCGCCAGCGCCACCGAGGCCACCCCGCGCATCCCCGCCCACCACATGACGACGGTCTCCCGCCAGTTCGTCGGGATGTCCTCCAGGTGGTCCTTGCGGGCGTGCAGCCGTTGCGTCAGCCAGGTCGCCGGCATCAGCCACAGCAGCCGTACGACGACGACCACCGCCACGATCACCCCGGCCCACCCGAGCATCTCCTGCCACCGCCCGGCGGCCGTGCGGATCGCGTTGTGCAGTTCCAGGCCGATCAGCCCGAACGCGACGCCCGTGACGAGGGTGTCGACGATGTCCCAGAAGGTGTGGCCGGCCAGCCGGGTCAGCACGTCGTCGGGGTCGGTGGCGTACTCGGAGAGGAACAGCGCGGTGGTCAGCACGGCCAGCACCCCGGAGCCGTGGAACTCCTCCGCCAGCACGTACGAGGCGTACGGCACCAGCAGCGTCAGGCCGATCTGGAGCGTGGTGTCGCCGAGGACGTCCAGCAGCCGGTTGGCGCCCCACCCGAGCGCGACGCCCACGGCCACCGCCACCACGGCGGACAGCACCAGGTCGAGCCCGGCCCGCCAGGGCGAGAAGCTCCCGCTCACGGCCGCCGCGATCGCCACGTGGTAGAGCACGATGGCGGTGACGTCGTTGAACAGCCCCTCGCCCTCCAGGATGGACACCAGCCGGCGGGGCAGGCCGAGCTGTCCGGCGACGGCGGTGGCGGCCACGGGGTCGGGCGGCGCGACCAGCGCCCCCAGCGCGACGGCGGCGGCCACCGGCAGCCCCGGCACGATGGCGTGGGCCACGGCCGCCACGCAGACCGTCGTGACGAAGACCAGCGCCACGGCGAGCAGGAAGATGGGCCGCACGTTCGCCGCGAACTGGCGCCAGGAGGTCCGCCGCACCGCCGCGTACAGCAGCGGCGGCAGCAGGAGGGGCAGGATGAGGTCGGGCGGGACCTCGACGTTGGGCACGAAGTCGAGCACCGCGAGGACTATCCCCAGCAGGGTCATCAGCACCGGCGCGGGCAATCCGAACCGGTCGCCGACGGGGACGCTCACCACGGCCCCGAGCAGCAGGACGAACAACAGGGCCAACTGGTCCACGGTCAGCGCTCCGGGTCTAGACGATCAAGAACATCCGGATCCCCAGCGTCGCACGCCCCGCGCCCCTTACAGCGAACGCCGCATAAACCGGTGCGGAATGCCCGCCTCCAGGTCTTCCGGCCCGTAGGCCGTATACCCCAGTCGTTCGTAGAATCCCAGCGCCTGCGTCTGTGCGTGCAGGTCCACCGCCGAGAGCCCCCGCGCGCGTGCCGCGTCCTCGATGCCCCGCACCAGGGCGGCGCCGACGCCCAGCCCGCGTGCCTCGCGGGTCACGGCGAGCCGGCCCAGCGAGCCCACCGACGGATCGCCGGTCCTGGCCGCGGCCGCCTCGCCGTGCAGCAGCCGTCCCGCGCCGATCGGCCGGCCGTCCTCGGCGACGGCCAGCACGTGCACGGCGTCGGCGTCGTGCTCGTCGTACTCCAGGTCCTCGGGCACGCCCTGCTCGCCGACGAAGACGTCCTTGCGGACGGCGAAGCAGGCCTCGCGGTCGGCGAGGTCCGCGGCCACGCGCACCTCGTACGCGCGCGCCGCGCTCATCCGTAGGTCTCCTCGCGGACCTGGTCGAGGGCCTTGGCCAGGTCCTCGGGGTAGTCGCTGGCGAACTCCGCCCACTGCCCGTCGCCGGGGTGCTCGAAGCCCAGGCGCACGGCGTGCAGCCACTGCCGGGTCAGCCCCAGGCGCTTGGCGAGGGTGGGGTCCGCGCCGTACGTGAGGTCGCCCACGCAGGGGTGGCGGTGGGCGGCCATGTGCACGCGGATCTGGTGGGTGCGGCCCGTCTCCAGCTTCACGTCCAGCAGGGAGGCCGCGCGGAAGGCCTCGATCAGGTCGTAGTGCGTGACGGACGGCTTGCCCTCGGCCGTGACCGCCCACTTGTAGTCGTGCTGGGGGTGGCGGCCGATGGGGGCGTCGATGGTGCCGCTGGTCGGGTCCGGGTGCCCCTGGACGAGGGTGTGGTAGCGCTTGTCGACCGTGCGCTCCTTGAACTGGCGCTTGAGCGACGTGTACGCCCGCTCCGACTTGGCGACGACCATCAGACCGGACGTGCCGACGTCGAGCCGGTGCACGATGCCCTGGCGCTCGGCCGCGCCGGAGGTGGAGATCCGGTAGCCGGCGGCGGCCAGCCCGCCGATCACCGTCGGCCCGCTCCAGCCGGGCGAGGGGTGCGCGGCCACGCCGACCGGCTTGACGATGACGACCACGTCGTCGTCGTCATGCACGATCTCCATGCCCTCGACCGGTTCGGCGACGATCTGCACGGGCGCCGGGGCCTGGGGCATCTCGACCTCCAGCCAGGCGCCGCCGCTGACCCGCTCGGACTTGCCGACCACCGAGCCGTCGACCGTGACCTTCCCCGCCGCGGCCAGCTCGGCGGCCTTCGTACGGGAGAAGCCGAACATGCGGGAGATGGCGGCGTCGACGCGCTCGCCCTCCAGGCCGTCCGGCACGGGCAGGGTACGGATCTCGGGAATCGTGCTCACCCGTCGAGTATGCAGGACGGGCGGGACACCGCCGTACGGCCCTGTGGACAACCGCCCCGGGCCGCGGGGTCCGGCCCCCGGCCCGACGGGTGCGGTTCAGTCCTTGTGGACGGTGCCGTCCGGGTCCAGCCCGCGGAAGGACAGCAGCACGATCAGGATGCCGCCGCACACGATCGCCGAGTCGGCGAGGTTGAACACCGCGAAGTGCTTCGGCGCGATGAAGTCCACGACGGCGCCCTCGAAGACCCCCGGCGCGCGGAAGATCCGGTCGGTGAGGTTGCCCAGCGCACCGCCCAGCAGCAGGCCCAGGGCGATCGCCCAGGGCAGGCTGTAGAGCTTGCGGGCGAGCCGGGCGATCACCACGATCACGGCCGCGGCGATCACCGTGAAGATCACGGTGAAGGCCTCGCCGAAGCCGAAGGCCGCGCCGGCGTTGCGGATGGCCTCGAGCCGGAGCCAGTCCCCGACGATCTCGATCGGCGCGTGATGCTCCAGTTTGGCGACCACGAGCATCTTGCTCACCAGGTCGAGGGCGTACGCGAAGGCGGCCACGGCGAAGAGCACGGCGATACGGCGCTGGCCCCTGGGCCGCTCCCCCGCGCTCTCCTGCTCGCCCGGGCCGGTCGACTGCTCCGGCTCGGATCCCGTCTCTGGGGTGTCCGGCGTACCGATGACGCGCTCCGCCTCTGCCACGTGAGTCCCTCAACCTAGGTGCCTGACTGAGGACGAGGGTACGGCACGCCCCCCGGCCGTCAGGCGATCAGTACCGGCGCTCCTGCTTCTGCTTGCACTCGACGCACAGGGTCGCTCGCGGGAAGGCCTGCATCCGGGCCTTGCCGATGGCGTTCCCGCAGTTCTCGCACAGTCCGTAGGTGCCGGCGTCCAGGCGCTCCAGGGCGTGCTCGGTCTGGTTCAGCATCTCGCGCGCGTTGGCGGCCAGCGCCAGTTCGTGCTCGCGCGTGATGTTCTTGGTGCCGGTGTCGGCCTCGTCGTCGCCGGCGCCGTCCCCCGAGTCGCGCATCAGGCCCATCAGGGCCGCCTCGGACGAGGACAGCTCCGCGCGCAGCCGCTCCCTCTCGGATTGCAGCTCCCCGCGGGCCTCCTCGACCTCCTCGGGCGTCCACGGCTCCTCGCCGGGGCGCACCGCGAGCTCGCCCGGCTCCGCCGCGGCGAGGCGTGCCTTGGGGACGGCGGTCTTCGCCGCCGTGGCCGTACCCGGAGTCTTCTTCGCAACCACAGTCGTGGCTCCCGTCTGCTCCGCGGCCGAGGCCGCGCCCACCTTCTTGGCCGTGTTCTTCCTGCCCGCGCTCGTCGCGGCCACGCTCCCGGCGCCGGCGGCCTTCCCGGCCGGCGCCTTCCTGGGGGCGGCCTTCCCGGCGACCGCCTTCTTCGCGGTCGCCCTCCCGGCGGCCGCCTTCTTGGCCACGGTCTTGCGGGCGGGGGCCTTCTCGCCGACCGCCTTCCTCACCGTGGCCTGCTGCGCCGACCCCGCCTCCGTCGCGGAGCCGGCCTCCGTCGCGGAGCCGGCCTCCGTCGCGGTCCCTTCCGGGACGCTCCCGGCGGCAGGGGTCTTCCTGGCCGCGGCCTTCCTGCCGGGCGCCGCCTTCCCGGCCGCCGCCTTCCCGGCCGTCGTCTTCGCGGCTCTTCCCGCGGCGGCCGAGCGCACCGTCCCCGCGGCCCGCCCCGCCTTCTTCTCGCCGGCCGCGCCGGAGGCAGCATCCGTGTCCCGGTCGGACGCCGAGTGCTGTACGGCGGTCTTCTTCGCCACCATGGCCGCGGCCCCTTCACATATTGTGATCTTGCACGCGAATCGTGCTGGGACGATAAATCGACTTGGAGCCCGCGGCAACGGGGCACACCGCCCGATTCGCCCGCCTCGCGCACGCCACGCGGCAAGCCTGCCTGCGTTGTGCCCAGCTCCCCGCCCGGTAATCCGCCGAACCCGGCGTCCCGCGATGCGAACACGCACACCTCCCCATTCAGCCACCATTCGGGGCATACCGGACCAGCCGGCCCGCCCCACCCGTCGCCTCCGTAAACCGGTCGGCCGCTGTCGTCGCCGAGCCGTACACTGGGCGCAGCGAGAAGCGTGGATGGGGACGAGTAGCGGCGTACGCAGCCCAGAGCGACCCGGGGACGGTGGAAGCCCGGGGGCGAGCGCGACGTGAAGATCACCCCGGAGCCGCCGGAAGAAGACCCCGCAGGGGTTGGTAGAACCGGCATCGCGACCCCAATGAGGGGGCTCACCGGAGCGCAGGACGCCCCGGAGGGCCAAGGAGGGTGGTACCGCGGGAGCGCGCCGCACACGGCGTAGACAGGCAAGAAGGCTCTCGTCCCTCCGACGGAAGGCAGCACGTCCGCCGGAGGAAGCTCGCAGATGACAACGCCGCAGTACCGCCAGGTGCCCGCCCAGGTCGACCTGCCCGCCCTCGAGCACGCGGTGCTCGACTTCTGGCGCGAGCAGAAGATCTTCGCCAAGAGCCTGGAGCAGTCCGAGGGCCGCCCCGAGTGGGTGTTCTACGAGGGCCCGCCCACCGCGAACGGCATGCCGGGCGCCCACCACATCGAGGCGCGCGTCTTCAAGGACGTCTTCCCCCGCTTCCGCACCATGCGCGGCTACCACGTGGCCCGCAAGGCCGGCTGGGACTGCCACGGCCTGCCGGTGGAGCTGGCGGTCGAGAAGGAGCTCGGCTTCAGCGGCAAGAAGGACATCGAGGCGTACGGCATCGCCGACTTCAACGCCCGGTGCCGCGAGTCCGTGCTCCGCCACACCGACGCCTTCTCCGACCTGACGACCCGCATGGGCTACTGGGTCGACCTCGACGACGCCTACGTCACGATGGACCCCGAGTACATCGAGTCGGTCTGGTGGTCGCTGAAGGAGATCTTCGACAAGGGCCTGCTCGTCCAGGACCACCGCGTCGCCCCCTGGTGCCCCCGCTGCGGCACCGGCCTGTCCGACCACGAGCTGGCGCAGGGATACGAGACGGTCGTCGACCCGTCCGTGTACGTCCGTTTCCCGCTCACCTCCGGTCCGCTCGCCGGCCAGGCAGCACTCCTGGTGTGGACGACGACCCCCTGGACCCTGGTGTCCAACACGGCCGTGGCCGCGCACCCGGAGGTCACCTACGTCGTCGCCACCGACGGCGAGGAGAAGCTCGTCGTCGCCGAGCCGCTGCTCGCCAAGGCGCTCGGCGAGGGCTGGGAGACCACCGGCCAGACCTTCACCGGCGCCGAAATGGAGCGCTGGACCTATCAACGTCCGTTCGAGCTCGTGGAGTTCCCGGCCGAGGCGCACTACGTCGTCAACGCCGAGTACGTCACCACCGAGGACGGCACCGGACTGGTCCACCAGTCCCCCGCCTTCGGCGAGGACGACCTCAAGGTCTGCCGCTCCTACGGGCTGCCCGTGGTGAACCCGGTCCGCCCGGACGGCACCTTCGAGGAGTCCGTCCCGATGGTCGGCGGCGTCTTCTTCAAGAAGGCGGACGAACAGCTCACCGAGGACCTCCAGCAGCGCGGCCTGCTGTTCAGGCACATCCCCTACGAGCACAGCTACCCGCACTGCTGGCGCTGCCACACCGCGCTCCTGTACTACGCGCAGCCCTCCTGGTACATCCGCACGACGGCCGTCAAGGACCGCCTCCTCCAGGAGAACGAGAAGACCAACTGGTTCCCCGACACCGTCAAGCACGGCCGCTTCGGCGACTGGCTGAACAACAACATCGACTGGGCCCTGTCGCGCAGCCGCTACTGGGGCACCCCGCTGCCGATCTGGCGCTGCGAGGAGGACCACCTCACCGTCGTCGGCTCGCGCGCGGAGCTCACCGCCCTCACCGGCACGGACCAGTCCGAGCTGGACCCGCACCGCCCGTTCATCGACGCCGTCACCTTCGCCTGTCCGCACGACGGCTGCGGCGCGACGGCCACGCGCGTGCCGGAGGTCATCGACGCCTGGTACGACTCGGGTTCCATGCCGTTCGCGCAGTGGGGCTACCCGTACAAGAACAAGGAACTGTTCGAGTCCCGCTACCCGGCCCAGTTCATCTCCGAGGCCATCGACCAGACCCGCGGCTGGTTCTACACGCTGATGGCGGTCGGCACGCTGGTCTTCGACAAGTCCAGTTACGAGAACGTCGTCTGCCTCGGCCACATCCTCGCCGAGGACGGCCGCAAGATGTCCAAGCACCTGGGCAACATCCTTCAGCCGATCCCGCTCATGGACCAGCACGGCGCCGACGCGGTCCGCTGGTTCATGGCGGCCGGCGGCTCCCCGTGGGCGGCCCGCCGGGTGGGCCACGGCACCATCCAGGAGGTCGTCCGCAAGACGCTCCTCACGTACTGGAACACGGTCGCCTTCCAGGCCCTGTACGCGCGCACGTCCGGCTGGGCGCCCAGCGGGGCCGACCCGGCCCCGGCCGAGCGGCCGCTGCTCGACCGCTGGCTGCTGTCCGAGCTCCACGCCCTCACCGACCAGGTGACGCAGGCCCTGGAGTCCTACGACACCCAGCGCGCCGGCAAGCTGCTCTCCGCCTTCGTGGACGACCTGTCCAACTGGTACGTGCGCCGCTCCCGCCGCCGCTTCTGGCAGGGCGACAAGGCGGCGCTGCGGACCCTGCACGAGGTCGTCGAGACGGTCACCAAGCTGATGGCGCCGCTGACCCCGTTCATCACCGAGCGGGTCTGGCAGGACCTGATCGTGCCGGTCACCCCCGGCGCCCCGGAGTCGGTGCACCTGTCCTCCTGGCCCGAGGCGGACCTCTCGGCGATCGACCCGGAGCTGTCGAAGCAGATGGTCCTGGTCCGCCGCCTGGTGGAGCTGGGCCGCGCCACGCGCGCGGAGTCGGGCGTGAAGACCCGCCAGCCGCTGCGCCGCGCGCTGGTCGCCGCCGCCGGGTTCGACGCCCTCTCCCCCGAACTGCACGCGCAGATCACGGAGGAGCTGAACGTCGAATCGCTGGCCTCGCTCTCCGAGGTGGGCGGCTCCCTGGTCGACACGACCGCCAAGGCCAACTTCCGCGCCCTGGGCAAGCGGTTCGGCAAGCGCGTCCAGGACGTGGCCAAGGCGGTCGCGAACGCCGACGCGGCCGCGCTCTCCCTCGCCCTGCGCGAGGGCACCGCGTCGGTGGACGTCGACGGCGAGACGGTCGCCCTGGCCCCCGACGAGGTGATCATCACCGAGACCCCGCGCGAGGGCTGGTCGGTCGCCTCCGACTCCGGCGCCACGGTCGCCCTCGACCTGGAGATCACCGAGGAGCTGCGCCGCGCCGGCCTGGCCCGCGACGCGATCCGGCTGATCCAGGAGGCCCGCAAGAACAGCGGCCTCGACGTGGCCGACCGCATCGCGCTGCGCTGGAGCGCGACCGACCCGGCGACCGTCGACGCCCTGTCCGGGCACGCGGGACTCATCGCCGACGAGGTCCTCGCCACGGACTTCGCCCTGGGCGAGGCGGACGACTCCTACGGCGCCCCGTTCACGGACGAGGCCCTGACCCTGACCTTCCGCCTGCGCAAGGCGTAGGGCGGAAGGCGCAAGGCCGCACGACGCGG
>NZ_JAHHIT010000003.1:0-16783 GCF_024539675.1 Streptomyces hilarionis | reverse complement strand
CACGACGCGGACGGTGTAGTCCAGGTTCGCGCTCAGGATCACCGTCGCACCGAAGCCGGCCGCGGCGAGGACGTCCCGCATCGCACCCGACATCGCCTCGACGACCTCGCGAGCGAACTTCTCCGCGAGGGCGCCCTCCTCGGCGTCGTCCTGCCGGCGGTACGTGTTCACGACCGGCGCCACGCCCCAGCCGATCCAGACCCCGGCGCCCTCCGCCTCCCTGCGGAGGTCCACCCACACGACTGCTCCGGGCCCGTACCCCGCGGCCATGCCGTCCGGCAGCACCGGGAGGCCCGCGCAGGCCAGATGGTGCCGGACCGCGGCCGCCGCCTGCCGGCGTGCCCGCAGCGTCTCCGCGTCGGCCCGGTCGTCCTCCTGCGGCCGCTCCCGTTTCCACCACCCCATGGCACGCAGGGTAGCGGTACTCGTGCGCAACGCGCGTAAAAAGGGCGGGACCCCGGATGGTGATCCGGGGTCCCGCCCTTTGAACGCTGCCGACGCCTAAGGCGTACTACTGGCCGTCAGTTGTCGTCCTCGTCGATGAGGAAACCGCGCATCGGCGAGGGAGCCTGTCCCATCGGGGAGGGACCCTGCGGACGCACCGGAGCCATCGGCTGAGTCATCGCCGGCGACATCTGCTGCTGGCCGCCGTAGGACGGCGCGGCCGGGCTGGGAGCGCCCATGCCCGGGTTGCCGCCGTAGGACGGGGCACTGGCGCCGGCCGGAGCCATCGAGGGCGCCGGGGACGGCGGCAGGGAGGCCGTGGCCGGAGTGCGCGGCGGAGCGAGCGAGTCGTCGGCCTGGGTCTCCAGCTGACGCAGCTGGGACTCGAGGTACGACTTCAGACGCGTGCGGTACTCGCGCTCGAAGCCGCGCAGGTCCTCGACCTTGCGCTCCAGCGTGGCGCGGGCGGACTCCAGGGAGCCCATCGCGACGCGGTGCTTCTCCTGCGCGTCCCGCTCCAGGGCGTCGGCCTTGGCACGGGCGTCGCGCTCGAGACCCTCGGCACGCGAACGCGCCTCGCCGACGATCTTGTTGGCCTCGGAACGGGCCTCGGCGATCGCCTGGTCGGCGGTCTGCTGGGCCAGCGAGAGGACACGCGCGGCGCTGTCGCCACCGGGACCCTGACCGGGGCCGCCCATCGGACCGCCCATGGGGCCGCCCATCGGACCGCCCATCTGCTGCTGCATGGGGGGCTGGCCGCCCATGCCCTGGCCCATGGGGCCCTGGCCCATCGGACCCTGGCCCATGGGGCCGGGACCCTGCGGGCCACCCTGTCCGCCGGGACCGGCGGGCAGCTGCGGCGCACCGCTCGGCAGCTGGGGCGGGCCGCCCATGGGGCCGCCCATCTGCTGCTGCGGCGGGCCCGATATGCCGGCGGGCACCGGAGCGCCCGGACCTCGCATGCCCTGCGGAGGCATCCCCTGCTGAGGCATGCCGCCCTGCTGCATGCCGCCTTGCTGCATACCGCCCTGCTGCATGCCGCCTTGCTGCATACCGCCCTGCTGCATGCCACCCTGCTGCATACCGCCCTGCTGGGGCATGCCGCCCTGCTGCTGGTCCTGCTCGGGGGGCTTGCGCATGTTCTGCTGGTTCTGGGCAGCAGCGCGCGTGGCCGCGGCCAGTTTGGCGCGCAGGTCCTCGTTCTCGCGGAGCAGGCGCGTCAGTTCGGCTTCGACCTCGTCGAGGAAGGCATCGACCTCGTCCTCGTCATAGCCTTCTCGGAGGCGGACGGTCGTGAACTGCTTGTTCCGCACGTCCTCGGGGGTCAACGGCATCTCTTCACCTCAACGTAGTCGTCGGCATCGGCAAGACGGTAGTTCACATCGCTCACAGCCGGCTCACGATCGAGATCAGGATGTAGACGATGATCATCAGTACGAAGAAGGACAGGTCGAGCGCCACGCCCCCGAGACGCAACGGCGGGATGACCCGCCGCAGAAGCTTGAGCGGTGGATCGGTGACAGTGTAAGTGGCCTCCAGAACGACCACCATCGCCTTGCCGGGCTGCCATGAGCGGGCGAACTGGAAGACATAGTCCATGACCAACCGGAAGATGAGCACGATGAGGAAGACCATCAGCGCGATGTAGACGACATCCAGGACCACGCTCATGTTCGGTGCTTCCCTCTCCCCTGCTCTGTGCCGATCTGTACTGCTTGTTGCTGCTCTGTACTGCTTGTTCCGGTCGTGCGTCTCAGCTCTGGTTGAAGAACCCGCCCTCTGCGATGCGGGCCTTGTCCTCCGCCGTGACATCGACGTTAGCAGGCGACAACAGGAACACCTTCTGCGTCACCCGCTCGATGCTGCCGTGAAGACCAAACACCAAACCGGCCGCAAAGTCGACAAGTCGCTTCGCGTCTGTGTCATCCATCTCAGTCAGATTCATGATCACCGGGGTGCCCTCACGGAAGTGTTCCCCGATGGTACGGGCCTCGTTGTAGGTCCGGGGGTGAAGCGTGGTGATCCGGTAAGGCTCTCGTTCGGACACGACCTTGGGCATGATCACCGGTGCGTTCTTCTCCAGGGACTGACGTTCTTGTGTGATGGATGCCACGGGCGCAATGCGCGCCGGACGTCCCGATTCCGCGGCGAGCGAAGCGGATCGCGCCACCGGCTCACGCGGAGCGGGCGGCTGCACGACACGCACCTCTTCGTCCCGTGGGGACTGATGCGCTCCGTGTGACTGGTGGGACGGCTCGTGCCGCCGGTGATCCCGTTCGGGTTCCGGGTCGAGCTCGGGTTCGAAGTCGTCGTCGGGGTCGAATCCCCGGCCGTCGTACCCATCGTCCTCCACGAGGCCGAGGTAGACCGCCATCTTGCGCATCGCGCCGGCCATGCTCTGAGTCCTCCGCTCTGTGGTGGATCGACTTCCGACTGCCAAGTCCCGCGATCCACGTGGCCCTTCTGTCCGCCTATCGGCGGTAATGACCATATTTTCTACTGTGGTCCGACTTCCTGGCGACGTTACCCGAGCCTGGGGCGGACTCCGAGTACCGCAGTGCCGACGCGCACATGTGTCGCTCCGGCCGCCACGGCCTCCTCGAGGTCCGCACTCATCCCTGCCGACACCATGTTCGCAGCAGGATGGGCTCGGCGCAGGTCAGTCGACAAATCCATCAACCGCCCGAACGCTGCCCGTTGACGCCCCGCGTACTCCCCGGTCAGAGGTGCGACGGTCATCACTCCGTCGATCCGCAGCCCCGGTGAGCCCGCGATGAGGTCCGCCAACTCCGCCACCCCGCCGGGGGCCACGCCACCGCGCTCGCCCCGCTCGCTCGCCCCCGCGTCCAGAGCGACCTGGACCAGGCAGCCGACCTCGCGGCCGGCCCGCACGGCCTCCTTCGACAGGGCGGTCACCAGCCTGGCGCGGTCCACGGACTGCACGACGTCGGCGTAACCCACCACGGAACGGACCTTGTTGGTCTGCAACTGGCCCACGAAGTGCCAGCTGAGCGGCAGGTCGGAGCAGTCGGCCGCCTTGGGGGCCGCGTCCTGGTCCTTGTTCTCGGCGACGTGCCGCACGCCGAGCCGCGACAGGATCCGCACGTCGCTCGCCGGGTAGGTCTTGGTGACCACGATCAGCGTCACGTCCTGCGGCGCGCGCCCGGCGGCCGTGCACGCGGCGGCGATGCGCTCGCGCACGTTCGCCAGTTTCGCGGCGAGTTCGTCCTCACGGTCCGTCATGTGCATCAGTCCAGCCAGACATATCCCGCGAGTCGCCCCGTGGTGCGATCGCGGCGGTACGAGAAGTGATCGTCCGACTCCCGTGTGCACACGGGCGAGGCCTCCCGGTCGTGCACCCCGAGCCGGTCGAGCTGCGCGTGCACCCCGGCGCTCACGTCGACCGCGGGAGTGCCCCAGCTCGTCTCGGCGCGCGCCGCCGGTTCGACGGCGGCCACCTCGGCGCGCATCGCCTCGGGCACCTCGTAGCACCGGCCGCACACGGCGGGGCCGGTGCGGGCCACGATCCGGGCCGGGTCGGCGCCGAGCCTCTTCATGGCGTCGACCGCGGCGGGCACGATCCCGGCGACCATGCCGGGCCGTCCGGCGTGGGCGGCGGCGGCCACCCCGGCCACCGGATCGGCCAGCAGCACCGGCACGCAGTCCGCCGTCAGCACGGCGAGGGCGAGTCCGCGGGACGCGGTGACCAGCGCGTCGACCGCGGGGATGTGCGGGGCGGTCCACGGTCCGGCGACCTCGGCCACCTCGTTGCCGTGCACCTGGTTCATCCAGACGACCCGGCCCGGGTCCAGTCCGAGCGACCCGGCGGCCAGTTCGCGGTTGGCCCGCACGGCGTCCGGGTCGTCGCCGACCGCTCCGCCGAGGTTGAGCTGCTCATACGGAGCGGCGCTCACCCCGCCCCACCGGTCGGTGAAGGCGAAGTGCGCGCCGCTCACGCTCTCGCGCTGTCCTATCACTTCAGGAAGTCCGGCACGTCCAGTTCCTCGGCCGCGCTGTCCGTGTAGGTCCGCGACGGCGGCACCGGCGGGGAGACCGAGAGGTCGGCGGCCGGCTCGGGGGCCGGCTCCGGCTCCTCCTTCGGCGTGACGCTGCCGAGCGAGCCGAACGACGGACGGCTCTCGGGCTGGCGTACCGGGGTGGGCTCCTCGCGGCGGCCCGAGGACGAGGACGACCCGATGACGGTCTCCCGCCGCGCCGGGGGCTGGCCCCCGTCGAAGCCGGCCGCGATCACGGTGACCCGGACCTCGTCGCCGAGCGCGTCGTCGATGACCGCGCCGAAGATGATGTTGGCCTCCGGGTGGGCCGCCTCGCTGACCAGCTGGGCGGCCTCGTTGATCTCGAACAGGCCGAGGTCGGAGCCGCCGGAGATGGAGAGCAGCACCCCGCGGGCGCCGTCGATGGAGGCCTCGAGCAGCGGCGAGGAGATCGCCATCTCGGCGGCGGCCACCGCGCGGTCGTCGCCTCGGGCCGAGCCGATGCCCATGAGGGCCGATCCGGCCTCGGACATGACCGACTTGACGTCGGCGAAGTCGAGGTTGATCAGACCGGGGGTGGTGATGAGGTCGGTGATGCCCTGGACACCGGAGAGCAGGACCTGGTCGGCCGACTTGAAGGCGTCCAGGACCGAGACCTGGCGGTCCGAGATGGACAGCAGCCGGTCGTTGGGGATGACGATGAGGGTGTCGACCTCTTCGCGGAGCTCGGCGATGCCGTCCTCCGCCTGGTTGGCGCGGCGCCGGCCCTCGAAGGTGAAGGGGCGGGTGACCACGCCGATGGTGAGGGCGCCGAGGTTGCGTGCGATGTTGGCCACGACCGGCGCGCCGCCGGTGCCGGTGCCGCCGCCTTCACCGGCCGTCACGAAGACCATGTCGGCCCCCTTGAGGACCTCCTCGATCTCCTCGCGGTGATCCTCTGCGGCCTTGCGGCCGACGGCCGGGTTGGCGCCGGCGCCGAGTCCGCGGGTGAGTTCGCGGCCGACGTCGAGTTTGACGTCGGCGTCGCTCATCAACAGCGCCTGCGCGTCGGTGTTGATGGCGATGAACTCGACGCCCTTGAGACCGACCTCGATCATCCGGTTGATGGCATTGACACCACCGCCGCCGACACCGATGACTTTGATGACTGCGAGGTAGTTCTGCGGTGCTGCCACGTCGAAGGCCTCTCGCCTCGAGTTACGTGTCGTCGCCTCGCAGGTGATGCGATTCGACGACTGATGCCGAATGGGACGGTCCGTTTCGCCGACCCGAACCCTAACGCTGAAGTTTAGGGTTACCAGTGTGTCCGTTCCTTGAAGTCTTCTGAACAGGACACTAAGTCGACAAGTGGCGCCCGTTCAACGAACACGCCGAACCTCCCGTTTTTCTTTTCACCCTATGTGATCAGCCGTGTCGCTGCCCAACCAGGGTGCTGGCCTGCGCGGATGTGCGTCAACTCCCCGATGACGCGGGGGCGGTGGGAGCGCTGACGTCGAAGTGCCGCGCGCCCGGGGCCGCTTTCATGAGAGCGGTCAGTGCGCGGCCCTTGGCGGCGCCCTTCTCGGCACTCCCCCAGGCCACCGTGCGGCCGCGCCCCAGCTCCAGCGAGATGTCGTCGTAGGAGCGGACCTTGACGACCCTGGTCTCCCGCGCGACGGCGGCCGGCAGGGAACCGGCGGCGGCGACCGCCTCGCGCACCAGCCGCTGCGCGCCGAAGCGGCGCAGGCTCGCGGCGGCCGAACGTGAGGAGGAAACGGCCGTTTCGAGAAGCGGCACCCCGGCGGGGGCCTCGGAAACCGTGGCGAAACGGACGCCTTCGTCGTCGACTTCCACGAATTTCGACCCTTTTCGCACCAGGAGAACCGGAGTGCGCTCGGTGACTTTCAGGTCGATTCCGTGCGGCCAGGAACGGACCGCCTCCACCGCGTCGATCCGGGGGAGTTCCCGGCGCAGCCGCGCCTCGATCGCGTCGGTGTCGACGGAGACCAGCGGCGCCCCGACCGGCACGTCGGCGGCCTCGCGCACCTGCTGGGGCGTCAGCACCGCCGTGCCCGAGACGGCGACGCTGCGCACCCGCAGCCACTGCGAGCCGTACAACGCCCAGACGGCGCCGGCGCCCAGGAGGACGACGGCACACGCCAGGACGATGATCGTACGAAGTCGACGCGTACCCCGTCGCCGGACGGGGGGCGGGCCGGACGAGTCCTGCTGGCGTGCACCGCGCTCGGCGGTGTCTGATCCGGCCACGCTCCCTGCCCTTTCGTCAGACGTGCCTAACGGTGTGCACGAGAGGCGGCGATCGCCTCGTACACCATGCCGACGAGGAGGTCGTCGGCGTCGCGGCGGCCGAACTCGCTGGCCGCGCGGGACATCTCGTACAGCCGGTGCGGGTCGGCGAGGACGGGCAGGACGTTCTCCCGGACCCAGTCGGGGGTCAGTTCCGCGTCGTCGACCAGCAGTCCGCCGCCCGCCTTGACCACCGGCTGGGCGTTGAGGCGCTGTTCGCCGTTGCCGATCGGCAGCGGGACGTAGGCGGCCGGGAGCCCGACGGCGGAGAGCTCGGCGACGGTCATCGCGCCCGCCCGGCAGAGCATCATGTCGGCCGCGGCGTACGCGAGGTCCATCCGCTCGACGTACGGTACCGGGATGTACGGGGGCATCCCCGGCATCTGCTGCACGTGCGGCAGTTCGTTCTTCGGGCCGACCGCGTGCAGGATCTGGATGCCGGCCTGCTGGAGCCACGGCGCGACCTGCTGGACGACCTCGTTCAGCCGGCGCGCGCCCTGCGATCCGCCGGAGACCAGCAGGGTCGGCAGGTTGGGGTCCAGGCCGAACATGTGCCGGGCCTCGGGGCGGGCCGCGGCGCGGTCCAGGGTGGCGATGGAGCGGCGCAGCGGGATGCCGATGTAGCGGGCGTCGCGCAGCTTGCTGTCGGGCGTGGAGACCGCGACCCGGGCCGCGTAGCGCGAACCGATCTTGTTGGCCAGACCGGGGCGGGCGTTGGCCTCGTGGACGACGATCGGCACGCCGAGGCGCTTGGCGGCGAGGTAGCCGGGCAGGGCCACGTAACCGCCGAAGCCGACGACGGCGTCCGCCTTGGTGCGCTCCAGGATCTGCTCGGCGGCCTTGATCGTGCCGCGCAGCCGGCCCGGGACGGTGATCAGCTCAGGGGTGGGCTTGCGCGGCAGGGGCACGGCGGGGATCAGCGCGAGCTCGTAGCCCCGCTGCGGAACGAGCGTGGTCTCCAGGCCGCGCTCCGTGCCCAGGGCCGTGATCCCACAGCCGGGGTCCTGCCTGCGCAGGGCGTCCGCGAGGGCGAGCGCGGGCTCGATGTGGCCGGCGGTCCCCCCACCAGCGAGTACGACATGCACCGAAATTCACCGCTCTCCGGACGGGCGCGCCGCCGAGGCACGCCGTCGCATCGTGTTCCATCTCCGGGGGCTCCGGTCGAACGCCGAGCCCCCCGACCCCCGCTTTCTACCAAAGCGGGGATGCCGCATCGCAAGCGCCGCCCGCGCAGCGGGCTCGTCGCGTGCGAAGGCGATCAGCAGCCCGATGGCGAACATGGTCGGCAGCAGGGCGGAGCCCCCGTAGGAGAACAGCGGGAGGGGGACGCCGGCGATCGGCAGCAGGCCGAGCACCGCACCGATGTTGATCACCGCCTGAGCGGTGATCCAGGTGGTCACACCTCCCGCGGCGTACCTCACGAAGGGGTCCTCCGTGCGTCCGGCCACGCGGATACCCGCATAGCCTAGAGCCGCGAACAGGGCGAGCACCGACAGCGTCCCCGCCAGGCCCAGTTCCTCGCCGGTGACGGCGAAGATGAAGTCGGTGTGGGCTTCGGGGAGTTGACCCCATTTCTCCACACTCGCGCCGAGGCCGGAGCCGAAGATCCCGCCGGAGGCCAGGGCGTAGATCCCGTGCACGGCCTGCCAGCAGGCGTCGCCCGGTCCGGGGTCGGTGGCGCCGATGCACTGGAGGCGGGCCATGCGGTTGGGGCTGGTCTTGATGAGGATCACGCCGAGGGTGGCGGCGATCGACAGGACCCCGACGAAGAGCCGGGTGGGGGCCCCCGCGAGCCACAGCAGGCCGAACAGGATCGCCGTCAGGATGATCGCCGTGCCCATGTCGCCGCCCAGCATGATCAGCCCGAGCAGCATGAAGGCGACCGGCACCAGCGGCACCAGCATGTGCTTCCACTGGGCGAGCAGGTTCTTGTCCTGTTTGCGGGCGAGCAGGTCGGCGCTCCACAGCACGAGCGCGAGCTTGCCGAACTCGCTGGGCTGGATCTGGAAGGAGCCGCCGAGCGAGATCCAGTTCTGGTTGCCGTTGACCGACATCCCTATCCCGGGCACCTGCACCAGGGCCATGAGGAAGACGGCGCCCGCGAGGATCGGGTAGGCGAGCCCGCGGTGCAGTTTCACCGGCATCCGCGACGCCACGAGCAGCAGCACCGCGCCGATGGAGGCGGCCAGGAACTGTTTGCGGAAGAAGAACGACCCGGGGAGCGACATCTGCAGCGCGGTGATCTGGGAGGCCGAGTAGACCATCACCAGTCCCAGCACGGTGATCAGCAGGCTGCCGCCGAAGATCAGGTAGTAGGCCGTCAGCGGCCGGTCCCAGGCCTTCCTGGCGCGTGTGTGGAGGCGTCGCAGGGGGTTGTCGCGGCCCGGACGGGACGGCGCCGGGGGTCGGCGGACGGTGCGCTGGACGGGCGGACGCCCGGTACGGCTACCGGGCATCGCGCGCCCCGTAGCCGCTGAGTCGTCCGCTGTACGTCGGCCGTGACGGTCCCACGCGTCCCTCCCAAGGTCGCCCGGCAGGCGGCCGGGTCAGGCGCCGAGTTCGCGGACGGCCTGTGCGAACGCGTCACCGCGCTGGTTGTAGTTGACGAACATGTCCATGGAGGCGCAGGCCGGGGCGAGGAGCACCGTGTCCCCGGCGACGGCGAGGCGCCGGGCCTCCTGGACAGCCGCGAGCATCGCCCCAGTGTCGGTCCGGTCGAGGTCGACGACGGGTACTTCCGGGGCGTGTCGCGCCAGGGCTTCGCGGATCAGGGCGCGGTCGGCGCCGATGAGGACCACGGCGCGCAGCCGGGCGGCCGACTCGGCCACGAGCTCGTCGAAGGTCGCCCCCTTGGCGAGGCCGCCCGCGATCCAGACGATCGACGGGTAGGACGCCAACGAGGCTTGCGCCGCATGCGTGTTGGTGGCCTTGGAGTCGTCGACGTAGGCGACGCCGTCCACGTCCGCCACGTGGGCGATGCGGTGGGCGTCCGGGGTGAAGGCCCGCAGACCGTCGCGGACGGCCCTGGCGGGCACGCCGTAGGCGCGGGCGAGGGCCGCCGCGGCAAGGGCGTTGGCGATGTTGTGCGGGGCGGGCGGGTCGACGTCGGCGACCTCGGCGAGTTCCTGGGCGTTCTTCTGCCGGTTCTCGACGAAGGCGCGGTCGACCAGGATGCCGTCCACCACGCCGAGTTGGGACGGGGCGGGCGCGCCGAGGGTGAAGCCGACCGCCCGGCAGCCCTCCTCGACGTCCGCCTCGCGCACCAGGTCTTCGGTGGCCTTGTCGGCCGCGTTGTAGACGCAGGCGACCCGATTGCCCTCGTAGACGCGCCCCTTGTCCCTGGCGTACGCCTCCATGGAGCCGTGCCAGTCGAGGTGGTCGGGGGCGAGGTTGAGGACGGCGGCGGAGTGGGCGCGCAGCGAGGGCGCCCAGTGCAGCTGGTAGCTGGAGAGTTCGACGGCGAGGACGTCGTACTGCTCGTCGCCGACCACCGCGTCCAGCAGCGAGACGCCGATGTTGCCGACGGCGGCCGTACGCAGGCCGGCGGCCTCGAGGATCGAGGCCAGCATCCGGGTGGTGGTCGTCTTGCCGTTGGTGCCGGTGACGCAGAGCCAGGGGGCGGCCTGCCTGCCGTCCAGCCCCCTGAGCCGCCAGGCGAGTTCGACGTCGCCCCAGACCGGCACGCCGGCCGCGTGCGCGGCCGCGAACAGCGGCTTGTCCGGCTTCCAGCCGGGGGCGGTGACGACGAGTTCGGCGCCGTCGGGCAGGGTGTCGCCGTCGCCGAGGCGCACGGTCACGCCCAGCGCCTCCAGTTCGGCGGCCTGCTCCCGCGCGCGGGCGTCGTCGCCGTCGTTGACGACGGTGACGTGTGCGCCGAGCCCGTGCAGCACCTTGGCCGCCGGGACGCCGGAGACCCCGAGTCCGGCGACGGTGACGTGCTTCCCCTGCCAGTCGGTCACTTGTCCGCTGCCCATCCCGCGTAGAAGAGACCCAGTCCGACGATCACACAGATGCCCTGGATGATCCAGAAACGGACCACGACCAGGACCTCGGACCAGCCCTTGAGTTCGAAGTGGTGCTGAAGTGGCGCCATGCGGAAGACGCGCTTGCCGGTGAGCTTGAAGGAGCCGACCTGGATGACCACCGACATGGTGATCAGCACGAACAGGCCGCCCAGGAGCGCGATCAGCAGCTCGGTGCGGGAGCAGATCGCGAGGCCGGCGAGCACGCCGCCGAGCGCCAGCGAACCGGTGTCGCCCATGAAGATCTTGGCCGGCGAGGTGTTCCACCACAGGAAGCCGAGGCAGGCGCCCATCAGCGCCGAGGCGATGACCGCGAGGTCCAGCGGGTCGCGCACCTCGTAACAGGCGCTGGGGTTGGTCAGGGTCTCGCCGTTGGCGCAGGACTCCTGGAACTGCCAGACGCCGATGAACGTGTAGGCGCCGAAGACGAGGACGGAGGCGCCGGTGGCCAGGCCGTCCAGACCGTCGGTCAGGTTCACGCCGTTGGACATCGCCAGGATCATGAACAGCGCCCAGACCACGAACAGCACGGGGCCGATCGTCCAGCCGAAGTCCGTGATGAACGACAGCTTGGTGGAGGCGGGCGTGTTGCCCCGGTTGTCGGAGAACTGAAGGGACAGCACCGCGAAGGCGATGCCGACGATCAGCTGGCCGGCCATCTTCGCCTTGGCCCGCAGACCCAGCGAACGACGCTTGACGATCTTGATGTAGTCGTCGAGGAAGCCCACCAGGCCCATGCCGCACATCAGGCCCAGCACCAGCAGACCGGAGTAGGTCGGCGGCTTGCCGGTGATCACCTTGGACAGGAAGTACGCGGCGACCGTCGCGAGGATGAAGGCGATGCCGCCCATGGTCGGCGTACCGCGCTTGCTGGCGTGCTCGCGCGGGCCGTCGTCGCGGATGTACTGCCCGTAGCCCTTGCGCGCCAGCAGCTTGATCAGCAGCGGCGTGCCGACCAGCGTCAGGAAGAGGCCGATCACTCCCGCGAACAGGATCTGATTCATCATCGGGCGACGCCCTCACCCTCGGCGCCGGTCGCGAGCAGCGCCTGCGCGACGCTCTCGAGGCCGACCGAACGGGACGCCTTCACGAGCACGACGTCCCCCGGGCGCAACTCGCTGCGCAACAGGTCGACAGCCGCCTGTGCGTCGGACACGTGCACCGACTCCTCACCCCACGAACCCTCGTTATATGCGCCCAGTTGCAGCCAGGCGGCTTCCCTGCCCCCGACCGCGACGAGCTTGCCGACATTGAGCCGGACGGCGAGCCGTCCGACCGCGTCGTGCTCGGCGAGCGCCTCGTCCCCGAGCTCGGCCATCTTGCCGAGCACCGCCCAGGTCCGGCCCCCCGTCGCCTGTGAGGCTTTGCCCATTGCGGCGAGCGCGCGCAGAGCGGCTCGCATGGACTCGGGGTTCGCGTTGTAGGCGTCGTTGACGATCGTCACGCCGTCCGGGCGCTCGGTGACCTCCATACGCCAACGGGAGAGGGAGCCCGCCTCGGAGAGCGCGGTGGCGATCTCTTCCGCGGACATGCCCAGCTCATGGGCGACGGCGGCCGCGGCGAGCGCGTTCGACACGTGATGCTCACCGTACAGGCGCATGGTCACATCGCTGCACCCGGAGGGTGTGCGAAGGCTGAAGGCGGGCTGTCCGCTGTCCGTGAGTCGCACGTTCTCGGCCCGAACGTCCGCTTCGTCGGACTCTCCGAAAAGGACCACCTTCGCCTGTGTACGGGAGGCCATGGCGCGCACCGCGGGGTCGTCGGCGTTGAGGACCGCGACGCCGCCCTCGTTCGCCGGCGGGAGGGCCTCGACCAGCTCGCCCTTTGCCTGTGCGATCTGTTCGCGGCCGCCGAACTCGCCGATGTGGGCGGTGCCGACGTTGAGCACGAGGCCGATCCGCGGGGGCGTCAGACCGGTGAGGTAGCGGATGTGGCCGATCCCGCGGGCGCCCATCTCCAGCACGAGGAAGCGGGTCTCCTCGGTGGCCGACAGCGCCGTCAGCGGCAGCCCGATCTCGTTGTTGAGCGAGCCGGGCGTGAACACGGTCGGCGCCTTGCGCCGGAGCACCTGGGCGATCAGGTCCTTGGTGCTGGTCTTGCCGGCCGAGCCGGTGAGAGCGACGAGGGTCGCGCCGAGCGTGTGCACGACGTGCCGGGCGAGGGCGCCGAGGGCCGCCTGGACATCGTCCACGACGATCGCGGGGACGCCCACGGGGCGTGAGGCCAGTACGGCCGCCGCGCCCGCCTCGACGACCCGGGCCGCGTAGTCGTGGCCGTCCACGCGTTCGCCGACGAAGGCGACGAAGAGGCTGCCGGGCTCCACCTCGCGGGAGTCCCGGACGACCGGTCCGGTGACCCGCACGGACGGATCCGGTATGTCGTGCGTCTGCCCGCCGACGACTGCTGCGATCTCGGCGAGGGAGAGGGCGATCACAAGTTCATCCCTGGGTCTGCTGGATAGCTTCGCGAAGCACCTGGCGGTCGTCGAACGGACGGACGACGCCGGCGATGTCCTGGCCCTGCTCATGCCCCTTGCCCGCGATCAGCACGGTGTCCCCCGCGTGCGCGCGGGCCACGACCGCGGCGATGGCGGCGGCCCGGTCCTCGAACAGCAGGACCTCGCCGCGTTCGTGCGCGGGCACGGACGCCGCGCCTTCGAGCATGGTCGCGAGGATCGCGAGCGGATCCTCGGAGCGGGGGTTGTCGGAGGTCAGCACGGCGGTGTCGGCGAGCCGGGCGGCGGCGGCGCCCATCGGGCCCCGCTTGGTGCGGTCCCGGTCCCCGCCGCAGCCGAGGACGACGTGCAGCCGCCCCTTGGTGACCTTGCGCAGCGCCCGCAGGACCGACTCGACGGCGTCCGTCTTGTGGGCGTAGTCGACGACCGCCAGGTAGGGCTGTCCGGCGTCCACCCGCTCCAGGCGGCCCGGCACGCCCGGCACGGCGGCGACGCCGTCGGCGGCGGTCTGCGGGTCGATGCCGGCGGCGGCGAGGGAGACGATCGCGGCGAGGGTGTTCGCCACGTTGAAGGAGCCGGGCAGCGGGGACCTGGCGGCCACCCGCACCCCGCCCGGACCCACCACGGCGAACGTCGAGTCCATGGGGCCGATCTCGACGTCGACCGCGCGCCAGTCGGCGTCCGGGTGGCCCTCGGCGGAGAAGGTGACGACCGGGACCTCGGCCTCCTCGATCAGCCGCCTGCCGTACGCGTCGTCGAAGTTGACCACGCCGAGTCTGCTGCGTTCTCGCGTGAAGAGCCGCGCCTTGGCCTGGAAGTAGTCCTCCATGCCGGAGTGGAACTCCATGTGCTCCGGGCTCAGGTTGTTGAACACGGCGATGTCGAAGACGCAGCCGTCGACCCGGCCGAGCACCAGGGCGTGGCTGGAGACCTCCATGGCGACGGCCTCGACGCCGCGCTCGCGCATGACGGCGAACAGGGCCTGGAGGTCGGTGGCCTCGGGGGTGGTGCGCTCGGACTTGATGCGCTCGTCGCCGATGCGCATCTCGACGGTGCCGATGAGCCCGGTGGACCGGACCGACTTCAGGCCGCCCTCGACGAGATACGCGGTGGTGGTCTTGCCCGAGGTGCCCGTGATGCCGATCTGGAGCAGATCGCGGCCGGGGCGCCCGTAGATGGTGGCCGCCAGCTCGCCCATCGCCCCGCGCGGGTCGTCGACGACCAGGGCCGGCAGGCCGGTCGCGGCGACGCGCTCGGCGCCGGCCGGATCGGTCAGGACGGCCACCGCGCCCAGGCTCGCGGCCTGGGAGACGAAGTCGGCGCCGTGCAGACGGGCCCCCGGAAGGGCGGCGTACAGGTCGCCGGGGCGGACCGCGCGCGAGTCATGGGTGATGCCCGTGACCTCGGCGGCGGCGCCTTCCGGCTGCGCGGCGCCCAGCTGATCGGCGAGGTCCGCGAGGGGTGTGGCGCAGACCTGGACCGGTCGCGGCGGCCCCGGATATGTCACGGAAGCGCCCTTCTGGGTGATGTGGGACTGATCAGCGTGTGGCACGGCGGTGAGCGTACCGGGCGCACCCGCCCGGGGGCGAAGCGAGGGCGCTGCGGGGGACGCGGGCGGTGCGGGTTTCCCGGGGTCGGGAGTGATCATGGTCACGGGCTCGGTTCCTGGCTTGTTCGGCGCTGAACAGTGGCGGGCGGTGGTCGTGGGCGGACGGCGGGTCGGCCGGGGGTCCGTCCCGGGCCGCCCGTCGGGGACGGCCCGGGTCGGGCGCGGTCCGGTCAGGGGGTGAAGGACACCGGCAGGTTCGCCGCCTTCGCCCCGGTCGGCGGGACCTGGAGGGTCTTGAGGGCGAACTCCATGACCTTCTTGAAGACGGGACCGCAGATCTGGCCGCCGAAGTAGCTGCCCTCGGTGGCGTTCTGGATCGCGCAGTACACGGTGATCCGGGGGTTGTCGGCGGGCGCGAACCCGGCGAACGACGAGGTGTAGCCCTTGTAGGTGCCGGTGGCCGGATCCACTCGGTTGGCGGTGCCCGTCTTGCCCGCGACGCGGTAGCCGGGGATGCGCGCCTTGGCGCCCGTTCCCTGCTCGTCGTCCACGACCGACTCCAGCATCTGGGCGAGGGTCTTCGCCGTCTTCTGGCTGACGACCCGTGACTTGGCGGGCGCCCGGGCCGGAGTGAAGCGGCCGTCCGGCCCCCGCGCGCCGCGCACCAGCGTGGGTTCGACGCGGACCCCGCCGTTGGCGATCGTGGAGTACACCGAGGCCGCTTGCAGCGCGTTGAGCGACATGCCCTGGCCGAAGGGGATCGTGTACTGCTGCGAGGTGGACCACTTGGCGGGCGCGGCGAGGATGCCCTTGGTCTCGCCGGGGAAACCGAGCCCGGTGTGGCTGCCGATGCCGAACCTGCGCAGGTACGAGTACAGGACCCGGTTGGCCTGGGCCTGCGTCTTGCCGAGCTGGCCGGTGGCGAGGATCGTGCCGATGTTGCTGGACTTGGCGAGCACGCCGTTGAGCGTGAGGTACCAGGTGGCGTGGTCGACGTCGTCCTGGAACAGCCGGTCGCCGCGGTGCAGCCGGTTGGGCACCGTGACATGGGTCAGCGGGGTGGCGGCGTTCTCCTCCAGCACGGCGGCCATCGACATGACCTTGGCGGTGGAGCCGGGCTCGTAGGCGTCCTGGACGGCGGCGTTGCCCAGGTCGGCGGCGCGGGCCTTGGACAGGTCGTTGGGGTCGAAACCGGGCGAGTTGGCCATCGCGAGGATCTCGCCGGTGCGGGTGTCCTGCACTATGACGTAGCCGCGGTCCGCCTTCGACTCCTCGACCTGGTCGGTGATGGCGTTCTGCGCGGCCCACTGGATGTCGCGGTCGATCGTGAGCTCGACGTCGGAGCCGGGCACCGCCGGGGTCTCGGTGGAGCCCGCGGTGGGCACCTGGCGGCCGCCGGACTGGGCGTAGCGGATCTTGCCGTCCTTGCCGGCCAGGGTGCTGTTCAGCTGCTGTTCGACGCCGCCGCCGCCCTTGCCGTCGGCGTTGACCCAGCCCAGTATCCCGGCGGCGAGGTCGCCGTTGGGGTACACGCGCTTGCTGCTGGGCACGGAGAAGACCCCGGCGAGGACGTTGAGGGTGGTCCTGTCCGTCTCGGCCTTCGCGGACAGCGCGGACCTCAGGTCCCTGATCTGCTTCCAGACCTGGGGGGTCTGCCGGCCGGCGAGCTTGACGTAGCGCAGGTCGCGGTCCTTGGGCCGCAGCTTCCTGACGAGGGCGGCCTGATCCTGGCCGAGGATGGGGGCGAGGAGGGCGGCCGCCTGCTCCGGCCCGTCGTCCGCCTTGAGCAGCGGGCGGGCGAACATCGTGGGGTCGGCCGTGATGTCGTAGGCGTCCTCGCTGGTCGCGAAGGCCACCCCGGCGCGGTCGGTGATCTCGCCGCGCTCGGCGGCCAGCACCTGGCCGACGTACCGGTTCTGCTCGGCCTTGGCGGTGTAACTGCTCGCGTCGACGGCCTGCACCTGCAGCAGGCGCACCACGAACGCGAGGAGCACCAGCGTCAGCGCGAGCGCGACCATGCGCAGCCGGGGCC
>NZ_JAHHIT010000002.1 GCF_024539675.1 Streptomyces hilarionis | reverse complement strand
GGGGCGGACCGTGGGGGGCGGGTGGCGTCGTCGCTCGGGCTCGGCGCCTCGTCGGACATGCGTGGATCCCCCTGCCGCCCGGTTCGGGCCTGTGTCCTGCGTTCCGTCACCCGTACGCCGTTCCGTCCCGCGCACGTTCCGTCATGCTACGGCCCGAGGACGGCGGAGTGCGGGCGGGGCGAGGACCCCGGCGGCCCGTCGCCGCCTCCGCCTACGATGATCCCGACCCACCGATCAGCCGATCACCCGCGTCCCGTCCGGCCTCCGGGCCCGGGGCGCCGTCCCGGGGAGGACCCCATGACCGACCGCCTCGACGCATCCTCCGCAGCCGCCCCGTCCGGCTCCCCCGCGTCCGGCGCGCCCGCCGGTCCCACCGCCGCGGCCGCGGCCGGCGGCCGCGATCTGCACGCGTTCATCGCCGGGCTGCCGAAGGCCGAACTGCACGTCCACCACGTGGGCTCCGCCTCCCCCCGCATCGTCTCCGAGCTGGCCGCGCGGCACCCCGACTCCAAGGTGCCCACCGACCCCGAGGCCCTGGCCGACTACTTCACGTTCACGGACTTCGCCCACTTCATCGAGGTGTACCTGTCCGTCGTCGACCTCATCCGCACCCCGGAGGACGTCCGGCTGCTGACGTACGAGGTCGCCCGCGACCTGGCCCGCCAGCAGGTGCGCTACGCCGAGCTCACGATCACCCCGTTCTCCTCGACCCGGCGCGGCATCGACGCGTCGGCCTTCATGGACGCGATCGAGGACGCCCGCAAGGCGGCCGAGGCGGAGTTCGGGACCGTGCTGCGCTGGTGCTTCGACATCCCCGGCGAGGCCGGGCTGGAGGCCGCCGAGGAGACGACCCGGCTCGCCACCGACGACCGGATCCGCCCCGAGGGCCTGGTCTCCTTCGGGCTCGGCGGGCCCGAGATCGGCGTGCCGCGCCCCCAGTTCAAGCCGTACTTCGACCGGGCGATCGCCGCCGGGCTGCGGTCCGTGCCGCACGCCGGCGAGACCACGGGACCCGAGACCGTGTGGGACGCGCTGACGCATCTGCGCGCCGAGCGGATCGGTCACGGCACCAGCGCCGCGCAGGACGGGAAGCTGCTCGCCCACCTCGCCGAGACCGGGATCGCGCTGGAGGTCTGCCCCACGTCGAACATCGCCACGCGCGCGGTGCGCACCCTCGACGAGCACCCGATCAGGGCGTTCGTGGACGCCGGCGTGCTGGTGACGGTCAACTCCGACGACCCGCCCATGTTCGGCACGGACCTCAACAGCGAGTACGCGGTGGCCGCCCGGCTCCTCGGCCTCGACGAGCACGGCGTCGCCGGCCTCGCGAAGAACGCGGTCGAGGCCTCCTTCCTGGAGGAGAGCGGCAAGCGACGCGTCAGGGACGAGATCGACGCCTACACCGCCGGGTGGCTCGCCCCCTGACGGCGGGCCGCCATGGGGCGCCGGGGGCCGCCACAATGGGCGCATGCAGAACGTGACCGCCGTGGCCCATCGCGGCGACCCCTACCGCTTCCGTGAGAACACGATCGACTCGCTGCGGTCCGCGCTCGACCGGGGCGCGGACGCCGTGGAGTGCGACGTCCGGCTCACCAGGGACGGCGTGCCCGTCCTGCTCCACGACGAGACGCTGAAGCGGCTGTGGGGGCGGGACCGGCCGCTGCGGTCGCTGTCCGCCGCGGAGGTGCGCGGGCTCACGGAAGGGGCGGTGCCCACCCTCGCGGAGGCGCTCGCGGCGACGGACGGCAGCCGGCTGATGCTCGACCTGCCCGGCACCCGGGAGGAGCGCACCGCGCGTCGGATCGTCGACGCCGTGCGCGAGGCCGGGGCGGCCGACCGGGTCTACTACTGCGCCGACGCCGTGGCGATGCTCGCCGTGCGCGCCGCGGCCCCGTCCGCCGAGATCGCGCTGACCTGCACGAGCCTGGCGCCCCCGCGTCCCGCGCTGCTCGCGGCGGTGAAGCCGCGCTGGCTCAACTACCGCTTCTCTTTGGTGGACCGGGACCTCGCCGCGCGCGTCCACCACGACGGCTACCTGCTCTCCGTGTGGACCCCCGACACCCGGCGCGCGCTGCGCCGGCTCATCGACCTGGGCGTCGACTCCGTCACCACCAACCGCATCGACGTCCTGACGGCGCTGCGCGAGCGGGGCTGAGCGCGTCCCGCCACGGCGCGCGTGTCGGACTCAGCGGCGGGTCTTCGACGCCGACGGTCCGCTGGACGGCTCGTTGGACGGCGCGGTGGACGGCGCGTCACGCCGGGGCGAGCGGGAGTCCTGGGGGACGGGCGTCGGGCTGGTGCCGCGGGTGCGGTCCGTGCCCGGGGCAGCGGTGGCGGCGGACGCAGCCGGGGTGGCGGGGCTGCGGGTCGCGTCCGCCCCCCGGGTAGGGCGCTCGGCGCTCTCCGGCGGCGTGGCCGACGGCTCGGGCCGGGGCACGGTGGACGGACCGCCGGTCGCCGGGGGCGGGGCGAGCGGCGGCGTCGGCCGCACGGGCGCGTCGGACGACGTCAGGCGCAGCGGCAGCAGGACGGCGAGGACGGTGACCGCGCACGCCGCTCCGACCCCGGCCGCGGTGCGCAGCGCCCGGCGGCGGACCGCGCCGCGTCGGATCTGCTCGTAGCGGCCGGGCGGCGGGCCGAGGTGTCCGGCGGGGGGGCGCAGGACGACGGTCAGGGGGTCGTCGGGGTCGAGCTCCGGGCCGTCGTCGAAGTCGTCAGCCGGTGTGATCAAGGCTTCTCCTCAGGTGGACGCGGAGCAGTTCGCGGGCCGCGTGCAGGTCGGCCTTGACGGTTCCTTCCTTGCGTCCGGTCAGCACGGACACCTCCCGGATCGGCATGTCAGCGTAGTAGTGCAGCAGGATCGGCACGCGCAGCCGGTCGGGCAGGGACTGCACGAGCATCCGCACCGACGGGTCGGCCTGTTCGGCCGGCGGCGCCACGGCGACCTCGACGGTGACCCGGCGCACCGCCCGGCGTTCGCGTTCCAGCTTGCGCCAGTGGTCGCGGACCAGGTTGGCGGCGGTGACGAAGAGGAACCCCTGGGGCTCGGTCACCGTCGTCCAGCGCGCCCAGAGCCGGGTGAAGGCCTCCGAGGCGATCTCGTGCGCCGTCTCGTCGTCGTCGACGAGACGGCGGCACCAGCCGGCCAGGCGGGGGTAGAGGGCGGCGAACAGTTCGGACGCCGCCCTCTCGCGCGAGCGTGAGCGTTTCAACGTTCTCCCGCAGTACTCGACGCGTCGCCGGCCCCGGCCCCGGACCCCGGGGCGGACCCGGGGACGAGAGCGGCGAAGACGATCACGTTGTCGCGGTACCCGTCGCCGGTGCGCGGGCCGCCGCAGGTGATGAGACGCAGTTCGGGCCGGTCGACGTTCCCGTAGACCTCCTCGGTGGGGAACCGCGCCTTGTCGACGGTCCGCACGCGGGTGACGGCGAACGCGGCCGCCGTGCCGTTCTCCAGGCGCACCGCGATCCGGTCGCCGGGACGCAGCCGGTCGAGGCGCCGGAACACGCCGTCGCCGTACCGGCCGACCGTGACGTGGGCGAGGATCACCGACGGCCCGGTCTGTCCCGGCGTCGGCGAGTGCTCGTACCACCCCGCCCGGTCGTGCCGTTCGATCGGGGGCACCTGCACACTGCGGTCGGCGGCCAGCCCCAGCCGCATGACCGCCGCGTCGACCCCGATGGCCGGGATCCGCAGCCCGACCGGCACCGAGCGCGCGAGGGGGCGCGCGGCCCGGGCGGCCCGGGTCGGGGACCCCGGTCCGCCCGCGGTCGCCGTGCCGGTCGCGCCGGAAGCCGCGGTCGTGCCGGCCCGCGCGGCCGGTTCGCCGCCGTGCGCGGCGCAGCCGGTGAACAGCAGCGCCGCGAGGGCGACGAGCGCCGGGGCGCGCCTGGAGAGCGGGCTCATGCGCCGGTCGCCCTCCGGCGGCGCACGACGTAGAAGACGGTGCCCGCCGCGGCGAACGCCGCGGCCGCGCCGCCCCCGATGAGCGTGCCGTGGCCGTCGGAGGCCGGCTCGGCGACGCCGGTGTCGGCCGCTCCGCGCGGCACGACGCCGACCTGGCCGGGTGCGTCGGACGGCGCCCGGGTGGCGTCGGGCGCCTTGGTGGGCTCGGCCGCCCTGGTCGGGCCGGTGTCGCCGCCCGTGGCCGGGCTGGACGGGCGGGTGCTGGGAACGGGGGACGGCGTCCCCGCGTCGGCGAGCGCCGGGGCCGCGCCGGCCAGCAGGGCCGTGCTCGCAACTGCCAGGGCGGCGAGGCCCGTTCGGGGCATGAGTCGCATGTGTCGCTCTCTTCTCTCGGCGGTCCGTTGACGGATCGAGCGAAGAGACGAGACAGCCCGCGACCGGGTTGTAAAGAGATGGCAAAGCCCCGATGCCCGCGGTCGGAGCCGCCGCCCGGGATCGTCGACCGGACGGCATCGGGCGGCACTCGAGTCGGCCCGCGCGCGTACCGGCGGCCGGGGCGGGGCGTCCCGCGAACGCGGACCGTTACGCGTCGAGGGACGTCATGACGTGCTTGATGCGGGTGTAGTCGTCGAAGCCGTAGCCCGAGAGGTCCTTGCCGTAGCCGGACTTCTTGAAGCCGCCGTGGGGCATCTCGGCGACCAGCGGGATGTGGGTGTTGATCCACACGCAGCCGAAGTCGAGCTTCTTGGACATCCGCATGGCGCGGCCGTGGTCCTTGGTCCACACCGAGGAGGCGAGGGCGTAGTCGACGCCGTTGGCCCACTCCACGGCCTGGTCCTCGTCCGTGAAGGACTGGACGGTGATGACCGGCCCGAAGACCTCGTTCTGGATGATCTCGTCGTCCTGCTTCAGCCCGGAGACGACGGTCGCGGCGTAGAAGTAGCCCTTGTCGCCGACCCGTTCGCCGCCCGCCTCGACCTTGGCGTGGGCGGGCAGCCGCTCGATGAAGCCGGCGACCTGCTTGAGCTGGTGGGGGTTGTTGAGCGGGCCGTAGAGCACGTCCTCGTCGTCCGGCTGCCCGGTCTTCGTCTCGGACGCGGCCTTGGCGAGCGCGGCCACGAACTCGTCGTGGATGGACTCCTGGACGAGCACGCGGGTGGCGGCCGTGCAGTCCTGGCCGGCGTTGAAGTAGCCCGCCACGGAGATGTCCTCGACGGCCTTGGCGATGTCGGTGTCCTCGAAGACCACGACCGGCGCCTTGCCGCCCAGCTCCAGGTGGACGCGCTTGAGGTCCTTCGACGCCGACTCCGCCACCGACATGCCGGCGCGCACCGAGCCGGTGATGGACGCCATCGCCGGGGTCGGGTGCTCGACCATCAGCCGGCCGGTGTCCCGGTCGCCGGTGACGACGTTGAAGACGCCCTTGGGCAGGACGGAGCCGATGATCTCGGCGATCAGGACGGTGGAGGCCGGCGTGGTGTCGGACGGCTTGAGCACGACCGTGTTGCCGGCCGCGATCGCCGGGGCGAACTTCCACACGGCCATCATCATGGGGTAGTTCCACGGCGCGACCTGCGCGCAGACGCCGACCGGCTCACGGCGGACGATCGAGGTCATCCCGTCCATGTACTCGCCGGCCGAGCGGCCCTCCAGCATCCGGGCCGCGCCCGCGAAGAAGCGGATCTGGTCCACCATCGGCGGGATCTCCTCGGAGCGGGTGAGCCCGACGGGCTTGCCCGTGTTCTCCACCTCCGCCGCGATGAGGTCCTCGGCCCGCTCCTCGAACGCGTCCGCGATCTTGAGCAGGGCCTTCTGGCGCTCGGCCGGGGTGGTGTCGCGCCAGCCGGGGAAGGCCTTGGCGGCGGCGGCCATGGCGGCGTCGACGTCCGCCGGGCCGGACAGCGGGGCGGTCGCGTACGCCTCGCCGGTGGCGGGGTTGACCACCTCGGTGGTCCGTCCGTCGGCGGCGTCCCGGAACTCACCGTCGATGTAGTTGCGCAGACGACGCAGCTCGGTGCTCACTGCCGGCCCTCCAGATGTGGGTGTCCATTGACTGAGACACCCACACTAATCGGTGCTCTGACGTTTTCAACACCCCCGATCCCGCCAGGGCTGCGGAATCCGCAGATCTCACACACGTAAACAACGAATTTCATCGCCCCGACCTTGCGGAACTGTCGAGACGTCGTGCACAGTGTGGCCGTGGCCAGTCGAAGCGCAGAGCACAGGGACTCCCGCGAGTCCAGGAACGGCAGCACCCCTCACCTGGATGCCGTGAGTCTCGCCATCATCGAGCAGCTCCAGGAGGACGGCCGCCGGCCGTACGCCGCGATCGGCAAGGCCGTGGGCCTGTCCGAGGCGGCCGTACGCCAGCGCGTCCAGAAGCTGCTCGACCAGGGCGTGATGCAGATCGTCGCCGTCACGGACCCCCTCACCGTGGGCTTCCGGCGGCAGGCGATGGTCGGGATCCACGTCGAGGGCGACGTCGAGTCCATCGCCGACGCGCTGACCGCCATGCCGGAGGTCGAGTACGTGGTGATGACGGCGGGCTCGTTCGACATCCTCGCCGAGATCGTCTGCGAGGACGACGACCACCTGCTCGACGTCATCAACAAGCGCATGCGCGCCCTGCCCGGCGTGCGCTCCACCGAGAGCTTCGTCTACCTGAAGCTGAAGAAGCAGACCTACATGTGGGGAACCCGATAACCGTGAGGACCCGATAACCGTGAGCACCAAGGACCTCAGCCGCACCGCGTACGACCACCTGTGGATGCACTTCACCCGCATGTCCTCGTACGAGAACTCGCCCGTCCCGACCATCGTCCGGGGCGAGGGCACCTACATCTACGACGACAAGGGCAAGCGCTACCTCGACGGTCTCGCGGGCCTGTTCGTGGTCCAGGCGGGCCACGGCCGCGTGGAGCTCGCCGAGGCGGCCTTCAAGCAGGCGCAGGAGCTCGCGTTCTTCCCGGTGTGGTCCTACGCCCACCCCAAGGCCGTGGAGCTGGCCGAGCGCCTCGCCCACCACGCGCCGGGCGACCTGAACAAGGTCTTCTTCACCACCGGCGGCGGCGAGGCCGTCGAGACGGCCTGGAAGCTCGCCAAGCAGTACTTCAAGCTCCAGGGCAAGCCGACCAAGTACAAGGTCATCTCCCGCGCGGTCGCCTACCACGGCACCCCGCAGGGCGCGCTGTCCATCACCGGTCTGCCGGCCCTCAAGGCCCCCTTCGAGCCGCTCGTCCCGGGCGCGCACAAGGTGCCGAACACCAACATCTACCGCGCCCCGATCCACGGCGACGACCCCGAGGCCTTCGGCCGCTGGGCCGCCGACCAGATCGAGCAGCAGATCCTCTTCGAGGGCCCGGACACGGTGGCGGCCGTCTTCCTGGAGCCGGTGCAGAACGCCGGCGGCTGCTTCCCGCCCCCGCCCGGCTACTTCCAGCGGGTGCGCGAGATCTGCGACCAGTACGACGTGCTGCTCGTCTCGGACGAGGTCATCTGCGCCTTCGGCCGCCTCGGCACGATGTTCGCCTGTGACAAGTTCGGCTACGTCCCGGACATGATCACCTGCGCCAAGGGCATGACCTCGGGCTACTCGCCGATCGGCGCCTGCATCGTCAGCGACCGGCTGGCCGAGCCGTTCTACAAGGGCGACAACACCTTCCTGCACGGCTACACCTTCGGCGGCCACCCGGTGTCCGCCGCCGTGGGCCTCGCCAACCTCGACCTGTTCGAGCGCGAGAACCTCACCCAGCACGTGCTGGACAACGAGGGCGCCTTCCGCGCGACCCTGGAGAAGCTCCACGACCTGCCGATCGTCGGCGACGTCCGCGGCAACGGCTTCTTCTACGGCATCGAGCTGGTCAAGGACAAGGCCACCAAGGAGTCCTTCGACGCGGAGGAGACCGAGCGCGTCCTGTACGGCTTCCTCTCCAAGGCGCTGTACGACAACGGCCTGTACTGCCGTGCCGACGACCGCGGCGACCCGGTCGTCCAGCTCGCCCCGCCGCTGATCTCCAACCAGGAGACGTTCGACGAGATCGAGCAGATCCTGCGCGCCACGCTGACGGAGGCGTGGACGAAGCTGTGACGTCAGCCTGATCAGCTGATCAACACCGGCCCCGGCGTCGACCGTTCGAGTGAGAAACGGCGGCCCGGGGCCGCGTGCTGTCCGGATGCCCGCTCCCGCGTCCTTAGCGTGCCAGTGACCGATCGGCCCTGCCTTCGTTCCCCCGCACGGGGGAACGGCACGGGAACCACAGATCTGAACCGAGGTGTACGCCATGGAGGCCCCGCCGGACAACGACGTGCTCTGGGCACGCTCCCTGCACTTCACGCACCCCGACGGCTCCCCCGGGCTGAGCGGGGTCTCGCTGGGTGTGCGGGAGGGCGAGATCCTCGCCGTCAGCGGACCGCGCGGCAGCGGCAAGACGACCCTGCTGCGCTGTCTGGCCGGTCTTGCACGGGCCCGCAGCGGCGAGGTGTGGTTCAACAGCGTCCCCGTGCACACGATGGGCCCGATGGCCCGCGAACGGCTGCGCCGCGACCGCTTCGGCTGGATCGACCCGGCGCCGCTCCTCGTCCCCGAACTCGACGTCTGGGAGAACGCGGCCCTCCCCCTGATGCTGCGCGGCACCAGCCGTCGCCGGGCCAAGGTCGCCGCGCTGGAGTGGCTGGAGCGCCTGGACATCGGCGACCGGTCCCGCTGCCGCCCGCACGAGCTCACCCAGGCCGAGCGCCAGCGGGTCTGCATCACCCGCGCCCTGGCCCCGGCCCCCTCCGTGCTCTTCGCGGACGAGCCGACGGCCCCCCTGCACCGGGCGGACCGGGCGCACGTCCTGCGCACCCTGACGACGGCCGCCCGCTCGCACGGCATCACGGTGGTCCTGGCCACCCACGACGCGGAGACGGCCGCCCTCGCCGACCGCACGGTGGCGCTCCTGGACGGACGCCGGGTCAAGACGGTCCATCTGCCGCCGGTCACCGAGTCGCAGGGCCGGGGGGCGGCGTGCTCGCTCTCCGTCTGACCCGCGGCGCCCGTCCCGCCGTCCAGCTGCGCCGTCTGCTGGTCGCGGCGGCGTCGGCGGGCACCGGCTTCCTCCTGCTGAGCACCCTCGGCCACGCCCTGGCCCACCCCGAGGACCCCGCGGCCGCCGCGCTCCGGCTGGCCTGGTGCGCGGTCCCGCTGGCCGCGACCGTGCACCTCGCGCTGGCGGTCGCCCGCACCGACCCGGGCACCCGGCCGCGCCCCGGACTCGCCGCGATCGGTCTGGGCCCGGCCCGTCTGATGGCCGTCTCGGCGATGACGACGGCCCTGTCCACGCTGCTCGGCTCCATGCTGGCCCTGCTGGTCTTCCTCCATCTGCGCGGCGACCTCACGGGCATGCCCTTCGACGGAGCCGCGAGGGACTTCCTGGCGGCCGGCCGGCCGCTGCCGCTTCCGGCCGCGCTGACCCTGCTGGCCCTCGCACCGGTGTCCGCGTCCCTCGCGGTGGCGCTCATGCTCCGCCCCCGGGACGTACGGGTCGCGGCCCGCACGGCGCCGCGGATGTTCGGCCGCTTCGGGGCGTACGCGACGACGGGACCCGGCGAGACCTTCGGCGCCTACGGCAGGTTCGGCAGCCGGGTGGTCCGCCCCCTCACCGGCCGCGCCGCCCCCGCCGCCGAACCCTCCCCCGGGTCCGCGTCCGCCGCGCCCGACGCGCCCGCGCCCTCCGCCCCTGTCGAGGCCACGCTCCCCGCCCCCGCGGACGGCGCGCCCGGGGAGACGGTCCCGGCCGCCGTGAACGGCTCCGCGCCGCAGGACGTTCCGCCGGCGCCCGCCGTCCCGGCCCCCGACCCCACCGCCCTGCCCTGGGGCACGGCGCTGCTCGCGGTCGGCCTGGCCGTCGAGGCGTACGCCGACCGCGGCCCCGACATCGGCGGGCTCCCCCTCCCCGGGGGCCTGCCCACCGGCCCCGCCGCCGCCCTGCTGGGCTGGACGCTCACCGCCGTGGGCCTCGCTCTCGCCGGCCCCGGCCTCACCCACCTGTGCGGCCGTCTGCTCCAGTCGGTCCGGCCCGGCGCCCTGCGCCTGCTCGCGGGCCGCGGGCTGATGCAGGAGGCCTCCCGCGTGGGCCGCCCGCTGGGCGTGGTCTGCGCGGTGGCCTCCGGCGCGTACACGATGGCCCGGCTGTACGACCCCGCCGACCGGGCGTTCGGCCCGCTCACCACCCTCGGCGCCGTGGTCGTGGCCGGCTGCACCCTCGCCACGCTGGCGACCGCGGCCGTGGAGGCCCGGCAGTCCCGCGCCGACACCACGGCCGCCCTCCTGCGCCTCGGCGCACCGGCCAGGACGCTGCGCACCGCCGCCGCCCTGCGCACCGCCGCCCTGCTGGCGCTCTTCGTCCCGCTCACCCTGCTCGTGGCCGAACTGGCCGCCCTCCCGCTGACGCGCTGAGACCGCCGTCCGCGCCGGCGCAGAAAAAAGCCTCCCGGGGCCGATGAGTTCCGCCCGGTCCCGCGGTCCACCCCTCGACCACGCACACAGCGACAGCGAGCCTTTCGGGAGAGACCGGATGACCACCTCCGCCCATCAGCAGATGATCTTCGTGAACCTGCCCGTGAACGACCTGGACGCCTCGAAGAAGTTCTTCACGGAGCTCGGCTACTCGATCAACCCGCAGTTCAGCGACGACAACGCGGCCTCCGTGGTGATCAGCGACACGATCGTGGCGATGCTGCTCACCAAGCCGTTCTACGCGACCTTCACCAAGAAGGAGATCGCGGACGCCACGACCACCAGCGAGGTGCTCGTCGCGCTGAGCGCGCCGAGCCGCGAGAAGGTGGACGAACTGGTCGACAAGGCGATCGCCGTGGGCGGTTCGCCGAGCGGCGAGACCCAGGACCACGGCTTCATGTACGGCCGCTCCTTCGACGACCTCGACGGCCACACCTGGGAGATCGTCTGGATGGACCCGTCGGCCGTCGCGGGCTGACCGGCCCCGACGCCCCGCCGGGCCCGGGCCGGACCGGAACCGGGGATCGCCTCGAACCCCGGTTCGGCGGTGCCTAGCATGGGCGGGTGCATCCGACGACACCCGCCCAGCCGTTCGACGGTTCCCACGACCGTGAGATCGAGTCCCTCGCCGAGTTCGACGAGGTGGTCGCCGCTCACGGCACACTCACCCACTTCCGCGTCCAGTCCGTCGACCTGACGGACCGTACGGACGCCCTGCTCTCCCTCGACACCTCGGGCGCCGTCTTCCTCGGCTGCCCGATGGACCCGGCGGCCGCCGCCCGCGCACGGGCCTGCGGCGCCCTGGTCTTCCCGCCGGTGCCGGGCCTGTCCTTCGACCCGTACCGCGGCCACGTCTACTCGCCGGACGAGTTGTTCGCCTCCCTCGACGAGGGGTACGAGGCGACGCCGGACGCCCGGACGTACGCCTGGTTCCAGCGAACCAAGGCGGACGGCGACATCTTCGGCTCGATGCTCCGCTCGATCCACGACGACGCCGTCTCGGACGCCCTCGACGAACTGCTCGTCGGCGCACGCGTGGTGGGCGTCATGGGGGGTCACGCGATGGCGCGCGGCACCGAGGAGTACGCGGGCGCCGCCCGGCTCGGCCGCGAGCTCGCCCGCGCCGGGCTGACGGTGGCCACGGGGGGCGGGCCCGGCGCCATGGAGGCGGCCAACCTCGGCGCGTACGCGGCGCCCTTCGACGCCGGGATGCTCACCGAGGCCCTGCGGATCCTCGCCAAGGCGCCGAAGTTCACGCCCTCGGTGACCGATTGGGCCCGGGCCGCCTTCGAGGTCCGCGCCGCCTGGCCCGACGGCGGCCCCTCGGTCGCCGTCCCGACCTGGTTCTACGGTCACGAGCCGCCGAACCCGTTCGCCGCGCACATCGCCAAGTACTTCTCCAACGCCACGCGTGAGGACGGCCTGTTGGCCCGGTGCACCGCGGGCGTGGTGTTCCTGCCGGGCGCCGCCGGGACCGTCCAGGAGATCTTCGACAACGCGACGCCCAACTACTACGAGTCGCGGGGCGAGCCGACGCCGATGGTGCTCGTGGACCGTGCGCACTGGACGCAACGCCTGCCGGCCTGGCCGCTTCTGCGGTCTCTCGCCCGGGAGCGGTCGATGGAGTCCCGCATCACCCTGGTCGACCGGATCGAGGAGGCGCCGGAGGCCCTGAAACGTCTGGGTGGTTAATAAGCGGGTAAAGCCAACCGCTCAGAGGGGTGGCCGCATTGACACTGCTTATGAAACGCTTATAGACCTGTGAGCCTGCTGGGGATGGTGACGCACTCGGCTCACCCGGGGGCGCCATCTCCCCCTCCACCCCCCGCAGTTGCGCTTCCCGTAAAGGACAAACGTGTCCCTTTCCCGCCGTACCGCCGCCCGTTCGGTGCGCATGCTCGGTGTCACCGCCGCCTCCGCCGCCCTCGCGCTGAGCGCCGCCGGCACCGCGCTGGCCTGCGACATCAGCGAGTTCTCCGCCGCCGCCGCCTGTGACGGCGCGAAGGGCGTCATCACCGTCACCGACAAGGACCCCACCGGCGTCCCGGCCGTCGTGACCGTCTTCCTCGAGAACAACGGCGCCGACCTCCGGCAGGTCGGCAAGGAGCAGACGGTCTCCGGCTCGAAGAAGGGCGTCACCGTCTCCTTCGCCGAGGACTGGGAGCCGAACGCCGAGTACCGGGTCCACATCGTGGCCGTCAAGGGCAAGAAGACGCTCGTCGACGCCGACATCGCCCCGAACGTGACCACGCCGTCCAAGGCCTGCAAGGCCGACGACACGACCCCGTCGACCAGCCCGTCCTCGTCGCCGTCGTCGTCCCCGTCCTCGCCGTCGTCGCAGACCGCGCAGCCGCCGGCCGGGACGGCCACGCCGTCGCCGTCCCCGTCCGACTCGGCGGGCGACAGCGCCGCGCCCCCGGCCCCCGCGAGCAACGCCCCCTCGCCCGCGGCCCAGGAGTCCAACCTCGCCGAGACCGGCGCCAACTCCAACACCGGCCTGATCATCGGCATCGCCGCCGTCCTGGTCGTCGTCGGCGGCGGAGCGGTGTTCTTCGGAATGCGCCGCCGCGGAGCCAGCCACCGCTGACACACGGCCGCCCGCCACACGGCCGGCGCCACGCACCGACGGATGGCCCGCCCCCGGTTCCGGGGGCGGGCCATCCGTCGGTGCGGCTCGGCCGAGCGCGGCCGGCCCGCTCCTCAGTCCAGCACCACCGTCTCGGCCGGATCGAAGGACACCCCGACCGCGCTGCCGACCTCCGGCGCGTCGCGCAGGGCGCACGCCGCCTCCAGCCGCGGCGCGCCCTCCGGCTGAAGGTGCAGGGCGACGTGCGTGCCCCGGAAGGTGCGGGCGGCGACCGTGCAGCGCAGCCCGTCGTCCGCGTCGCCCAGCCGCACGCCCGCCGGCCGCACGAGCAGGGTGCGCGCCCCCTGGCCGGACCCGGCCGGCACCTGCGTCTTGCCCCACGGCGTGACCGCGACCTCGCCCGTGACGGTCGCCTCCACCACGTTGTCGAAGCCGAGGAAGCGGGCCACGAAGGCGTCCGCCGGCCGCTGCCAGACCTCCAGCGGCGTACCGGACTGGGCGATGCGGCCGTCCCGCATCACCACCACCCGGTCGGCCAGCGCGAACGCCTCGCCCTGATCGTGGGTGACGGCCAGCACGGTCGTCCCCAGCCGGCCGAACAACTCGCGCAGTTCGACGACCAGCCGCTCGCGCAGCGACCGGTCGAGCTGGCCGAGCGGCTCGTCGAGCATCAGCAGCCGGGGGCGCGGCGCGAGGGCCCTGGCCAGCGCCACCCGCTGCTGCTCGCCGCCCGAGAGCGAGGCCACGGCCCGTCCGGCCGCGCCCGGCAGCCCGACGAGTTCGAGCAGCTCCCCCACCCGCTCGCCCTGCCGGCGCCGGGGCATGCCGTGCATCCGCAGACCGAAGGCCACGTTGCCGCCCACGTCGCGCTGCGGGAACAGCTGGTGGTCCTGGAACATCAGCCCCAGCTCACGCCGGTGCGCGGCCACCCCCGCCTGATCGCGCCCGTCGAGCAGGACCCGCCCGCCGTCCAGGGGCTGCAGACCGGCCACGGCCCGCAGCAACGTCGACTTGCCGCTGCCGCTGGGCCCGAGCACGCACACCACCTCGTGCTCGGCGACGGCGAGATCGACGGCGTCCAGCACGGCCCGCCCGCCGAACCGCACGGTGGCCCGCTCCAGTTCGAGCGCTCGCATCACAACTCCCCCGCCCGGTCGGTCCGCAGCCGCTCCAGCACCAGCAGGGCCACCGCGCACACCACCATCAGAATCGTCGAAAGGGCCATCGCCTGGCCGTAGTTGAGCTCACCGGCCCGGCCGAGCAGACGCGCCACGGCCACCGGCAGCGTCGGGTTGTCGGGCCGGGCGATGAACACCGTCGCCCCGAACTCCCCCAGCGACACCGCGAAGGCGAACCCGGCCGCGACCAGCAGGGCCCGCCGCACCATCGGCAGATCGACCTCACGCCACACCCGCCAGGGCGACGCCCCGAGCACGGCCGCCGCCTCCCGCAGCCGGTGGTCCACCGCCCGCAGCACCGGCAGCATGGTCCGCACGACGAAGGGCACGCCGACCAGCGCCTGAGCCAGCGGCACCAGGATCCATGTGGCGCGCAGATCCAGCGGCGGTTCGTCGAGCGCGATGAGGAACCCGAAGCCGACGGTCACGGCGGAGACGCCCAGCGGCAGCATCAGCAGCGCGTCGAAGCCCCGGACCAGCCGTCCGGCGTCCCGGCGGGCGAGCGCGGCCGCGGCGAGACCGCCGACGGCCACGGCGATCGCGGTCGCGGCGAGCGCGTACCGCAGCGAGTTGCCGATCGCGTCGATCGGCGGGACCAGGAAGACGTTGCCGTCGTCGCCGGTCAGCGCCCGGTAGTAGGCGAAGCCGGGCGCGTCCAGCGAGCGCTGCACCAGCACCGCGAGCGGCAGGACCAGCAGGACGGCGATGTTCGCGAGCACCCCGGCCAGCAGCGCCCACTGCCCGGCGCCGCGCGGCCGGCGCGCCGTCCCGGCGGCGTCCACCAGCCGCAGCGAGGTCTCCCGCCGCCGCACCGTCCAGGCGTGCACGGCGAGGATCGCGCCGACGGCCGCGAACTGGACGATCGTGAGGACGGCGGCCGTGGACAGATCGAAGATCTCGGAGGTCTGCCGGTAGATCTCCACCTCCAGGGTGGAGAAGGTGGGGCCGCCGAGGATCTGCACCACGCCGAAGGAGGTGAAGGTGAAGAGGAAGACCATCAGCGCGGCCGCGGCGACGGCCGGTCCGAGCGCCGGCAGCGTCACCGTGCGCCAGGCCCGCAGCCGGGACGCGCCCAGCATCCGGGCCGCCTCCTCCTGCCGCGGGTCCAGTTGCGCCCACAGACCGCCCACCGTGCGCACGACGACCGCGTAGTTGAAGAAGACGTGCGCGAGCAGGATCGCCCACACGGTGGTGTCGAGACGCACCCCCCACAGCTCGTCGAGCAGCCCGCCGCGCCCGACGAGCGCGAGGAACGCCGTGCCGACGACGACGGTCGGCAGCACGAACGGGACGGTGACGACGGCGCGCAGCACCTGCTTGCCCCGGAAGTCCAGGCGCGCGAACACGTACGCGCCGGGCAGCGCCACCAGCAGCGTGAGCGCGGTGGAGGCGAGCGCCTGCCAGGTGGTGAACCACAGCACGTGCCGGATGTCGGACTGCCCGAGCACGTCCCACAGCCGCCCCAGGCGCCACGCCCCGTCGACGTGCAGCCCCCGGGCGACGATCGCGGCGACCGGGTAGGCGAAGAAGACCGCGAAGAACGCGACGGGCACGGCCAGGAGGCCGAGCCGCGCCGCCGCGCCCCTGCGCGCGCCCTTGGCGGTTGCGGCCGGGGCTACCTCAGTACGAGCGAGGTCCACGACTTGACCCACTGGTCGCGACGGTCGGCGATCTTCGCCGGGTCCATGGTCTCGGGGTGCTCGGCGGCCGGCCCGAACCGCGTGAACTCGGCGGGCACGGCCGCTCCCTTCACCACCGGGTACACGAACATGTTGAGCGGCATGTCCTCCTGGAACTCCTTGCCGATCAGGAAGTCGATCAGCGCCTTGCCGCCCTCGCTGTTGCCGGCGTTGCTCAGCAGACCCGCGAACTCGATCTGCCGGAAGCAGGTGCCGGACGCGACGCCGGTCGGCGCGGTGGCCGGCTTCGGGTCGCCGTAGATCACCTCGGCGGGCGGCGAGGAGGCGTACGAGACGACGAGCGGCCGGTCCGCCTTGGCCTTCTTGCCGCCGGCGGAGCCGGAGAACTCCTCGTTGTAGGCCTGCTCCCAGCCGTCGACCACCTTCACGCCGTTGGCCTTGAGCTTCTTCCAGTAGCCCTCCCAGCCGCCGTCGCCGTACCGGGCGGCCGTGCCGAGCAGGAAGCCGAGGCCGGGCGAGGAGGTGGAGGCGTTCTCGGTGACGAGGAGGTCCTTGTAGGCGGGCTTCACCAGATCGTCGAAAGAGGCCGGCGGGGCCAGCTTGTGCGCGGTGAAGTAGGCCTTGTCGTAGTTGACGCAGATGTCGCCGAAGTCGATCGGCGTGACCCGGTGCCGCTTCGCGTCCAGCTGGTAGGGGCCGCCGACCTGCGCCAGGCCCTTGGCCTCGTACGGCTGGAACAGCCCGTTGTCCAGGGCCCGGGACAGCAGGGTGTTGTCGACGCCGAAGAAGACGTCGCCCTGCGGGTGGTCCTTGGTCAGGATCGCCTTGTTGACCGCCTGCCCGGCGTCGCCGTCCTTGAGGACCTTCACCTTGTACCCGGACTGCTTCTCGAAGTCGGCGAGGACGCCCTTGGAGACGGCCCACGAGTCGTGGCTGACCAGGGTGACCGTCTTCGAGGCCGCCGAAGCCGTCGAGCCCGTCGAGCTCGCCGTCCCCTTGCCGTGCGTGGATCCGCACGCGGACAACGCGGGCAACGCGACGAGACCGAGCCCGACGGCCACGGCCGCGAAGGTCTTGTTCTGCACTGGTTTTCCTCCTGGGGTTGACCAGGAAGAGACGCGGCCCCGCCCGGGGTCCGCGCGGACTCCGGGCAGGGCGCAACAGCTCGAGTGATGACCGAACTTCCTACCCAGAATGACCTGGGCGAGGTTCAGAGGGTCTGCGGGCCTGGGTGCCGCACTCTCAGCGCTGTGGCGCTCCCCTGTCGGAATATGAAGATGTGTACGGTCCTCAGACTACCGCTCGGTGGCCGCGAGCTGACCGCACGCCCCGTCGATCTCCTGACCGCGGGTGTCCCGGACGGTCACGGGCACCCCGTGCGCGGCGATCGCCTCGACGAAGGCCTTCTCGTCCTCCGGCCGGGAGGCCGTCCACTTCGAGCCCGGCGTCGGGTTCAGCGGGATGAGGTTGACGTGCACGGGCTTGCCGCGCAGCAGCCGGCCGAGCCGGTCACCCCGCCAGGCCTGGTCGTTGATGTCCCTGATCAGCGCGTACTCGATGGACAGCCGGCGACCCGAGCGCGCGGTGTACTCGAACCCGGCGTCCAGCACCTCGCGCACCTTCCACCGCGTGTTCACGGGGACGAGGGTGTCGCGCAGCTCGTCGTCCGGCGCGTGCAGGGAGATCGCCAGGCGGCACTTGAAGCCCTCGTCGGAGAACCGCTGGATGGCCGGCACCAGGCCGACCGTCGACACGGTGATCCCGCGCTGCGACAGCCCGAGGCCGTCCGGCGCCGGGTCGGTCAGCGCGCGGATGGCGCCGACGACCCGCTTGTAGTTGGCGAGCGGCTCGCCCATCCCCATGAAGACGATGTTCGACAGCCGCGCCGGGCCGCCGGGGACGTCCCCGTCCCGCAGGGCCCGCATCCCGTCCACGATCTGGTGGACGATCTCGGCGGTCGACAGGTTCCGGTCGAGCCCGGCCTGCCCCGTGGCGCAGAACGGGCAGTTCATCCCGCATCCGGCCTGTGAGCTGATGCACATGGTCACCCGGTCCGGGTACCGCATGAGCACCGACTCCACGAGCGTGCCGTCGAACAGCCGCCACAGCGTCTTGCGGGTGGTCCCCTGGTCCGTCGACAGATGCCGGACGACCGACATCAGATCCGGCAGCAGCGCCTCGCGCAGCTTCTCGCGGGCGCCGGCGGGGATGTCCGTCCACTCCGCCGGGTCGTGCGCGTACCGGGCGAAGTAGTGCTGCGACAGCTGCTTGGCGCGGAACGGCTTCTCCCCGATCTCCGCCACGACCTCCTTACGCTCGGCGGGCGAGAGGTCGGCGAGATGCCGCGGCGGCTTCTTGGCTCCGCGGGGGGCGACGAAAGTGAGTTCTCCGGGTGCAGGCATAACACGACCAGTGTGGCAGATCATCGCCGGGGGCCCAGGCCAGAGCGGGGTGGGGGTGGTCACCCGTGGGTGCCGACTGTCGACGTTGGTCGGCTTCGGACGGCCCAGGGACGGCCCAGGGTTCAGTCAGCCCCCGACTGGCCCTGCCCAAAGCGCGGCGCCCCCGTCACTCCGGCTGCACGGGAGCGACCGGGAGCTGTTCCCTGTAGGGCCATGTGAAGGTGCGGTCGGGTTCGAGATGGGCGTCCCCCCAGTGGATGGCGTGGATGCCGTTCTCGGCGTCGGCCGTGAAGAACACACAGACCAGCCTGGTGGAAGCTCCCAGCTCCTCGAACGCTTCGTGCAACCCCAGGTACTCCTCGGTCACCAAGTCCTCATCGACGTCGAACAGGCCCTCCGGAGGCTGCGGCCCGTGCGCCCGGAACAGCCGGTGCCGAGTGGGCGACGCGTTGGCCGGCAGCCGGGCTCGATCCAGGGGCCTCGGTCTGTCCCCGTACCGGAACGGGAAGAGTGCGTGATCGTTGATCACCGCATACTCGTACCCGCGCACGTCCCGCACGGCTTCCCCCAGCTCGCGCGCCGTCTCCGCCAGGCTTTCGCGCACTCCCCCCGCAAGGGCGACACCGTACGGACTCCGCTTCTTCAGCCCCGCAGCGAGATGCGCGGCATGAGCCTTCCCGTGCGCCTTGGCCAGTTGCACCGGAACCGCAGCGGCCAGCGCGCCGGCATGCAGCCCAAACCGCTCGACGGCCCAGGCCGACGGCCCGACCGGATAGCCCCCCAACACCGACATGCAGTGCTCTCCTCCCCCAGGTCCCGCCTGAGAACTGTGTGACACATACACGAAGGGGAAACAAGGGGGCGATCTGGCCAGGAGCTGGTTTTTACGGGCGCAATGCTCAGAACAGTCACCACTGACCGACCGCGGCTGTGACCCCGCAGTCGCCTCATCGATCAACGCCCCGACCTGGTGCTTAGCCGTCGACAGTTGCCGACGTGGTCATCGTTCAGGTGACGCGCGCTTTGAGGGTGGACGTGGTCGGGAGCTGGGAGCGCAGAGCATGCGGCTACCGCGACACCAGCTCTGCTCTTCGCTCCTTTGGCTGCGGCAAGCGTGTTGATCGCACGTTGCGGCCTGGACGGTGCCTGCTTCGCTACATGTTGAGACTGCCGTCGCCACCGATGGATCTGCACGTCCGCTCCTCTGCGCGGCAGCCGCAAAGTAAGGGTGGGGATCGGGACTATGTGACAGACTGCGACTGATCGGAACCGGACCGAGGCGGAGGCCAAATTGTCGACGGAAGTACATGTGTCCATCACTCCGCGCGGAATGAGTGTCCAGGAAGCCTACAGACTGTTTCGAGATGACTCTCTCCTCGTGAACCGCCGATATCAGCGAAAACTGGTGTGGGCTGTATCCGAGAAGCAACTTCTCATTCGCAGTATTCTTGACGGCTATCCGATTCCTCTTATCTTGCTCGCCGAGCGCCCTGAGATTCATGGGGCTGGCAAGTATGAGATCATTGATGGAATGCAACGACTTGATGCAATCTTCTCCTTTATCGAGCAGAAGTTCGATTACGAGGGTATGCATTTCGACCTGAATCAGAGTGCCCGCGCCCGACAGGCGGCGAACGCGGGAGCATTTCCCCCGGCTGACGCGTCGACAATACTGCCAGCCGAGAAATGCGCCAACATCTTGGATTATCAGCTCGCTGTGACAATTTTCCCCACGCACACCGAGCAGCAGATCACTGAAGTGTTCAGTCGGATCAACTCCAATGGCCGTCAACTCAGCGTTCAGGAAAAGCGCCAAGCTGGCATGCTTAACCCCTTTTCAGAGACTGTGCGGTCTATCGCCAGTTCTCTCCGCGGGGATGTTTCTGAAGACGTCCTCCTACTTCATGACATGCCCAGCATCTCGGTTGACTCGGCCAGAGAGCGCCAGCAGTACGGAGTTAAGGCTGAAGACACTCTGTGGATCCGTCACGGCATCCTGAACGTTAAGCAGCTTCGAGAGGGAGATGACGAACAGATGGTCGCGGACATTGCCGCATCCATCCTGTTCGGCGAACCTTTCGCGGCAAGCAAGGAAGCGTTCGATGATTTGTACGACACCGGTAATGAGAAGTATCGGCGCTTGGATCGCAGCCTTGCAGCCTATGGGATTAAGCGACTTGAGTCAGAGATTCAATCCACCTTCTCTGTCCTGTCGGAGGTTATCGACAGTGAGCTAACACTTCCCAACGGCCTGCGGAATCTTGTGCGACCGGGCGGTTCAAATCCGATTCGAACCCCTTTCTACGCCATATTCATGGCCTTTTATGAACTGATCGTCAAGCAGCAGAAGTCGCCTGACGACTACGCCGCGATCGTCGCCGCCCTGCGTAACGTTGGCCAACGGCTAAAGACGGGGCGTCATTACATTTCAACGGAAGATCGCGTATCCAACATCGATGCCATCACAGGTTTGATTCAGCGTCACTTCGTGGCCAAAGTACCGCCAGTATTCGGGCATGGCCCAGGGCTGGCGCTCGACTTCGAGAATTCGCTGCGCCGTTCTCGCATTGAAACGAGTCGCTACGAGTTCAAGCAAGGCCTTTTGCGTCTTGACGATCGACGCCAATGGGATGACGCCATCATTGGCCGTCTCGCGGAAACAATTTGCGGTATCGCCAATGTTAAGCCGCGCACAGACGGCTACCTGTATTTGGGGGTCGCCGACAAGGAAAGCGACTCGGTGCGCATTAAAACCGTCGACGATATCGAACCAATCGCGGTTGGACCACATTACGTAGTTGGCGTTGACAGGGAAGCACGGAATAAGAAGATGTCACTGGACAACTACGTCCAGCGCTTCGTGACGCACATTTCCCAAGCCGGCCTGAGTGAACCACTCAGCTCGCAGCTCTTGTCCAACGTTGACACTATCGAATATAAGGGACTCTCCGTGATCCGGATACTCATTCCGGGGCAGAGCGACCTCTCGTACTGCAATGACGCCGTATTCGTTCGTCGTGGATCTTCGACGGAACGAATTGACGACGTCAAGCAAGTAGTAGCCCTCGGTCGACAGTTCGTACAAAAATAGATACTCGACCTCGTACGGCCAGGATATCTGGGTCGGCGGAGCGGCTTTGGGCTGGAGCTGCTTAGGGGCGAGTGATCATGGCCCCGTAAGCTCATGGCGAGTCGGGCAGTCTGTGGACCTGCCCGTAAAGCACGACGTTGGGGCCATGATCTTCGAGGCTCGCCCCAAAGTGGCTGCCCAAAGCCTTGGAGCCGACCGCCCCAGCCATAGAGGGTGTCTCCCCTCTTCATGCCCGCAGCCGCCGGGCGCGGCCAGCCGGGGCGCGGCGCAGACAGGAGGCAGGCCGCGCGCGCGCCCGCGCCATGCGCGGGCCTCGGTCCTCCTGGACGCGGGCGAGAGCATCAAGGCCGTGAGGCGAGTACCTCGGCCACGCCGATCCGGCGATGACGCTGCGGGTGTACGCCCACCTGATGCCCAGCAGCAGCGAGCGAGCCCGGCGGGCCCTGGACGACGTCTTCGGCACGGCCCAGGGACGGCCCACGGGGTACGGGACGGCCCCCTGCTGGCGGAAAAACCGCTGGTAGGGGGCTTCTTCATGCCCGTGAGAGATCAGTTCTCCGGGTGCAGGCATAACACGACCAGTGTGGCAGATCATCGCCGGGGGCCCGCTCCGGCCCGGGGGTGGGGGTGGTCACCCACGGCCGGCGCCGGTCGGCCTCGGACGGCCCAGAGCCCACGCCCCGGCACCGGAATGATCTCTCCTGCACCGCGAAGCCGGCCGGCCGTCGCGGAGACAGCAGCCGATGGGTCGGTCAGCGGGACCGACCGTGCTTGTGCAGCGCAGCGCCGGCGCGGATGTGTCGGGCACGCCACGGGGTGGACCGGGGGTCGGAAGCCGCGTGCCGGCCGTCGGTTCGTCGGGCGGTCCGGGGCTATGCCGTGCGGTGCTCCAGTCGGTCCTTCAGCAGCCGTTCGTTCACCGGGAACTCCTTGCGGACCTGGCGGCGGACGACGAGGGGGACGAGGAGCTTGCCCATCCCCTTGCCCTCGAAGTCGAGGTCCATGATCACGCGGGACCGGCGGCCCTCGTCGATGGGGAGGATCTCGCCGTGGAAGTGGCCGCGCACGGGGCCGTCGACGCCCTGCATGGCCCAGGCGCGCGGCGGGTCGTACTCGGTGTACTCCATGGTCATCGGCATCTCCCGGCTGCCGATGTGCCGGGTGACCCGCACGCGGGAGCCGACGGCGGTCGGCCCGGGGTCGAGTTGCTCCGCCGACACCGCGCTCGCCTGCCACTCGGGCAGGTGGGAGGGGTCGATGACGTAAGCCCACACGTCATCGGGAGTGGCGTCGACGTCGATCGATTCATGGAAGTCGGACATACAGCCCGCCCCCTTTCAGGGCGATCCCCCTTGTGGTGCCTCTGCCGGGCGCCCCCCCGTGTGCCGCCCTCACCAGGATCGTCCCATCGGGCCGTCCGCGCGACCACGGCAGCGGGCCCCCTGCCCGGACGATCGGGAAGGGGGCCCGCGCAAGCCGGTCCGGGCCCAGGTCTCAGCCGGAGCCCACGAACAGGACGAGCAGCAGCCAGACGACCGGAGCCGTCGGCAGCAGGGAGTCCAGCCGGTCCATGATGCCGCCGTGTCCCGGCAGCAGCGTTCCCATGTCCTTGATGCCCAGGTCGCGCTTGATCATGGACTCGCCGAGGTCGCCCAGCGTGGCGCTGACGGCGACGGCGAACCCGAGCACCAGCCCCTGCCACCAGGTGCCGTCGTCGATGAGGAACTGCATGCACAGCGCACCGGCGACCATCGCGAACGACACCGCGCCGAGCAGGCCCTCGCGGGTCTTGCCGGGACTGATGCGCGGGGCGAGCTTGGTCCTGCCGAAGCGCCAGCCGACGGCGTACGCGCCCGTGTCGCTGACGACCGTCAGGACCAGGAAGGTCATGACGCGGAACGCCCCGTCGTCGGCGGTGAGCATCAGGGCGACGAACGTGGCGAGGAACGGGACGTAGAAGGCCGCGAAGACCCCGGCCGTGACGTCCTTGAGGTAGCCCTCGGGCGGTTCCGTCATCCGCCAGACCAGCACCGCGAGCGCGGTGAGGGCCATGGCGACCCAGGCGCCCTCCGGGCCGCGGACGTATCCGGCGACCACCATCGCCGCGCCCCCGACCGCGAGCGGCACCAGCGGCGCCTTGATGCCCTTGCGCTCCTGGAGCCTGCTGGTCAGCTCCCACAGGCCGACGACGACGGCGACCGCGACGACGCCGACGAACACGGCCTTGACGACGAACAGCGACGCGACGATGACCACGCCGAGGCCGACCCCGACCCCTATGGCCGCGCCCAGGTCGCGGCCCGCGCTCTTCTTCGGCGGCGCGGGCGCCGGGTGAGGGGCGTCGGGCATGGGCTCCGGATTCTGCGGCGCCGCCGCAGGGGGCTGCGCCGTCGGGGTGTCGTAGCCGTGGGCGGCCAGGCCGTGGGGCCCGCCGCCGTACGGCGCGTGGCCGTGGTGCTCGTCGGGGAACGAGTCGGTGAACAGGGGGCCGCCCAGCCGAGCGGCCCCCCGGTCGTCATCCTGGTTTCCACCGTGTGCGGGGACGTCGGGGACGATGGGCATGGGGCGAGTCTGCTGCGCCTCAGGCGCATCGTACGCGGGACCCGCCGGAGCGGCCCCCTGGACAGGCCCCTGGTCGGCGGGCCCCCAGTACCCGGCCCGCGACCCGGCGTGTGGCGGTGAGCCCCAGGAAGAGTCGTTCATCAGACCTCGAGCAGCTCCGCTTCCTTGTGCTTCAGGAGCTCGTCCACCTGGGCGACGTACTTCGCGGTGGTGTCGTCGAGTTCCTTCTCGGCACGGCGGCCCTCGTCCTCGCCGACCTCGCCGTCCTTGATCAGCTTGTCGATCGCGTCCTTGGCCTTGCGACGGACCGCGCGGATGGACACCTTGGCGTCCTCGCCCTTGCCCTTGGCGACCTTGATGTAGTCGCGGCGGCGCTCCTCGGTCAGCTCGGGGAACACCACTCGGATGATGTTGCCGTCGTTGCTGGGGTTGACTCCCAGGTCGGAGTCGCGGATCGCCTGCTCGATGTTGCGCAGCGCGGTCTTGTCGAACGGCGTCACGACCGCCATGCGCGGCTCCGGCACGGAGAACGAGGCCAGCTGGTTGATCGGCGTCGGCGCACCGTAGTAGTCGGCAACGATCTTGTTGAACATCGCCGGGTGCGCACGGCCGGTGCGGATCGCGGCGAAGTCCTCCTTGGCGACCACGACGGCCTTCTCCATCTTCTCCTCGGCCTCGAGGAGGGTCTCTTCGATCACCACTTGCTCCTGCGTGTCTTGAGTAGGCCCGGCTGCGGATCCTTGCGGGGGCGGCGGCCGGCTGCGTCGCGTCTTCTTCCTGCACGGTTCCCGTCCGGCAGGACATTGTCCATCCTCCGACGACGGTCCGTCCCCCGGTCGGGCGTTGTCGGGGCTCGGACGTTGCCGGGGAGAACCGGGATGGCGCCGGTCAGGACCGGCCGCCTTGCTCACCCACGAGCGTGCCGATCTTCTCACCCTTGACCGCGCGGGCGATATTGCCCTCGGCCAGGAGCTCGAAGACGAGAATCGGCAGCTTGTTGTCGCGGCACAGCGTGATCGCGGTCATGTCGGCGACCTTGAGGTCGCGGGTGATGACCTCGCCGTAGCCCAGGGCGTCGAACTTGACGGCCCCCGGGTTGGTCTTCGGGTCGGAGTCGTAGACGCCGTCGACGCCGTTCTTGCCCATGAGCAGCGCCTCGGCGTCGATCTCCAGGGCGCGCTGGGCGGCGGTGGTGTCGGTGGAGAAGTAGGGCATGCCCATGCCGGCGCCGAAGATGACCACGCGGCCCTTCTCCAGGTGCCGCACGGCCCGCAGCGGGATGTACGGCTCGGCGACCTGGCCCATGGTGATGGCGGTCTGGACGCGGCTGTCGATGCCCTCCTTCTCCAGGAAGTCCTGGAGGGCGAGGCAGTTCATGACCGTGCCGAGCATGCCCATGTAGTCCGAGCGGGCCCGGTCCATGCCGCGCACCTGGAGCTCGGCGCCGCGGAAGAAGTTGCCGCCGCCGATGACGACCGCGATCTCGGCGCCGTCGCGCACGACCGCGGCGATCTCGCGGGCGATCTTGTGCACCACGTCGGGGTCCACGCCCAGGCCCCCGCCGCCGGAGAATGCCTCACCGGACAGCTTCAGCAGAAACCGGCCGTGTACCTTGCCGTCGTCGCTCTTCTGGGCCTTGGTGGTCATGGGAGATCCCGCCTCTTTCACGTGGTGCACATACGAAGAAGGCCACTGCCGGTGGGGTGTCGTGGGCAACCCGTGCGCGGCAATGGCCTCCTCGTCAGATCTGCTGTCGTCCGTCACGCGTGCGCGTGACGGCGTACCGGACGACTGCTCCCGACCCTATCGGGCCGAGGCGTCGAACGCGGTACGGACTCAGATGCCGACCTTGATGCGCGTGAAGCGCTTCAGGGTGACACCGGCCTCGTCCAGGACCTTCTGGACGGACTTCTTGTTGTCCAGCGCGTACGGCTGACCGAGCAGCGTGGCGTCCTTGAAGAAGCCGTTGAGGCGACCCTCGACGATCTTCGGCAGGGCGGCCTCGGGCTTACCCTCGGCGCGGGTGGTCTCCTCGGCGACGCGGCGCTCGGACTCGACGACCTCGGCCGGCACGTCCTCCTTGGAGAGGTACTTCGGCGCGAAGGCGGCGATGTGCTGGGCGACGCCCTTGGCGATCTCCGCGTTCGGCTTGTCCAGCTCGACGAGGACACCGATCTGCGGGGGCAGGTCGGGCATCGTGCGGTGCATGTAGGCGGTGACGTAGCCCTCGGTGAACTGCGCGAAGCGGTCCAGCACGATCTTCTCGCCCAGGTTGGCGTTGGCCTCGTCCACGAACGCCTGGACGGTCTTGCCGGCCTCGATCTCGGAGGCGAGGAGCGCCTCGATGTCGGCCGGGGCGGTCTTGGCGACGTGCTCGGCGATCGCGGTGGCGACGGCCTGGAACTTGTCGCCCTTGGCGACGAAGTCCGTCTCGCACTTCAGCTCGACGAGGACGCCGGAGGAGTTGTCGTCGGCGATGATCGAGACCACGGCGCCGTTCTCGGCGGAGCGGCCCTCGCGCTTGGCGACGCCCTTCTGGCCCTTGATACGGAGCGCCTCGACGGCCTTGTCGACGTTGCCCTCGGCCTCGTCCAGCGCCTTCTTGCAGTCCATCATGCCGGCGCCGGTGAGCTCACGGAGCTTCTTGACGTCAGCGGCGGTGTAGTTCGCCATGATCTGTGAATCTCTCTCGGAGTTCGAAGTCTCGAAGATCTACGAAGATCTGGGGGCTGTGGGTGAACGGCGGGCGGCGCACTCGGCGCCCCCCGCCGTCACTTCATCCCTGGGGCCGGGCGGACGCGACGGCGACCGCACGGCTCACGGCCTGGATCAGGCCTGCTCGCCCTCGGCGGCCGGAGCGGCCTCGGCGGCGGGGGCCTCGGCAGCCGGAGCCTCGGCAGCGGGGGCCTCGGCAGCAGCCTCGGCGGCGGGAGCCTCGGCAGCGGCCTCGGCCGGCTTCTCGGCGGCGTCGGCGTTCTCGGCGTCGGCCTTCTTCTCGCCCTCGAGGAGGTCGCGCTCCCACTCGGCCAGCGGCTCGCTCGCGGCCTTCTCGCCCTTGTCACCGGTGGCGACGCCGGAACGGGAGATGAGGCCCTCGGCGACGGCGTCGGCGATCACGCGGGTGAGCAGGGTGACGGAGCGGATCGCGTCGTCGTTGCCCGGGATCTTGTAGTCGACCTCGTCGGGGTCGCAGTTGGTGTCGAGGATGGCGACGACCGGGATGTTGAGCTTCCGGGCCTCGCCGACCGCGATGTGCTCCTTCTTGGTGTCCACGATCCAGACGGCGCTGGGCACCTTGGACATCTCGCGGATACCACCGAGGGTCTTCTCGAGCTTGGCCTTCTCACGCGAGAGGACCAGGAGCTCCTTCTTCGTCAGACCCGAGGCGGCGACGTCCTCGAAGTCGATGAGCTCGAGCTCCTTGAGGCGCTGGAGGCGCTTGTAGACGGTCGAGAAGTTGGTGAGCATGCCGCCCAGCCAGCGCTGGTTGACGTAGGGCATGCCGACGCGGGTGGCCTGCTCGGCGATGGCCTCCTGCGCCTGCTTCTTCGTGCCGACGAACATGACCGTGCCGCCGTGGGCGACGGTCTCCTTGACGAACTCGTAGGCGCGGTCGATGTACGACAGCGACTGGAGCAGGTCGATGATGTAGATGCCGTTGCGCTCGGTGAAGATGAAGCGCTTCATCTTCGGGTTCCAGCGACGGGTCTGGTGACCGAAGTGGACGCCGCTTTCCAGCAGCTCCCGCATCGTGACGACGGCCATGGCCGTTCTCCTTGTTTTTCTCGGTTGTGCCGCGGGGGCCGGACGGCTCCCGCGCCTGACGCCCGCGATGCGCCGAGCCACGAAGGACCGAGGGGCGCGAGTACCGGAGAACCGACCGGAGCCGGTCCCCGTTACCGGGGCGTGCGAAGTCGACCCGGTGACCCGGATCGCCAGAAGAAGTGTACGGGACCCGCGGGGGCCCGGGTGACGCCGATGTCCACAAGCGGCGGCCGGTCCACAGGTCCGAGCGGCGCCGGGCGGGATGCGGAACGGTTCCGGCATGCACGCGAAGCGACTTCTCGGCGGCCTCGCGCCGCTGCTGATCCTCTCGATCCTGGCGTCCACGGGCCACGCGACCCCGCTGGCACCGCCCCCGCCGTCCACACCGACTCCGACCGTGACCGTCTCGGCCTCCCCACCGGCCCCACAGGCCTCCGACGGCCCGAGCACTCCCAGCCTCCCTAGCGTCACGCCGACCCCCGACGACCCGAGCACCCCGAGCACCCCACCGGCCCCGGCCACACCAGCCGACCCGACCACCCCGACCACCCCGACCCCACCATCCCTTCCAACCGTCCCGGCGGTGGCGCGGGTCTGGCCGGTGGGCTCGCGTCCGCCCGTGGTCCGCGGCTGGGACCCGCCGGCCACGCCGTACGCCCGCGGCCACCGCGGGGTCGACCTGGCGGCGGCGCCCGGCGCACCCGTGCGGGCGGTGGCCACCGGGCGGGTGTCCTTCGCGGGACGGGTGGCGGGCAGGGGCGTCGTCGCGGTGGAACTCGCGGACACGGGCGAGCCGCCGCTGCGGACGACGTACGAGCCGGTGCGGGCCTCGGTGCGCGCGGGCGACCGGGTGGTCGCGGGGCAGGTCGTCGGCGCGGTCGAGCCGGCGGACGCGCACTGCTCCGGAGGCTGCCTGCACTGGGGCCTGCTGAGAGGCGAGACCTATCTGGACCCGCTGAGCCTGCTGCCGCCCTGGCTGAGGCGCAGACTCCCGGCCCGACTCCTCCCGGTCATCGGCGTGCCCCTGCCATGAGCCCGGCCCTGCCCCACCCGGCCCGTGCGCTCCTGCCGTGAGCCGGGCCCGGCCGCATTCGAGCCGTGCGCTCCCGCCAGGAACCGACCCGGCGTCCGCGGCGCGTGCGCTCCCGCCGTGAGCCCGGCACAGCCGCACACTGCCGGCGGACTCCTGCCATGTACCGGCCCGACGCCTGCGACCCGTGCGCCGCTCCCGCCGTCAACCCGGCCGCCTACACCCGCCCTGGCGCCTACCCGCCCGGCCGGCGCACCCTGCCATGAACCGGCCCGGCGTCCGCGGCGCGTGCGCTCCCGCAGTCGCCCCGGCTGGATCGCCCACGGCCCGCGCACTCCTGACCGGTGCCCGGCGTTGCCGCGCACGGCGGTGGGCTCCTGGCGTGGGCGGGGTGGCAGCCCCGCCCGTCCGGTCCGTCAGCCGCCGACGCCGCGCAGGGCCATCGCCACCGCCGCGTCGGTGATCTCCGCGGGGTCCTCGGCCGCTCCGAGCTCGATGCGCCGCACCGCCGCGTCGACCACGCCCTGAAGGAGCATGGCCGTCAGCCTGGGCTGCGTGTGGCCCAGGTCGGCCAGCGCCTCCCCGATCATCGTCACGAGAGCGCCGTGCGCCGCGCGGATCTTCTCCCGGGCGCCCGCGTCCAGTTCGCTCGCCGAGATGGCCACGACGGCCCGGTGACGCCGGTCCCCGACCAGCGCGAGCTGGCGGCGCACATAGGCCTCGACCTTGGCCTGCGCCCCGTCGGCGGCGGCCATCGCCGCCTCGACCTCCGCCGTCCACGCGGGGAAGTCGACCTCGCACAGTTCCTCGACCACGGCGGCCCGCGACCGGAAGTACTCGTACACGGACGAGCGCGCGAGGCCCGTCCGCTCGGCGAGGGCCGGGAAGGTCAGCGCGTCCGTCCCGCCCTCGGACAGAAGGGTGCGCGCCGCGTCCAGGAGGGCGGCACGCTGCATCGACCGGTGCTCGGCCACGGAGGCCGCTCGAATCCTTGGCACGTCGACCACTGTACGGACGCCCCGCCGCCGGCGGGAGTGACGCCGAGGGGCTTCGTGTCGTCGGCCCGGGTCAGCGGCCGAAGCTCGCCAGCTTCGCGCGCAACTGGAGCACGGACTTGGTGTGGATCTGACTGACCCTGCTCTCGGTCACGCCCAGCACGTTCCCGATCTCCGCGAGGGTCAGTCCCTCGTAGTAGTAGAGCGTGACGACCGTCTTCTCCCGGTCGGGCAGCGTGTTGATCGCCCGGGCCAGAAACCGCCGCAGCTCCCGGTCCTCGGCCACCTCCACCGGGTTGTCGGCGGCCGTGTCCTCCAGCGTGTCCATGAAGCTGAGGCCGTCGCCGTCCTCTCCCCCGACGTGCAGCAGCTCCTCGAGCGCCACCACGTTGGCCAGGGACAACTGGCTGAAGACCGCGTGCAGTTCCTCGACGGCGATGCCCAGCTCGGCGGCCACCTCGCCCTCGCTGGGCGTCCGCCGCAGCCGCGCCTCCAGCGTCGCGTAGGCCCGCTCCACGTTGCGGGCCTTCTGCCGCACCGACCTCGGGATCCAGTCCAGCGCCCGCAGTTCGTCGATCATCGCGCCCCGGATCCGGGTGATCGCGTACGTCTCGAACTTGATCTCCCGGTCGAGGTCGAACTTCTCGATCGCGTCGATCAGCCCGAAGACGCCCGAGGAGACGAAGTCGGCCTGTTCCACGTTCGGCGGCAGACCGACGCTCACCCGTCCCGCCACGTACTTCACCAGCGGCGAGTAGTGCAGGATCAGCTGTTCGCGCAGCCGTCCGTCGCCTGTCGCCTTGTACGACCGCCACAGCTCGTCGAGCGTCGAGGGAGCGGGCGGCCGCACGCTGCCACCGTCGCGGGCGGCTGGGGGGACAGCCGCCCGGTCGGACCCGGAGGTGTGCTGGGGCATTCGTCGCCTTGTGCCGTTCTGCCGTGAAGTGCGTGAGGTCGGTACCGCGTGGTGCAGTGGTCCGGTCTGTGCCGGAATCCACGTGAGCGTAGCGTGACTGGAGTGTCGCGGTGAGCGAAGGACGTGCCCGGACCGGTACGCAGATACGTTCCGCTGAACGCTCTCCGGAGTCACGGCGGTCGCTGCGGGTGACGGCCGAGCGGGTCAACTGCCGGAATTGGCAAGGCTTTCCGGCGTTCCCCCGGACGGCCGAACCCCCCGGGTCAACATCGGGGCCGGCCTCCTCGAACGGAGACCATCGCCTGGCGTGTCAACTTCCAGCCGTCGCCGTGTCGTTCGACGTAGCCGAGCGCTCTGAGCTCGTACAGCCGGGCGATCGCGTCGTCCGGTGTGGTGCCGGCCTCCCGGGCGATCTCGGGCGGCGCGGCGGACCGTCGGGCGGGGAGGGCGGCCAGGACCCGGCGGGCGCCCGGCTCCAGCAGGTCGCGCGGCAGTTGCGGCCCGCGTCGGTCCGGGGCCAGTTCTCCCATGTCCCCGACCAGTTCGACGACCTCGGCGGCGTCGGTGACCAGCACCGCCTCCCCCCGCAGGAGTTCGTGCACCCCGGCGGACAGAGCGCTGGTGGCCGGCCCGGGCACGCCCATGGTGTGCCGGCCCAGCCGCTGCGCCGCCCGCGCGGTGACCAGCGAGCCGCTGCGGTAGGCGGCCTCGACGACGACCGTGCCCCTGGTGAGGGCGGCGATCACCCGGTTGCGCAGGATGAACCTGCTCGGCGTGGGGTGGTCGCCCGGCGGCAACTCCCCGACCACCAGCCCCTGTTCCGCGATCCGGCCGATCAACTCCGTGTGCCCGCTCGGGTAGGGCCGGTCGACCCCGCTGGCGAGGACGGCGACGGTGGCGCCGCCCGCGCCGAGGGCGCCCCGGTGGGCGGCGCCGTCGACTCCGTAGGCCCCGCCGGACACGACCACCCACCCCCGTTCCGCGAGGCCGCAGGCGAGCGTGGCGGCCATGTGGGCGCCGTACGGGGTGCAGGCGCGGGCGCCGACCAGGGCGACCGACCGCAGCGCCCACATGCGCAGGCTGGGGCGTCCTCGCACCCACAGTCCGAGCGGCCGGGCGTCGCCGAGTTCGTCCAGCGTGCCCGGCCATTCGGCGTCGCCGGGGCAGACGTACCGGACCCCGGCCTCGCGCGCGACGGCGAGGTCGCGCCGCGGGTCGGCCTGCCCGGCGCGGGCGAGCAGCCCGGCCCACCGTCGCGCGGTCACCCCGGGCAGCGGCTCGCCGTCGTCGCGCAGCCGGCGCACCACCTCCCGCACGCCCCGTTCCCGCACCCACCGGCCGCTCACCTCGTCCCCGGGCTCGACGACCCGCCCGAGGAAGATCCGGTCGAGCCGGTCGTCGGCCGCGGGGCCGTCGCCCGTCACGCCGGCGCTCCGAGAGTCATCGGAACGCCGCGGGGCACCCCGGTGCGCAGTTGCAGCGCCAGGGCCACGTCCCCCGCGTCCGGCCGGTCGTGGCCGACGAGGTCGGCGACGGTCCAGGCGACGCGCAGCACCCGGTCGAGACCGCGGGCGGTGAGCACCCCGCGCTCGAGGTTGCGTTCCGCTTCGTCCATGGCTCCGGCGGCCGCGTGCCAGCGGTTGCGCAGCTCACGGCCCGGCACTTCGCTGTTGGTCCGCCACGGGGTGTCCGCGAGCCGGGCCGCCGCCCGCTCGCGGGCGGCGCGGACCCGGTCGGCGACGGTGCGGGTGGACTCGCCCCCGGGGCCGCGGTGGGCGAGCTCGGTCCGGCCGACCGGGTCGACCTCGACGCGCAGGTCGACCCGGTCGAGGAGCGGGCCGGACAGGCGTGCCTGGTAGCGGCGGATCGCGGAGGGCGGGCATTCGCACAGGGTGTCGCGCTGCGAGAATCGGCCGCACGGGCAGGGGTTGGCGGCGAGCACCATCAGGAAGCGGGCCGGGAAGCGCACCACGCCCGCGCTGCGCGCGATCACCACGTGGCCCGCTTCCAGCGGCTGCCGCAGGGCGTCGAGGGCGTGGCTGCCGAACTCGGGGGTCTCGTCGAGGAAGAGGACTCCTCGGTGGGCCAGCGAGACGGCTCCGGGGCGCGCGACTCCGGGGCCGCCTCCGACCAGCGACTGCATGGTGGCCGAGTGGTGCGGAGCGCAGTAGGGGGGCACGTCGACGAGGGGCTTGCCCGGCGGCAGCAGCCCGGCCACCGAGTGCACCGCCGTGACCTCCAGCGACTCCTGCCGGCTCAGCCGGGGCAGCACCGCCGGCAGACGTTCGGCGAGCATGGTCTTGCCCGCTCCCGGCGGACCCTCCAGGAAGAGGTGGTGGCCGCCGGCCGCGGCGACCTCCACGGCGGTGCGCGCCGAGCGCTGTCCGACCACGTCCGCGAGATCGTGCCCCTGGTCCTGCTGGGCCGCCCCCATGCTGTGCATGCCGGTGGCCGCGCCGGTGCCGGGCATGCGCAGTCCGGCCAGCAGCGGATCGGGGCGGCCCGTGTCGTCCGGTTCCTCCTCGGGCACCGGTTCGTCCGCGAGGACGGCGATCAGCTGGCGCAGGCTGCGCACGCCGAGCACGGAGACGCCGGGCACCAGTGAGGCCTCCGCGGCGGCGCACTCGGGCACGACCACCTGTTCGTATCCGGCGTCGGCCGCGGCGAGCACCGCGGGGAGGATGCCCCGGACCGGGCGCACCCGGCCGTCCAGGCCCACTTCCCCGATCATCACGATGTCGGCGAGCACCCTGGGATCGATGCGTTCGGCCGCGCCGAGGACGGCACAGGCCACGGCGAGGTCGAAGCCCGAGCCCCCTTTGGGCACGGAGGCCGGGCTGAGGCCCACCGTGAGTTTCTTCTGCGGCCACTCCGCGCCGGAGTTCACCACCGCCGCCCGCACCCGGTCGCGGCTCTCGCTCAGGCTCTTGTCGGGCAGCCCTACCAGCGTGAACGCCGCCACTCCGGGCTCCAGGTCGGCCTGGACCTCGACGACGACCCCCTCGACGCCGACCAGCGCCACCGAGCACGTACGCGCGAAGCCCATCTCAGGCCACCCCCCGCGCGTGCTCGACGACGGGCGCACCGCGGCGGGGCAGGAGGACCCCGACGAGGTCGATGCGGACGCCGCCCGGCGGGGCTCCCCCGTGCGCCTGGGTCCATCGCACGGCGAGCGCGCGCAGTCGTCGTGCCTTGTCCGGCGTCACCGCGGCCATCGGGTGCTGGAATCCGCCGCCCCTGCGGGTCTTGACCTCGCAGACGACCAGGACGTCGCCGTCCCGGGCGACGATGTCGATCTCGCCGGTCCTGCCGCAGCGCCAGTTGCGCTCCAGGACCGTCATCCCGGCCTCGACGAGCCGTCGTGCGGCCAGATCCTCGCCGTACCTGCCGAGTGCTCCTCGGGCCAGATCCGTGTTCGTGCTCATGTGGGCACCACCTCCGGCACCCACGCTCACGCATCCGCCGCGCCGGATGGGATCTTGGTGGACAACCCGGCGGCTGTGGACAACCTCGTCACCCGCACGGGCGGCGGGCCGGCCGGGCGCGAGGGGATCAGCTGCCCGGGAGCTCCAGATCGCTCTTGTTCAGCTCCTCGATGTTCACGTCCTTGAACGTGAGCACGCGTACCTGCTTCACGAACCGGGCCGGCCGGTACATGTCCCACACCCAGGCGTCGGCCATCGACACCTCGAAGAACACCTCGCCCTGGACCGAGTGCACCTGCATCTCGTAGTCATTGGTGAGGTAGAAGCGCCGCTCGGTCTCGATCACGTATTTGAACAGACCGACGACGTCGCGGTACTCCCGGTAGAGCTTCAGCTCCATCTCGGTCTCGTACTTCTCGAGGTCCTCGGCGCTCATGGCATGTTCCCCTTCAGCCGTGCGATCTCCCCATTGTGCGCCAGGGACGCGCGCCCCTAGACGATTTCCGTGTCAAGGGTCACGGGCCTGGCCGGGAGACCGTCGTCGAGCAGCGTGCGCAGCAGCTCGGCGAGTCTGGTCGGATACACCGTCTCATGCGCCTGGGCCAGTTCCCGACACGTCCACCAACGCGATCCGGCGACGCTGCGCCGCTCCAGCTCGGTGAAGGCCGTCGCCCCGGTCGCCGCCCCGGTCGTGCGGGCCAGGTAGTACCACTCGTCCTGGTCCCACCGCCGGCCGGCGAAGGGGAACGAGCACACCCGCCGCCACAGCACCGGGCCCAGCTCCACCCCGGTGATGCCGGTCTCCTCGGCGAGCTCGCGCAGTGCGGCCTCCTCGCGGCTCTCGTCGCCCTCGACGCCGCCGCCGGGCGTGAACCACCAGTCGTCGGCGGGATCGTCCGGCTCGTGGCCGTGCAGCAGGAGGATGCGGTCCTGCGGGTCCAGGAGCACGACCCGCGCGACCTTGCGCAGCCCGCCTCCGGCGGGTTCGACGCCGGCCGGCTCGTCCGCCGTCTCAGCGGGCACCGGCGGGCTCCGGACGGGCGCGGCGCCCCGAGGTCCGCTTGGCGATCGGTCCGTAGGCGCCACCGCCGAGCACCAGCACCGCCCCGGCGACGATCAGCCAGCCGATCATGCCCAGCGGGCCCGGCCGGGAGAGGGCGCCGAGCGCCTCGAAGCCCGAGGGCCGCTTCAGCATGCCGTTCATCGGCCAGACGACGGCGTCCACCCGGGCCTTGACGGCGCTGCGCGCGACGGTGCCCTGGGCCGCGTCGGTCAGGTGGGCGGTGGAGTCCAGGGAGCCCTCCCGCTCGTCGCCGAGCAGGAACAGCCGGCCGTCCGGGACCTTCACGGTCGGGATGTTCTTGTTCTCGGCCAGGCTGCCGGCGGGCAGATACGGTTCTTCGATCTGCTTGCCGTTGACGGTCAGCTTGCCGTCGGTGCAGCAGGAGACCGTGTCGCCGCCGACGGCGACCACCCGCTTGACCACGGGCGCGTCGCTGACCCAGGTCTTGTCGGTGAAGACGACCACGTCCCCGCGCCGCACCTCGCCGCCGTCGACCCGCTCGGCCAGCACCCGGTCGCCGGCGGCGATCGTCGGACTCATGGAGCTGGTGGGCACGGTGTACGGCCGGTAGACCAGCGCCGCCCAGCCGAATCCGCCCAGGAACAGCACGAGGCCCAGCGCGACGGCCAGACCGGACAGACGTTGTCCGGTCCGGCTGCCCACCGGGCCACTGCTGGTGCCGCCGCTGTGCGGGGCCGTACGCGTCGTGCTCTCGCCACCCATGGATCCGCACCCTACCCGGCGGTACCGAACCGGGTCAGCCCTTCGCCCCCGGTCTTCCCGGCACGCGCTTCAGGCTTGGGAAAGGGTTTGCACGGTGCAGAGGGAGAGGTCAGCGGGTCCCGGCGTCGCCGTCGCGCCGGCGACGCCACAGGACGACCGGCACGGCGCCGACGAGAGCCAGGCCTCCCGGCGCGACCGTCAGCGCCGCGGAGGCCGCGGACTGGTCGTTCAGGCCGGTCTGGTCGAAGGTGTCCGGCACCGGCAGCGTGCCCCAGTGGCTGATCGGCCAGGCCTTGACGATGGCGCGTCCGACGACCTGGTCGACGGGGACCATGCCGTGGTTCTTGTCCGACTGGTTGTAGCGCGAGTCGCGCGAGTTCTGCCGGTGGTCGCCCATGACCCACACATAGCCCTTGGGGACCTTCACGGTGAACTGACCGCCCTGGTCGTCCTGGCTGCACGGGGTGTTGCCGGGGTAGACGTACGGCTCGTTGAGCGCCTTGCCGTTGACCGTGAGCGGGCCCGTGCCCTTGCAGGAGACGGTGTCTCCGCCGACGCCGATGACCCGCTTGATCAGGTCCTTCTCCTCCGCGGACGGCATCAGGCCGATCCAGCTGAGGACGGTCTGGAAGGCGTTCGGCTCGGCGGTGTTCTCGCCCGCCAGCCAGTCGTCGGGGTCGTGGAAGACGACGACCTCGCCGCGCTCCGGCTCGGAGCCGAACCACGGGGTCAGTTTGTCCACGAGGACCCGGTCGCCGATCTTCAGGGTGTTCTCCATCGACGCCGACGGGATGGAGAAGGCCTGCACCAGGAACGTCTTGATCAGCAGCGCCAGGACGAGCGCGATGCCGATCAGGATCGGCAGCTCCTTCCAGAAGGAGCGGGGCTTCTTCGCCTTCGGTGCCGGGCCGCCCGATCCCTCGCCGCCGGTCCGGGGCGGCTCGCTCGACGGCGGGCCGTCGCCGCCCGCCGCAGGGTCACTCCCGGAGGTCACGCCGTCGTCCGGAGCCGGGTCGGCGGCTTCCACGGGGTGTCCGCGGTGATCCTCGCCGTCGTGCCCGGACCGTGCGCCAACCGCCACATCCCCCACGCCAACTCCTCACTCTGTGCCGCTGCCTGCCCCACGTACGACGCAGGCCCACCACTCCCATAACGAGCGGGAGTTCCGCAGGGCTCGGGAGTTGCCGGACCGATCCGTTCGGATCGCCGGAAGCAACACTATGCGACAGCCGGGCGGGCGCGGTCGCCGCGGCGGCCGAGCCGGTGACGGAGGAGAAAGTTTGCGGTTCCTTGAGGCGCACCCAGTGGCCCAGCGGCCAGGCGATCACCATGGCCCGGCCCACCACCTCGTCCTCCGAGACGGTGCCGCCGTAGTCGGTGTTCTGGTGGAACCGGGAGTCGGCCGAGTTCGCCCGGTGGTCGCCCATCACCCACAGCCGGCCCGGCGGGACGGTGATGTCGAACGGCGTGCTGGAGGGCGCGTTGCCGGGGTACAGATACGACCCCTCCTCCAGGGGAGCGCCGTTGACGGTCACGCGCCCCTGGGTGTCGCAGCACACCACGCGGTCGCCGCCCACGCCGACGACCCGCTTGATGAGGTCCTTCTCGTTGTCGGAGGGCAGCAGACCGATGAAGGTGAGGCCTTCCTTGATCTGCTTGACGACGACCGGGTCCTTCTTCTTCGCCGTGGTCTGCTCGTCGTTCAGCCAGCCGCCCGGGTCCTTGAAGACGACGACGTCCCCGCGCGCGGGCCTGGAGCCGAACCACGGGGTGAACTTGTCGACCAGGACGCGGTCGCCGATCTGGATCGTCTGCTCCATGGACCCGGAGGGGATCACGAAGGCCTGCACCAGGAACGTCTTCAGGACCAGGGCGATCAGCACGGCGACGCCGACCAGCAGCGGGATCTCCCGGACGGCCGACCGCCTGCGCTTGCGCTTGACCTTGCGCTGCAACTTGCGCCGCTCCGCGCGTGAGCGCCCGCCGCCGGGGCTCGCGGCGCGCCGCGAGCCGGTGGGCAGCAGGTTGTCGGCCGGGGACGCGGACATGCCGCGCGGTCTGCCGCGGTTACCCATGGGCGCCCTCCGCGCCGGGCACGCGCGCGTAGGCACTCGGACGGGACAGCCGGGCGAGGTGGGCGTAGGGCCAGACGATCCAGTCGGCGCGGCCGATCACGTCACCGACGGGGATCATGCCGCCGCCCGGTGAGCCGAGGTGGTCCCGCGAGTCGCTGGAGCGGCCGCGGTGGTCGCCGAGGACGAACAGCGCGCCGCCGGGCACGACGACGTCGAAGTCGACCGTGGACGGGCTGTCGCCGGGATACAGGAACGTCGACTCGTCGACCGACCGGCCGTTCACCTGGATCCTCCCCTCCTTGTCGCAGCAGACCACTCGGTCTCCCCCTACCCCCACGACGCGCTTGACGTAGTCGGAGTTCCCGAAGTAGCCGGTGCCGTCGAACACGACGACGTCGCCGCGCCGCGGCTCGGCACCGAAACGGTACGCCAACTTATTTACGAGAACCCGGTCGCCGATCCTCAATCCGTTCTCCATGGATCCGCTGGGGATCTGGAACGGTTGTGCCACGAAAGCGTTGAGGGCCAGCAAAAACACCAGGCAGACCAGCAGGGTCAGGCTGACCCGGCCGCCCGGGATCCACTGGGTGAGGCGTCCCGCGAACGCGAAACGCGACCGGCCCTCCGGTCCGTCCGGGCCCGGGGTCTCCTGGGAGACGTTCTCGGGTGCGGAAGGGCGGGAGGAGCGGTCGCGCTGCGTCGGCTGAGCTTCGGTGTCCATCGGGGCCAGATGCTATCCGGCCCCTCTGTGAACCCCGGAAGGCGCTCAGTTGTCGCGCTTCTCCTTGATCTTCGCGGCCTTGCCGCGCAGCTCACGGAGGTAGTAGAGCTTGGCGCGACGCACGTCGCCGCGGGTCACGAGCTCGATCTTCTCGACGATCGGGGTGTGCACGGGGAAGGTGCGCTCCACGCCGACGGAGAAGGAGACCTTGCGGACCGTGAAGGTCTCGCGGACACCGGCGCCCTGACGGCGGATGACGACGCCCTTGAACTGCTGCACACGGGAGCGGTTGCCCTCGATGACGCGGACGTGGACGTTGACGGTGTCGCCCGGACGGAAGGCCGGGACGTCGCTGCGCAGCGACGCGGCGTCGACGGTGTCGAGCAGGTGAGACATTTCGTCTGCTTTCTTCGCTGATGCCACAGGTCATCAACGGAACTAGATGTTCGAGGATTGAGTGCCGTGTGCCCGTCGAGGCGGGCGTCGTGTCCCCCTGTGGCAGGGGCGCACACCGGACGGCGCACAACAGCGACCTATTGTTCCACGCCGTCGGTCCTGCGCCAAAATCGACCGTGGGGCTCGCCCTCGGGATCGGGTGTCCAGCCCAGGATGGAGAGCATCTCGCGGTCCTTCTTGTCGAAGGACTTCGGCGGGCAGCGCTCGATCAGGTCGGGCCGGTTGGCAGTCGTGCGGCGCAGCGCCTCGTCCCGTCGCCAGCGGGCGATCCTGCCGTGGTGCCCGCTGAGCAGCACCTCCGGGATCTCCCGGCCGCGCCAGGCGGGCGGCTTGGTGTACACGGGGCCTTCCAGCAGGTTGGCCATGGCGCCGGGGGCGAAGGAGTCGTCGCGGTGGGACTCGGCGTTGCCGAGGACGCCGGGCAGCAGACGGGCCACCGCCTCGGTGACGACCAGCACGGCGGCCTCCCCGCCGGCCAGCACGTAGTCGCCGATGGAGACCTCGTAGACGGGGACCCTGGTCGCGTACTCGTCGACCACGCGCCGGTCGATGCCCTCGTAGCGGGCCGGCGTGAAGATCAGCCAGGGGCGTCCGGAGAGCTCGACGGCCAGTTCCTGGGTGAAGGGACGCCCGCTCGGGGTCGGGACGACGATCGCCGGGGCGCGCGCGCCCGTCTCGTAGCCGTCGGCCAGCACCGAGTCGAGGGCGTCGCCCCAGGGGTCGGTCTTCATGACCATGCCGGGGCCGCCGCCGTAAGGCGTGTCGTCGACCGTGTTGTGCCGGTCGTACGTCCACTCCCGCAGGTCGTGCACCCGCACGTCGAGCCGGCCACGCGCGCGGGCCTTGCCGACGAGGGAGACGTTCAGCGGCTCCAGGTACTCGGGGAAGATCGTGACGACGTCGAGGCGCATCAGGACTCGTCCCCGGCCGCGTCCCCGTCGGCGTCCGCGTCGCGCGAGGAGGCGATCTCGGCGCGGTCGTCGATCAGCCCCGGCGGCGGGTCGATGACCGCCCGCTGCTCCTCGAGGTCGATCTCGACGACGATCGCCTCGACGAACGGGATCATCACCTCGCTGCCGTCGGGCCGCTCGACGATGAACAGGTCCTGCGAGGGGAGGTGGGAGATCTCGGTGATCCGGCCCACCTCCTCGCCGTCCCTGGTGACGACGTCCAGGTCCATCAGCTGGTGGTCGTAGTACTCGTCCTCCTCCTCCGGCAGCTCCTCGGGATCGACGTCGGCGATCAGGAGCGTGTTGCGCAGGGCTTCGGCGGCGTTGCGGTCGCGCACGCCCTCGAAGCGCAGGAGGAGACGGCCGCTGTGCACCCGGCCGGTCTCGATGGTCAGCGGGCCGGTCGAGGCCGGGTCCGTGGACAGGACGGCGCCGGGCGCGAGCCGCAGCTCCGGCTCGTCGGTGCGTACCTCGACGGTGACCTCGCCCTTGATGCCGTGGGCGCGGCCGATCCGTGCGACTACGAGCTGCACTTCTCAAGATCTCCTGTCGTGCCTGTCGAACCTGTCGTGCCTGTCGAACCTGTCGAGCGTGGCGAACCTGTTGCGTGTCATGCCCGTCGCGCCGCAACGACTACGGGCCGGGGAGGGCCCAGTGGCCCTCCCCGGCCCGAGCCGGTGCTGCGAAACGCGTCAGCGGACGTGATCCACGTCGACGAGGTCGACGCGGACGCCCCGGCCGCCGATGGCGCCCACGACGGTGCGCAGAGCGCGCGCGGTGCGGCCGTTGCGGCCGATCACCTTGCCGAGGTCGTCCGGGTGGACCCGGACCTCGAGCACGCGCCCGCGGCGCAGGTCGCGCGAGGCGACCTGCACATCGTCGGGGTTGTCGACGATGCCCTTCACGAGGTGCTCAAGCGCCTCTTCGAGCATGCTGCTCAGGCCTCGGTCGGCTCGGAGGACTCGGCGGCAGCCTCGTCCTTCTTCTCGGCCTTCTTCTTCTGGGTGATCGCCTCACCCTTGCCCGAGTCGTCGCCACCGAGGGCCTCGAACGACGGGCGGGCCTTCTTCGGCTCGGCGACGAGCAGCGGCGCCGGGGCGGGCTCGCCCTTGAACTTCTGCCAGTCGCCGGTCTTCTTCAGGATGGCGAGCACGGGCTCGGTCGGCTGCGCGCCGACACCCAGCCAGTACGCGACACGGTCGGCGTCGACCTCGATGATCGAGGGGTGGTACGTCGGCTGGTACTTGCCGATCTCCTCGATCGCACGACCGTCACGACGGGTACGGGAGTCGGCGACGACGATGCGGTAGTGAGGCGAACGGATCTTGCCCAGACGCTTCAGCTTGATCTTGACTGCCACGGGAGTGGGTTCTCCTGGTTTTGACGTGATGGGGCACGGCCTGGTCGCCGCGTGGGGTTGCGGTACCCGAGTGCCCCGATGGACGCGTCAGCCGGAGGAGAGAGGGGTCCTGTGCGACTGTCGAGTACAGCTTGCCATTGTGCCACACACCGCGGGTCGCCTCGGGCCGAGGGCCCGCCCGCGGCCGGGCACACCACGGAGGCGTCCGGCGTGACGGACGCCTGTCGGATGTGCGGCCGACGCCGCCGGGCCCCGGCCGCACACGCCCGTGCCGTACGCCCTCGACCGGCAGCCACGAGATGCCGGTGCCGGGCCGCCCGGGCTACGCCGCGCCGGCGATCTCCGGGATCCGGAACGGCTTGCCGCAGCCCCCGCACACGATCGGCGCCTGGGCCAGGACCGAGGGCACGACCCGGACGTTGCGCCCGCAGTCGCAGACGGCCTTGACCCGGACGCCTCCGCCCGAGGAGCCGTGCCGGGCCGCGGGGCCGCGGAAGGTGCGGGCGGTGTCGGCGGAGGTGGCCGCCGTGTGGGCCTTGAGGGCCCGCTGGAGGCGCTCGATGGTGGGCCGGTAGCGACGCTTGGCCTCCGGGTTGAGCGTCACCAGGGAGAACCCGCTGCTGGGGTGGGGCTCCTCGGGGTGGTCCAGCCCCAGCTCCTCGGCGATCGCGAGGAATCTGCGGTTGTGGTAGCGGCCGGCACGGGAGGTGTCGCGGACGCCTCGGGCGGCGGCGATGCCGTGGACTGCCTCATGGAGCAGTCGCTCGAAGGAGAGCTCGTGACCGCAGGCGGACGACGACTCCCCGATCAGGGACTCTGGCGCGGCGAGATCCGGCAGCTCGGGGTGGTACCGCTGAATGTCGGCCCACGCCTCTGCCAGCTCTGCGGCGAGAACTGGTGGTGTCTGTGTCGTGCTCACGTAATGACAACGAGCGGGGGTGCCCCTGTGTTCCTATTCCGGGGCATCCCAAATAATTTGCACGTACCCGTCAGTTGGCACTGATGCGTCCGGACGAGGGCGGGTGCGCTGATCTGCGGAGAAGCCTCACAGCTCATACCAAGCTGGTGCGTAGTCCGCGCTACGACCCGGCGCGTAGGACCGCTCCGCGCGCCGGGGTGCGGACGTTCCGAGGGGCGCAAGAGGCGTTTCGGACGCTCTCGCCGACGGAGGGCGCCGTCCCGGTAAGCGCGTGCCACGACCGTGACGTTACCGCGACCGTTCCCGCCGTCCGGCACCGGGCCGCCCTCGGCGGCCGACGGGTGCGGGGGCCCCGGTCATGACGCGATGGTACGGCCCCGAGTTGCCGGAATGTGAATTCTCGCCACAGGCACATGCCGTCCCCAACCAGGGCCCCTCAACCCCTGGACGCGGCCGCAGACGGGGAGTTACCTGGCATACGGGAGCGGTGCGAGGGCACTGCACGGGGGCCCACCTGAGCGAGTCGAGCGGCAGACTCCCGGCGGATTGGGGCGCTTTTCCATGACACCTGTGCTCGTGCGACAGCACCTGGCTCACGCGGGGACGTCCCACGCGGATCCGGTCGCCCGCGCGCGTGACTGGTCCGAGATTCAGGAACGGATGCTGGTCCCGCTCTACGAGGCGGTCCACGAGCGGCTGGACGTGGGGCCGGGCACCCGGCTCCTGTCCCTCGGCTGCGGCTCCGGACTGGCCCTGGTGATGGCGGCCTCCGCGGGCGCGGCCTTCACCGGCGTCGAGCCCTCCTCCCCCGCCCGGCTGGCCCTCGCCCGCGAGCGGCTGCTCGGCGACGGCCCGGGATCTCGCGCGCGGGGGGACGCCCGGCTCACCGACCGGCTGCCCACGGCGGACGCGGACCGGCCGGGCGGCCGGCCGGCCCCGTACACCGTGGTCACGGCGTTCGAGCCGATCGGACGCGTGGCGGGCGACACGGAGGAACTGGCCGAACTCCTGGCGGCCGCGGCGCCGCTCGCCCGGCGCGGCGCGCCCGTGGTGCTGGCGGGCTGGGGGCCGCCCGAGCGCTGTGCCACCACCGCGGTGCTACGGGTCGCGGCCAAGCTGGCCGACCAGGACCGCGGCACGGTCCGGTTACGTCCGGCCATCCGCGACGACCTGGAGGAGGTCGCCCGGCGGGCCGGACTGCGGCCGGACGGCTCGGGACGGGTGGCCTGCCCGTTCGGGTACGCCGACCTGGACAGCGCCCTCAAGGGGCTGCTCTCGACGGGCCTGTTCGACGCGGCGGTGGCGGCGACGGACCAGGCGCAGGTCGAGAAGGAGGTCGCCGAGGCGCTGCATCCCTACCGGCGGCCGGACGGGACGGTGTGGATGCCGAACGTGTTCCGGTACCTGATCGCCCGCACTCCCTGACGCCACCCGGCCGAGGGCCGTGACCGTCAGGCCTGCGCGTCGGGCTTGGTCAGCCGGGAGATGCCGGCGATCCGGTACGCGTCCGCCTCCTCCAGCGTCTCGTGTTCCAGCAGCGCCAGAGCGAGGGCGTCCAACTGCCCCCGGTGGTCGCGGAGTTTGCGACAGGCCTCGTCGTAGCACTCGTCGACCAGGCGGCGCATCTCGCTGTCGATGACGTCGAGCGTCGCCGGGGCAGCCGCGAGGCCGTAGGCCTGCTGGGCGTCGCTGGGAAGGGCGGAGAGCCGGCCCACCCGTTCACTCATGCCCCAGCGCGCGACCATCCCGCGGGCGATGTTGGTGACCTGCTCCAGGTCGTTCTCCGCGCCGGTGGTGACGACGTCGTACACGACCTGCTCGGCCGCCATCCCGCCGAGTGCGCCGATGATCCGGCCGCGCAGGTACTCCTCGGAGAGCGCGTACCGCTCGACCTCGGGGGTCGACATGGTCACCCCGAGGGCCCGTCCGCGCGGCACGATGGTCACCTTGCGGACCGGGTCGGCGCCGGGCTGAAGCATGCCGAGGAGGGCGTGGCCGCTCTCGTGGAAGGCGGTGCGCCGGCGGTCCTCCTCGGGCATGACCAGCGTGCGCTCGGCCCCGAGCTGCACCTTCTCCAGCGCCTCGGACAGGTCGGACTGCGTGACCTGCTCCTGCTTGCGCTTGACGGCGAGCAGGGCGGCCTCGTTGGCGAGGTTGGCCAGATCCGCTCCCGTCATGCCGGGGGTCGTCCGGGCCACCCGGGTCAGGTCCACGTCGGACGCGAGCGGGATCTCGCGGGTGTGGATGGCGAGGATCGCCTCGCGCCCGGCACGGTCCGGCGGGGAGACGCTGACCACCCGGTCGAAGCGGCCGGGCCGGGTCAGCGCCGGGTCGAGGATGTCGGCGCGGTTGGTCGCCGCGATGACGATGACGCCCTCGGAGCCGGTGAAGCCGTCCATCTCGGTGAGGATCTGGTTCAGGGTCTGCTCGCGCTCGTCGTGCCCGCTGACCGAGGCGCCGCCGCCGCGGGCCCGGCCGATGGTGTCGATCTCGTCGATGAAGATGATCGACGGCGCCACCTTGCGGGCCTCGGCGAACAGCTCGCGGACCCGGGACGCGCCCACGCCGACGATCATCTCGATGAACTCGGAGGCCGAGGCGGAGAAGAACGGCACGCCCGCCTCGCCCGCCACCGCGCGCGCCAGCAGGGTCTTGCCGGTGCCCGGCGAGCCGGCGAGGAGCACGCCCCGGGGCATCTTCGCGCCCATCCGCCGGTACAGCTCGGGGTGTTCGAGGAAGTCGACGACGTCGTCCAGTTCGCCCTTGACCTCGTCGATGCCGGCGACGTCGGCGAACGTGGTGCGCCGGCCGTCGGGCCGCAGTTCCACCGGCTTGGGCGGGGCCTTGCGCCCGAGCATCCCGCCGGCGCCGCCGAGGCCGCCGCCCATGCGTCGGGCGAAGAAGATCCACAGGGCCGCCAGCAGCACGATCGGCGCCAGCGACAGGAGCACGTTGGAGAGCAGGCTGCGCTGTTGCACGACCGGTCGGGCGGTCACCGTGACGTCCTGGCGGTCCAGGCTCTGCCAGAGGTCGTCGTCGGCGAAGGCCGGGCGCTGGGTCTTGAAGGTGGTGTACTGGCCGCCGCCGTCGGGGTCGTCGCGGGCCTTCTTCAACTGCCCCTGGATGGCGTCGCCCTTGGAGTAGATCTTCTCGACGTTGCCCGAGTCGACCTGTCTGCTGAACTCCGTGTAGGAGATCGTCGGTTCGTCTCCCCCGCCGAGGTAGTTCAGCCCGATGTACACCAGCAGGAAGACGATCACCGCGGTGACGGCCAGCCCCCACCAGCGGCCCCGCGGCCTCCTGCCGTCGGGGGAACGCTGTCCGTCGTCCGGGGTGCCCTCGCTTCGCCATGGCTGGTCGGGGGCCTTGCGCGCCGGAGCGGCATTGCTCATATCTGGACGTTACGGCAGAGCGCGCGGCACGGCATGCGCTGAGGGCGCCCTCCGGCACGGAGAACGCCCTCACGGCCTTGCGGGGCCTCAGCCCATGAACTTCTTGAACTCGTCCGGCAGCTCGAAGTCCTGAGCGCCCTGCTGGGGCAGGCCGAGCGCGTTGCCGCCCTGCGCCTGGGCCTCGCGCCGGCGGGCCGCCTCCAGCTCCTGCTGCTTGCGCTTCATCGGGTTGCCGGAGCGCTGCTTGCCCTTGGCCTGCTTCGGCTGCTTCTTCGTCCGGCCGGCGCCGCCGCCCATGCCCGGCATCCCCGGCATCCCCGGCATGCCGCCGCCCTGGGCCATGCGGGACATCATCTTGCGGGCCTCGAAGAACCGCTCGACCAGGCCCTTGACCGCGCTCACCTCGACGCCGGAGCCCTTGGCGATACGGGCGCGGCGCGAGCCGTTGATGATCGTCGGGTCCTGGCGCTCGCCCGGGGTCATCGACTTGATGATCGCGGCCGTGCGGTCGACGTCGCGCTCGTCGAGGTTGGCGATCTGGTCCTTGATCTGGCCCATGCCGGGCAGCATGCCGAGCAGCTTGGAGATGCTGCCCATCTTCCTGACCTGCTCCATCTGGGCCAGGAAGTCGTCCAGGGTGAAGTCCTGGCCCTTCTTGGACGCCAGCTTGGAGGCCATCTTCTCGGCCTCTTCCTGACTGAACGTCTTCTCCGCCTGCTCGATCAGGGTGAGCAGGTCACCCATGTCGAGGATGCGGGAGGCCATCCGGTCGGGGTGGAACGCGTCGAACTCGTCGAGCTTCTCGCCGTTGGAGGCGAACATGATCGGCTTGCCGGTCACCGAGGCGATCGACAGGGCGGCGCCGCCGCGGGCGTCGCCGTCGAGCTTGGAGAGCACGACGCCGTCGAAGCCCACGCCGTCGCGGAAGGCCTCGGCGGTGTTGACCGCGTCCTGACCGATCATCGCGTCGACGACGAAGAGGATCTCGTCCGGGGAGACGGCGTCGCGGATGTCCGCGGCCTGCCGCATCAGCTCGGCGTCGATGCCGAGGCGGCCGGCGGTGTCCACGATCACGATGTCGTGGACCTTGGCCTTCGCGAACTCGATGGAGTCCTTGGCGACCTGCACCGGGTCGCCCACGCCGTTGCCCGGCTGCGGGGCGTACACCGCCACGCCGGCGCGCTCGGCGACGACGCTGAGCTGGTTGACGGCGTTGGGGCGCTGGAGGTCGCAGGCGACGAGCAGCGGCGAGTGGCCCTGCTCCTTCAGCCAGCGGCCGAGCTTGCCCGCGAGGGTGGTCTTGCCGGCGCCCTGGAGGCCGGCCAGCATGATCACGGTGGGCGGCTGCTTGGCGAAGCGCAGCCGGCGGGTCTCGCCGCCGAGGATCGTGACGAGCTCGTCGTTGACGATCTTCAGGACCTGCTGGGCGGGGTTCAGCGCCTTGGAGACCTCGGCGCCGAGGGCCCGCTCCTTGACGTTCTTGATGAACGTGCGGACGACCGGAAGGGCGACGTCGGCTTCGAGCAGCGCGATGCGGATCTCGCGCGCCGTGGCGTCGATGTCCGCTTCGCTCAGGCGCCCCTTGCCGCGCAAGTTCTTGAAGGTCGCTGAAAGGCGATCGGAGAGAGTATCGAACACGGCGGCGTCGGTCCTCGGAGTCGGGGGCAGTCTGAGCGTCTTCCAGGGTATCCGGCCGCGCAAGGCATTCGTCCCCGCCTGCTGTATTCGGCGGACGGGGACGACGCGTGCGCGGCCCGCGCTCACGCCCGCAGCGTCTCCTCCAGCTTGCGGGTGACGGAGGCGGCCTCGTCGGCGGGCAGGGGCGCGCCGTCGCCTCCGGTGACGTAGAAGGCGTCCACGGCGTTGGCGCCGAGGGTGGAGACGTGCATGCTGCGCACGTGCAGGCCCGCGTCCTCGAGGGCCTGCCCGATGCGGAACAGCAGGCCCGGCGCGTCCTGGGCGCGCACCTCGATGACGGTTGCGTGCCGGGAGGCCGCGGAGGCCACCGTGACGCGGGACGGCGGCGCCACCACGCCCCGGCGGCGGGGGTAGGCGGCGTCCCGTTCCGCGAGCCGTCCGGCGATGTCGAGCGAGCCGTCGAGGGCGCGGACGAGGTCGGCGCGCAGCCGGGCGGCCTGGGGCAGGGAGCCGTACTCGGCGGCGACCCGCCAGTTCAGCAGCAGGACCGAGCCCTCGACGCCGGTCGGCAGGTCCACGGCGCGCAGTTCGGCGGTGCGCACGGTCAGCCGGTGCACGGCGAGCACCCCGGCCACGGCGGGCAGCACGCCGGGCTGGTCGGGCACCGCGATGAGCAGCTCCACGCCGAGCGGCTCGGGGTCGCCGGCGGGGCCGTCCTCGGCGGGCGGCTCGGTCTGGGCGTGCAGGGACAGCACCGGGCTGCCGGTGGCGACGGCCTCGATGGCGAGCCGCTCCTGCTCGGCCGTGGGCGCGGCCGCGTCGGGCTCGTCCGGCTCGTCCCCGGCGAGGACCGCCGCGACCCGCTTGACCAGGTCCGCCACGAGCGAGCCTCGCCAGGAGGACCAGGCGGCGGGCCCGGTGGCGAGCGCGTCGGCCTCGGTGAGCGCGTGCAGCAGTTCCAGGGTGCTCTGCGAGCCGACGGCGTCGGCGACCGAGCGGACCGTGGCCGGGTCGTCCAGGTCGCGCCGGGTGGCGGTCTCGATCAGCAGCAGGTGGTGCCGGACGAGGGTCGACAGCACCGCCACGTCCGCGCGGTCGAAGCCGATGCGGGCGGCGACGTCCTTGGCGATGATCTCGCCCGCCACCGAGTGGTCGCCGGGCCAGCCCTTGCCGATGTCGTGCAGCAGGGCGGCGACCAGGAGGAGGTCGGGGCGGCTGACGCGGCGGGTGAACTCCGAGGCGCGCACGGCCGTCTCGATGAGGTGGCGGTCGACGGTCCAGATGTGCACGGCGTTGCGCTGCGGCCGGCAGCGCACCCGCTCCCAGTCGGGCAGCAGCCGTGTGACCAGGCCCTCGGCCTCCAGCGCCTCCCAGACCTCGACGGTGGGCCGTCCGGAGCCCAGCAGGGTGACGAGCTGCTCGCGGGCCTCGGCGGGCCAGGGCGTGGGCAGGGGCCGTACGGTGGCGGCCAGGCGGCGGACGGCGTGCAGGGAGAGCGGCAGGCCGGCCTGCGCCGCGGCGGCCGCGGCGCGCAGCGGGAGCACGGGGTCGCGTTCGGGGCGGGCGGCCCGGGCGAGCACCACCTCGCCGTCCTGTTCGACGACGCCCTCGGCCAGCGGCGACCGCTCGGGCGCGGGCTTGCCACCGCCGAGCGCCCTCCCGTCGCCCGCCACCGCCCTTCTGAGGAAGTCGCTTCGCTCCCCCACCAGTCTGCGCAGCCGGGGCCGCACGGCGCGCGAGCGCAGCACGCGCCCCACCTCGCGCCAGGTGACGTCGCTCGCGTAGGAGATGACGCGTGCCGCCTCGTAGACCTGCCGCAGCAGGGTGTCCGCGTCCAGCAGCCCCAGCTCGGCGGCGACCTGGTCCTGTTCCTGGAGGGCGAGCCGGTCCGTCGCGCGGCCCGTGGCCAGGTGCAGGGCGTCGCGGACGTCGAGGAGCCGGCGGCGGGCGTCGGCCAGGCCCTCGCGGGGCGCGTCGGCCAGCCAGGAGGCGGCGACGGCGCGCAGCGCGGTGGCGTCGCGCAGCCCGCCGCGCGCCTCCTTGAGGTCGGGTTCCAGCAGGTACTGGAGCTCGCCCTGGCGTTCGGCGCGCTCGGCGCAGAGTTCCTGGAGCTCGGGCAGCCGCCGGGGCGCCTGGTTGCGCCAGTCGGCGAGGACCGAGGTCCGCAGCCCGGCGGTCAGGCCGAGGTCGCCGGCGAGGTGGCGGGCGTCGAGGAGGCCGAGCTGGACCTTGAGGTCCTCCCCGGCGGTCCTGCGGGCCTCCGCCGGGGTGCGCACGGAGTGGTCGAGGGCGAGGCCCAGGTCCCAGACGGGGTACCAGAGGCGGTCGGCGAGGGCCGCGACCGCCTTGGCGTCGCCGCCGTCGTGCAGCAGCAGGAGGTCGAGGTCGCTGCGCGGGGACAGCTCGCCGCGGCCGTAGCCGCCGACGGCGACCAGGGACACGCCCCTGACGTCCTCGGCGCCGGCGGCGAACAGGCCCGCCAGCCACTCGTCGGTCAGTTCCGCGAGGGCCGCACGGCGCGGCGGCCCGGACCGCGCCCCCTCGGTGAGGAGGCGCAGCCGGGCCGCCGCGTAGCCGCTGGGTCCCGAGTCCTCTGCATCCATCGCCACGTCCGTACTCGTCACCCAGCGACTCCTGTTCTGTTCTGCCGTCAGAGCGCGTCCGGGCCGCGCTCGCCGGTGCGGACCCGTACGGCCGTCTCGACCGGGAGGGACCAGACCTTGCCGTCACCGATCTTGCCGGTGCGGGCCGCCTTGACGATGACGTCGATCAGCTGCTCGGCGTCGTCGTCCTCGGCCAGCACCTCGATACGGATCTTGGGGACGAGGTCGACGGTGTACTCGGCGCCACGGTAGACCTCGGTGTGTCCCCGCTGACGACCGTAACCGCTGGCCTCGGTGACCGTCAGGCCGTGCACGCCGAAGGCCTGGAGGGCTTCCTTGATCTCGTCGAGCCGGTGGGGCTTGACGACGGCCGTGATGAGCTTCATGCGTCCACCTTCTTGCTCGCGCCGGCGACCGCGGTCGGCAGGGCGGCGGTCGTGCGGGCGGCGCCACCGCCGGCCCCGCTGAAGTCGTATGCGGTCTCGGCGTGCTCCGCCTGGTCGATGCCGGCGATCTCGTCGTCCTCGGAGACCCGCATGCCGATGGTCTTGTCGAGGAGGAAGGCGAGGACCGCGGAGACCACCAGGGAGTAGGCGAGCACCGCGAAGACGCCGGCGCACTGCTTCCACAGCTGGTCGAAGGAGTGGTCGCCGTAGAAGACGCCGGTCGCGGTGGACTGGCCCTTGCCGGTGGCGAAGAAGCCGATCAGCAGGGAGCCGAGGACACCGCCGACGAGGTGGACGCCCACGACGTCGAGCGAGTCGTCGTAGCCGAAGCGGTACTTCAGGCCGACGGCCATGGCGCACAGCAGACCGGCGATGGCGCCGACGGCGATCGCGCCGAGCGGGGAGACCGCACCGCCCGAGGGGGTGATGGCGACCAGGCCGGCGACCGCGCCGGAGGCGGCGCCCAGCGTGGTGAACGCGCCGTGGCGGATCTTCTCGTAGATGAGCCAGGCGAGCATGGCGGCGGCGGTGGCGACCTGCGTGTTGACGAACATGAGCGCGCCGACGCCGTCGTCGTTGCCGAGCCACGAACCGGCGTTGAAGCCGAACCAGCCGAACCACAGCAGACCGGCGCCGAGCATGACCAGCGGCAGGCTGTGCGGGCGCATCGGGTCCTTCTTGAAGCCCACGCGCTTGCCGATGACGAGGATCACGCCGAGGGCCGCGGCGCCGGCGTTGATGTGGACCGCCGTGCCGCCCGCGAAGTCGATGACGCCCAGCTCGAAGGCCCAGCCGCCGGCGCCCCAGACCCAGTGCGCGACCGGGAAGTAGACGACGGTGGCCCACAGGGCGACGAACAGCGCCCAGGCGGAGAACTTCACGCGGTCGGCGAGCGCACCGCTTATCAGGGCGGGCGTGATGATGGCGAACATCATCTGGAAGACCATGAACACGAAGACCGGGATGGTGTAGCCGTCCCACAGCTGCGTCAGGCCGATGTTGCTGAGGCCCACCCAGTCGGAGTTCCACCCGATGAGGCTGCCGGAGTCGGTCCCGAAGGCGAGTGAGAAGCCGTACAGCACCCACAGGATGGTGACGATCCCCATGCTGATGAAACTCATCATCAGCATGTTCAGCGTGCTCTTGACGCGGACCATGCCGCCGTAGAAGAAGGCGAGGCCCGGGGTCATGATCAGCACCAGGGCGGAACAGATGAGCATGAAGCCTGTGTTCGCGGAGGACAGCTTGGGTGCCTCCGCGGCAAGCGTGATGGCTGCTGCCATCGGCGTCTCCTCGTCGTAGGTACGGCCCCGTGCGGGCGAAGCCAGAGCGGGTTCGTGAGGGGTGGGCCGGTTATGCGCCATGAGATTCGCGCAGCGCGGTTTCGGCGGAAGCCCCTCGTTGTTTCGCCGCCGTGACGAAGACGACTCCTGCGTTACGCCTCGATGAACTGCCTGATGTCCGCCGAGCGGATCGTTATCGTGGCGCAACCTGCACAGCCGGAGGACGGCCAGAAGAAGGACCGGCCGCGGTCGGCCTTCCGATGACCTGGCACGGGGGAGCCGAGTCGGGCTGTTCGGGAGGGCCGGCCGCGGCCGGGGTACCGGGGGTGCTGCGAGGCGGTCAGACCGCCTCGGCCGTCTCCGGGAGCTCGATGGTGAGACGTTCGGTGAGGTCCACGACCTCGGAGAGCTCCCCGAAATCGCGTACAGCGCTGTCGACGGTCTTGCGGATCCGGGTGTTGACCCGCTCGGAGCGCACCTTCTTCGCCTCCCTCATGGCCTGTGTGGCGAGGGTGGCGCTCTGTTCGGGCTCGCGTTGCAGCAGATGGACGGTGGCCATGCCGATCAGGTTCAGCACATAGGAGCGCTGGTGGTCGCCGTCGCCCGCGAACAGCTCGACGGCCCTGCGCATCAGGGGCTCGGCGAGCGAGGCGTAGGTGGGGCTGCGGCCGGCGACATAGGCGAGGTCGCGGAAGGAGTGGCTGTTCTCGCCGTACAGCTCGGCCTCGGAGAAGAAGCGGATCCAGTCCGGGTCCGGCTCGTCCCACTCGTCGGCCTCGGCGAAGGTGTCCTCGGCCATCCGCACCGCCCGTTTGCACCGGCCGGGCTGTCCCATGTTGGCGTAGGCGCGGGCCTCCATCGCATACAGCATGGACTGGGTGCGCGGACTGGCGCAGTCCCGGCTGCCGTACTGCGCGAGGTGGATCAGCTCCAGCGCGTCCTCGGGGCGGCCGAGGTGGATCATCTGGCGGCTCATGCTGGACAGCACGTAACTGCCGAGCGGCCGGTCGCCGGCCTCCTTGGCGGCGTGCAGGGCGAGGACGAAGTACTTCTGCGCGGTGGGTTGCAGGCCGACGTCGTACGACATCCAGCCGGCCAGCTCCGCCAGTTCGGCGGCGACCTTGAACAACTTCCTCGAGGTGGCCTCGGGCTGCGGTTCCTGGAGCAGGTCGGTCACCTCGTGCAGCTGTCCGACGACCGCCTTGCGGCGCAGCCCGCCGCCGCACTGGGCGTCCCACTGCCGGAACATCACGGTGGTGGACTCCAGCAGCTCCAGCTCGGGCCGGGAGAGCCGGCCGCGGGCCCGGCTGGTCGGCATCGCGTCCGGCTCCGCGAGCGGGGCGGGCGGCGAGGGGACCAGCCAGCGCTGCATCGGCTCGACGAGGGAGGGTCCCGCGCACAGGGCGAGCGAGGTGCCGAGGAAGCCGCGCCGGGCCAGCATCAGGTCGCTGCGCGAGAACTCGCTGAGCTGGGCCACCGTCTGCGGGGCCGTCCACGGCAGGTCGACGCCGGTCGCGGAGGGGGCCTGGCGCGCGGCGCGCAGTCCCAGGTCCTCGACCGACACGACGCAGCCGAAGCGCTCGGAGAACAGCTCGGAGAGGATCCGGGGGATGGGCTCGCGGGGGTTCTCGCCGTCCAGCCAGCGGCGCACCCGGGAGGTGTCCGTGGAGATGTGGTTGGCGCCCAACTGGCGTGCCCGGCGGTTGACTTGGCGCGCCAGTTCGCCCTTGGACCAGCCGCTGCGCACGAACCACGAAGTGAGCAGCTCGTTCGGGCGCTTGTCCGCGCCCGCAGCGTTGGTTCCGCTTGCGCCGTTGCCGCTCACTGGAACGCCCCCATTCCTGAGACCACTTGTCACCGAGTGCGCCAAGCCCTATCAGAATGCCGGTAAATACGGCCCGCCGTACGGGACTTGTCACCCTTCGAACGGAAAGGCGACTTGCCTCCGGCATACCCACAAGCGCATGTGCCTCCGTGACCCGCACACTCAACGTAGTCCTACGATCACGCTCCCAGCCATGGCGATCCCGGAATCGCCACCATTCGCCACCCCTTCGAATGAACTCTCGGTGGCCCGTCCGCGATTCACTTGACACAGGACAGCCGGGAGTGAGCGGAGCGATGCACTCAGGGGCGCGCGCGGTCGGCCACGCCACCGCGGACGCTTGAGGGCGCTGCCTGGAACACGCGGCCCGCGGGAAGCGACAACACAGAGAGTCACATCGCGGGACCGCTGCGTAACCATCACCGCGGCGGACCCGTTGGAGGGGGCAGTCGGACCCGTTGGAGGGGGCATGGGCTTCACGATCGGCGGCATTCGCGAGATCCGATCCGGGGCGCGCAGGCGGGGCCGCGCGTCCGAGTGCACCGCCGTCGCCGAGTTCACGGGACTGTGGGGCTGGGACGCGGTGCCGGGCGCGCGGGCCGCGGCGGGCGTCTGCTCGTGCGGCCGCCCCGACTGCCGCGCGCCGGGCGCGCACCCGCTGGAGTTCGCCCCCCGGGTCTGCGCCGGAGCCACCCTCGACGACGTGAGCAGGACCTGGTCCGAGTTCCCGGGCGCCGCGATCATGCTTCCCGTGGGGCGCGCGTTCGACGTGCTCGACGTCGCCGAGGCCGCCGGGCGGCGCGCCCTGGTCCGGCTGGAGCGCATGGGCCTGCCCCTCGGCCCGGTCATCGCCGCCCCGCAGGGACGCACCCAGTTCTTCGTCGCGCCGGGCGCCGCCGCCGAACTGCCCGGACTGCTCTACCGCATGGGTTGGGACGACCCCACCGCCCTCGATCTGCGCGGTCTCGGCCCCGGCACGCACATCACGGCCCCGCCCTCCGACCGCGGCGGCCTCGGCCCGGCGCGCTGGCTGCGTCCACCCGCGCTGGACTCGGCCACCCGGCCGCCGGAGGCGCGGCTGCTGCTGGGCACCCTCGCCTACCTGGCCCACCGCTCACGCGCCTGAGACGGACCCGCGGCGCGCCCGTCGGGCACACCGCGTAGGGCGTGCCCGACGGGCGCACGGCCGTGGGGCGCGTACGAGGGCGTACACAGGCGAAGCGCCCGCTCCCCACTGCACCTGGGGGCGGGCGCTTCTCGCGGTCGGGCGGCGACGGCCGGCACGGGCCCGGCCGCCTCGCACCGCGGCGCTCCTCGGATCCGGGGCGCTCGTCGGATCCGGACGGCGCCGCGTGCCGTCTCAGTCGCCGATGAGGGCGTCGACGAACGCCTCCGGCTCGAAGGGCGCCAGGTCGTCCGCGCCCTCGCCGAGACCCACCAGCTTGACCGGCACGCCCAGCTCGCGCTGGACCGCGACCACGATGCCGCCCTTGGCGGTGCCGTCCAGCTTGGTCAGCACGATGCCGGTGATGTCCACGACCTCGGCGAAGACGCGGGCCTGGACCAGCCCGTTCTGCCCGGTGGTGGCGTCGAGGACGAGCAGCACCTCGTCCAGCGGCGCGTGCTTCTCGACGACCCGCTTGACCTTGCCGAGCTCGTCCATGAGCCCGGTCTTGGTGTGCAGCCGGCCGGCGGTGTCGATGAGGACGACGTCGACCCCCATCTCCTTGCCCTCCTTCACCGCGTCGAACGCGACGGAGGCGGGATCGCCGGCCTCGGGGCCGCGCACGGTGTGGGCGCCGACGCGCTCGCCCCAGGTCTGGAGCTGGTCGGCGGCGGCGGCGCGGAAGGTGTCGGCGGCGCCCAGGACGACGGTGCGTCCGTCGGCGACGAGCACGCGCGCGAGCTTGCCGGTGGTGGTGGTCTTGCCGGTGCCGTTGACCCCGACGACCATCACGATGCCCGGCTTGCGGTCCGCGGGCTCGGTCTTCACCGTGCGGTCGACGTCCGTGCCGACCAGCGTGAGGAGTTCGTCGCGCAGCAGGGCGCGCAGTTCCTCCGGGGTGCGGGTGCCGAGCACCCGCACCCGCTCGCGCAGCCGCTCCACCAGTTCCTGGGTGGGCTGCACGCCGACGTCGGCGGTGAGCAGGGTGTCCTCGATCTCCTCCCAGGTGTCCTCGTCGAGGTGCTCGCGCGACAGCAGCGTGAGCAGCCCCTTGCCGAGGGCGTTCTGCGAGCGGGAGAGCCGGGCGCGCAGGCGGACCAGCCGGCCCTCCGTCGGCTCCGGGATCTCGAGTTCGGGGATCTCGGGAGCGGGCGGCTCCTCGACGGCGGTGCCGCTCGCGCGGCCGCCGGGGAGGTCCACCTCCTCGATCGTGCGGCGCGGTTCGTCGCGCGGCGTCTCGGCCTCGTCGCCGATGTGCGGCTCGGTCGGCGGGGCGGTGATGTCGGGCGTGGTGGGGGGCGGCGGGGGCAGCGACTTCTGCCGTCGACTGCCGACGACGAGCCCGCCGAGCACCGCGAGCACGACCACGGCGATGACTACAGCAAGGATGACGGTTTCCATAACGCACCCAGTATGCGTGACCCCTCCGCGCCCGGACGGTCGGCGACCCGGTCGCCCGTACCCGGTCGGCGCTCCCGGCCGGGCCCTGGCGGGGTCGGCGCGCGGATGCCCGGAGCGAGCGTCGCCGGCGTCGGTCCGCGTCCCCGTCCGCCCCCGGTCCACACCCCCGCACCGGCTCCGGAGCGCGCGCGCCGCCCGCCGGACCGCCCCCGTGTGATCGGCGGCGGCCCGGATCTCACGAGGGCGTGTCGGCGTGGACGAACACGTCGCCCTCGGCGAGGTCGTCGACCTCCTCGGCCGGCACGACGGAGAAGCCGGCCAGCCGCAGGATCCCGATCAGCGCCGTCTGCATGAGCACGACGACCTCGCCGTAGCGCTTCCACTCCGGCGCCGCCGGGTCCTGCCGTTCCGCCGCGGCGCGCAGACCGGCCGCGCCCAGTTCCGGGGCGCCCCACCGGACGTGGAGGCCTCCGGCGTGTTCGCCCTGGCACTCGACCTCCACCGAGGCGCCGGGCGGGCTCGGTTCCTGCGGATGCTGGACATGAGCGGGCAGGCCGGCGCGCCGGAGCTCCCGGCAGACCCGGGCCGCCAGGTCGTGACCGGCGGCGATGACCTCCTCCGGGGCGAACGGCTGACCGTACGCGGCGGCCCGGGCCCGGGTGTCGGGGTCCACGTAGGTCACGGGGTGTCTCCTCGTGTGAAGTCGTCCGGCGTGCGGGCGACGACGGCCGAATGCCGAAGGGGCGTGCGCAACGATCCTCGCGCACCCGCCGCCGTCGAGCGGTCGGGGGGCGGTCCGTGAGCGGGCGTACGGCCGGCGGGCTCCCGAGCATGGCCATCTGACGCTACGTCAGTTACCGTCCCCCCACATCGCCGAAGGGGGTCGCCATGCCCGTCACCGTCGTCCGATTCAACCTCGTCGCGCCCGGTGCGACCCCCGCAGAGCTGGGCGTGCGCTACCGGGCGGCGTTGGAGATGGCCGCGTACGCGGACGAGCACGGGGTCACGACCGTGCAGACCGAGGAGCACCACGGCGTCGAGAACAACTGGCTGCCGTCCCCGTTCACGTTCGCGGGCGCGGTGCTCGGGGCGACCCGGCGGCTGGCGGTGACCGTCTCGGCCGTCATCGGCCCGCTGCACGACCCGCTGCGGCTCGCCGAGGACATCGCGGTGCTCGACCTGCTGAGCGGGGGCCGGCTGGTCACGGTCGCCGGGATCGGCTACCGGCCCGAGGAGTACGCGCGGGCGGGCGTGGAGTGGAAGCGCCGGGGCCGGCTCCAGGACGAGTTGCTGGAGACCGTGCTGCGGGCCTGGACCGGCGAGGAGTTCGTCCACCGAGGCCGCACGGTGCGGGTCACCCCGCGCCCGGCGACCGCGCCGCACCCGCTGCTGCTGGTCGGCGGCTCCTCGCGGGCCGCCGCCCGCCGGGCCGCCCGGCTCGGTCTGCCCTTCTTCCCCAGCGCGCACCTGCCGGAGCTGGAGGCGTACTACAAGGAGCGGCTGGTGGAGTACGGCACCGAGGGCTGGACGATGATGCCCGGCGCCGAGACCCCGCTGCTGCACGTCGCCGAGGATCCGGACCGGGCCTGGGACCGGTACGGCGGGCACTTCCTGCACGAGGCCCGCACGTACGCCTCGTGGCAGTCCGGGGACATCCGCTCGGCGGTGCGGTCGGGGGCGCTCACGGTCGACGAGCTCCGGGACGAGGGCGTGTACCGGATCGTGACGCCGGACGAGTGCGTGGCGCAGGGGCTCGACAACCTCGTCCTGCACCCGCTGGCGGGCGGGATGCCGGTGGAGGAGGGCTGGCGGAGTCTGCGGCTGTTCTGCGAACGCGTGCTGCCCCGGCTCGGGGGGTGAGCCGGGGCAGCACGCGTCACGGGTGTCGAGGAGCGGGCAGCGGGGACTTGGCCCGGCTCCTCGAGTTCGGGGGGGGCGAAGGCCTCGTCGAAGCCGGCCCCGGTCCCGTGGGTCAGCCCATCTCCTCCAGCGCCTTGCCCTTCGTCTCCTTGACGAACTTCAGGACGAACGGGATGGAGAGCGCGGCGAAGACCGTGTAGATCATGTAGGTCGCGGAGAGGTTCCAGTCGGCCAGCGACGGGAAGCTCGCGGTGATGGCCCAGTTGGCGATCCACTGCGCGGAGGCGGCCACGCCGAGGGCGGCGGCGCGGATCCGGTTGGGGAACATCTCGCCGAGGAAGACCCAGACGACCACGCCCCACGACAGGGCGAAGAAGAGGACGAACACGTGGGCGGCGATCAGGGCGATCCAGCCCTGGGTGGCCGGGAGCTTGCCGTCGACGAGGTCGAAGGAGAACGCCCAGGCCTCCAGCGCGAGGCCGACGACCATGCCGACGGAGCCGATGAGGGCGAGCGGCCTGCGGCCGACGCGGTCCACGAAGATCATGGCGATCACGGTGCCGATGATGTTGATGATCGACGTCGTGAAGGAGTAGAAGAACGAGTCCGTCGGGTCGACGCCGACCGACTGCCACAGCGTCGAGGAGTAGTAGAACGCGACGTTGATGCCGACGAACTGCTGGAAGACCGACAGGCCGATGCCGATCCAGACGATCGGCTTGAAGAAGAAGGAGCCGCCGAGCAGGTCCTTGAAGGTGGACTTGTGCTCGCTCTTCATCGCGTGCTCGATCTCGGCGACGCGGGCGTCCAGGTCGATCTTGTCGCCCTCGACCTCTTCCAGGATGTCGCGGGCCCGCTCGCGCCGGCCGACGGAGATCAGGAAGCGCGGGGACTCGGGGATGGCGAAGGAGAGCAGGCCGTACAGGACGGCCGGGACGACCATCACGCCGAGCATGACCTGCCAGGCCTCCAGGCCCATGAGCTTGCCGCGCTGGTCGCCGCCGGCCGCGTTGAGCAGGCCCCAGTTGACCAGCTGCGAGATCGCGATGCCGATGACGATGGCGGCCTGCTGGAAGGAGCCGAGCCGGCCGCGGTAGGCGGGCGGGGCCACCTCGGCGATGTAGGCGGGGCCGATCACGGAGGCCATGCCGATGGCGAAGCCGCCGACGACCCGCCACAGGGCGAAGTCCCACAGGGCGAAGGGCAGGGCCGAGCCCACGGCGCTGACCGTGAACAGCACGGCGGCTATCTGCATCACCCGGATGCGGCCGATGCGGTCCGCCATGCGGCCGGCGGTCGCCGCGCCGACGGCGCAGCCGATCAGGGCGATGGCGATGACCTGGGCGAGGGCCGCGGAGCCCACGTCGTAGCGGTCCCGGATGGCCTCGACGGCGCCGTTGATCACGGAGCTGTCGTAGCCGAAGAGGAAGCCGCCCATCGCTGCCGCCGCGGCGATGAAGATGACATGCCCGAGATGATCGGGGTGAGCCGTCCCGGCTCCTGACTGGGGTGCCTGCGCTGTGCTGGTCACGTGAACTCCTCGGGCCACCGGCAACGCTGCCGGTGTGGTCAGCCCCCCAGGTAGGTGGCACCTGAAGGTAAATCCAACGTTCCTGACCTTATGCCTTCAAGTTTCAAAATCAAACGCGGGGAATTGTGAGAACTCAGACAAGATCACGTCACATGTGTTCACTTCTTGAAGGCAGCGCGAGGTGCGGCGTGCTCCCGGGGCCGGGCGGCCGGGCCGTCAGCGAAGCCGCTGACTGATCACCTTCGACACGCCGTCGCCCTGCATGGACACGCCGTAGAGCGCGTCGGCGACCTCCATCGTGCGCTTCTGGTGGGTGATGACGATCAGCTGCGAGGCCTCCTGAAGCTCCTGCATGATCCGGATCAGCCGCTGAAGGTTGGTGTCGTCGAGCGCCGCCTCGACCTCGTCCATGACGTAGAACGGGCTGGGACGGGCCTTGAAGATCGACACCAGCATCGCGACCGCGGTCAGCGAGCGCTCGCCGCCGGAGAGCAGACTCAGCCGCTTGACCTTCTTGCCGGGAGGCCGCGCCTCGACGTCGACGCCCGTGGTGAGCATGTTGTCGGGGTCGGTCAGGATCAGCCGCCCCTCCCCGCCGGGGAAGAGCCGGCCGAACACGCCCTCGAACTCGCGGGCGGTGTCCCGGAAGGCCTCGGTGAAGACCTGCTCCACCCGCTCGTCGACCTCCCTGACCACCTGGAGCAGGTCGGTGCGGGTCTTCTTGAGGTCCTCCAGCTGCTCGCTGAGGAACTGGTGGCGTTCCTCCAGCGCGGAGAACTCCTCCAGGGCCAGCGGGTTGACCTTGCCGAGCTGCTGGTAGGCGCGCTCGGCGGCCTTGAGCCGCTTCTCCTGCTCCGCCCGGACGAACGCCCTGGGCAGGTTGCGCGGGTGCTCCGGGTCCTCCGGCAGTTCCTCGCCCTCGGCGGGGGGCGAGGGCGGCACCGGCTGGTGCGGACCGTACTCCGACACGAGTCCCGCCGGTTCGACACCGAGTTCCTCCAGAGCCCTGGTCTCCAGCTGCTCGATCCGCAGCCGCTTCTCCGCTCCCAGTACCTCGCCCCGGTGAACCGAATCCGTCAACTTGTCGAGTTCCGCCTTCAGATCACGCCCCGCGGTGCGGGCGGCGGCCAGCTCCTGTTCACGGCGCGCCTTCGCGGCGTCCGCGGCGACGCGCTCCTCCTCGGCCCGGCCGAGGGACACGTCGACGTGGGCGAGCAGCTGCCGGGCGCCGTGGGCCACGGCTTCCGCGACGGCCGCCTCGTGCCGCAGCCGCGCCCTGCGCTGCTCGGCCCGCGCGCGTGCCTCGCGTTCCGTGCGCGCGGCGCGGTCCAGGGAGTCGGCCCGCCCGGCCAGCCCCCTGACCCGCTCCTCGTGGGTGCGGACCTGCAGTCGCGCCTCCATCTCGGTCTGCCGGGCGTTCGCCCCGTCCGCGGCGAGCCGGTCGCGCACCGAGGTGTCGGGTTCCTCCTCGACCGGCATCTCCTCGGCGACGGCCAGCCGTTCGGCCAGCTCCTGCGCCTCCTCGACGGCGCGGTCCAGGGCGTCCTGCGCCCGCGCCGCGGCCGCCGTGGACCGCTCCGCCTCGCCCGCGGCGCCCCGCGCCTGTCCCGCCAGCCGTCCGAGCTGCTGGGCCACGGCCGACTTCTCCCGGTCGGCGGCCCGCCGCCGCTCCCCCAGCTCCTCGACGAGCGCGGCGCACTCCTTGCGCCGCTCCCCCGCCACGCTCTGCGCCCGGGCGAGGTGCTCGCAGCGCACCGCCAGCTCCTCCAGCTCGGCGGCGGCCTCGTCGACGGACGCCTGCACCTCCAGCAGACTGGGCGCCCCGGCCGACCCGCCGGACGCGAAGTGCGCCCCCAGCAGATCGCCCTCCGCCGTGACGGCGACGAGATCGGGGTGGCCGTAGACGAGTTCCTCGGCGTCCTCCAGAGTGCCGACGACGACGATCCCGCGCAGCAGCCGGCGCACGGCGGGCATCAGCTCGGCGGGGCCCCGGACGAGGTCGGCGGCCCAGGGCGGGCCGTCGCCGCGCCGCTGCGCGGGCGGCTCGTCCGCGGCGCCGCTCAGCAGCAGCGCGGCCCGGCCCGCGTCCTGCTTGCGCAGCAGACGGATCGCGTCGGCCGCCGACGCGGGCGTCGTCACGGCGACCGCGTCGGCGGCCGCCCCGAAGGCCGCCGCGAGGGCGACCTCGTGTCCCGGGGTCACCGTGAGCAGTTCGGCGGCGGGACCGAGCAGACCGCTCAGGCGGTCCCGCGCGCCCAGCAGCACGCCGGTGCCGTCCTTGCGCCGCAGCCCGAGCGCGAGGGCGTCGCGGCGGGCCTGCGTCGCGGCGCGGCTGCGCTCGGCCGCCGTGGTGGCCTCGCGGGCCGCGGCGAGGGCGGCCTCCGCCTCGGCGAGCCGCAGCCTGGCGGTCTCGTGCCGCTCGCCGAGCTCGTGATCGTCGGCGTCGAGGCCGTCGACCTCGGCCTTCAGCGTCTCGTACTCCTCCTGTGCGGCGACGGCGCGTTCCTGTGCCTCGTCGCGGGCGGCGGCCAGCCGGTCGATCTCGGCCTGGGCGGACGCGGCGCGCGAGCGCGCGGCGTTGACCTGCCCGTTCAGCCGGGCCAGTCCCTCCCGGCGGTCGGCGATGGCGCGGGCCACGTCCTTCAGCCGCCGTTCCTCCCCGGCGAGTTCCCGTTCGAGGTCGGCGCGGTGGCCGACGGTGTCGTCCAGGGCGTGCCGGGCCGCTTCGAGGGCGGCCTCCAGCTCGGCCTCCTGCTCACGGACGCGGGCGGCCTCGCGCTCCAGGTCCTCGGGGTCGCGGCCGCGCCGCTCCTCGGGGGGCGCCGAGGTGGCGCTCTTCACCCGCGCTTCGGCGAGCGAGATCGTGCCGCGGACGCGTTCGGCGAGCTGGGACAGCTCGTACCAGGTCTGCTGGGCGCGCTGCAACCGCGGCGTGAGCCGGCGGACCTCGTCCTCCAGGAGGGCCTCGCGTTGCAGCGCCTTGCGCAGCTCCTGCTCGGCGGCCTCCTTGCGCTGCTTGAGGGCGGCCTCGTCGGCGATCTCGCCGGCCAGGGCCTCCCGCAGCCGTACGAGGTCGTCGGCGAGCAGGCGCAGCCGGGCGTCGCGCAGGTCGGCCTGGATGACGGCGGCCCGGCGGGCGACGGCCGCCTGCCGGCCGAGGGGCTTGAGCTGGCGCCGCAGTTCGTCGGTGAGGTCCTGCACGCGCGCGAGGTTGGCCTGCATCGCGTCCAGCTTGCGCAGCGCCTTCTCCTTGCGCTTGCGGTGCTTGAGGACGCCGGCGGCCTCCTCGATGAAGGCGCGGCGGCCCATCGGATCGGCGTGCAGGACGGAGTCGAGCTGGCCCTGGCCGACGATGACGTGCATCTCGCGGCCGATGCCGGAGTCGGACAGCAGGTCCTGGATGTCGAGCAGGCGGCAGGTGTCGCCGTTGATCTGGTACTCGCTGCCGCCGTTGCGGAACATGATCCGCGTGATGGTGACCTCGGCGTACTCGATGGGCAGCGCCCCGTCGGAGTTGTCGATGGTCAGCGACACCTCTGCGCGGCCCAGCGGGGGGCGCCCGGTGGTGCCGGCGAAGATGACGTCCTCCATCTTGCCGCCGCGCAGCGACTTGGCGCCCTGCTCCCCCATGACCCAGCTGAGCGCGTCGACCACGTTGGACTTGCCCGAGCCGTTCGGGCCGACGACGCAGGTGATGCCCGGTTCGAACCGGAGCGTGGTCGCCGAGGCGAACGACTTGAACCCCCGGAGGGTCAGGGCCTTGAGGTGCACGGCGCTGGACTCTACCTTCCGGGGGTGTCTCACTCCATGAACCCGCGGTTTCACCGCTGAACGCGCAGGGCACACCAAACGTTAAGAGACTGAAAGGGTGCGTGGGGGAAGCATCGGCGGGGGCCACGGGAGCGACGGGAAAGAAAGAAGGGACGCCGAAGCGGCGTCCCTTGCAAACTCTGACAACTTAGCGGTCCGACGCGGTTGATGTGTGCCGCCCGACCTCTGCGATGCCGTTGTGCAGCGGTGCAGCGATCAGGTGAGCGCAGGCTCCGCCTGGCGTGCGTCGATGCTCTCCATAAGCGATTCGTGAGAAGCGGCAGCCGTCAGCGCGTCGTTCTCGGCCTGGATCCGTCCGAGCTCGGATTCCAGATCCTGTACACGCTGCTGCAGCCGTCGCATCTCGGCGAGGAGTCGCGGGTCGGAGCCGCCGACGTAACCGAGAAGCGCCTTTGCCATGATGGATGGTCCTCCACAATGAGTGACCGACCGAAGCGGTGTGGGTCGTGAGGGATTCGCACCCGCGATGCCTGGCGGGATCTTGTTCGTGCTGGCGTTCATCCATGCCAGACAGCGGAGGTGCGCGGGGTGCTTTCAGCGTCTCACCAAAAAGTTTGACGGTCAACACGATCACGCCCCGTATTGGCGGGCAACCCTGTGGCGCGCGGCCGTCACGGCGGCGCTGCGGCTCCTGCGGGGCCCTGGAGGCGTGGCGATCATCCTTGCGTGCGGAGCCTGCCACCGCAATCGATTCTTGGCAACCACCTGGCGCTTTCCTCTTCCGGCAGCTGCCGGTGGCACATCCCCCCGCTCCCGGGGCACGTCCTCACGCGACTCCCTCAGCGGATCGCGAAGCCGTCGTAGCCGCCGCGCGGTGTGTCCCATATCTCGGTGACGCCGTCGACGCGGCCGGGCGTGTCGTCACCGAGGAGCCAGCCGAGCAGTCCCTCGCAGCCCTCCCGGCCGCCCTCGGCGACCACCTGGACCCGTCCGTCGGCCAAATTGAGAGCAAAACCACTCAGGCCGCCGATCTCCAGTGCCTTGGCCCGCGTGAACCAGCGGAATCCCACGCCCTGGACGTGTCCGCGCACCCAGGCGACCAGCCGTACATCCTCGCTCATGCGTGCAACCTAACCGGGCAATGTCTCTCGCGGCACATCCTCCCCGAGCGCCATGGGGTACCGTCCCCACCCAATGATTCTCATATGAAACTCACTCGATCGGGTGAGTCCGGTCGACCGGGGGGAGCAGGAGGCGCGCGACGCCCCGAGCTCCCGGCCGACCCTGGGGAACACCGCTTGGACGAGGAAGGCAAGGACATGGGACGCCACCGACGCTCCGCCGCCGGCCGCGCCGCCACGAGCCGCGCCACGGGGGTCACACAGACGCACGGCTCGCTCGCGGAGGGTCGCACCCCGCAGGACCGGTACGGCTCCGACCGTCCGACGATGGGCATCGCGCCGTATCTGAACCCCGAGGCGTACGCCGACTCCGTGGCCCGCAGCCAGGAGTACCTGTTCGCCACCGATGACGAGCACCGGCGCGCCGACACCGCCGCGTTCGGGTCCGGCGGTTTCGCTCCCGGCGGCAGGGCCCCGGGCCGCGACGGCTCGGGCCGCCGCCGCAAGAAGCGCGTCGTGACGCCGGTGAAGACGGGCCTGCTCGGCGTGTCCGCGGCGGTCGCCCTGGGCACCGTCGCGGTGGCCACCGGCGTGGTGCCGGGCGTGGACGGCTACCGGATCGGCGGCGGCAACGGCCCCGCCGACAAGGTGCAGGCCGCCGGCTCGCCGACCAACTCGGCCGCCGAACAGGGCGGCACCTCCGGCGCGGCCGAGTCCGGCCGCGGCGCCGAGTCGACCAGTCGTGACGCCGGCCGCGCCGCGTCGCCGTCCACGTCCTCGGCCGCGCCCTCCCCCTCGTCCTCCGCACCCTCGGCCTCGGCCTCGGCCTCGCCGAGCAAGACGGCTGCCGAGAAGCCGCAGGCCACGCCCTCGAAGCAGACGCGCAAGCCGCAGAGCACGCCGTCCAGGTCGAAGACGGCCACCAAGGGACCGCAGCGGGCCGACGCGCCGATCACGGTCTCCGCCGAGGCCCAGGCCGCGGCCGAGGTGCTGAGCCTCGTCAACGAGGAGCGGGCCAAGGTCGGTTGCAGCGCCGTCTCGGCGAACAGCGCCCTGTCGGACCTCGCCGAGAAGTTCAGCGACGACATGGCCGCGCGCGGCTTCTTCGACCACACCGACCCGGACGGGGCGAGCCCCTGGGACCGGGCGGCCAAGGCCGGCATATCCGGCCTCGGCGGCGAGAACATAGCCCGCGGGCAGTCCGACGCGGCCGCCGTCATGGCGGCCTGGATGAACAGCCCCGGTCACAAGGCGAACATCCTGAACTGCGACTTCAAGACCCTCGGCGTCGGCGTCCACTTCGGCCCCGGCGGCCCCTGGTGGACGCAGGACTTCGGGTACTGAGGCCCCTCCGCCGTCCGGGCGCAGAAACGATCAAGCAGACGGGGCGCGGCCGGCCAGGAAGACGGCGGCCGTCGAGGCGACCCGGTGGCCGAGGTGCTCCGCCGTCGCGACGTCGGCCTTGTGCACGGCGTCCGGGCCCTCGTCGACGTTGGTCTGCGCGGCGGCTCCGAGGAACACGCCGAGGCGGTTGAGGTCGTTCTCGGATCCGGTGGAGCTGTTCCAGCCGGGCAGCAGACCGAGGTTGACCCAGTGCATGCCGAGCTGCGCGGCCAGGATCTGGAAGAACTGGAGCGTGTGCAGCTTGTCGCCGCTCTTGGATCCCGAGTTGGTGAACCCGGCGGCCAGCTTGTCCTTCCAGGCCTGGGTGGCCCAGCGGGCCGAGGTCGCCTCGGCGAAGGCGTGGAACGCGCCGGACGCGGTGCCCATGTAGGTGGGCGAGCCGAAGACGATCGCGTCCGCGCCGTCGAGCAGCGTCCACTGCTCCTCGGTGATCTCGTCGACCTTGACCAGGTGCACCTCCGCGCCGGCGTCGGAGGCTCCCGCGCGCACGGCCTCGGCGAGAACCGCGGTGTGGCCGTAGCCGGAGTGGTAGGCGACGGCGACGACAGGGGCGACAGCGGCGACCGGGCCGGCGGCGGCAGCGGCGGGGGCAACGGGGGCGGACATACGCACTCCTCGTGAACAGAGCTGTGGAGCAGCTCAGGGGCAGTGACTGAAGGAAAGCACTAACTTTTCGTTAGTGCAACCTGTCGGCTAGCGCTGCCTTGGAGTACGCTCCCGGTATGACCATCACCCAGGTGGACGCGGAGGATCACGCGCTGCCGTTCAACGTGTTCGCCAAGGCCTGCCCCTCGCGCGGCACGCTGGAGCACATCACCGGCCGCTGGGGCGGGCTCACGCTCGGCGCGCTGTACGAGGGCTCACTGCGGTTCAACGAACTGCGTCGCCGCGTCGACGGCGTGAGCGAGAAGATGCTGTCCCAGACGCTGCACGCCCTGGAGCGCGACGGACTGGTGCATCGCGAGGCCCAGCCCACCAACCCGCCCCGCGTGGACTACGAACTGACCCCGCTCGGGCGCGAGGTGGCCGAACGCCTGCTCGGCCTGATCCACCACCTCGAGAGCCGGATGGACGACGTCCTCGCGGCCCGCGAGGCCTACGACGGTATGCGCGGCGGCGTCTGACACTTCGGGCAGAAGTAGCTGGACCGGTTCATCCACGGGCGCCGGCGCATGGGGGTGCCGCAGCGCTTGCAGGGCAGGCCCTCGCGTCCGTAGGCGTCCAGCGACCGGTCGAAGTAGCCGGATTCGCCGTTGACGTTGACGTAGAGGCTGTCGAAGCTGGTGCCGCCGACGGCGAGCGCCGCGTTCATCACGTCGCGCACGTGGCCCAGGAGCTCGCGCGTGCGCGGACGGGTGAGGTTCCCGGTCGGGCGGTCGTAGTGCAGCCGGGCCCGCCACAGCGCCTCGTCCGCGTAGATGTTGCCGACTCCGCTGATCAGCGACTGGTCGAGCAGGGCCCGCTTGATCGTGGTGCGCCGGCGCCGCAGGGCCTGGTGGAAGGCCTCGTCGTCGAACAGCGGGTCGAGGGGGTCGCGGGCGATGTGCGCGATGACGTCCGGCAGGCCGTCGGGGGTGACGTCGTGCAGGGACAGGCCGCCGAAGGTGCGCTGGTCCACGAAGCGCAGTTCGGTGTCCACCTCGTCGGCGAACCGCACCCGGACGCGCAGGTGCTTCTCGTCGGGCGCCCCGTGCGGCTGGACCAGGAGCTGGCCGCTCATGCCGAGATGGGCCAGGACCGCGAGGCGGGTGTCCTCCAGCGGCAGCCACAGGTACTTGCCGCGGCGGCTCGGCGTGCCGACGCGATGGCCCGTGAGGCGGTGCGCGAAGTCGTCGGCGCCGGCGAGGTGACGGCGCACCGCGCGCGGATGCAGCACCTCGGCGGCGGCGACCGTGCGATGGGCGACCCACCGCTCCAGACCGCGCCGGACGACCTCGACCTCGGGCAACTCGGGCATGGGATCCCCCGTACGGAACGCCCGCCTCCCTGCGGGGGCGGGCGTTCGTCTCGTACTGCTGTCTCGCTGTGTCGCTGCTGTGGTGCTCGTCAGGCGGAGGCGGACTCGGGGTCCGGCGTGCTGCCGTCGGCGACCGGGACGGCCTCGGCCGTCCGCTCCGCCTTGGCGCGCTCGTCCGCGGCGGCCCGGATGGACCGCCAGGCGGACTCGGCGGCCTGCTGCTCCGCCTCCTTCTTGCTGCGGCCGGTGCCGGTGCCGTACGAGACGCCTCCGACGCGGGCGGCAGCAGTGAAGGTCTTCTCGTGATCGGGGCCGGTCTCCGTGACCAGGTACTCGGGCACGCCGAGCCCTTCGGTCGCGGTGAGCTCCTGGAGACTGGTCTTCCAGTCCAGGCCGGCTCCGAGGTTCGAGGACTTCTCGATCAGCGGGTCGAACAGGCGGTGCACCAGTTCGGAGGCCGCTTCGAGGCCCTGGTCGAGATAGACCGCGCCGATCACCGCTTCCAGGGTGTCGGCGAGGATGGACGCCTTGTCCCGGCCGCCCGTGCCCTCTTCGCCCCGGCCCAGCCGGATGAAGGAGCCCAGGTCGAGGCCACGGCCGACCTCCGCCAGCGCACGCGAGTTGACCACCGCGGCCCGAAGCTTGGCCAGTTGGCCCTCGGGCAGATCGGGGTGGGTGCGGTACAGCGTGTCCGTGACGACGAGGCCGAGCACGGAGTCCCCGAGGAACTCCAGCCGCTCGTTCGTCGGCAGACCGCCGTTCTCGTACGCGTAGGAACGGTGGGTCAGCGCACGCACCAGAAGGGCGGACTCGAGCTGATAGCCGAGCCGCCCTTCCAGAAGCGTGTGGGACGAGGCTGTGGTGTCCGCCTTTTTCTTGGCGGTCGTGTCCGCCTTGGCGTCAGACATGAAGCCTCTCACCAGCCGCTCAGACCTCGAGGACCTGGCGCTTGTTGTAGGTGCCGCAAGACGGGCACGCGATGTGCTGCAGCTTGGGCTCGTGGCAGCGCTCGCACGCAACCAGGGTGGGGACCGCAGCCTTCCACTGCGACCGGCGGTGGCGCGTGTTGCTGCGCGACATCTTCCGCTTCGGAACAGCCACGGCTACTTCTCCTGCTTCTCGTCGGCGGGCGCTGATCGAGGCACGCCGCCGCTCATCTCGTCCTTCTCGCCGTCTCCGAGTGAACCGGCGAGTCCCTGCAGTGCCGCCCAACGAATGTCGGTGGCGTCATGGTGGTGTCCCGGGTCGTCCGCCAGCCGGGCTCCGCACTCGGAGCACAGGCCGGGGCAGTCGTCCTGGCACACCGGCTGCATCGGCAGTGCGAGCACCACCGCATCACGCAGCACGGGTTCGAGGTCGAACAGACCGTCCTCGAGAAAGAGCCTGTCCTCGTCTTCCTCGGCGTCGTCGGCCGGCTCCGCTTTCACACGGCCCCGGTCGTCGGCGTCAGGGTACGAGAACATCTCCTGGAACTCCGCTTCGAGATCGAGCTCGAGCGGCTCCAGACACCTTACGCACTCCCCCTCGGCCTGTGCACGGGCGGTGCCTGTGACGAGCACCCCTTCCATGACCGACTCGAGTCGGAGCGAGAGCTCCACCGGGGCGCCTTCCGGCACACCGATGACTCCCTGGATCCCGAGATCCCGGGGAGCGTCGATCTCGCGGGTCAGGCGCTGCAGCGCGCCAGGACGCCGCCCCAGCTCGTGTGTGTCGAACACAAGAGGGTTGCGGTGGTCGAGGCGGGCGTTCAGGGCCATTCCTGCTTTCGATCTTCGAGCTCGGAGCCGCCCCCGGTGTTACGGGCGGCACGATCGCGGGCGCATGCGAAATCGGCCAGGCGCACACGCGACCGAAGAGCCAGGATACTGGAGCTTTCGCCCACAGCCCAATCGGGTGGCGCGGGGCCCTACAGGCCGCGTTCCTGCTCGTACGCGCGCAGCTGCTCGGCGCTGATCATGCTGGTGTCGAAGAGGCTGGTCTCGTCCAGGGCGTACCCGGGCCGGCCCTGTTGCTGCGGTTGCCCGTCCTGCTGCGCCTGCTGGGCGGGCTGGTGCGGGTCGTAGGCGGGCTGCTGGGTGTCGTAGCCGTACGCGTACGGGTCCGCCTGCTGGTAGCCGTAGGCGTCCTGCTGACCGTAGGTCTGCTGCTGCCCCTGCTGCTGGTAGCCGTACGGGTCCGCCTGCTGGGGGTAGCCGTCCCCCTGCTGCTGGTACCCGTACGCCGGCTGCGGTTCCTGCTGCGCGTACGGCTGCTGGGCGGGCTGTGCGGCGCTCGCGTCCTGCTCCGCGAGGGCGGCCAGGTCGGCGAGGTAGTCGGCGTCCGAGGAGTGCTGGAACGTCGTCGGGTCGCCGGCGAGGGCGCCGAGGTCGTCCGTGGCGATGCGGCCGTGCAGCTTCTGGCGGCCGCGGCCGACCGCCTCCAGGGTCTTGGCGAGGACCGCCTCGAAGGCGCCCAGCTTGGTGTCGACGTAGGCGTCGGCGTCGCGGCGCAGGGTCTCGGGGTCGTGGCTGCGCTCGGGGGCGTCCTCGTCCTCGTAGCCGTTCTCGTCGACGCCCGGGCCGGTGCCGAGGAGCTTCTCGCGGCCCCGGCCGACGGAACCGAGCGTCTTGGTGAGGACGACCTCGAAGTTGGCGAGCTTGGAGTCGACGTAGTCGTCGGCCTCGGCGCGGACCTCCTCGGCCTCCTTGCGGGCCTCGGCGAGGATCCGGTCGGCCTCGGACTGCGAGCGGCGGGCGATCTCGGTGTCGGAGAGCAGGGAGCCGCGTTCGGCGTGCGCGGAGGAGATGATCCGCTCGGCCTCGGCGCGGGCCTGCTCGACCATCTGCTCGCGGCCGCCGATCAGCTCCTCGGCCTGGGCCAGGGAGTCGGGCAGGGCCGCGCGCACCTCTTCGAGCAGGGCGAGCAGGTCCGCGCGGTTGACCACGCACGAGGCCGACATCGGCATCGACCGGGCACTGGAGACCGCCGTGACGATCTCGTCGAGCTTCTTCTGCACGTCCACCGGTTGCTCGCCACTTCCTACAGCTGGGTTGGAGACGGACGGGACGACTGTACGGCCACGGGGTGTCCGCAGGACACCGGATGACGGGCCGTCAGAAGCAGCGTGCGACGTCAGTCCTGCCGCAGGCGCTCGGTCAGCGCCTCGAGCACCAGCGCGGGCACCAGGTGCGAGACGTCGCCGCCCCAGGTGGCGACCTCCTTGACCAGGGAGGAGGACAGGAAGCTGTAGGTGGGGTTGGTCGGCACGAACAGCGTCTCGACGCCCGAGAGGCCGTTGTTCATCTGGGCCATCTGCAGTTCGTAGTCGAAGTCGCTGACCGCGCGCAGGCCCTTGACGATGGCCGGGATCTCGCGCTGCTTGCAGAAGTCCACGAGGAGGCCGTGGAAGGCCTCGACCCGGACGTTGCCGTACTCGGCGGTGACCCGGCTGATCAGGTCGATCCGCTCGTCGACCTCGAACAGGCCCTTCTTCGACTTGTTGATCATGACCGCGACATAGACCTCGTCGTACAGACGGGAGGCGCGGGAAATGATGTCGAGATGTCCGTTGGTGATCGGGTCGAACGACCCGGGACAGACGGCACGGCGCACTTGTGCTCCCTCGCTCTCCGGTCCGGTCATCGCGCGTCTTCGCACGTAGAGGCGGCGCGACCGTACCAAAACGTTCCCTCGCCGTAGCGACGAGACCGGAGACCCGTGAAGCCCTCCGGCCAGGGGAACTCCCCGCCTCTGGTGCTGCGCTCCACGGTGACGAGGGCGTCGGCCGCTAGCCAGCCCCCCGAGAGGAGTGTGAGCAGGATCTCGCGAAGATCGTCGTCGGATACGGCGTACGGGGGGTCGAGGAAGGCGAGGTCGTAGGGCGCCGCGGGCGTCTCCTGGACGACCTGGCGGGCCTTGCCCGCGCGGACCTCGGCGCCGGGCAGCCGCAGCGCCTTCACGTTCTCCCGGATCGTGCGGGCCGCGCGGGCGTCCGCCTCGACCAGGAGGGTGTGGCTCGCGCCGCGGGACAGGGCCTCCAGGCCGACGGCGCCGGAGCCGGCGTACAGGTCGAGGACGCGTTCGCCGTCCAGGGGGCCGCCGAGGAGCGACTGCCAGGTGGAGAAGAGACCTTCGCGGGCGCGGTCGGAGGTGGGACGGGTGCCCGTCCCCGGCGGGACGGCCAGGCGACGTCCGCCTGCTGCGCCAGCGATCACGCGGGTCATCTCGGGTCCTCGTTCGGCAGGGGTCACGGGTCCGACGGCGGGGCGGGTCGGTCCGGCGGTTACGGGTCCAGTCTCTCAGGCCGCGCCGGGACGTCGCCGCCCCCTACGACGGCCGCCGGCGCTCAGCCCTTCTCCAGGTACTGCTCCCTCTCCTCGTCCAGCAGGGCGTCCAGGGCCGTTCGCAGGCCCGGGTAGGCGCTGAGCTCCGGGTCCGCCGTGACCACCGCCACCGCCTCCTGCCGGGCCTCGGCGATGACCTCCTCGTCCTCGATCACCGCGAGGACGCGCAGGGAGGTGCGGGCGCCGGACTGCGCCTGGCCGAGGACGTCCCCCTCGCGGCGCTGTTCGAGGTCGATGCGGGAGAGCTCGAAGCCGTCGAGGGTGGTGGCGACGGCGGTGAGCCGCTGCCGGGCCGCGCTCGCCTCCGGCATCTCGCTGACCAGGAGGCACAGGCCGGGGGCCGAGCCGCGGCCCACCCGGCCGCGCAGCTGGTGGAGCTGGGAGACGCCGAAGCGGTCGGCGTCCATGATCACCATGGCGGTGGCGTTGGGGACGTTGACGCCGACCTCGATGACGGTCGTCGCGACCAGGACGTCGGTGTCCCCGGCGGCGAAGCGGCGCATCACCGCGTCCTTGTCGTCGGGGTGCATCCTGCCGTGCAGGACTTCCACGCCGAGTCCGCTCAGCGGGCCCTTCGCCAGCTGCTCGGCCACCTCCAGGACCGCGAGCGGCGGGCGCTTCTCCGCCTCGTCCTCGGCGGACTTCTTCCGGCCGCCCTTCCCGCCGTCCCCGGCTTCGTCGGCGTCGTCGCCGATGCGCGGGCAGACGACGTAGGCCTGGTGGCCGCCTGCCACCTCCTCGCGCACGCGCTCCCACGCGCGCGCCAGGAAGTGGGGCTTGTCGGCGGCCGGCACGACATGGCTGGCGATGGGCGAGCGGCCGGCCGGGAGCTGGTCGAGGACGGAGGTCTCCAGGTCGCCGAAGACGGTCATGGCGACGGTGCGCGGGATCGGCGTGGCCGTCATGACCAGCAGGTGCGGGGGCTGCCTGCCCTTGCCGCGCAGGGCGTCGCGCTGCTCGACGCCGAAGCGGTGCTGCTCGTCGACCACGACCAGGCCGAGGTCGTGGAACTGGACCTTGTCCTCGATCAGCGCGTGCGTGCCGATCACGATGCCGGCCTCGCCGGTGACCAGGTCGAGCAGGGCCTGGCGGCGGGCGGCCGTGCCCATCGACCCGGTCAGCAGCACGACCTTGGTGGCCCGGTCGGATCCGCCGAGCATGCCGCCCTCGGCGAGGTCGCCCATCATCTCGACGACGGAGCGGTGGTGCTGCTGGGCGAGGACCTCGGTGGGGGCGAGCAGGGCGGCCTGTCCGCCGGCGTCGACCACGGCGAGCATGGCGCGCAGGGCGACGAGGGTCTTGCCCGACCCCACCTCTCCCTGGAGCAGCCGGTGCATCGGGTGGTCCAGGGCCAGGTCGTCGAAGATCTCCTTGGAGACCTTCTGCTGGCCTTCGGTGAGGGTGAAGGGCAGGCGGGCGTCGAAGGCGGTGAGGAGGCCGTCGGCGGCGGGCCTGCGGGGAACGGCCGGGAGCAGGGCGTCGGCGTGCCGGCGGCGCGCCAGGGCGACCTGGAGGACGAACGCCTCGTCCCACTTCAGCCGGGCGCGGGCGTCGGCGATGTCGGCCTTGGTGTGCGGGCGGTGGATCTTCAGCAGGGCCTCGGGAAGCGAGACCAGGCCGCGGCCCTCGCGCAGGGAGTCCGGGAGGGGGTCGACCGCGTCGCGGGCGTCGGGCAGGACGGTCTGGACCGCCTTGGCGATCTTCCACGACTCCAGTTTGGCGGTGGCCGGGTAGAGCGGGATGAGGGCGCCGGCCCAGCTCTCGACGGACTCCTCGGCGTCGGCGCGCAGCAGCTCGTAGGCGGGGTGGGCCAGTTGGAGGCGGCGGTTGAAGACCGAGACCTTGCCCGAGAACATCGCGCGCGTGCCCGGCAGGAGGTCCTTGTGGGGCTTGTGCACGCCGCTGCCGAAGAAGACCAGTTGCAGCCGGCCGCTGCCGTCGGTGATGGTCACCTCCAGCCGCTGGCCCTTGCCCCGGGGGGCCTTGGCGGAGGCGAAGCTGTGCAACCGGGCGTCGGCGACCTGGGCGACCACGGTCACGTGCTCGTCCATGGGGAGGTCGGCGAGGTGGGTGAGCTGGCCGCGCTCCTCGTATCTGCGGGGGTAGTGGTGCAGGAGGTCGCCGACGGTGTGCAGGCCGAGGTGCTCGGCCATCACCTTGGCGGTGGCGGGACCGAGCACCGACTTCAGCGGTCGTTCCAGTGGTTCTTTCAGCGCGGGCACGAGATCCATTGCACACCACGGCACTGACATCGCCGCACAGGTGTCCCGAAACCCCTGGTCAGACGGCTCGTTCGGGCCCTACCATGGCGCTTTGGCCATCATCCGCGGTCACCGCCCCACCGGGACCGCCCGACCCCGCGCCGTGCTCCTCCCCCAGCCCGCGGCGCTGCAGCGATGGACTCCCAGACCTCACAGTCATCCCAGGCGCCCCAGCCGCCCCACACGTTCCAGGTCGACCTGCGTGGCCTGGTGGACCTGCTGTCCCATCACCTCTACTCCAGTCCCCGGGTCTATCTGCGCGAGCTGCTTCAGAACGCGGTGGACGCCGTCACCGCCCGGCGGGCCGAGGAGCCCGACGCACCCGCGCGGGTGCGGCTGTTCGCGGCGGACGGACGGCTGCGGGTCGAGGACTCCGGCATCGGGCTCACCGAGGCGGACGTGCACAGCCTGCTGGCCACCATCGGGCGCAGTTCCAAACGCGCCGAGGGCCTGCACGACGTCCGCTCCGACTTCCTCGGCCAGTTCGGCATCGGCCTGCTGGCCTGCTTCGTGGTCGCCGAGCGGATCCGCGTGGTCAGCCGCAGCGCGCGGACGCCGGACGCGCCGCCCGTGGAGTGGACGGCCCGGGACGACGGCTCGTACACCGTGCGGACGCTGCCCCACGAGGAGCGCCCCGAGCCGGGCACCACCGTCCATCTGGTGGCGCGGGCCGGCGCCGCGGAGTGGCTGGCCGAGTCGCGCGTGCTGGCGCTGGCCCGGGACTTCGGGTCGCTGCTGCCCTACGACGTCCGGGTCGGCGACGAGGCGGTCACCGACCTGCCCGCCGTCTGGGACCGCCCGTACCCCTCCCCCGCCGACCGGCGGGTCGCGCTGGCCCGGCACTGCCGCGAGCTGTTCGGCTTCGGCCCGCTGGACGCGATCGAGCTGGACGTGCCGGTGGCGGGGATCCGCGGGGTGGCGTACGTGCTGCCGTCGGCGGTCAGCCCGGCGCAGCGCGGCGGCCACCGGGTGCACCTCAAGGGCATGCTGCTGACCGAGCGCGGCGAACAGCTGCTGCCCGACTGGGCGTTCTTCGTGCGCTGTGTCCTGGACACCGACAGCCTGCGCCCGACCGCATCGCGGGAGGCGCTGTACGAGGACGAGACGCTGGCCGCGGTGCGCGAGGCGCTGGGCGGGCGGATCCGGTCCTGGCTGACGGGGCTCGCCGCGGGCGACCCGGAGCGGCTCGCGGGGTTCCTGGCCGTGCACCACCTGGGCGTGAAGTCCCTGGCGCGGCACGACCGGGAGATGCTGCGCACGATGCTGCCGTGGCTGCCCTTCGAGACGACCGACGGACGGCTGTCGCTGGAGGAGTTCGCCCGGCGCCACCCGGTGGTGCACTTCACCCGGACCGTGGAGGAGTACCGGCAGGTCGCGCCGATCGCGTCCGCGCAGGGCGTCGGGGTGGTCAACGGCGGTTACACCTACGACGGCGAGCTGGTGGAGGCGCTGCCCTCGGTGCGGCCGGGGACCGTGGTCGCCGAGCTGGACGCGGACACGGTGACCGCCCACCTGGACGGCGTCGACGCGGCCGAGGAGCTGGCGCTGGCGGGCTTCCTGGCAGCCGCGCGGGCGCGGCTGGAACCGCTGGCCTGCGACGTCGTCCTGCGGGCCTTCCACCCGCTGTCGGTGCCCGCGCTGCATCTGGACGACCGGGCGGCCCGGCACGAGCAGGCACGCGCGCAGGCCGAGGAGGAGGCCGACGACCTGTGGGCGGGCATCCTGGGCTCGCTGCGCGGGAGCGCCCCGCGCGCGCGTCTGGTGCTGAACCATCTCAACCCGCTGGTCCGGCGGATCGGTTCGCTGCACGATCCCGAGCTGATCGGCACCGCCACGGAGTCCCTGTACGGGCAGGCGCTGCTGATGGCTCAGCGGCCGCTGCGCCCGGCGGACTCGGCGCTGCTGAACCGGGCGTTCATCGGCCTTCTGGAGTGGGCCACACACGGGGAGTCGGCCCAGCGGGAGCCGACGGAGGGACGGGCGGCCGACGATGAGTGAGATCACCGACTTCGACTCCCTGCGCCGGGCGATGGCGGAGAACGGCGAGCAGCCGGAGGGTCCGGCCCGCAACGCGCGCGCGGAGCAGTTGCTGCTGGAGGCCGAGAAGCTGAAGATCCCGCTGGCCGTGATCGAGGCGCTCGGGCACCAGCTGAAGGTCTACAACTACAGCTCCGAGAAGGCGAAGATGTTCGTCCCGTTCGCGCGGCTGCTGCGCATGTGGGACGAGCGGCCCGAGGACTTCGACGCGTACGAGACGCACTCGCTGCACTGGGTCTTCAAGTGGATGTCGGCGGGCATGCTCGACCAGCCGCACGTGCCGTTGGCGTCGGTGGAGAAGTGGCTCGGCGAGATGGAGCACCGCTACCGCCTCGCCGGGCACTCCGAGCGGGCGGTGCGCAGCGCCGAGTTCAGCGTCGCCGCGCACGTGGGGGACGTGGAGCGGGCCGAGCGGGCGTTCGCCGCCTGGCTGGCCGCGGACCGGGACACCATGGCCGACTGCCACGCGTGCGAGCTGCACGGGCAGGGCTGGTGGCAGGCGGAGCGCGGCCGGGACGCCGAGGCCCTGCGGGTGTGGGCGCCGGTCCTGGAGGGCGAGTACGCGTGCGCGCACGAGCCGCACACCGTGCTGGCCTCGTCCCTGGTGCCGCTGTTGCGGCTGGGCCGCCCGGAGGAGGCCCGCGCCCACCACCTGCGCGGGTTCCGCCTGGTGCGGCCCATGGAGTCGATGCGCGGGGCCTACGCCGACCATGTGGAGTTCTGCGCGCTGACCGGCAACGAGGCGCGCGGCCTGGAGCTGCTCGCGGAGCGGCCCGCGTACTTCACCGACGAGGGGCATCCGCGCAGCAAGCTGGAGTTCCTGAGCGTGACGGTGCTGCTCATGGAGCGGTTGGCGGAACTCGGGTGCGGCGATCGGCGGGTGCCCGGTCCGGCCGGCCGGGAGTGGACCGCCGCCGAACTCGCCGCCCACGCGCGCGCCCAGGCGCTCGCGCTGGCCGCGCGTTTCGACGAGCGCAACGGCACCCGGCACGTCAGCGAGCGGGCACGCGCGCGGATGGCGCAGCGGCCCCTGGCGGAGCGGCTGCCCCTGGGGGTGCGGGCCGCCCGCCCGGTGTCCTCCGCGACCGCGTCGGCGCCCTCGGCGCAGGCTCCGGCTCCGGTCGGGGAGTCCGGCGAGCCGGACCTCGCGGCCCTGCTGGCCGAGGCGCGGCGGCTGTCGGAGACCCTGCGGCCGCACGCCGTCGAGGCCTGGGCGCGGGTCGCCGAGGCGGCCGCGGGCTCGGCGGCGGGGGAGCTGGCGGCGCGTGATCGCGCGGAGATCGCCGACCACGAGGCGATCGGTCTGGGCCCCGAGGGCGCCGAACGGTTCGAGCAGGCGGCCGAGCTGTACGCGCGGGCGGGCGACCCCGGGGAGGCGCTGGCGGCACACGCGCGTGCGGCCTACGTCCGTGCGCTCGCCGGCGAGGTGGACGAGGCGCTCGCCGCGGTGGCCGGCCCCTACGACCGCGTCCTCGCGCTGTACGCCGACGGCGGCACCGAGGTGCCCCAGGCGGCGGGCGTGCTGATGGCGCGGGCCCGGATCCTGATGCGGCACGTCCACGGGGCCGAGGGGCCCGTGGACGACGACGTCCTGACGGCGGCGGAGGCGGCCGTGCGGGAGCTGCTGGCGCTGGTGGAGGGACGGGCGGGGGACGACGTGCGGCTCGCCGCGCGGGTCGCCGAGGGCCGTGCGATGCTCGCCGAGCTGGCGGTGCGGTCGGGGGACCCGGAGGCCGGCGTGGAGCTGTTCGCGCGGGCGGCCGGCGAGTTCGTCGCGGCGGGACTGCCGTGGTTCGCCGTGGAGTACGAGGCCCGGCTGGCCGGTCTCGCCCACCAGCTGGACGACATGGCGGAGGCGGAGCGGGCGCTGCGGGCGGCGCTGGAGCACGGCGGACCGTTCCTGGAGGCGGTGGGGCGGGCGCAGCTGTATTTGCAGCTCGCCGAGGTGGTGGGCGGCCGGGGAGAGGACGCCGAGGCCGCGGAGCACGCCCTGGAGGCGGCGCACTGGGCGGACGAGGCGGGCGTGGGCCCGACGTTCGGCGCGTGGGCCCGCCACCAGCTCGGCGGGTACCTGGTCCGGCAGGGCCGCTGGGCCGAGGCCGCGGAGGTGCTGGAGTCGGCGCTCGCGGACCTGAGCGCCGAGACGCACGGCGACGGCGCGGTCGTCCAGACGCAGTGGTGGCTGGGCGACTGTCTCAGCGAGCTCGGGGACCACCGGGACGCGGCCGAGCGGCGGCTTCAGGCCGCCGAGATCGCCCGGCACTGGCCCGAACAGCACGACCACGCGACGCTGGCGCACCTGGCCGCCGAGTCGCTCGGGCAGGCCGGTCTGCACGCCGAGGCGGACCGGGCGTACGCGCGCGCGGGCGCCCTGTGGCGCGACCTCGGCAACGTGCACGGGCTGGTCCGCTCGCTGCGGGCCCGCGCGTGGCTGGCGTTGCGCACGGAGGCGGGCGCCGGGGCCGCGCGCGACCTGATGGCGACCGCCCTGGAGGAGTGCGCGGACGCGTTCGACGCGGCGCGCGACGACGAGGTGCGCCGCCGGATCGTCGCCGAACTGGGCGACACCCACCGTCAGTTCGGCGATCTGCTGGCCCGTTCCGCCGCCGAGGACGCCGACGACGACTCGATCCGGTCCGCCCTGGACGAGGCGCTCTCCCAGATCTCCGAGGCGGTCGCGGTGTTCGTCGCCCTGGGGGACGACGCCCTGCACGCCCGGACCGGCGCGGAGCTGGCGGCCGGCTGGCTGGAGAGCGACCTGGGGCGTCCGGCCGCGGCGGCGGCACGCGCGCGTGCGGTGCTGCGCGCCTACGCGGACGCGCAGGCGGGGGCCGGGTCGGACGCCGACGAGGAGGCCGGGCCCGGCGAGCACGGCGGCGACCGCGGCGACGACGAGACGGCGCGGGCCCGGCGGGCCGAGGCGGAGCAGCTGTTGCAGGTGGCGGAGGAACAGAGGGAGCGCTGACGGCGCCACGCTCGCCCGCACCCCGCGATCCCGTGCAGTTCGGTACGGAGTCGCGGGGGGGGGCGGCCGGGCTACTCCACGCCGATCAGCAGCAGGGCTCCCTGCCGTCCGCCCCGGTAGACCACCGTGTCCACCGCGAGGTACGCCTCCCGCACCCGCGCCTGCAGACGCTCGGCGACGCCCTCGGGGGCCTCGTCGCCCAGGACGAGGGTGACGAGTTCACCGCCGGCCGACAGCATGCGGTTCAGGACGGTCTCCGCGGTGGCGGTCACGTCGGAGCCGATGACCGCCACGTCGCCGTCGACGAGCCCGAGGACGTCGCCGGCCTGGCAGATGCCGGCCATGGTCCACGACTGGCGCTCGGCCACGACGACCTCGGCGTGACGGGTCGCGCCGGCCGCCGAGGTCATCGAGACGACGTCCTCGTCGAAGCGGCGGTCCGGCTCGTGGACGGCGAGGGCGGCGATCCCCTGGACCGCCGAGCGGGTCGGGATCAGCGCCACCCGGATGCCCTCCGTGCGGGCCTGCTCGGCGGCCGCGGCGGCGGTGTGCCGCAGGTCGGCGTCGTTGGGCAGCAGCACGACCTCGCGCGCGTGGGCCCGTCGCACGGCCTCGACGAGCTCGCCGCTGGCGGGCGGCTCACCGGGGCGGGCGAGCACGGTGGTCGCGCCGGCCTCGGCGTAGAGCCCGGCCAGCCCCTCGCCGGGCACGACGGCGACGACCGCGCGCTGCACGCGCTCGCGGGGCGGACGCTCGCTCCCGCGCGTGTGCGCGTCGCCGGCCCCGAAGTGCGTGATGCGGATCCGGTAGGGCCGGCCCGCGTCGACGCCGGCCTCCACGGCGGCACCGGCGTCGTCCACGTGCACGTGGACGTTCCACAGGCCGTCGCCGCCGACCACGACGAGCGAGTCGCCGAGCGCGTCCAGCCGCTGCCGCAGCCGCCCGACCGCGGCGTCCTCCGCCTCCAGCAGGTAGATCACCTCGAAGGCCGGACCGCTCTCGCCCTGCGGCCCGTCCGCGCAGTCCTGCGCGGAGCCCTCGCCGTCGTCGGCCCCGGGCGCCCCCTCCCGGCCCTCCCGGCCGTTCCGGCCCTTCTGCTCCCGGCGCTCGCCGCGCTCCCGCGCCGGGTCGCCGGAGGCGACCGGGGAGAACCCGGGCGCCTCCCCCGTGAACGTCTCCACCAGTGCCGCGAGCACCGCGACCAGTCCCCGGCCGCCCGCGTCGACGACCCCGGCGTGCTCCAGGACGGCCAGCTGTCCCGGGGTCGCGGCGAGCGCCGCGCAGGCCCCCTGGTAGGCGGCCCGGGCGACGGTCCCGCAGTCGCCCTCCGCGCCCTGCGCTCCCACCGCCGTCTGCGCGGCGTCCGCGGCGGCCGAGGCGACCGACAGGACGGTTCCCTCGACGGGGTGGGCGACGGCCTGGCGGGCGGAGTCGGCCGCGCGCCGCAGGGCCAGCCGCAGCCCGCGTCCGTCGGTGTGAGAGGCCTCACCCTCGGCGGCGAGCACCTGGGCCATGCCGCGCAGCAGCTGCGCGAGGATCGTCCCCGAGTTGCCGCGCGCCCCGATGAGCGCGCCGTGCGCCATCGCGCGGGCGGCGTCGGCGAGGGCGGGCTTCCCGGCGGGCTCGTGGGCGCCGCCGGCCCCCGAACCGGCCTCGTACCCGGCGAACACCGCCTCCACGGCGGTCGCCGCCGACTCGACGGTCAGGTACAGGTTGGTGCCGGTGTCCCCGTCCGCGACCGGGTAGACGTTGATCGCGTCGATCTCCTCACGCGCCCGCCCCAGGGCCGCCAGGGCGAGGCCGCACCAGGTGCGCACCGCGAGAGCATCGAAGAATGTCTGCGGCACCTGCGCCACCTGCGCCTCCCTGGCTGCTGGACTGGACGCAGCGTAGACCCCGGACGGGTGAACGGCGGCAAGCGGGCCGGGCCGCGGCGGACGGAGCCGCCCCGGGCGCGGGCCGGGCCCCTGAGCAGCCATGGTAGTTTCGTTGTACCGGCGCAGTCGTTGTATGCTGCTCCGGTTGCCCGATCCGCATCGGGCCATCCCCCTGGCACCGCCACTCAGATCCTAGATCCTGATCCCGGCATGCCGGGATCATCCGTAAGTGCATCTGAAGTCTTTGGAGTGACCCGTGGCTGCCAACTGCGACGTCTGTGGCAAGGGGCCGAGCTTCGGCAACAACATCTCGTTTTCGCACCGCCGTACGTCCCGTCGCTGGAACCCCAACATCCAGCGCGTCCGTACCGTGGTCGGCGGGACGCCGAAGCGCGTGAACGCTTGCACCTCGTGCATCAAGGCCGGCAAGGTCTCGCGCTGACGCACGTCCCCCTGATCTCGACTCCGTTCGAGCCGGGGGGAACCCCTCGCGCGCGGCCACTGCTGGTTCGCTGCATCGAGCCGGTCCACCCAGTGTGGACCGGCTTTTTGCTGTGCCGCGTCCCGTGGGACGCGGAGCGCGGGGCGCGGCCGTCAGGCGGTCGGGGCGCCCCGTGTGAGGGCCCAGCCGTGGTCCACGGGTCCGATGCCCGCGCCGAGCGCGAACCCGGCGGCGATCGCCCCGGTGACGTAGCTCTTCGCCTCCGTCACCGCCTCCGGCACCGAGCGCCCCCGCGCGAGCTGGGAGGCGATCGCCGAGGCGAGGGTGCAGCCGGTGCCGTGCGAGTGCCGGTTGTCGTGCCGCGGGGCGCGCAGCCAGTACTCCTCGACGCCGTCCGTCAGCAGGTCCACCGCGTCGCCGGGCAGATGGCCGCCCTTGATCAGCGCCCAGCGCGGTCCGAACGCCAGCACGGCGGCCGCCGCGTCCCTGAGCTGCTCCTCGGACTCGACCCGCACGCCGGTCAGTTGGGCCACCTCGTCGAGGTTGGGGGTGGCGACGGTGGCCCGCGGCAGCAGCTTCGCGCGCACGCAGTCCAGCGCGGAGGCGGCCAGCAGCGGGTCGCCGTGCTTGGAGACGCCGACCGGGTCGACGACCACGGGGGCGTCGGTCCCGGCCAGCAAGTCGGCGACGGTCTCGACGAGTTCGGCGGAGGAGAGCATGCCCGTCTTGACCGCCTGCACGCCGATGTCGTCGACGACGCTGCGGTACTGGGCGCGGACCGCCTCCGCCGGCAGTTCCCACGCCCCCCGCACGCCGAGGGAGTTCTGCGCGGTGACGGCCGTGACGACGCTCATGCCGTGCACGCCGAGGGCGAGCATCGTCTTCAGGTCGGCCTGGATCCCGGCCCCGCCGCCGGAGTCGGAGCCCGCCACGGTCAGCACCCGGGGCGGGGTCCCCTGGGCGGTCACGACTCCATGTCCCCGAAGTGGTCCCAGCCGCCCTTGCTGGTCCAGGGCGCGCCGTCGACCGTGACCTGCGGCAGTGCGGAGGGGTTGAGCACCTCGCCGATGACCTTCCAGCGGGCGGGGAGTTTCACGTCCGGCGGGAACGTGGCCACGATGGCGTGGTCCTCTCCCCCGGTGAGCACCCACTGCATGGGGTCGACGCCGACGGCCTGCCCGATGTCGTTCATCTGGGTGGGGATGTCTATGGCGCCCGACCGGATGTCGATGCGGACCTTGCTGGCCTCCGCGATGTGCCCGAGGTCGGCGATCAGTCCGTCGCTGACGTCGCACATCGCCGTCGCGCCGAGCGCGGCCGCCGCCGGACCGGCGTGGTACGGCGGTTCGGGACGGCGATGGGCCTCCACGAACGCGCGGGGCGAGCGGAAGCCGCGCGAGAGGACCGCGTACCCGGCGGCGGACCAGCCGAGCCAGCCGGTCACCGCGACCAGGTCGCCGGGCTGGGCGCCGCCCCGGGTGACGGGCTCCTGGTTGCGCAGATCGCCGAGCGCGGTGATCGACACCATGATCGTGTCGCCCCGCACGACGTCGCCGCCGACCACGGAGGCGCCCGCCACCTGGCACTCGTCGCGCAGGCCGTCCATCATCTCCGACGGCCAGGTCACGGGGAGTTCGGCGGGCACCACGAGGCCGAGGAGCAGGGCCGTCGGCACCGCGCCCATGGCGGCGATGTCGGCGAGGTTCTGCGCGGCGGCCTTGCGGCCGACGTCGTAGGCCGTCGACCAGTCGCGGCGGAAGTGCCTGCCCTCCAGCAGGATGTCGGTGCTGGCCACGACCCTGCGGTCGGGCGCGGCGACCACCGCGGCGTCGTCGCCGGGGCCGACCCGGACCGCGGGGGTGGTGGTGAGACGGGAGGTGAGCTCCCTGATGAGCCCGAACTCGCCGAGTTCACCAACAGTGCCCTTCATTTACCCTTCGGCCCCTTCTGTACCTGTTTGTGCCCGGTAGCGCATACCCAGTGTCCTCGATACGGTCGAGGCGTCCGTCGACGTCTTTCGTGCCCCCGCACCCCGGCGCGCGCGCCGTGGTCCTCGTAGGTCTCCCCGCGGCGCGCGGCGACGCGATACCGTGGCGTTCCTTTTCCCCACATGATCCTCGTGGCCGCCCTGGAGGTTCCGTGGTACAGGCGTACATCCTGATCCAGACGGACGTCGGCAAAGCGTCGACCGTCGCCGAGGAGATCGGCAAAATCCCTGGCGTGGTCCAGGCCGAGGACGTGACGGGACCCTATGACGTGATCGTGCGCGCCCAGGCCGACACCGTGGACGACCTCGGCCGCATGGTGGTCGCCAAGGTCCAGCAGGTGGACGGGATCACCCGCACCCTGACCTGTCCGGTCGTGCATCTGTAGCCCCCGTCTACCCTTGGCCGGTGAACCTCTTCCGTCACCGGCCCGTCGGCCTGCCCGCGCTCGTCCTGCTGATCACGCTCGCGGGCTGCTCCTCAGCAGACGACAACGCGTCGACGGCGGTTCCCCGTCCCGGCGCGAAAGCCGCGAAGCTGTGCCGGGACCTGGACAAGGTACTGCCGTCGAAGGTGGACGGGGAGAGCCGCCACGATCCCGAGCCCGCCTCCGCGCTCACCGCGGGCTGGGGAGGTCCGGAGATCATACTGCGCTGCGGTGTCGCGCGGCCGCCGAAGATGATCGACCCCAAGGTCGCCGAGGGGGCGGACCCGGACGCGGTGGCCGGCGGGGTCGACGGCGTCGACTGGCTGATGGAGACGCGGGACGGCGGGGGCAGCCGCTTCACCACGGCCAGTCGCAGCGCCTATGTCGAGGTGTCCGTGCCGGCCGGCACGGACACCTCCGGCGTCCTGATCGACCTGGCCCCCGCCATCAAGAAGGCGATCCCCGAGGGGATCGCCGACTAGACCGTCCGACCGGACCGGCCCCCGCCCGGTCCCGGACCGGCCGCCCCCGGATCAGCGCAGTCCGGTGGACCTGCGCAGCGCCGCCTGCACCAGACGGTCCACCAGCTCGGGGTAGCCGATCCCGGTCTCCTGCCACATCTTGGGGTACATCGAGATCGGCGTGAAGCCGGGCATCGTGTTGATCTCGTTGATGACGAACTCGCCGTCCTCCGTGAGGAAGAAGTCCGCGCGGACCAGGCCCTCGCAGGACGCCGCGTCGAAGGCGTCCACCGCCAGCCTGCGGACCTGCGCCGTCTCCTCGTCCGTCAGCGGCGCGGGGACGATCCCGGGGGTCGAGTCGATGTACTTGGCGTCGAAGTCGTAGTAGGCGTGCGCGTCCGGCGGCGGGATCTCGGCCGGGAGCGAGGCGCGGGGACCGTCCTCGAACTCCAGGACGCCGCACTCGATCTCGCGGCCCCGCAGCGCCGCCTCGACGAGGATCTTCGGGTCGTGGCGCCGGGCCTCGGCGATCGCCTCGTCCAGGCCGGACAGGTCGTCGACCTTGGTGATGCCGATGGACGAGCCCGCGCGCGCGGGCTTCACGAAGAGCGGCCAGCCGTGCTCGCCGGCGAGGTCGACGATCTTCTTGCGGGCGCCCGGCTCGTCCTGCTCCCACTCGCGCGGGCGGATCACCACGTACGGGCCGACCTTGAGCCCGAAGGAGGTGAACACCCGCTTCATGTACTCCTTGTCCTGGCCCACGGCCGAGGCGAGCACGCCCGAACCCACGTACGGGACGCCGGAGAGCTCCAGCAGGCCCTGGAGGGTGCCGTCCTCGCCGTAGGGGCCGTGCAGCACCGGGAAGACGACGTCGACCTCGCCGAGCGCCTTGGGCACCGATCCCGGCTCGTAGTAGACGACTTCGCGGTTGGCGGGGTCGACGGGGAGCACCACTCCGCCGTCCCGCGACTCGGCGAGCTCCTCGACGTCGGGCGTGCGGCGGTCGGTGATCGCCATGCGCTCGGGTTCGTCGGCGGTGAGGAACCAGCGGCCCTCGCGGGTGATGCCGATCGGCAGGACTTCGTACTTGGTCCGGTCGATGGCCCTGAGGACCGCGCCGGCGGTCACCACGGAGATCCCGTGCTCGGAGCTGCGGCCGCCGAAGACGACGGCCACCCGCGGCTTGCGGACGGGCTGCTGAGGGCTCTGGGGGAGGTTCTCGGTGCTCATATCGGCTTGAGAGTACCCGGTGGTAGGGCCGGGAGTCAGCGTCCGCCCGCCGCGTTGGCTCAGCGTCGCTCCGGCTTCGCGCTGCGCGACATGAGCTCCTTGACGGCGACGACCGGAGGCTTGCCCTCGTGCACGATGGCGACGACCGTCTCGGTGATCGGCATGTCGACGCCGTGCCGCCGCGCCAGATCGAGCACCGACTCACAGGACTTGACGCCCTCGGCGGTCTGCCGGGTGACCGCGATGGTCTCCTGAAGCGTCATGCCCTTGCCGAGGTTGGTGCCGAAGGTGTGGTTGCGCGACAGCGGCGAGGAGCAGGTCGCCACCAGGTCGCCGAGCCCGGCGAGTCCGGCGAAGGTGAGCGGGTCCGCGCCCATGGCCAGGCCCAGCCGGGTGGTCTCGGCGAGGCCGCGGGTGATCAGCGAGCCCTTGGCGTTGTCGCCCAGGCCCATGCCGTCGGCGATGCCGACCGCGAGCCCGATGACGTTCTTGACCGCGCCGCCCAGCTCGCAGCCCACCACGTCGGTGTTGGTGTAGGGCCGGAAATAGGGCGTGTGGCAGGCGGCCTGGAGCTTCTGGGCGACGGCCTCGTCGGTGCAGGCGACCACGGCCGCGGCCGGCCTGCGCGAGGCGATCTCCCTGGCCAGGTTGGGGCCGGTCACCACGGCGACGCGGCCCGGGCCCACCTTCGCGACGTCCTCGACGACCTCGCTCATCCGCATGGTCGTGCCGAGCTCGACGCCCTTCATCAACGACACCAGGACGGTGTCCGCAGCGAGCAGGGGCGTCCACTCGGCGAGGTTGGCGCGCAGCGTCTGCGAGGGCACCGACAGGACCGTGTAGTCGGCGCCGGCGGCGGCCTCGGCGGGATCCGTCGTGGCCCGCAGGTTCTCCGGGAGCTCGATGCCGGGGAAGTAGTCGGGGTTGGCCCGGGTGGTGTTGATCGCGTCGGCCACCTCGGGGCGACGCGCCCACAGGGTGACGTCGCAGCCCGCGTCGGCGAGCACCATGCCGAAGGCCGTCCCCCACGAACCGGCGCTGAACACCGCCGCCTTCACGGACTTGCTCACTTGCTGTTCTCCCCCTCGTGACGGGCTTGCGCGTGACCGGTCCCCGGGCCGCTCTCCGCGCCGGTCTCCGCCTGGGTGCGGCGGCGCTGCTCGATCCGCTCCCGGCGCGGGTCGTACGGCCTCTCGGGCGCCTTCTCGCCGCGGATCTCCTCCAGCTGGGCGGTGACGGCCGCCATGATGACCTCCGTCGCCTCCTTCAGGAGCTCGGGGGTCATCTCGTGGCCGTAGAACCGGGTGAGGTCCACGGGCGGGCCCGCGAGCACATGGTGGGTCTTGCGCGGAAGGAGGTGGGGCTTCCTGGCGTAGGGCGGCAGCAGTTCGTTGGCGCCCCACTGGGCTACGGGGATCACCGGGCACTTCGTCTGCAGTGCCACGCGCGCCGCGCCGGTCTTGGCCGTCATGGGCCAGCCGTCGGGGTCGCGGGTGAGGGTGCCCTCGGGGTAGAACGCGACGCACTCGCCGCGCTCCACTGCCTCGATCGCGGCCCGGAAGGCGCTCAGCGCGTCCGTGCTCTCGCGGTAGACGGGGATCTGTCCGGTGCCACGCATCGCGGCGCCGACGAATCCCTCCTTGAAAAGCCCGCTCTTCGCCAGGAATCGCGGCACCCGTCCGCTGTTGTACTGGAAATGGGCGTACGCGAAGGGGTCGACATGCGAATTGTGGTTCACCGCGGTGATAAATCCACCCTCGGCCGGAATGTGCTCCATTCCGCGCCAGTCCCGCTTGAGCAGAACCACCAGCCAGGGTTTGCAGAGGACCGCTGCGAAGCGGTACCAGAAGCCGATTCTGCGGCGGGGCACGCGGACACCTTCCTCTAGGACTTCCCAAGGCCTGCTCCTGGACCCGGGGCCGCACAAGTGTCGCCCCGGGCCGCTGGTCTGTCGAGAACACCGTACGCCCGCCTCCGCGACCTGCGGACGGGCCGGGTGACAATGTCCGCGACGAGAGAGGGACGGTACGCCGGTGCAGTGGAGCTTGGTCATACCCCTGAAGCCCTTGGCGCTGGCCAAGAGCAGGCTCGCGGACACCGCCGGCGACGGGCTGCGCCCCGGACTCGCCCTGGCCTTCGCCGAGGACACCGTGGCCGCCGCGCTGGCCTCGCCGGACGTGCGCGATGTGGCCGTAGTCACGGACGACGCGCTGGCCTCGCGCATCCTGGCGGCGCTCGGCGCCCGGATCGTCCCGGACGAGCCGCGCGCGGGTCTCAACGCCGCCCTGGCGCACGGAGCGGCCGCCGTGCGGGCCTTTCGCCCGGATTCCCCGCTCGCCGCCCTCAACGCCGATCTGCCGGCGCTGCGCCCGGCGGAATTGGCGCGCGTCCTGGCCGCGGCCGCGGAATTCCCCCGCGCTTTCCTCCCGGACGCGGCCGCGGTCGGCACCACGCTTCTCACCGCCGCCCCCGGCCATGCGCTGCGCCCCGCATTCGGCGCGGATTCACGGGCCCGCCACCAGGCCGGCGGCGCCGAGGAACTCCGTCTCGACGCGGTGGATTCCGTGCGCCAGGACGTGGACACCGGCGAGGATCTGCGCGCGGCGCTGGCGCTGGGAGTGGGCTCCCGGACGGCCGCGGCGGCCGCGCGGCTGCTGATCCCGGAGCAGTAGGCTGCCGGCATGCAGGCGACCGCGTACACGTACGACCCCGGCACGCGCAGCGGACAGGTGCTGCTGGACGACGGGACCCCCGTCTCCTTCGACGCGGCGGCGTTCGACGCGGGCGGGCTGCGGCTGCTGCGGCCCGGACAGCGGGTGCGCATCGAGACGGAGCGCGGCGGCGACGGCGGCCCGCGGATCACCCTGGTGACGCTTCAGACCTTCTGAGCGGGCCGCGCACACGCCGCGGGCCGGGCTCCGTGCGGGAGTCCGGCCCGGCGTGTGAGTGCCCCAGGTGCCCTACGCCTTGCGGGCGGTGGCCTTCTTGGCGGTGGTCTTGCGCGCGGTCGACTTCTTGGCGGGGGCCTTGGTGGCCGTCGCCTTCTTCGCGGCGGGGGCCTTCTTGGCCGTCGTCTTCTTGGCGGTGGCCGACTTCGTGGCGGTGGTCTTCTTCGCGGCCGCCGTCGTCTTCTTCGCCGTGGTCTTCTTGGCCGTCGTCTTCTTGGCGGCGCCCGTGGTCTTCTTCGCCGCGGCCGTCGTCTTCTTCGCCGTGGCCGTGGTCTTCTTCGCGGCCCCGGCGCGCGTCGAGGGGGAGGCCTTCTTCGCGGCGGCCTTCTTGACCGTGGCGGAAGAACCGCCGGTCAGGCTGCCCTTGGGGGCCTTCTTGACGGCGACCTCGCCACCGCGGGGAAGCTTCTTCGACCCGCTCACCAGGTCCTTGAAGCCCTGGCCGGCACGGAAGCGCGGCACGGACGTCTTCTTGACCCGCACCCGCTCGCCCGTCTGGGGGTTGCGGGCGTAGCGGGCCGGCCGGTCGACCTTCTCGAACGAGCCGAAGCCGGTGACCGAGACCCGGTCGCCGGCGACCGTCGCGCGGACGATGGCGTCCAGGACCGCGTCGACCGCGTCGGCGGCCTGCTGGCGGCCGCCCACCTTGTCGGCAATCGCTTCTACGAGCTGCGCCTTGTTCACGTCTTCCCCTTCGGAGACATTAGCCGGAACGATACTGTCCGAGCTTTTTCGCACGTTAGGCAGATATATACCGCAAATCAAACACGAAACGGGCTAATCACCCTTGTGCCGCAACGAAATCGGCGGCTCCGGAGGCGATCAACGCTCCTCTTCGGGCGTTCGCCCTTCGTCGAGGTCCGCCATGAACCGCTCCAGACGCCTTGTCGCATCGGCGAGATCGTGCTTGGCCGCGGCCGTAATGACCAGCAGCTTCCGGGTCAGCGCCATCCGTACGCCCTCCGGGACTTGCAGTGCGCGCACTCTCGCGTGCGCTTCCTTGAGTTGGTTCGCGACCGCCGTATAGAGCTCGAGTTGGCCGTCGTGTTCCATGCACAGATTGTGCCATCTGGGGCGAGTTGTCGCCCGCCCAGGGGGCAACTGCCGCCTCAGACGGCCGTCCGGGCACATCCGGCGATCACGTCCTCATCGGGCGCATACCCCGGCAACACCCCGCCTAACGTGGGAAGTTGACTACGACGGTCCGAGCGTGCAGGGCCGAACGGGTGCAGACGCAGCCGTACCCCCGATCGGTGGGATCGGGGGTACGGCGGGGGTGTCGCGGTGGCCGAAACTCGACCTGCCCGGGCCTGTCGGGCTCCGGGATCAGACCGGGAGCGTCCTCGGCTTGTGGGACGGGCGCTTGGCCTCGTAGGCGGCGATGTCGTCCTCGTTGCGCAGGGTGATGGAGATGTCGTCCAGGCCGTTCAGCAGCCGCCAGCGGGAGTTCTCGTCCAGCTCGAAGGAGGCGGTGAGGCCCTCGGCGCGCACCTCGCGGGCCTCGAGGTCGACGGTGATCTCGGCCTGCGGGTCCCGCTCGCTCAGCTCCTGGAGCGCCTCGACGGTCTTCTGGTCCAGCACGACCGTGAGCAGGCCGTTCTTGAGCGAGTTGCCCCGGAAGATGTCGGCGAAGCGAGAGGAGATCACGGCCTTGAAGCCGTAGTTCTGGAGCGCCCAGACGGCGTGCTCGCGGGAGGAGCCGGTGCCGAAGTCGGGGCCGGCGACCAGCACGGTCGCACCCTGCCGCTCGGGGCGGTTGAGGACGAAGTCCGCGTCCTTGCGCCAGGCCTCGAACAGCCCGTCCTCGAAACCGTCCCGCGTGACCTTCTTGAGCCAGTGAGCAGGGATGATCTGGTCGGTGTCGACGTTGGAGCGGCGCAGCGGGACGGCCCGGCCGGTGTGTTTGGTGAATGCTTCCATGGCTGATCAGACTCCAGCGGGCGTACGGGTCTCGGCGTCGGACAGGTCGGCCGGGGAGGCCAGGTGGCCCAGGACGGCCGTGGCGGCCGCGACCTGCGGCGACACCAGGTGGGTGCGGCCCCCCTTGCCCTGCCGGCCCTCGAAGTTGCGGTTGGAGGTGGACGCGGAGCGCTCACCGGGCGCGAGCTGGTCGGGGTTCATGCCGAGGCACATCGAGCAGCCCGCGTGCCGCCATTCGGCGCCGGCCTCCTTGAAGACGACGTCCAGGCCCTCGGAGACGGCCTGGAGACCGACGCGCGCCGAGCCGGGGACGACCAGCATCCGTACGCCGTCGGCGACTTTGCGGCCCTCGACGATCGCGGCGGCGGCCCGCAGGTCCTCGATGCGGCCGTTGGTGCAGGAACCTACGAAGACGGTGTCCACGTTGATGGAGCGCAGCGGCTGTCCGGCCTCCAACCCCATGTACTCCAGGGCCTTTTCGGCGGCGAGGCGCTCCGAAGCGTCTTCGTACGAAGCGGGGTCGGGGACGTCCGCCGAAAGCGGCGCGCCCTGGCCCGGGTTGGTGCCCCAGGTGACGAACGGCGACAGCGCGGCGGCGTCGATGACGACCTCGGCGTCGAACTCCGCGTCGTCGTCCGTCCGCAGCGTCTTCCAGTACGCGACGGCGGCGTCCCAGTCCTCGCCCTCGGGCGCGTGGGCGCGGCCCCGGAGGTAGGCGAACGTGGTCTCGTCGGGGGCGATCATGCCCGCGCGGGCGCCGGCCTCGATCGACATGTTGCAGATGGTCATCCGGGCCTCCATCGAGAGCTTCTCGATGGCGGGGCCGCGGTACTCCAGGATGTAGCCCTGGCCGCCGCCGGTGCCGATCTTCGCGATGATCGCCAGGATCAGGTCCTTGGCGGTGACGCCGTCGGGCAGCTCGCCGTCGACCGTGATCGCCATGGTCCTTGGGCGGGCCAGCGGGAGCGTCTGGGTGGCCAGCACGTGCTCGACCTGCGAGGTGCCGATGCCGAAGGCCAGCGCGCCGAAGGCGCCGTGCGTGGAGGTGTGGGAGTCGCCGCAGACGACGGTCGTGCCGGGCTGGGTCAGGCCCAACTGCGGGCCCACGACGTGCACGACGCCCTGCTCGACGTCGCCGAGCGGGTGCAGCCGCACGCCGAACTCGGCGCAGTTCTTGCGCAGCGTCTCCAGCTGGGCGCGCGAGACCGGGTCGGCGATCGGCTTGTCGATGTCGAGGGTCGGGGTGTTGTGGTCCTCGGTCGCGATGGTGAGGTCGAGACGGCGCACGGGGCGGCCGTTCTGACGGAGGCCGTCGAAGGCCTGGGGGCTGGTCACCTCGTGCAGCAGGTGCAGATCGATGAAGAGGAGGTCGGGCTCGCCCTCGGCGCGCCGGACGACGTGGTCGTCCCAGACCTTCTCCGCGAGTGTCCTACCCATCGCTTTCCCTCCGGCCGGCACAGGAGCACCGGCCCAACTAGAGATCTTGTGGAGGCGACGCCCTCGATCGTGTTCTCGGCGTTCCCGGGCACCCGCCGCCAGGCCCGTTGGTCTGCGGGCCGTCATGTCTCCAAGGGTTGCGCGTCTCACGGAAAAATGAACTTGCGTTTCACAGAGTGAGACGGGAGTATCGTTTCATGGACAACAGTAGCGGCGTCGGCGTCCTGGACAAGGCAGCCCTTGTCCTGAGCGCCCTGGAGTCCGGTCCGGCCACCCTCGCAGGCTTGGTCGCTGCCACCGGACTCGCACGACCCACGGCCCACCGCCTGGCCGTGGCTTTGGAACACCACCGTATGGTGGCGCGGGACATGCAGGGGCGCTTCATCCTGGGCCCCCGGCTGGCCGAGCTGGCCGCGGCCGCGGGCGAGGACCGCCTGCTGGCCACCGCCGGCCCGGTGCTCACGCACCTGCGCGACATCACGGGCGAGAGCGCACAGCTCTACCGCCGCCAGGGCGACATGCGCATCTGCGTGGCCGCGGCGGAACGCCTGTCCGGTCTTCGGGACACGGTCCCGGTGGGCTCCACGCTCACCATGAAGGCCGGCTCCTCGGCGCAGATCCTGATGGCCTGGGAGGAGCCCGAGCGGCTGCACCGCGGCCTCCAGGGCGCCCGGTTCACGGCGACGGCCCTGTCGGGCGTCCGGCGTCGCGGCTGGGCCCAGTCCATCGGCGAGCGCGAGCCGGGCGTGGCCTCCGTGTCCGCCCCCGTGCGCGGCCCCTCGAACCGCGTGGTGGCCGCCGTCTCCGTCTCGGGCCCCATCGAGCGCCTGACCCGTCACCCGGGCCGGATGCACGCCCAGGCCGTCATCGACGCCGCGGCCCGCCTGTCGGAGGCCCTGCGCAGGACGGGCTGACCCCGCCGAGGGGAAAGGGCAGCCTCAACGCCGCGGCGGCCCTCTCCTCCCACGGCGCCGGCCGGTGTGCGAACCGGTCCCGGGCATACCGCCCCCGCTCCCCCAACGGGACCCGACCGTGCGCGGCCGCGAGGCCGAAGGCCGGCATGTCCCCGTAGACCGCCTCGCAGGAGCCTTCCGGCACGCTGTACGCCTCGTGCCAGATCCCGACGTGCCCGCGGACCTTCCCGCGCCGCTCCAGGCGGTCGACCCTCGCCCACGCCCGGTGGCGGAAGGCGTCGGACGCGCTCGCGTAGGCGTAGAGCTTCTCCTTGGACTCCCAGTACCGGACGACGCAGTACGTCCGGGGCGAGGCCGTCAGCAGCACCCGGGAGAGCAGCCCGCGCTCCGGGTCCTTCCTCAGCTCCGCCGGCATGCGGAACATGGCCGGCATGACCGGCGCCCACTGGTGCACGGCCCGGGCATCTGCGCCGGCTGCGGCTGGTGCGCGCGATGATCCAGGTGGGCCGGCTGCCGGTGGCCACCGTCCGCGAGGTGCTCGGCCATGTCGACGGCGACTCCCTGGGGCGCACGATGCGGCTGGGCGCGGCCCTGCGGGCGCTGCCCCGGGCCCCGAGCCGGACGCGGAGGACGACTGCGTGCGCGCGGCGCACCGGGAGGCGGACGGCCTGCTCGTCCGCCTGGGCTGGACGAACGCCCGGCTGCTGAAGTCCCTCTCCCCCGCCTACCGTTCGCTGGTGGTGGCGGTGGCCGCGCTGCGGCGGCTCGGCTACGCGTGGGACGCCGAACTGCTCGTGTCCTACGCCCGGTTGATGCACCGGACGGCCTCGCTCGACCTCGACTTCGTGGAGACGCGGGAGTCGGAGGCGCAGCGGGTGGAGACGGCGCTGCTCGGCGCGATCCGCGTCGAGCCGATGTTGCAGGCGCTGCACCGGCCGGCCCAGGAGGAGGAGTCGGCCCGGCGGTACGGCTTCGGGTGAACGCGCGCACGGAAGGGAACGGGGGAGACCGGAAGGGCACGGGCAGGACACGACGAAGGCCCTCCACCGAAGTGGAGGGCCTTGCGTGGTGCGTACCCCCGACCGGATTCGAACCGGCGCTACCGCCTTGAGAGGGCGGCGTGCTAGGCCGCTACACAACGGGGGCGAGGATCTTGCGTTTCCGCAGATCCGAGCTGGTCTACCAGGACTCGAACCTAGACTAACTGAACCAGAATCAGTCGTGCTGCCAATTACACCATAGACCAATGTGGTTTAGACCAGTTTGTACCCCCGACCGGATTCGAACCGGCGCTACCGCCTTGAGAGGGCGGCGTGCTAGGCCGCTACACAACGGGGGCCCTAGCGATCCTGCATCGAGGTGAGCGGGAGCTACCCGAACTCCCCCCGCGGGAAGGATCTGTACCCCCGACCGGATTCGAACCGGCGCTACCGCCTTGAGAGGGCGGCGTGCTAGGCCGCTACACAACGGGGGCGTTGCGGAGATGATCTCCGCGTGCGCAGATGAGCTCTGCGAGCTGGCCTACCTGGACTCGAACCAAGACTAACTGAACCAGAATCAGTCGTGCTGCCAATTACACCATAGGCCACTGGAACGCAAGCCCCGAAGGGGATCTTGTTCTAGTTTTGCTCCTCCGGTTCCGGCCTTTCGGCCCGCTCTCCGGCGGCGCAGGAAGAACATTACCCGAAGGTGGACTGCGCTCCAAAACGGGTATCGGAGCCGAGCAGCGCGGGAAGTTCGGCGAGGCTGACGATGCGGTGCCGCCCGGACGGGAGCTCGACGGTCGCCCCGCCTCCGTAGCGGTCGATCCACACCGACAGAAGCCCGGCGTCCGCGGCGCCCCGTCCGTCGATCTCCGGATGGTCGCCCACGTAGGCCACCTCGTGCGGGGGCAGGGAGAGCGCCTCGCAGGCCGCGAGGAAGGCGCCGGCCTCCGGCTTGGAGACGCCGAGCTCGGCGGCGCACAGGATGACCTCGAAGCGGTCGTGGACGCCGAGGACGCGCAGCTTGTGGTCCTGCACGTGGATGCTGGAGTTCGACAGCACGGCATGGCGGTGGCTGGCGGCGAGGGCGTCGAGCACGGGCAGGACGTCGGGGAACAGCGACCAGGCGGCCTCGTAGTGCGTGATGTAGCGCCGGAACCAGGCGTCGGCCTCCTCGTCGGTCAGCTCCGGCCGCTCCAGGAACGCCCGCACCCGGTCGCGGCGCTGGTCCTCGAAGGTCATCCCGCCCGCGGAGAACCGCGCCCACTGCTGTTCGGTCACCTCCCGCCAGCGCGCGAGCGCCTCGTCCGCGGTGCCGAAGCGGTCGAGCAGCCGCTCGGTGGTGAGGTACGACCGCATGCCCTCGCGGTCGGCGGTCGTGTAGTCGAAGAGGGTGTCGTCAACGTCCCAGACCACGGCACGAATGCTCATGCCCCGACCGTATCGCGGGCCGGCACGCCGAGGACATGAGCGAGTGCCGGGTCCTGTTCACCGTCGAGGCCCGGGCGGCCTACGACGGTCTGCCGAGTGAGCGCCGGGCGCACCTGGACAAGGCCGTGCGGATACTGGCGCGCGATCCGTTCCGCAAGGCCGCGACCTGGTCGTCGTCGTGCCGGAGATCTTCGACGAGTTCGCCTGCCTGACCGACGAGAGCGACGCCGTGTGGGGGCGAACGCGTGAGGGGCGGCCCCCGGAAGTCCGGGAGCCGCCCCTCATGTGCGGTGCGCCGTCACGCCGCGAGCTTCGCCAGGGCCGCGTCGATCCGGGCCAGCGTCGTGTCCCTGCCCAGGATCTCCAGGGACTCGAAGAGGGGCAGGCCGACCGTGCGGCCGGTGACGGCGACCCGGACGGGGGCCTGGGCCTTGCCGAGCTTCAGGCCGTGAGCCTCGCCGGCGGCCAGGACGGCCTCCTTGAGGGACTCGGGCGAACTCCAGTCGGCCGACGCCAGCTTCTCCCGCGCCGTGGTCAGCAGGGCGTCGCTGCCCTCCTTCATCGCCTTCGTCCAGGAGGCCTCGTCGAAGACCGGCTCCGGCAGGAACAGGAAGTCGACGTTGTCGGTGATCTCGGAGAGGACCTTCAGCCGGGTCTGCGCGTGCGGGGCGATCGCCTGCCACTTCGCCTCGTCGAAGTCCTCCGGGGCCCAGGGGGCGACCGGGGCCTTCAGCCAGGGGGCGCAGCGCTCGGTGAAGTCCTTCACGTCGAGCAGGCGGATGTGGTCGGCGTTGATCGCCTCGGCCTTCTTGAGGTCGAAGCGCGCCGGGTTGGGGTTGACGTCGGCGACGTCGAAGGCCGCGACCATCTCGTCCATCGTGAAGATGTCCTGGTCGGCCGAGAGCGACCAGCCGAGGAGCGAGAGGTAGTTGAGCAGGCCCTCGGGGAGGAACCCGCGCTCGCGGTAGAGGTTGAGCGAGGACTGCGGGTCGCGCTTCGACAGCTTCTTGTTGCCCTCGCCCATCACGTACGGCAGGTGGCCGAAGAGCGGGGTGCCCTTGGCGATGCCCAGCTCGGTCAGCGCCTTGTAGAGGGCGACCTGGCGGGGCGTGGAGGACAGCAGGTCCTCGCCGCGCAGGACGTGCGTGATCTCCATCAGCGCGTCGTCCACCGGGTTGACCAGGGTGTACAGCGGGGCGCCGTTCGCGCGGACGATGCCGTAGTCGGGGACGTTCTCCGGGGTGAACGTCAGCTCGCCGCGGACCAGGTCCGTGAACGTGATCGTCTCGTCGGGCATGCGGAAGCGGACGATGGGGGCGCGGCCCTGGGCCGTGTACTCCTCGACCTGCTCGGCGCTCAGGTCGCGGCAGTGGCCGTCGTAGCCGGACGGCCTGCCGGCGGCGCGGGCGGCCTCGCGGCGGGTGTCCAGCTCCTCCTGCGAGCAGTAGCAGCGGTACGCGTGCCCCGCTTCCAGCAGCTTGTGGGCGACGTCCTTGTAGAGGTCCATGCGCTGCGACTGGCGGTACGGCGCGTGCGGGCCGCCGACCTCGGGGCCCTCGTCCCAGTCGAAGCCCAGCCAGCGCATCGAGTCGAGCAGCTGGGTGTAGGACTCCTCGGAGTCGCGGGCCGCGTCGGTGTCCTCGATGCGGAAGACCAGCGTGCCCTGGTGGTGCTTGGCGAACGCCCAGTTGAACAGGGCGGTGCGCACCAGGCCCACGTGCGGGTTACCGGTGGGCGAGGGACAGAAACGGACGCGTACGGGAGTGCCGGGTGCGCTAGCCACGCTTGACAACCTTGTTGGTGAGAGTGCCGATGCCTTCGATGGTGACGGCGACCTCGTCGCCGACAGCCAGGGGGCCTACCCCTGCCGGGGTGCCCGTGAGGATCACGTCGCCGGGGAGCAGCGTCATGGCCTCGGTGATGTTGACGATCAGATCCTCGATGGAGTGGATCATCTCGCTGGTGCGGCCGAGCTGCCGCTGGGCGCCGTTGACCGTGAGCTGGACGGTGAGGTCGCCCGCGGTCTCGAGGTCCAGGCCGGTCTCCACCCAGGGGCCCAGGGGGCAGGAGGTGTCGAAGCCCTTGGCCCGGGCCCACTGCTTCTCGCGCTTCTGGACGTCGCGGGCGGTGACGTCGTTGGCGCACGTGTATCCGAAGATCACGTCCTTGACGCGCTCGCGGGGGACCTCGCGGCACAGCCGGCCGATGACCACGGCGAGCTCGGCCTCGTGGTGGACCTCCGCGGAGAAGGACGGGTACTGGATGGCGTCGCCGGGGCCGATCACCGAGGTGGACGGCTTGAAGAAGGCGAACGGGGCGTCCGGGACCTCGTTGCCCAGCTCGCGCGCGTGTTCGGCGTAGTTGCGGCCGAAGGCGACGACCTTGTTGGGCAGCACGGGCGGGAGCAGCCGGACCTTGTTCAGCGGCACCTTGGTGCCGGAGAGCTCGAAGTCCGTGAACGGGATGCCCTTGATGATGTCGAGGACGAGCTCGTCCGGCTTGTCGCCCTCGACCGCGCCGAAGGCGACGTTCCCGTCGATGGAGAACCTGGCGATGCGCACGGGTTGGTTGGCCCCTTGACTGAGCTGGCTGGAGTGTGACGGTCCAGGCTAACGCGGAAGGGCGTCCCCGGCCGGGGACGCCCTTGACATCGGTGGACGGCCGCCTTGAGCATTCGGCGGCCGACGCCCGTATCCCTCCACGAAGATCGGCGGACGTCGGCGCGCGACGCACGACGAGCGGCGACGGACAGCGACGGGGATCGAGTGGAGCGACGGGTGGGGCTACTGCGCCACGGAGGCCGCGACCGGAACCTCCATGAGGATGGTGCGCCGGGGGTTGGCGGTCTGGGCCGGGAGGTCGACGGAGTGCTCCGGCTGCACGGGGAGCTGCAGTTCGTCGGCGCCCGCGAGGTGGGCCAGCGTCGTGCGCCGCGGGTTGGCGATCTTGTGGAACATCGTCGTCGTCTTCACTGGTGTACTGGACCCTGTCTTCTCCGGGCGCCGAAGGGGCCTTCGAGGGCCTCCGCCTCGGCGCGGCTTGTCGGATTTGCCATCCCTGTAAAACGTCAGGCTAAACACGCGAATCCCGGTGAACGCGTGAAGGTCACATGATCGCCGTGTGAGTTTGCTCACGAATCCAGGGGTAAAACGGTCAATTCGGCTTCCCAAGCGACTGCAACGAAACGGACATTGACCCCCTGAAGCCCCCATTCCGCTCCTGATCATGGCGACTGGGACACCGGCTGCACCCTGCGGCTTCGCCCTCTTATGTCCGCCTTATGTGGGATCGGTTTCTACATCCCGTGACGTCACCCTCACTTCGTGTCACGGATGTCACAGCCTGGCCAACGGGCCTTGTTGGAGATCCTGCACTGTGCTGGAATTCCTCGGACCGCCGCGGGATCGAGCCGGCGCACGAAGGGCGCGTCAGAGCGCCCGGTGGCGGCGAAGGTCAGGGGGAGCCGGCGCCGGTACTCACGACCATTCGGGGGGCGTAATTCAGGACGCCCCTCCACACGCCGACACCGTCCTTCCGTTCATCCGGAAGGGCGCCTGGTCCAGAGGTTGCGACGCTAGTGCAGGGACGTTTCAAGAGGGATGGCAGCGCTTCGGCCGAGCCGGAGCCGCACGGCGGGACTGGCCCGATGGCAGTCGGCTCCTCGCCCCAGCACGCCCAGAACCCGGGCCCGGCCGCGTCCGGCGACGGCGGTGAGCGCCCCGGGCGCCCCGGCGCGTCCGCGTCGCCGAGTTCTCCTCCCCCGACCCCGACGGCGAAGCCGCCGACCGGTCCCCCCGGTCCCGGCTCGCGCGTGGCGCTGCGCAACTGGCGCATCTCCACCCGTCTGGTGGCGCTGCTCACCCTGCCGGTGGTCGCGGCCACCACGCTGGGCGCGGTGCGCATCAACCAGTCCATGGACGACATCCAGCAGCTCGACAACATGAAACTGCTGACGGACATGACCAAGCAGGCGACCACGCTGGCCGACCGGCTCCAGGACGAGCGCGACAACTCGGCCGGCCCGCTGTCGCACGGCAGCAAGGGGACCGACTTCGGCGTCACGGGCTACCGGCAGAAGACCGACAAGGCCCTGGTCGCCTTCCAGGACGCCTCCGAGGGGATCGACACCGCCAGTGCGGACGGCGACCTCGAGGGCGTCCGCGACAGCCTCGTCGGCCTGCTGGCCGACCTCGGCAACCTCGCCAAGATCCGCACCACCGCCTACGCGGAGCCGGGCAACTCCACCCAGACGGTCGAGGCCTACCACCGTCTGATCACGAGCCTGCTCGACCTGTCCCAGGACATGGCGCAGGCCACGAGCAACCCGGAGATGATCCAGCGCACGCGTGCCCTGGCCGCCTTCTCCGCGGCCCAGGAGTACGCCTCGGTCCAGCGCGCCGTGCTCGCGGCGGCGCTGCCCGTGGGCAACGCCACCACCGGCAAGCTTACCGAGAACGACCGCCAGTACGGCCAGGCCGCGCTCGACAACCAGCAGTCCGAGCTCTCGAGTTTCCGCAGCATCTACGGCAACGAGGGCGCCGACGAACTGCTCCAGCCCATCGACAAGGGCAACCCGGTCATCGAGGAGGCCAACACCTACGCCGACCGGGCGCTCGGCTCCGCCACGGGTCTTCAGTCGCTGGACAAGCGCTCCTACCGTGACTGGATCGACGACAGCACGACCAAGATCAAGCAGATGAACAACATCGAGCACACGCTGCTCGAGGACATGGAGCAGAAGGCGCGTGAGCTGCGCTCCGCGTCCGAGCGCGAGGCGATCATCTCCGGTGCGCTCATCCTGCTCGTGCTCGGCGTCTCGCTGGTCGGCGCGTTCGTCGTCGCCCGGTCCATGATCCGCTCGCTGCGCCGCCTCCAGGAGACCGCCACCAAGGTCGCCCAGGACCGGCTGCCCGAGCTGGTCAAGCAGCTGTCCGAGTCCGACCCGCAGGACGTCGACACGTCCGTGGAGTCGGTCGGTGTGCACTCCCGGGACGAGATCGGCCAGGTGGCCGCGGCCTTCGACGACGTGCACCGCGAGGCGGTCCGCCTCGCCGCCGAGCAGGCCCTGCTGCGGGGCAACGTCAACGCGATGTTCACCAACCTCTCGCGTCGCTCCCAGGGCCTCATCCAGCGTCAGCTCTCGCTCATCTCCGAACTGGAGTCCCGCGAGGCCGACCCGGACCAGCTGTCCTCGCTCTTCAAGCTCGACCACCTCGCGACCCGCATGCGCCGTAACGGCGAGAACCTCCTCGTCCTCGCGGGCGAGGAGCCCGGCCGGCGCTGGACCCGACCGGTCCCGCTGGTCGACGTCCTGCGCGCCGCCGCCTCCGAGGTGGAGCAGTACGAGCGCATCGAGCTCTCCTCGGTGCCGACCACCGAAGTGGCCGGCCGGGTCGTCAACGACCTCGTGCACCTCCTCGCCGAGCTGCTGGAGAACGCCACCTCGTTCTCCTCCCCGCAGACGAAGGTCAAGGTCACCGGTCACGCCCTGCCCGACGGCCGGGTGCTGATCGAGATCCACGACACCGGCATCGGCCTGTCCCCCGAGGACCTCGCCGCGATCAACGAGCGGCTCGCGTCGCCGCCGACCGTGGACGTGTCGGTCTCCCGGCGCATGGGTCTGTTCGTGGTCGGCCGGCTGTCGCAGCGTCACGGCATCCGCATCCAGCTGCGCCCCTCCGACTCCGGCGGCACGACCGCGCTGGTCATGCTGCCCGTGGACGTCGCCCAGGGCGGCAAGAAGCCCCAGCCCAAGCCCGGCCAGGGCGGTACCGCGGGCGGCCCCGCCGCCGCGCAGGCCGCCGCGGGCGTCGCCGCCGCGCGGCGCCAGAACGGCTCGCAGGGCGGCGCGCTCGGCGCGGGCGCCCCGAACGGCGGCGGCGCTCTCGGCGCCGGTTCCGGCGGGGGCGGCCGGCTCGCCGGCGGCCAGGGCGCGCGGGCCGCGCTGCCCGGCCGTGACGGCGGTGGCCGTCCCGGCGGACAGCCGCCGCGCGGACCGCAGCAGCCCGGGCACTCCCCCCAGCAGGGCCGGCCGGCTCCGGCCGGCTTCGGCGGCCAGGCGCCGGGCGCGCCGCAGGGTCTGCAGGCCGCCGGCACGGGGACGCAGGGCACGGACATGTTCGGCGGTGGACGTCCGCCGCAGCAGCGGGGCGCCAAGAACGAGCAGGGCGGCCGCGGCCGTCAGCCGCAGCTGCCGCCGCGCGGTGGTCCGCGCGCCGAGCTGCCCGGCGGCAACGCGCAGCCGCGCGTCACCAGCTGGGGCGACGAGAACGCCCAGCCGCCGGTGCCGCGCACCCCGTTGGACGCCCCGCGCGGCCACGAGGAGCCGGACGTCGCGCAGACCTCGCGCATGCCGCGCATCGACGACCGCCAGGGTCCCGGCGCCACCGCCGAGATACCCGCCATCCCGCGGGCGGACGAGCGCCAGGGCCCGGCGGGCCCCGCCGACTTCGGCCGTCCGGTGGCGAACGGCGTGCACGGCACGGGCCAGTTCCCGGCCGTGTCCGCCCCGCAGGGCGGCTACGACGGACGGCAGGACACGGGCCAGTTCCCGCGCCCCGGCCTGAACGGCACGGGCGGTGCGAACGGTCGGCAGGACGGCGGCCAGTTCGAGCGGCCCGGCACGACCGGTCGTGCGGACGGCAACGGCTTCACCCGCTCCGACGTCTTCGGCGCCCCGAACGGGCAGAACGCTCCGGCGAACCCGAACCAGTTCGCCCCGCAGGCCTACGACAACGGCTCCACCGGCCAGTTCGCCGCTCCCGGCTACGAGGGCTCCGCCACCGGGCAGCACGCGCTGCCCGACCGCCAGGACCCCTCGGCCGCGGGCCGGTACGCCGCTCCGCAGTCCGGCGGCTACGGTGCTCCGGCCCAGCCGGAGGCACTGCCGCCGGCCGGCCCGGGCGATGGCCGCACCCCCCTGTACGACACGCTGGAGACCAACTGGTTCCACGGTCAGCAGGCGGGCGGCACGGCTCCCGAGGCGCAGCAGCCTCAGCAGCCGCAACAGCAGCAGCCGGTTCCGGCCGCACCCCAGCGTCCCGCTGCCGCCAGTGCTTCCTGGCGCACCTCGCCGAACGACGAACTCGTCCGGCAGGCCGAGCGCGTCAGGCAGCCGGCCGCGGGCGGCGTCACCACCTCCGGTCTGCCGCGCCGGGTACCGCGGGCGAACCTCGTCCCGGGCACGGCTCAGCAGCAACAGCACCAAAGCGGTCCGCAGGTCTCGCGTGCGCCTGACGACGTACGCGGCCGGCTGACCAATCTCCGTCGGGGCATCGCACAGGGTCGACAGGCCGGCAACGGCCCCCAGACCGGCAGCTTCCCCAGCCCCACTCACCAGCAGGAGCGTTAGTTGAGCCAGATGAGCCAGGCAGCACAGAACCTGAACTGGTTGATCACCAACTTCGTGGACAACACCCCAGGGGTGTCCCACACCGTCGTGGTCTCCGCCGACGGGCTCCTGCTCGCGATGTCCGAGGGCTTCCCGCGCGACCGTGCCGACCAGCTGGCGGCCGTCGCGTCGGGACTCACCTCGCTGACCGCCGGCGCGTCCCGGATCTTCGAGGGCGGCAGCGTGGCGCAGACCGTCGTCGAGATGGAACGAGGGTTCCTCTTCCTCATGTCCGTCTCGGACGGCTCGTCGCTCGCCGTGCTCGCGCACCCCGAGTGCGACATCGGCCTCGTCGGTTACGAGATGGCGCTCCTCGTCGATCGTGCGGGCGCGGTCCTCACGCCCGATCTGCGCGCCGAGCTCCAGGGCAGTCTGCTCCACTGACCCGCCCGCGTACCACCCGCCTCACGAAATCACCGTCCGGCCGACACAATCCCCCCACCGGCCCAGACGGACGGCACGACAATCCGAGAATGCTGTCCCGCCCGGAGGATCCATGACCCCGCCCACCGCCCATCATGACCCGTACGCGGAGCCGTACGGGGATGAGGGCGACCAGCCGCTGGTGCGTCCGTACGCGATGACCGGTGGCCGGACCCGGCCGCGCTATCAGCTCGCCATCGAGGCGCTGATCAGCACCACGGCCGACCCGGCAGCGCTCATGGGGCTGCTTCCCGAGCACCAGCGCATCTGCCACCTGTGCCGTGAGGTGAAGTCGGTCGCCGAGGTGTCGGCGCTGCTGGCCATGCCGCTGGGCGTGGCTCGGATCCTCGTCGCGGACCTCGCCGAGGCCGGCCTGGTGGCCATCCACCAGCCGGGCGGCGACGAGAACAACGGCGGCGCACCTGACGTGACGCTGCTCGAAAGGGTGCTCAGTGGACTTCGCAAGCTCTGACGGAGGGCGGGCCACCACCTCCGCGAAGATCGTGGTGGCGGGCGGCTTCGGCGTGGGCAAGACCACGTTCGTGGGCGCCGTCTCCGAGATCAACCCGCTGCGCACGGAGGCCGTCATGACGTCCGCGAGCGCGGGCATCGACGACCTCACCCACACCGGGGACAAGACCACCACCACGGTGGCCATGGACTTCGGCCGCATCACGCTCGACCAGGACCTGATCCTCTACCTGTTCGGCACGCCCGGCCAGGACCGTTTCTGGTTCATGTGGGACGACCTGGTGCGCGGCGCGATCGGCGCCGTGGTGCTGGTGGACACGCGGCGGCTGGCCGACTGCTTCCCGGCGGTCGACTACTTCGAGAACAGCGGCCTGCCGTTCGTCGTGGCCCTCAACGGCTTCGACGGTCAGCAGCCCTACCAGCCCGAAGAGGTGCGCGAGGCGCTCCAGATCGGCCCGGACACCCCGATCATCACGACGGACGCCCGGCACCGCTCGGACGCCAAGAGCGCACTGATCACGCTGGTCGAGCACGCGCTCATGGCACGACTGCGGTAACTTTCCACAACATCGGCCTCTACGGCGGTTGTCGTAGACGCTTCGGAGCCGGCTGTGGCCTTTGACACGGCCGGCTCCGGTGTTCATAACGTTTCGGCAGAGGAATCGACGGGAACCGCCACGCGTCGCGGTCGCTCGGTCTCACTGTGCGCACGAAGGCCCCGTCTTTTGGCGGGGCTCGTTCTTTTTGACCGTTTTATCTGGGGTTTACATCACGCCGAACCCATTCTTTCCCATGTTTGGAAGAGGACTGGTCGTCGTGCTGGAATGCCTGAACTGCCCAATAGTCAATGACGTACTCATGGTCGATGGCTGACCGGGCTCTGAGACACTGCGGCACGACGAAGGTGCCGACCGCCGAGAGGTTGTTGGTCGAGTGAGGCGAAGCAAGAAAAGTCCCGAGCCGGCGGCGCGGGGCAACTTCACCCCGCCGCCGCGCGGAGCGGCGACCGCCCCTGCGCCCGGCTCGGAGCCGACGGCCGCGCCCGCGAAGAGCGGCGGCCGTCTCTCCCCGCGCAACTGGCGGGTACCGACCCGGCTGAACGCGATCCTGCTCATACCCGTGGTGGTCGGCCTGGTCATGGGCGGCTTCCAGGTGAAGAGCTCGATCGACACCTGGCAGGAGGCCGAGGACGCGGAGAACACCGCGCGCCTGGTGCGGGCCGCGCTGAGCTACGGCGACGCCCTCTACAAGGAACGCGACGTCTCCGCCGCGCCCCTGCTGGCCGGCAAGAAGGACGACGCCACGGTCACGTCGTCCCGCAAGGCCACCGACGACGCCGCCGACGCCTTCGACGCCGCCGCACAGGACATGCCGTCCAAGCCCGGCCTGGAGCGCAGGCTCAAGCTGTTCCGCGTCACCGAGACCAAGCTGCCCGCGCTGCGCGCGGCCGCCTACAGCTCCAAGCTCACCGGCGTGCAGACCGAAGAGGGATACACCCAGGTCGCGCACCCGCTGATGGAGTTCTCCAACGAGCTCGGCCTGGGCACCGGAAACATCACCTCCTACGGCCGTACCGTCTACGCCATCTCGCTGACCAAGGCCGCGCTCTCCCTGGAGCGTTCGATCGGCATGCACCTGCTGATCAAGCCGGGCCCGCAGGACACCGACTTCGCCAAGCAGAAGGTCTCCCTCTCCTCGTACGCCTACCTCGAGGGCATCGCCGTCGAGGAGTACATCGGCGGCGGCACCGAGGCGGACGCCAAGCGGCTCGAGGACGCCACCGCGAAGATCAAGAGCGACGGCGCCGCGCTGGCCGCCGAGCAGAAGCAGAAGGACCCGGACTACGTTCCGCCGCCGTCCGACCCGACCACGATGGTCGGCGCGATCTCGACGATGGAGACCAAGTCGGGCGCCGAGCGCGCCGGTCTCGCCGAGAAGGGCATCAGCAAGGAGAACTGGTGGGCGGTCACGACGCTGAAGTACGACGCCTACCGGCAGATCGAGTCGGACATGGCCGACAAGGCCGTGACCGAGGCCTCGGACATCGCCGCTGACGCCAAGACGTCCGCGATCATCACCGGCGCGGCCGTCGTCGTCGCCCTGCTCCTCGCGTTCATCCTCGCCGGCGCCGTGGCCCGTCAGATGAGCCGCGCGATGCGCCAGCTGCGCAACGCGGCCTTCGGCATCGCCGAACAGCGCCTGCCGATGCTGGTCGACCAGCTCTCGCGCACCGACCCCGGGCGCGTGGACACCCGCGTCCAGGCCATCCCGATCACCACCACGGACGAGATCGGCGAAGTCGCCCGCGCCTTCGACCAGGTCCACCGCGAGGCCGTCCGGCTCGCCGCCGAGCAGGCGCTGCTGCGTGGCAACATCAACGCGATCTTCACCAACCTCTCGCGCCGCAACCAGTCCCTGATCGAGGGCCAGCTGACCCTCATCACCGACCTGGAGAACAACGAGGCGGACCCGGACCAGCTGGAGAACCTCTTCCGCCTGGACCACCTCGCCACCCGTATGCGCCGCAACGGCGAGAACCTGCTGGTCCTCGCCGGCGAGGAGCCGGGCCGCCGCTGGGACCAGCCGGTTCCGCTGGTCGACGTGCTGCGCGCCGCCTCCTCCGAGGTGGAGCAGTACGAGCGCATCGAGCTGTCGGGCGTCCCGGAGGCCGAGATCCACGGCCGCGCCGTGACCGACCTCGTGCACCTGCTCGCCGAGCTGCTGGAGAACGCCACCACGTTCTCCTCCCCGCAGACCAAGGTCCGCGTGACCGCCACCCGTCTCCCCGACGGCCGGGTCATGATCGAGATCCACGACAAGGGCATCGGCCTGACCGCCGAGGACTTCGCGGACATCAACCACAAGCTGGCCAACCCGCCGACCGTGGACGCCGCGATCTCCCAGCGCATGGGCCTGTTCGTGGTCGGCCGGCTGTCCGACCGGCACGGCATCCGCGTCCAGCTGCGTCCCTCGGGCGAGCAGGCCGGCACGACCTCGCTGGTCATGCTGCCGGACGCCATCACCCACGGCGGCGGCGGCGAACAGCAGCAGTCGCGCGACGACTTCACGGTCTCGCAGATCATCCCCGAACAGCAGCAGCAGCAGAACTTCGGCGGCGAGGACTTCAACACCGGCCTGCCGATGCGCACCGCCGCGGAGCTCGGCTTCGACGACAGCCGCTACGAGGTCCCCGACGACATCCGCGAGCTGGACCCGGTGGGCCGCTCCCTGCTGCGCGAGGAACGGCGTGCGGCGCTGGAGACGCCTGCCGAACAGCAGGCCCAGCAGGAGCAGCAGGCCCAGCAGCAGCAGGCCGGTCAGCCCGGGCAGCAGCAGCCGGGGCAGAACGGACAGCGCGGGCAGCAGCAGCCGACCGAGGCCGCCTCGTACGGCGAGGGCTTCGACGCCCCCCAGCGGTCGGAGTACGACGCCGGGCACAACGGCTACGACCCCGCGTCGAACGGCGCCCGGGGCGGCTACGACGCCCATGCCACCGGCTATGCCGACCTGCCCGGGTCGTTCGACCAGCAGACGGCGTACGAGGAGCAGCAGCGCCCGGCGTACGACGACCAGTACTTCGGTCAGAACGGCGGCCTGCCGCAGAACGACACGTTCTCCACCAACGGCGCCCTGCCGCAGAACGACGCCTTCGCGTCGAACGGCGGTTACCCGGACCCCGCGTATGCGGAGCCCGCCCAGCCGGTCCGTGAAGAGCGTCCGACGCCGTCCGCCGGCGCCTCCGAGGGCTTCCAGCCCTACGAGGAGCAGCAGTCCTACCAGGACGACTGGCCGCAGCAGAACGGTGGGACGAACGGTTACCAGAACGGCTACCCGGACCAGTACGCTCCGGAAGCGGAATCCGTGCAGGCCGCTGACGCGGGTGAACAGAACCGCGTAGGCTTCGACCGTCCGGGACCGGCCTCCTCGGCCCCCCACGCGCTGACCGAAGCCGGTCTGCCTCGCCGCGGATCCACCGCAAGCGGCGCGAACGGCACACGGCCCGCCAAGCAGCAGGAAGCGCCGGCCACCTCCTCCGAGAACGGCGGCGGCAGCGACGTCTGGCGGTCGGCCAACGACGAGCGCTGGCACCAGGCCTCCGCTCTGAAGAGGCCGAAGGCGGGCGGAGTCACCTCTTCCGGTCTGCCGCGGCGGGTTCCCAAGGCCAACCTGGTCGAGGGCGCCGCCGAGAACACCCCCCAGGGCGGCCCACAGGTCTCCCGCGCCCCGGAGGACGTCCGAGGCAGGTTGAGCAACCTGCGTCGGGGCGTCCAGCGCGGACGCAACGCAGGCAGCAGTGAAACGAACGGTCAGGGCTTCGGTTCTGACAGCACCTACAACCAGGAGCGTTAGTGTGAGCCCGATGAGCCAGGCGGCACAGAACCTGAACTGGTTGATCACCAACTTCGTGGACAACACCCCGGGGGTGTCCCACACGGTGGTGGTCTCCGCCGACGGACTCCTTCTGGCGATGTCCGAAGGCTTTCCCCGTGACCGTGCCGACCAGCTCGCGGCCGTCGCCTCCGGCCTGACGTCCCTGACGGCAGGCGCTTCCCGGATCTTCGAGGGAGGCAGCGTGAACCAGACGGTTGTGGAGATGGAGCGGGGATTCCTCTTCATCATGTCCGTATCCGACGGTTCCTCGCTCGCGGTGCTCGCACACCCGGAGGCGGACATCGGCCTCATTGGGTACGAGATGGCCCTTCTGGTGGACCGGGCCGGCTCGGTCCTGACGCCCGACCTTCGTGCGGAGCTCCAAGGGAGCCTTCTCAACTAACAGCGGGACGGTGCGTTTTGGCGTCCCGAGGCCGTAGGGTTTCGGGACGCGGCTTCCACGTGATGGGCGCCAGGCACAGTCGGAGGAGGAGAGAGAGTGGCAACACCCCCAGGCGGTTCCAATTCGGGTAACTGGTCGTACGGCCCTGCCCAGGGCCAGGGCGACGGTTCCCAGAACCCGAACCGTTACAACTTCCCCTCCGCGCCCAGCCAGCAGCGGCCGTACTCGCCCCAGGCCCCCCAGGGTCCCGGGCCGTCCCCGTACGACCAGCCGCAGGCGCCGCGCATCCAGCCCGTGCAGCCGCATCGCCGCACCCCCGAGGCGGCTCCCGCCGGGGCGGCGAACAACCCGCTGGTGCGTCCGTACGCCATGACCGGTGGCCGGACCCGCCCGCGATACCAGCTCGCCATCGAGGCGCTGGTGCACACCACCGCGCAGCCGCACCAGATGCAGGGCCAGTTGCCCGAGCATCAGCGGATCTGCAACCTCTGCCGAGAGATCAAGTCGGTCGCCGAGATCTCGGCGCTGCTGACCATCCCCCTCGGCGTGGCCAGGATCCTCGTCGCCGACTTGGCGGAGGCGGGACTGGTCGCCATCCATCAGCCCGGCGGCGACGAGAGCGCCGGCGGCCAGCCAGACGTGACACTGCTCGAAAGGGTGCTCAGTGGACTTCGCAAGCTCTAGCGGGGGTCCCTCCCGCTCCACCACTTCCGCGAAGATCGTGGTGGCGGGCGGCTTCGGCGTGGGCAAGACCACGTTCGTCGGGGCTGTTTCGGAGATCAATCCGCTGCGCACCGAGGCCGTCATGACGTCCGCGTCGGCGGGCATCGACGACCTCACCCACACCGGGGACAAGACGACCACCACGGTCGCGATGGACTTCGGCCGCATCACCCTGGATCAGGACCTGATCCTCTACCTCTTCGGCACGCCCGGCCAGGACCGTTTCTGGTTCATGTGGGACGACCTGGTGCGCGGCGCCATCGGCGCGATCGTGCTCGTCGACACCCGCCGTCTCGCCGACTGCTTCCCCGCGGTCGACTACTTCGAGAACAGCGGCCTCCCCTTCGTCATCGCGTTGAACGGTTTCGACGGCAACCAGCCGTACAACCCGGACGAGGTGCGCGAGGCGCTCCAGATCGGCCCGGACACCCCGATCATCACGACGGACGCGCGCCACCGTGCGGACGCGAAGTCGGCTCTGATCACGCTCGTGGAGCACGCGCTCATGGCGCGCCTGCGGTAGAAGGTCACGCGGCCCCGGCTGCCCCGGACGGCATCGGCCGTCCGGGGCAGTCCGCATTCGGGGCGTGGCGGCCGGCAGCGCACGCAGAGCATGCAGAAGGGCCCCTCTCCGGGAGAGGGGCCCTTCTTGACACCTGGGGTCAGCGCCAGCTGTGCGGGGCGCGGAAGCCGCCCTCGCGTTCCAGGCGGCGCCAGCCGGCCCGGGGACGGGAGCGGTGCGCGGTGGTCTCGGAGGGACGGGCGGCCGCCCGGGCCAGGAGGATCGCCGTGATGGCGGCGACTTCCTCGGGCTCGGCATGGCCCTTCTCGACGCGGATGTCGGGAGCGTTCATGGGTGTCAGTCTCCGTGGATGAGGTTTCCGCAGGGGATCCGCCGGGTTACCCGTGGGGTCCGTCGGGTTACTGCGGGGGGTTGCCGTGCTTGCGCGAGGGCAGGTCCGCGTGCTTGGACTGGAGCATGGCCAGGGACCTGATGAGGACCTCGCGGGTCTCGGCGGGGTCGATGACGTCGTCGACCAGGCCGCGCTCGGCCGCGTAGTACGGGTGCATCAGCTCGGACTTGTACTCCTTGACCATGCGGGCCCGCATGGCCTCGGGGTCTTCTGCCTCGGCGATCTGACGGCGGAAGATGACGTTCGCGGCGCCCTCGGCGCCCATGACGGCGATCTCGTTCGTCGGCCAGGCGTAGGTGAGGTCGGCCCCGATGGACTGGCTGTCCATGACGATGTAGGCACCTCCGTAGGCCTTGCGCAGGATCAGCGAGATCCGGGGCACGGTCGCGTTGCAGTAGGCGTACAGCAGCTTCGCGCCGTGGCGGATGATTCCACCGTGCTCCTGGTCGACGCCGGGCAGGAAGCCGGGCACGTCCAGAAGAGTGATGATCGGGATGTTGAAGGCGTCGCACATTTGCACGAAACGGGCGGCCTTCTCGCTGGCCTCGATGTCCAGGACGCCGGCGAGGGTCTGGGGCTGGTTGGCCACGATGCCGACGACCTGGCCGCCGACGCGGGCGAGGGCGCAGATGATGTTGCGGGCCCAGCGCTCGTGGACCTCGAGGTACTCGCCGTCGTCGACGATCTCCTCGATGACCCGGGTCATGTCGTAGGGCCGGTTGCCGTCCGCGGGGACCAGGTCCAGCAGGACGTCGCCACGCCGCTCGGCCGGGTCGGAGGACTCGACGCGCGGCGGGTTCTCCCGGTTGTTCTGCGGGAGGAGGGACAGCAGGTAGCGGACCTCGGCGATGCAGGTCTCCTCGTCGTCGTAGGCGAAGTGGCACACGCCGGAGGTCTCGGCGTGCACGTCCGCGCCGCCCAGGCCGTTCTGGGTGATCTCCTCGCCGGTGACGGCCTTGACGACGTCGGGCCCGGTGATGAACATCTGCGAGGTCTCGCGGACCATGAACACGAAGTCGGTCAGGGCGGGGCTGTAGGCCGCGCCGCCCGCACACGGGCCCAGCATCACCGAGATCTGCGGGATCACCCCGGACGCCCGGGTGTTGCGCTGGAAGATGCCGCCGTAACCGGCGAGCGCCGAGACGCCCTCCTGAATACGCGCCCCCGCACCGTCGTTGAGCGAGACCAGCGGCGCCCCCGCCGCGATGGCCATGTCCATGATCTTGTGGATCTTCGTCGCGTGGGCCTCGCCCAGCGCACCGCCGAAGATGCGGAAGTCATGGGCGTAGACGAAGACCGTACGGCCCTCCACCGTCCCCCACCCCGTGACGACCCCGTCCGTGTACGGCTTCTTGGCCTCCAGCCCGAACCCGCTCGCCCGGTGCCGCCGCAACTGCTCGACCTCCTGGAAGGAGCCCGGGTCCACCAGCAGCTCGATCCGCTCCCGAGCGGTCAGCTTGCCCTTGGCATGCTGCGCCAGGGTCGCCTTCTCGCTCGGACCGGCCAGCGCCTGCGCCCGGATACCGTGCAGCTCCGCCACGCGCCCACGCGCGTCCGTGGGCTCCGAGGACTCCGAGGTGGGCTCGCCGGTCGTCTCTTCCAAAACGGTCATGTAGCGACCTTACGAAGCCCGCCAAGGAAAGAGTGACGTCGACTCCGTACAGTCCTCGGAGCGTTTTCCTGGTACCACCGAACAGAACCGGGTCGGCACGCAGCCGTTCCGACTGCTCAGAGGGCCCGGGGGTTGTAGGTGTCGCACAAACTGGGCAGGGGAGACCCGGCTCATATTTCGCCCCGCGCCTGCCCTCCACGGGGTGAACCGGCAGCGCCGGACGGCGGCCGCCCCGCGCCCGGCGGTCGCGACGGGGGGTGCGGGAGTCGCCCGGAAAATCCCTTCCCCGATTAAGTTGAAAGTTGAACGGAATGGGACTACTGTCGTACCCATCAGCTCGTTGAAGGTTAAACATCTTCGACCTCCTCCGTCCCCAAGGAGCACGTCATGGGCATCTTCGGCCGCAAGAACACCGACGAGACCGCCACCGCGACCGCGACCACCGCCGCCACGGTGAACCCCGAGCTCGCCGCCCTGACCGGCGCGTACACGATCGACCCGGCGCACTCGACGATCGGCTTCACCGCTCGCCACGCCATGGTCACCAACGTCAAGGGCAAGTTCACCGACTTCACCGGCGCGTTGCAGCTGGACGGCGCCGACCCGTCCCGGTCGACCGCCACCATCGACGTCACGATGGACAGCATCGACACCGGGTCGGCCGACCGCGACGGCCACCTCAAGAGCGCGGACTTCTTCCGGACCGACGAGTTCCCGGCGATGACGTTCCGCTCCACGTCCGCCGAGGCCCTGGGCGGCGACGACTACCGCGTCTCCGGCGAGCTGAGCATCCTCGGCGTGACCAAGCCGCTCACCATCGACCTGGAGTTCAACGGCTCCGCCAAGGACCCGTTCGGCAACGAGCGCGTGGGCTTCGAGGGCAAGGCCGAGATCCTGCGCTCCGACTGGGGTCTGACCTGGAACGCGGCGCTGGAGACGGGCGGCGTCCTGGTCTCCGACAAGATCAAGCTGAACTTCGACATCTCGGCGATCAAGAACGCGTAAGCGTGGGGCCGAATACGGCTAATACCGGCAGAAAGGGGCCGGAAGCGAAGAGCTTCCGGCCTCTTGGTGTGTCCTGTGTCACAGTCGCGAACCATGAGCATCAAGACCGGACCCCAGTACTATCCCGGCGCCAACCGCGAGCACTGGTACCAGGACGACTTCGGCGGTGACCGCATGGAGGTCAACGTCGTCGTCCTGCACACCACGGAGGGCCGCTCGCTGCCCGACTACCAGGGCGGCTCGGTCGCGCCCAACCTGACGGCGGTGCCCGACCTCGCCGCCAAGCGGCTCAAGTGGTACCAGCACTTCGAGATCGACGTGTCCTCGCGCGCGCTGGCCAACCGGCGCGGGGGCGTCGAGACGAACACGCTCAACGTCTGCCAGGTGGAGCTCGTCGGCACCTGCGACCCCGCGCTGCACACCAAGTGGAACACCCACGGCCAGGCCCACGTCTACTGGCCCAAGGCCCCGGAGTGGGCGCTGCGCGCCGTCGCCCAGTACCTGGCCTGGATGCACATCCACCACGACGTGCCGCTGCGCGGACCGGCGCTGTGGCCCGCGTACCCGAAGTCCGCGGGCAACGGGGGCGGGCAGCGGATGAGCAACGCGCGGTGGAACGGGTTCAAGGGCGTGTGCGGCCATATGCACGTGCCCGAGAACGACCACGGGGACCCGGGGGCGATCGACTTCGAGGCCCTGGTCGGCTTCGCCAAGGCCGCCGCCCAGGACTGACGGCGCGGCTCCCGGGGCGGTGGGCGCCCCGACGGCGGCTGACGGGCCGCGCGCGACCCGTCAGCCGCGGCGGCGGGCGTTGAGGCGGGCGGCCTGGCGGGTCAGGTGGTCGCGCTCGGCCAGGTCGCGCGCCTGGTGGGCCGCCTCGGCGTACAGTCGCGCCGCCGTCACCGGGTCGCCGTCGCGCTCGTGGAGGTAGGCCGCGACGGCGGTGTGGCGGGGCAGCGAGGCGTCCAGCGCCGCGAGCGCGGCCAGACCCGCACGGGGTCCGTCGGCCTCCCCCACGGCGACCGCCCGGTTCAGCCGGACGACCGGGTTGTCGGTCAGGGCCACGAGCTCGTCGTACCACTCGACGATCTGCACCCAGTCGGTCTCCTCGGCGCTGGGCGCGTCGGCGTGCAGCGCGGCGACGGCGGCCTGGGCCTGGAACTCGCCCAGCCGGTCGCGGGCCAGCGCTCTCTGGAGGATCGCCACGCCCTGCGCGATCGCCGCGGTGTCCCACCGGCCGCGGTCCTGTTCGGCGAGCGGCACCAGGCTGCCGTCCGGCGCGGTCCGGGCGGGGCGCCGGGCGTGGTGGAGCAGCATGAGGGCGAGCAGCCCCGCCGCCTCGGGATGGTCGACGGCGGCCGCGAGCTGCCGGGTGAGCCGGATGGCCTCGGCGGCGAGGTCCACGTCGCCGGAGTAGCCCTCGTTGAACACCAGGTACAGGACGCGCAGCACGGTGGCGACGTCGCCGGGCTGGTCGAACCGCACGTCGGAGACGGTGCGCTTGGCCCGGCTGATGCGCTGCGCCATGGTCGCCTCCGGCACCAGGTAGGCCTGGGCGATCTGACGGGTGGTGAGCCCGCCGACGGCGCGCAGGGTGAGCGCGACGGCGGACGACGGCGTGAGCGAGGGGTGGGCGCACAGGAAGTAGAGCTGGAGCGTGTCGTCCGCGGCGGGCGGGGGGCCGGGGACCGGCTCCTCGTCGACGCGGTCCTCACGCCGGCGGCGGGCGGTGTCCGCGCGTCTCGCGTCGAGGAACCGGCGCCAGGCCACGGTGACCAGCCAGCCCTTGGGGTCGCGCGGAGGGTCGTCCGGCCACACGCGCAGCGCCTCGAGGAGCGCGTCCTGCACGGCGTCCTCGGCCGCCGCGAAGTCGGCTCCGCGGCGGACGAGGACGGTGAGCACGCTCGGCATGAGGCTGCGCAGCAGGGCCTCGTCCATCGGGGCGCTCACTCCGTGACGGTGCAGTGCTCGCCCATGAGCGGGCGCACCTCGAGCCATTCGTGGATCGGCCTGCCGCCGGCCCCGGGAGCGGCCGACAGCTCGCCGGCCAGTTCCAGGGCCCGCTCGTGGCTGTCGACGTCGACGATCGTCCAGCCCGCGATGAGGTCCTTGGTCTCGGCGAAGGGTCCGTCGGTGACCGGCGGCCGGCCCTCTCCGTCGTAGCGCACGAAGGTGCCCTCGGGCGCGAGCGCCTGGCTGTCGACGAACTCGCCGGTGCGTTCGAGGCGGGCCGCGAAGTCGTTCATGTACCGCACGTGGGCCGAGATCTCCTGCGGGGTCCACTGGTCCATGGGGACGTCGTTCGTCGGGGCCGGGGCGCCTCGGTAGTGCTTGAGTAGCAGGTATTTGGCCATGGCGGTTCTCCTCGGTGCGGTTGCGGCCCATTGTGGCCGCGTTCGCCCCGGGGACGGAGCCGGACGCGGGTTCTCGACATCGCCGTCCGGCTTCTTCCTGACGCTCGGGCCCCGCCCGCGGCTGGCCGGATCGGCCCCTTGTGCGCGGGGCGGCCGGGTTCGCATAATCCAGCCATGGTTTTGACCTGACCATGTCAGGAGGATGGGCGAATCTTTACGCGTGCGCACCCCATTGACATGCGCACGCTAAGACCCGCACGCCACGGAAGGGCAACCCCCCACGGAGGGCAGCACCTTGAAGAAGCTCCTCACGGCACTCAGAAGATGCGCCGTCGTCGGCGCGGCCGCGCTGGCGATGGCCGGCCTCCAGCCCGTCTCGCCCGCGCAGGCGGCCCCCTCGCCCGTCGTCGGCGGAACCCGCGCCGCGCAGGGCGAGTTCCCGTTCATGGTCCGCCTCTCCATGGGCTGCGGCGGCGCGCTCTACACCCAGCAGATCGTGCTCACCGCCGCCCACTGCGTCGGCAGGACCGGCGCCAACACGGGCATCACCGCCACCGCCGGCGTCGTGGACCTCCAGTCCACCGGCGGCCGGGTCCAGGTCAGGTCCACCTACGTCTACCGCGCCCCCGGCTACAACGGCAACGGCAAGGACTGGGCGCTCATCAAGCTCGCCTCGCCGATCACCACCCAGGCGACCCTGAAGATCGCCACCACCGCGCAGTACAACACCGGGACCTTCACCATCGCCGGGTGGGGCGCCGCGACCGAGGGCGGCTCCCAGCAGCGCTACCTGCTCAAGGCCGCCGTGCCGTTCGTCAGCGACGCGACCTGCCGCTCCTACAGCGGCTACAGCGGCCTCGTGGCGAGCGACGAGATCTGCGCCGGGTACGCGGCCGGGGGCACCGACACCTGCCAGGGCGACTCGGGCGGCCCGATGTTCCGCCGGGACGACGCGGGCGCCTGGATCCAGGTCGGCATCGTGAGCTGGGGCATCGGCTGCGCCCGGGCCAACGCCCCCGGCGTCTACTCCGAGGTGTCCACCTTCGCCTCCGCCATCGCCTCGGCGGCCGCCTCGCTCTGACCCGGGCACCGGCGGGCCCGGCGGGTCCTCGCCGACCGGGCCCTTCTCCCCACACCCCCCACACGGGGTCCACGGGCCCGGCGCCCCACCACGCCGGGCCCGTACCCGTACCACCGCTCGTACGCGGGACCCGGCACTGGGGCCCGTGCGCGCCGCCGCGCTCAGAACCCCCCGCCGAAGTCGCCGCCGCCGAAGTCCCCGTAGCCGGCGCCGTAGCCGGCCGCGTAGGAGGGGGCGGCCATCATCGAGCCGAGCATCGTGCCGACGAGGAGGCCGGGCAGGATGCCCCCGCCGAAGTAGCCGCCGGCCCAGGGGCCGTAGGCGGGACCGGCCTCCCAGTACGGGCGGCGGCCGTAGTCGCTGTCGACCTCGCGGATCACCGGGTCGCGGCCGTCGGCCAGCCGGGTCGCGTCCGCCGCGCAGACCGGCACCTCGCGGGTGGCGCCGCCCGGCGGCGTCCAGGCGGCGTCGGCGACCGAGGGGCCGTGGCGGGGATCGAAGAAGCAGGGCGGACGGCGCTCGGGCAGCGGTCCGCCCTCGCGGCGGGCGGCCAGGGACGCCAGGGAGAACCGGCCGTCCTCCAGCGCCCCGGTGACGGCCCGCACGTCCTCGGGTCGGGCGGCCGCGGCCATGGCCGTCTTCGCCTGCTCGTAGGCGTCCAGGGCGCGTTCGTAGTCGGCGCGCATGGCGTCGTCGGCGCCCGCCTCGGCCGGATGGAAGTCGAGACGGTCGAGTTCCTCGCCGAAGGCCGTGATGTCCTCGTCCACGACGACCCGCAGCCGCTCGAGCGCGGCCCGCTGCTCCTCGGCCCGGCGCCGGCGGCTCCGCCGCACCAGGGTGTACGCGCCCGCCCCGCCGGCCGCGAGCACCGCGCCCGCCACGATCAGCGCGGAGGAGGAGATCCCCCCGCCGCCGCCCGGGGCGCCCCAGCTCGCGGGGGCGGAACCGCCCATGCGGGTCAGGGCGCGGTCGGTGAAGTCGCTCAGCTGGGTCTTCGCGTCGCTCGCTCCGTCGACGCTGCCCACCAGGTTGCGCACGGCCGTCCGCGGCAGGACCGAGGAGTCGGCGCGGGCGTCGAAGCGGTCGCCGAGGCGGACGGCGTACAGGCCGGTGACCCCGGTCGCGGTGCGCAGGTCGCTGAAGAGGCCGGCCGTGGGGTAGCCGGCCGGCAGGACGGCGATGAACAGCGGTTTGTCGGCGTCCTCGATCTGCCGCTCCAGGGCGCGCGCGTCCGCCGGCGACAACTGCGCGGCCGCCGCGGGGTCGACGTAGACCGGATCGCGGCGCAGCGCGTCGGCGATCGTGGAGACGCCCGTGGCGGCGGCCGCCCGCGGGGCGCCCGCCCCCCACACGGTCCACACCGTGAGGGCGACGAGCACCAGCGCGAGCAGGGGTCCGGCGAAGCCTCGGGCCCGACGGGTCGAGAGCACGGCCTTCATACCTCGAAGCTACCCGAACCCCTCACGGAGCGGACATCGGGCGGCTTTCGGGCATCGGGCGGCTTTCGCACATCCGACGCCTCCCGACCGCCCGGCGGCTCCCCGCCGTCACTCGGCCGGGTCCACGCCCGCCCGCAGCAGTCCGTAGGTGTACGCGTCCTCCAGGGCCTGCCACGAGGCGGCGATGACGTTCTCCGCCACGCCCACCGTCGACCACTCCCCCGTGCCGTCGGTCGTGGAGATCAGGACGCGGGTGGTCGACTGGGTGCCGTGGACGCCCTCCAGGATGCGGACCTTGTAGTCGACCAGGTCGAGCTTGGCCAGCTGGGGGTAGATCTTCTCCAGGGCCACCCGCAGGGCGCGGTCGAGGGCGTTGACCGGGCCGTTGCCCTCCGCCGTCGCGACGATGCGCTCGGCCTTGGCCCAGAGCTTCACGGTGGCCTCGTTGGCGTGGGTGCCGTCGGGGCGGTCCTCGACGATGGCGCGCCAGGACTCGACGTCGAAGTACTTCAGCGCCCTGCCCTCGACCTCGGCGCGCAGCAGGAGTTCGAAGGAGGCGTCGGCCGCCTCGTAGGTGTACCCCCGCAGCTCGCGCTCCTTGACCCGCTCCACGACCCGGCCGACCAGTTCGCGGTCGTCGCCGAGGTCGACGCCGAGCTCCTTGCCCTTGAGCTCGACGGAGGCGCGCCCGGCCATGTCGGAGACCAGCATGCGCATGGTGTTGCCGACCTGCTCGGGGTCGATGTGCTGGTAGAGGTCGGGGTCGACCTTGATGGCCGAGGCGTGCAGTCCGGCCTTGTGGGCGAAGGCCGAGACGCCCACGTAGGGCTGGTGGGTGGACGGCGTGAGGTTGACGACCTCGGCGATGGCGTGCGAGATGCGGGTCATCTCCCGCAGGCGGCCCTCGGGCAGCACCTTCTTGCCGTACTTCAGCTCCAGGGCCGCGACCACCGGGAACAGGTTCGCGTTGCCGACGCGTTCGCCGTAGCCGTTCGCCGTGCACTGCACGTGGGTCGCGCCCGCGTCCACGGCGGCGAGGGTGTTGGCCACCGCGCAGCCCGTGTCGTCCTGGGCGTGGATGCCGAGGCGCGCGCCCGTGTCGGCCAGCACCGTCGAGACCACGGCCTGGACCTGCGCCGGGAGCATTCCGCCGTTGGTGTCGCACAGGATGACGACGTCCGCGCCGGCCTCGGCGGCGGCCCGGACGACCGCCTTCGCGTACGCGGGGTTGGCGCGGTACCCGTCGAAGAAGTGCTCGCAGTCGACGAAGACCCTGCGACCCTGCTCCTTCAGGAAGGAGACCGTGTCGCTCACCATGGCCAGGTTCTCGTCCAGGGTGGTGCGCAGCGCCAGCTCGACATGCCGGTCGTGGGACTTCGCGACCAGGGTGATCACCCCGGCGCCGGACTCCAGCAACGCCCTGACCTGCGGGTCCTCGGCGGCCTTCGCTCCCGCTCGGCGAGTCGCGCCGAAGGCGACGAGCTGGGCGTTGCGGAAGGCGATCTCCTCCTGCGCGCGGGCGAAGAACTCGGTGTCGCGCGGGTTGGCGCCGGGCCAGCCGCCCTCGATGAAGCCCACGCCGAAGTCGTCCAGGTGCCGGGCGATGGCCAGCTTGTCGGCGACGGTGAGGTTGATGCCCTCACGCTGCGCGCCGTCGCGCAGGGTGGTGTCGAAGACGTGGAAGGAATCGTCGAGTTCGCTGGGTGCGGTCATGGTCTGAAGGCTCCTGTGTCGGATCTCGGTCGTTACCGGAATGACCGGCTCCACCGTCCCCCCATGGTCCCTCGCGCTCTCGCTCCCGGCTGCGGGTGGGCCAGAAAAGCGAAAAACCCCTCGCGGGTGCGAGAGGTCTGCGCGCGGGTCGAGGACGACGATGGCCGCTCGTACCTGGTCGTACGGAGCGGTCACTGCGGACCGGCGCGCCTGCTGCCAATAATCGTGGCGAACGAGAGCACGCGGGCAGTTTGGCACAGACCGTCCCCGTGCTCACCGGGTGTCTCAGGATGCGAACAGCGCGTTCTCACCGCGGCGCCAGCAGGCTTCCGGCGAGGAACGCGCCGACGTGCCGGAGGACCTGTTCGCGGTCCGTGCCGCGCAGGCCGACGGCGACGTGGATGGAGAACCCGTCGAGGAGGGCCCGCAGCCGGGCCGCGAACGGGTCGGGGTCCACCCGCCGGAACTCGCCGCGCGAGGTCCCCTCGGCGAGCAGGGCGACGAGGTCGCGGTGCCAGGCGCCCTCGATGGCCGCCTGGCGGTCGCGCGCGTCGGTGTCGCCGGCGGCGTTCCGCGAGCGGTTCCAGACCTCCAGCCAGAGCGTCCAGTGCGGGTCGCGGTGGCCGTCGGGGACGTACAGGTCGACATAGGCGTCGAGGCGCTCGCGAGCCGGTGCGGCACGGGCCAGCAGGCGGGCGCGCTCGGCGCCGAGCCGGCCCTCGCTCCACTCCAGGGTGCGCAGCAGGAGCTCGTCCTTGGAGTGGAAGTAGTAGAGGAGGTGGCCGCTGCTCATGCCGACCTCGCGGCCCAGCGCCGCCATGGTGAGCTTCTCCAGACCGCGCTCGGCGATCATCCCCATGGCCGCCGCGAGGACGTCCTCGCGGGGCGGGGCCTGTCTGCGCCCACCGGCCATCCGCTGCTCCTAGATCCTCGGCTGCTGCTGGGTGATGCAGTGGATGCCACCGCCGCCGGAGAAGATCGTACGGGCGTCGACCGGCGTGACCGTCCGCCCGGGGAACAGCCGCCGGAAGATCCCGGCCGCGAGGTCGTCGCGCGGGTCGTCGAAAGCGCACAGCACGACGCCGCCGTTGCAGAGGTAGTGGTTGATGTAGGAGTAGTCGGCCCAGTGGCCGTCGGCCTCCAGCACGGTCGGGGCGGCGATCTCGACGACCTCCAGTGGGCGGCCGCGCGCGTCGGTCTGCGCCCGCAGCAGGGCGACGGTCTCGCGGGTCACCTCGTGGTCGGGGTGCGCCGGGTCCGGCTGGCTGTGGGCGACGACGACGCCGGGGCGGGCGAAGGCGGCGACGATGTCCACGTGGCCGAGGGTGCCGTAGCCGTGCGGGGGGTAGTCCCCGGTGAGTCCGCGCGGGAGCCAGATCGCCTTGCGGGTGCCGAGCATGGCGTGGATCTCCGCCTCGGCCTCCTCCCGCGTCCACCCGGGATTGCGCTCGGGGCCGAGCTGGACCGTCTCCGTCAGCAGGACCGTGCCCTCGCCGTCGACGTGGATCGCGCCGCCCTCGTTGACCAGCCGGGAGGCGTACGTCCGCGCCCCCGCGAGGTCCGACACGGAAGCGGCGATCTTCGCGTCGTGCTCCCAGCGGGCCCAGGCCTGGGCGCCCCAGCCGTTGAACGTCCAGTCGACGGCGGCCAGTTCGCGGCCGTTCGTGAGGAAGGTCGGGCCGATGTCGCGCATCCAGGCGTCGTCGAGGTCGCGCTCGACGGTGTCGACCCCGGGCCCGAGGAGGGTGCGGGCCCGCTCGGACTGTCCGGGGCCGCACACCACCGTCACCGGCTCGAACCGGCGGACCGCGCGGGCGACCGACGCCCAGGCGGCCCGCGCGTCCTCGAGGCCGGCCGGGTCGTCGAACGTCGGGTTCGCTCCCGGCCACGCCATCCAGGTGCGCTCGTGCGGGGCCCACTCGGCGGGCATGCGGAAGCCGTCGGCGGCGGGTGTGCTCATGTCAGGGGTCCTCAGAGGAAGTACAGGCGGTTGAGGGAGACGGAGTCGGCGGGTTCCGAGCGGATCGGCTCCCCGTCGAGGGTGACCAGGCCGGTGCGCCGGTCGACGTCCACGACCCCGGTGCGCGAGTTGCGGCGCAGGTCGGCGGGCCCGATGCCGCGGGTGCCGCGGACGGCGACCCGGCGGCGCCGGGTGGGCATGGTGTCGTTGCCCTGGTCGAGGGCCGCCTGTGCGACGAACGCGACGGAGATCTCGGCCGGTGTGGCGCCGTGCGCGCCGAACTGCGGCCCCAGCACCAGGGGTTCACAGGTGTCGGTGGCCGCGTTCGGGTCGCCGACCACGCCGTACGCGGGGAACCCGGCCTTCAGCACCAGCTGCGGCTTGGCCCCGAAGTACTCCGGCCGCCACAGCACGAGGTCGGCGAGCTTGCCGACCTCGACGGACCCCACCTCGTGCGCCAGACCGTGGGCGATCGCCGGGTTGATGGTCAGCTTCGCGATGTAGCGCAGGACGCGCTCGTTGTCGTGCTCGTCCGGGGCGCCGAACTCGGCCTTCATCTTCGCGGCCATGGCGAGGGTGCGGCGCACGGTCTCGCCGGCGCGGCCCATGCCCTGCGCGTCGGAGGAGGTGATGCCGATCGCGCCGAGGTCGTGCAGCACGTCCTCGGCGCCCATGGTGCCGGCGCGGATGCGGTCGCGGGCCATGGCGGCGTCGCCGGGCAGGTCGGTCTTCAGGTCGTGGACGGAGACGATCATCCCGTAGTGCTCGGCGACGGCGTCCCGGCCGAAGGGCAGGGTGGGGTTGGTGGAGGAGCCGATGACGTTCGCGACGCCCGCCATCTTCAGCACGTCGGGCACGTGACCACCGCCGCAGCCCTCGATGTGGAAGGCGTGGATGGTGCGGCCCTCCAGCACGCGCAGGGTGTCCTCGACCGACAGGCACTCGTTCAACCCGTCGCTGTGCAGGGCGACTTGCACGTCGTGTTCCTCGGCGACCCGCAGCGCCGTGTCCAGCGCCCGGGTGTGGGCGCCCATGTCCTCGTGCACCTTGAAGCCCGACGCGCCGCCCTCGGCCAGCGCCTCGACCAGCGGGGCGCCGTGCGAGGACGAACCCCGGCCCAGGAAGCCGATGTTGACCGGCCAGGCGTCGAACGCGCCGAACGCGTGCCGCAGCGCCCAGGGCGAGTTGACCCCGACGCCCCACACGGGCCCGAACTCCTGCCCGATGATCGTCGTCACGCCGGAGGCCAGCGAGGCCTCCATGATCCGCGGCGACAGCAGGTGGACATGGGTGTCGACGGCGCCGGCGGTGGCGATGAGCCCCTCGCCGGAGACGATGGACGTGCCGGTGCCGACGACGACGTCCACGCCGTCGAGGGTGTCCGGGTTGCCGGCCCGCCCGATCGCGCAGATCCGCCCCTCCCGGATGCCGATGGACACCTTGCGCACGCCCAGCACGGCGTCCACGACGACGACGTTGCTGACGACGACGTCACAGGTCTCGCGCACGGCGGCGGCCTTGAGATGGAGCCCGTCGCGGGCCGTCTTGCCGAAGCCGGCGAGGAACTCGTCGCCGTAGCTCTGGGAGTCGGACTCCACGCGGATCGTCAGCCCGCAGTCGCCGAGCCGGATCCGGTCGCCGGCGCGGGGGCCGTGGGTGGCGGCGTACTCGTGCGGGCCGAGGCGGCGGGCGTCGGTGGGGTGACCTGCGGGGCGGCTCATCGCTCGCCCTCCCGGCCGCCCGGGTCCGCGACGCCGAGGTAGCCGCAGGCGGCGGCGCGGGCCAGGGCCTCCTCGCGGGCGCCGGGGGCGTCCAGCGGGCCGTCGACCAGCCCGGCGAAGCCGATGGCGACGCGGGCCCCGCCGATCGGCACGAGGCCGACCTGAAGCGTCTCCCCCGGCCCGAACCGGACCGACGAGCCCGCCGGTACCGCGAGCCGCATGCCGTAGGCCTCGGCGCGGGGGAAGTCCAGGCGCGGGTTGACCTCGAAGAAGTGGAAGTGGGAGGTGACGGAGACGGGCACGGTCGCGGTGTTGGTGACGGTGAGCCGCACGGCCGCCTCGGGCTCGGCGTGCGCGGGCCCCGGCAGCAGCGCGCCGGGCGCCAGGTCGCGCAGTCCGCCCGCGATGGGGTCCGAGACCACCGCGAGCCGTGAGCCGTCGTCGAAGACGGCTTCGACGTGCACCTCGGTGACGATGTCCGCGACGCCCGGCAGGACGTCGTCGGGTCCGAGCACCGAGCGGGCGGCCTCGACGGCCTCCGCCAGCCGCTTCCCGTCCCGGGCGGCCTCGCAGACGGTGTCCGCGACGAGCGCGGTCGCCTCCGGCACGTTGAGCCGCAGTCCGCGGCCCCTTCTCGCCCTGGCCAGCTCCGCGGCCCCGAAGAGCAGCAGCCGGTCCCGCTCGGTGGGGGTGAGTCGCACCTGGCCTCCCTGTCCGTGTTTGAGCAGCACTCTAAACGTTTTGCAGGAGGATCAGAAGACGTGACGGAAGGTTTTAGAGCGCTGCTCTATACCCGCGGGAGGTGGGGGCGGCGGTGGGCGCGTGAAGACGCCGCAGGGCCGCCCCCGGTCGGGGCGGCCCTGCGGCGACGTCGAAAGGAGCCGGGATCAGCCCAGGCGGTGCATCCAGCCGTGCTTGTCCTCGGCCGTGCCGCGCTGGATGTCCAGCAGTGCCTGGCGCAGGCGGAGGGTGACCTCGCCGGGCTCGCCGCCCGACTGCTGCCACTGGGCGCCGGTGCGCTTGACGGTGCCGACCGGGGTGATCACGGCGGCGGTGCCGCAGGCGAAGACCTCCCGCAGCGCTCCGCTCTCGGAGTCGCGCTGCCACTGGTCGACGGAGACGCGGCCCTCCTCGGCCTCGTAGCCGAGGTCGCGGGCGACGGTCAGCAGGCTGTCCCGGGTGACGCCCTCCAGGATGGAGCCGGTCAGCGAGGGCGTGACGATCTTGTTCCCGTAGACGAAGTACAGGTTCATGCCGCCGAGCTCCTCGACCCACGTGCGCTCGACCGCGTCGAGGTAGCAGACCTGTGCGCAGCCCTGGGCCGCGGCCTCGGCCTGGGCGAGCAGGGAGGCGGCGTAGTTGCCGCCGGTCTTGGCGTCGCCCATGCCGCCGGGGACGGCGCGGACGTGGTCCTCGGAGACCCAGATGGAGACCGGCTTGACGCCGCCCGGGAAGTAGGCGCCGGCCGGCGAGGCGATCACGATGAAGAGGTACTCGTTGGCCGGCTTCACGCCCAGGCCCACCTCGGTCGCGATCATGAAGGGACGCAGGTAGAGGGACTCCTCGCCGCCGTGCGCGGGCACCCACTCCTTGTCCTGGGCGACGAGCGCGTCACAGGCCTCGATGAACGTCTCGACCGGCAGTTCGGGCATGGCCAGACGGCGGGCGGAGCGCTGGAACCGCTCGGCGTTGCGGTCCGGACGGAAGGTGGCGACGGAGCCGTCGGGACGGCGGTAGGCCTTGAGCCCCTCGAAGATCTCCTGCGCGTAGTGCAGCACGTTCGTCGCCGGGTCGAGGGGGATCGGCGCGTACGGAACGAGCTGACCGTCGTGCCAGCCGCGGCCCTCGGTCCACCTGATGGTCACCATGTGGTCGGTGAAGTGGCGGCCGAAGCCGGGGTCGGCCAGGATCGCCTCGCGCTCGGCGGCGGAGAGCGGGCTGGCGGAGGGCTTGAGCTCGATCGTGGGCGTCGTCATGAGTGGTTGTCCTTCACCGGTTGTGTGTGACGGGCCGCGCTCACGTCCGTACGGCCAGTGGCGTGTGCTAGGACGTCCGAGCATTGCCTGATACCGCGGCTCCGCGTTCGATTATCGCAAGCGGGGTGCGCGGAAGAAAACGGCGTGAATGCGACCCGGGGTCGATGGTGACACCCGGCAGGACATACGAGAAGCCGCCGGGTGCGAGGAGACCCGGCGGCTTCGATGGGTTCCCCCCGCTCCTGGGAGCCGGGGGATCGCGTGGTGCGCCGGGTCAGCCGGCTACTCGTGCGCGGAGCGCGTCGCCGATCTCGGAGGTGCTGCGCGCGGGCAGCGCACCGCGCTCGGCCAGGTCGGCGGAGACGGCGTCCTCGATGCGGACCGCCTCGGCGTCGTGCCCGAGGTGGCGCAGCAGCAGGGCGACCGAGAGGACCGTGGCGGTCGGGTCGGCCTTGCCCTGGCCCGCGATGTCCGGGGCCGAGCCGTGGACGGGCTCGAACATGGAGGGGAACTCGCCGGAGGGGTTGATGTTCCCGCTCGCGGCGACGCCGATGCCGCCGGAGACGGCCGCGGCGAGGTCGGTGATGATGTCGCCGAAGAGGTTGTCGGTGACGATGACGTCGAACCGGCCGGGGTCGGTGACCAGGTAGATCGTCGCGGCGTCCACGTGGATGTAGTCCGTGGTGACGTCGGGGAACTCCTCGGCGACCCGGTTGAAGACGTTCGTCCACAGGTGGCCGGCGAAGGCCAGCACGTTGTTCTTGTGGACCAGCGTGAGCTTCTTGCGGGGGCGGGCCTGGGCGCGGGCGAAGGCGTCGCGGACCACGCGCTCGACGCCGAAGGCCGTGTTCACGGAGACCTCGGTGGCGACCTCGTGCGGGGTGCCCTTGCGGATCGTGCCGCCGTTGCCGGTGTACGGGCCCTCGGTGCCCTCGCGGACCACGACGAAGTCGATCTCGGGCTGGCCGGCCAGCGGGGTGGCCACGCCGGGGAGCAGCTTCGAGGGCCGCAGGTTGACGTGGTGGTCGAAGAGGAAGCGCAGCTTGAGCAGGAAGCCCCGCTCCAGGACGCCGGAGGGCACGCTCGGGTCGCCGATGGCGCCGAGCAGGATCGCGTCGTGCTTGCGGAGCGCCTCGGCGTCGGCGTCGGTGAGGGTCTCACCGGTGGCGTGGTAGCGCCGGGCGCCGAAGTCGTACTCCTTGGTCTCCAGCTTCACGTCCTGCGGGAGGACGGCGGAGAGGACCTTGAGACCTTCGGCCACGACCTCCTGGCCGATGCCGTCACCGGGGATCACTGCGAGATTGAGGCTGCGAGACATGCGGGAACCCTACTCCTCGTCCCATGGGATGACACGGACTGTCCGTCATCCGGACAGTGGCGTCGCGGGGCGGACGGGAAGGCCCGAGGAGCGGGCGCGGCTCCCGGACTGCGTGCGGACCGGGCTCAGTGGCCGGTCTCGCCGCCGTTGTCCCTGCGGTCGAGGGCGCGCTGCAACGCGGCGGCGGCGTTCTTGCGGTCGGACTCGGTCGTGCGGGAGACGTGACGGACTCGGCGGCGGACGGTCGTCTCGGCCATGGGGAATCGACTCCTTCGAATTCCAGGGAGTGCCAGGGGAAGTGCGAGACGCCGGAGGGGGCGGGGAGCGGGCCGCAGGGGTTGCCTGCGCGGGGCCCGGCTCACGACCGCCATTCGCTTGATCGAGCGAGACGTTCGGCTCCTACAAAACTAAGGGAGGAGCGCGCGCCTGTCTCCACAGTTACTCGGACTTCCTACTATCTGAGACGGGCGCGGCATATCTAACCGGTGAAAATACATTGACTGGTTAGATGTGCCCGTGGTGCACTCATGCCATGACCTTCCGAGCGCATCCCCAGGTCCGTCACCGCACCGCCACCGTCCGCGGCCACGAGGTGTACTACCGGGAGGCGGGACCGGCCCACGCGCCGGTCCTGCTGCTGCTGCACGGCTTCCCGAGCAGTTCGCACATGTTCCGCGACCTGATACCGCTGCTGGCCGACCGCTACCGCGTCGTCGCCCCCGACCACCTCGGCTTCGGCCGCTCGTCGGCGCCGGCCGCCTCGGACTTCGCCTACGGCTTCGCGGAGCTGGCCGAGATCACCGACGCGTTCACTCAGGTGCTCGGCCTCGACCGGTACGCCCTCTACATCCAGGACTACGGCGCGCCCATCGGCCTGCGGCTGGCCCTCGCGCACCCCGAGCGGGTGACGGCGATCATCACGCAGAACGGCAACGCCTACGAGGAGGGGCTGGGCGAGGAGGCCTGGGCCCCGGTGCGGGCGCTGATCGCGCGGCGCACGCCGGAGACGGAGCGGGCCGTACGGGAGATCAGCAGTGCGGAGGGCGTCCGGTGGCAGTACCTGCACGGCGTCCCGGAGGACCTGCGCGACCTCGTCAGCCCGGACGCCTACGAACACGACGCGGCGAGCATGGCGCGTCCGGGCCAGGCGGAGATCCAGCTCGACCTGATCGCCGACTACGGCTCCAACTTCGCCCTCTACCCGGCCTTCCACGAGTACTTCCGCACCAGCGGGGTCCCGCTGCTGGCGGTCTGGGGCGCCGGCGACGAGATCTTCGTCCCGGCGGGCGCGCTCGCCTACCGGCGCGACCTGCCGAAGGCCGAGGTCCATCTGCTGCCCACCGGCCACTTCGCCCTGGAGACGCACGCGGGGCAGATCGCCGCGCTCATCGGGGACTTCCTCGGCCGCAGCCTCTGAGCACGGGCCGCCCCGCGCGGCGGCCCGGTCACGAGCGGGCCCCGCGCGAGCGGTGACGCGAAGGGCCGGGCGGATGTCCGCCCGGCCCTTCGCGTCACCCGGCCGGTCCCGGCGCGGGGTGCGAACGTCAGCCCATGTGCGGGTACGTGTAGTCGGTCGGCGCGACCAGCGTCTCCTTGATGGCGCGGGTCAGGGTCCAGCGCATCAGGTTCTGCGGGGCCCCGGCCTTGTCGTTGGTGCCGGAGGCGCGGCCGCCGCCGAAGGGCTGCTGGCCGACGACGGCGCCGGTGGACTTGTCGTTGATGTAGAAGTTGCCGGCCGCGTAGCGCAGCTTCTCCATGGTGTACGCGGCGGCCGCGCGGTCGCCGGAGATCACCGAGCCGGTCAGCGCGTAGTCCGACACCGACTCCATCTGCGTCAGCATGGCGTCGTACTGGTCGTCCTCGTACACGTGCACGGCGAGGAACGGGCCGAAGTACTCGGTCGTGAAGACCTCGTTCTCCGGGTCGCTGCACTCGACGACCGTCGGGCGGACGAAGTAGCCCACCGAGTCGTCGTAGGAGCCGCCGGCGACGATCGTGCAGGACGGGTCCGCCTTCGCCCGGTCGATCGCGGCCTTGTTCTTGGCGAAGGAGCGCTCGTCGATGACCGCGCCGATGAAGTTCGAGAGGTCGGTGACGTCGCCCATGGTCAGGTAGTCGACCTCGGCGGCGAACTCCTCCTTGAAGCCCGAGTTCCAGATCGACGCCGGGATGTAGGCCCGGGAGGTCGCGCTGCACTTCTGGCCCTGGTACTCGAAGGCGCCGCGGGTCAGCGCCGTCTTCAGCACCGCGCGGTCGGCGCTCGGGTGGGCGACGACGAAGTCCTTGCCGCCGGTCTCGCCGACCAGACGCGGGTAGGAGCGGTACTTCTCGATGTTCGCGCCGACCGTCTTCCACAGGTACTGGAAGGTCTTGGTGGAGCCGGTGAAGTGGATGCCGGCGAGGTCGCGGTGGTTCAGGGCGACCTCGGACACCTCCAGGCCGTCGCCGGTGACCAGGTTGATGACGCCCTTGGGCAGCCCGGCCTCCTCCAGCAGCTCCATCAGCAGGACGGCGGCGTGCGTCTGCGTCGGGGACGGCTTCCACACGACCACGTTGCCCATCAGCGCGGGAGCGGTCGGCAGGTTGCCCGCGATCGCCGTGAAGTTGAACGGCGTGATCGCGTAGACGAAGCCCTCCAGCGGGCGGTGGTCGAGCCGGTTCCACACGCCCGGGGAGTTGGCCGGGGGCTGCTCGGCCAGGATCTGGCGGGCGTAGGCGACGTTGAAGCGCCAGAAGTCGACGAGCTCGCAGGGACAGTCGATCTCCGCCTGCTGGGCGGTCTTGGACTGGCCGAGCATCGTGGAGGCGGCCAGCGTCTCGCGCCAGGGGCCGGCGAGCAGTTCGGCGGCGCGCAGGATGATCGCGGCACGGTCGTCGAAGGACATCGCGCGCCAGGCGGGGGCGGCGGCGAGGGCCGCGTCGACCGCGTCCTGGGCGTCCTGCCGGGTGGCGTTGGCATACGTGCCGAGGCGGGCCTTGTGGTTGTGCGGCTGCACGACGTCGAACCGCTCACCGCCGCCCATCCGTCGCTCGCCGCCGATGGTGCAGGGCAGGTCGACCGGGTTGTCGGCCAGCTCCTTGAGCTTGGCCTCCAGCCGGGCGCGCTCCGGGGAGCCGGGGGCGTAGCCGTGCACCGGCTCGTTGACGGGGGTGGGGACCTGGGTCACAGCGTCCATGAGTTCCGTAACTCCTTACTGAGCGGTGTTGCGAGCGGGGGTGACGAGCGGGGGCCCGGGGCCCTCGGTGCGGGATCGCGGGCGTGAGCGGGGGCGGCTCAGCCCTTGCTGACCATCGAGCGGAGGAAGAACCGCAGGTTGGCGGGCTTCTCCGCGAGACGGCGCATGAAGTAGCCGTACCAGTCGGTGCCGTAGGCGGTGTAGACGCGCATGCGGTGGCCCTCGGCGGCGAGGCGCAGGTGCTCGTCGCCCCTGATGCCGTACAGCATCTGGAACTCGTACTCGTCGAGCTTGCGGCCGGCCTTGCGCGCGAGTTCCTGCGCGATGGAGATCAGGCGCGGGTCGTGGGACCCGATCATCGGATACCCCTCGCCCTCCATCAGGATGCGCAGGACCCGGACGTAGGCCTTGTCGATCTCGTGCTTCTGCTGGTACGCGACCTGTGCGGGCTCCTTGTACGCGCCCTTGACGAGCCGTACCCGGCTGCCGCTCGCGGCGAGGCGGCGGGCGTCGGCCTCGGTGCGGAAGAGGTAGGCCTGGATCACGCAGCCGGTCTGCGGGAAGTCCTTCCGCAGCTCCTCGTGGATGGCGAACATCGAGTCGAGGGTGGTGTGGTCCTCCGCGTCCAGGGTCACGGTGGTGCCGATGGCGGCCGCGGCCTCCACGACCGGGCGGACGTTGGCGAGCGCCAGATCGTGCCCGCCCTCCAGCGCCTGGCCGAACATCGAGAGCTTGACGGACATCTCGACCCGCTCGCCGAGCTCCAGCTCCGCCAGGCGGTCGACCAGCGCCAGGTAGGCGTCGCGGGCGGCGCGGGCCTCGTCGGGGGTGGTGATGTCCTCGCCGACGACGTCCATCGTCAGCTCCAGCCCCTGCGCGGTGCGCTCCTCGATGATCGGCACGATGTCGTCGACGGTCTCACCGGGGATGAAGCGGTCGACGACCTGTTTCGTCACCGGGGCCGCCGAGATCAGGCGTCGCATCCGGTCGCTGCGCGACGCGGCGAGAATCACGGGACCCAGCACGGGGCACCTCCACAAACCAGCAGATAGAACCACCGTGAAACCTAAGGATCCCTCCGATCCTGAGCCATCGACAGCTGTCACGCATCCGTGCCGCAGATCTCAGACAGATGTCTGAAGGGAGGGCGGTAATGGGAGAGAATGCCCCTGTGACGGCCGATGCTGCATCTTCCTCCCACGCGGGCGACTACCAGGAGCTCGTCGACGAGATCTCGGAGCTGCTCGGCGCCCCCGCGACCCTGGAGAACCGCGACTTCGAGCTGATCGCGTTCGGCGCCTACGACAGCGACGACGAGCTGGACGCGTCCGCGCTCGACCCGGTGCGCACCCGCTCGATCCTGACCCGGCGCTCGACGACGGCCGTGCGCACCTGGTTCGAGGGGTTCGGCATCACCCGCGCCACCGGCCCGGTCCGCATCCCGCCCACCCCCGAGGCGGGGGTCCACCGGGGGCGCGTCTGCCTCCCCGTCCGGCACCGCGGCGTGGCCCTCGGTTACGTCTGGCTGCTGGACGGCGACCCCGGCCCCACCGACGCCCAGCTGGCGGCCGCCATGGAGGTGACGGCGCGGATCGGCGCCCTGCTCGCGGACGAGGCCCAGCACGGCGCGGACCTCACCCGGGAGCTGCGGGCGGTGCTCGCCGCCGGCCGGGGCTGGCCCCGGGACATGGCGGTGGCGGAGCTGCGCACCGCGCTCGGCGCCCGCGCGGAGGCGCCGCACACGGTGGTGTGCGTGGCCCCGTGGCCGTCCGCCGACCCGGACGACGCCCCGTCGCTGCGCACCCTGCCGGGGGCGACGGCACTGTGCACGGCGCCGTGGGCGACGACCGGCCAGTGCCTGGCGGTGCTGGTGCGGCTGCGGTCCGCGGACACCCTCACTCCGGCCACGTCCGCGGCGACGCGGCTGCTGGAGCGGGCGGCGGGGGCGGCGGCGGGGGTCGCCGCCGGGCGGGTCGGGCTGGCCGGTCTCGGGGCCGCGTGGGAGGAGGCCGCGGCGTCGGCGCGGGCGGCGCTGGCGGAGCCGCGCCTCGGTCCGGTCGCGCACTGGGCGGCCGTCGGGCCCTACCGTCTGCTGACCTCACTGCCGCCCGAAGCGGCCCAGGACCCCTGCGTGCGGCCCTTGCTGGCGCCCGCGCAGCAGGAACTGGCCCGCACCGCCGAGGTGTACCTCGACTGCGCGGGCCAGGCCGGCCGCACGGCCTCGGAGCTGGGCATCCACCGGCAGACCCTGTACTACCGGCTGTCGCGGGTGGAGCAGCTGACGGGCCTGGACCTGGACGACGGCGAGGACCGGCTGCTGCTGCACATGACGCTGAAGGCGGCCCGGCTGCCCTGAGCGCGGGCCCGGAGCCCGCGCCCCGAGGCACGCTCGCGCTCCGGGTGCCCGCCCGGCGGGGCGGGTCAGTCGCGCGCAGCGCCCGCGATCACCCGCCGCAGCCCCTCGGTGAGCTGCGCCGCGTCGGTCGCCGACGGGGGGTCGAAGAGCCACTGGACCATGAGCCCGTTCAGGAGGGTCTGGTAGAAGCGGCCCTCCGAGTCGACGGTCTCCTTGTCCAGCTCGTCCTCGGGGACGCCGGTGAACATGGGCACGATCCCCGCGCGGCCCTGCTCCTGCGCCACGGCGAGCAGCGAGCGCACTTCCTGCAACCGGTCGGCGTACAGGATGACCTCGAGGCTCAGCATCCACACCGCGCGGGCCTCGGGCATCGACCGGATGATGTTCGCCCAGACCTCCTCGAAGCGTTCCAGCGACCGCGGGGCCGACGAGCTGTCGCCGCCCGCGCCCCAGCCGGGGTCGAAGGTGTCGCCGAGGCCCTCGATCAGCGCGACGTACGCCTGCACGAGCAGGGCGTCCTTCGATCCGTAGTGGTAGCCGATCGACGCGAGGTTGGTCCCCGACTCCTTGACGATGTCGCGCGCCGTCGTGCGCACGAACCCCTTCTCCAGCAGGCAGCGCTTGGCGCCTTCGAGCAGATCCTCACGGTGTCCCATGCCCGACACCCTACTCCGGATCCATACAGACGTCCCATACGGATGACTTATACATTCGTTCTAGACAACCGTTTAATACACTCGTACAGTCATCGGCATGACGAACCCGACGAGCACCGCCACACCCCCGGCCGCCCGCGCCGGCCGCCGCGAATGGACCGCCCTCGGCGTGCTGATGCTGCCGCTGCTGCTGGTCTCCATGGACGTCTCCGTCCTCTACTTCGCCATCCCCGCGATCAACGCGGACCTGCACCCGAGCGGCACCCAGCAGCTGTGGATCTTCGACGTCTACGCGTTCGTCCTGGCCGGACTGCTGATGACGATGGGCTCGCTCGGCGACCGCGTCGGCCGCCGCAGGCTGCTGCTGATCGGCGCGGCCGCCTTCGGCGCCGCCTCGCTGATCGCGGCCTACGCCGACAGCGCCGGCACCCTGATCGCCGCCCGTGCGGTCCTCGGCATCGGCGGCGCGACCCTGATGCCCTCGACGATGGCGCTGATCCGCACGATGTTCGCCGACCCCGGCCAGCGCGCGAAGGCGATCGGCCTGTGGTCCGGCGTGATGACGGGCGGCATCGCGCTCGGCTCGGTGATGAGCGGCGTCCTGGTCCAGTACTTCTGGTGGGGCTCGGTCTTCCTGGTCAACCTGCCCGCGATGGCCCTGCTGCTCGTCCTCGGCCCGGTCCTGCTGCCCGAGTCGCGCGACCCCGCCCCCGGCCGCTTCGACTGGCTGAGCGTCCCGCTGTCGATGGCCGGCGTGCTCCCCGTGATCTACGGCCTCAAGGAGATCGCCGCCGAGGGATGGCACACCGAGTACGTCTCCTGCGTGCTCGTGGGCCTGCTCTTCGCCGCCCTCTTCGTCCACCGCCAGCGCACGGCAGCCGCCCCGATGATCTCCCCCGCCCTGTTCCGCCGGCCCGGCTTCGCCCCCGCGGTCGTGCTGAACCTCGTCTCCTCGTTCGGGATGCTGGGCTCGGCGTTCTTCACCACGCAGTACCTTCAGTCGGTCCTCGGCCGCAGTGCGCTGGAGGCGGCGCTGTGGGCGCTGCTGCCGTCGGTCCCGATCGGCATGGCGGCCCCCCTGGCCACCTCCCTGGTCCACAAGGGCGTCGACCGGGCCCACGTGGTGACCGCGGGCTTCGTGATCGGCGCGGGCGGCTACGGTCTCCTCGCCCTCGCGGACACCGACTCCCTGTGGCTCGTCCTGACCGCCTGCGGGGTCCTCGCCTCGGGGATCGTCATGGTCCTGTCCCAGATGACGGACCTGGCGATGAGCACGGCCCCGGTCGAGCGGGCGGGCTCGGCGTCCTCCCTGCTGGAGACGGGCGCGGAGTTCGGCGGCGCGCTGGGGATGGCGGTCCTGGGCTCCATCGGCACCGCGCTCTACCGCCACGCCATGCCGTCCTCGGCCCCCGCGGAGGCCCGCGAGACCCTCGGCGGGGCTCTGGCGACCGCCGCTCACCTGCCCGGGAGCACGGGAGACGCCCTGGCCGCCGCGGCCCGCGAGGCCTTCACCGAGGGGATGCGGGGGGCGGCGATCGCCGGAGCGGTGGTCCTCCTGGGAGCCGCGGTGGCGGCGACGGCGACGCTGCGACGAAGCCGCGTCGGCGACGCCGGGTGACAGCACGGACGAAAAACGCCGGACGGGCTGAGGTTCTCAGCCCGTCCGGCGTGCGTCTTCGAACCGGGTCGGGTCACTCCGGCCCGTCCGGCGTTTCGAGGACGAGGCCCCTTCACGGGCCGAAGCGGGGGCCCGGGGGCGGGGGCCCCCGGACCGTGCGGTGAACCTCAGACGAGGTTCACGGCACGCGCGGACGTCGCGCCGATCTCCTCCGCGACCTCCGTCAGCACCGCGGGCGGCACCGTGTCGTCGACGGTCAGCACGGCCAGCGCCTCGCCGCCGGCGACCGCGCGGGCGACCTGCATGCCGGCGATGTTGATCCCGGCCTCGCCGAACACCCGGCCCACCGTGCCGACGACGCCCGGCCGGTCCTCGTACCGCAGGACGACCATGTGGTCGGCGAGCGCGAGGTCCACGTCGTAGTCGCCGACCGCGACGATCTTCTGGAGGTGCTTGGGGCCGGCCAGCGTGCCGGAGACCGACACCTCCTCGCCGTCCGAGAGCGTCCCGCGCACGGTGACGACGTTGCGGTGGTCGGCCGACTCCGAGCTGGTCGTCAGCCGCACCTCGACCCCGCGCTCCTGCGCGAACAGCGGCGCGTTGACGTAGGACACCGTCTCGTCGACGACGTCCTCGAAGACGCCCTTGAGGGCGCTGAGCTCCAGGACCTTCACGTCGTGCTGGGTGATCTCGCCGTACACCTCGACGTCGAGGCGGACCGCGACCTCGCCGGCGAGCGCGGTGAAGATCCGGCCGAGGCGCTCGGCGAGCGGCAGACCGGGCTTGACGTCCTCGGCGATGACGCCGCCCTGGACGTTCACCGCGTCGGGGACGAGCTCACCGGCGAGCGCCAGGCGCACCGACCGCGCGACCGCGATGCCGGCCTTCTCCTGCGCCTCGTCGGTGGACGCGCCGAGGTGCGGGGTGGCCACGACCTGGTCGAACTCGAACAGCGGGGAGTCGGTGCAGGGCTCCTTCGCGTACACGTCGAGACCGGCGCCGGCGACGCGGCCCTCCTTGAGCGCCGAGTACAGCGCCTCCTCGTCGACGATCCCGCCGCGCGCGGCGTTGACGATGCGCACGCTCGGCTTGACCTTGCGCAGCGCCTCGTCGCCGATCAGACCGACCGTCTCGGGGGTCTTGGGCAGGTGGACGGTGATGAAGTCGGAGACCTCGAGCAGCTCGTCCAGCGAGAGGACCTTCACGCCCATCTGGGCGGCGCGCGCGGGCTGCACGTAGGGGTCGTAGGCGACGACCTTCATGCCGAAGCCGGACATGCGCTGCGCGACGAGCGCGCCGATGCGGCCGAGGCCGACGACGCCGAGGGTCTTCTCGGCGAGCTCCACGCCCGTGTACTTGCTGCGCTTCCACTCGCCGTTCTTCAGCGCGGCGTTGGCCTGCGGGATGTGGCGGGCGGTGGCGAGCAGCAGACCGCAGGCCAGCTCGGCGGCGGTCACGATGTTCGAGGTGGGGGCGTTGACGACCATCACGCCGGCCTTGGTGGCGGCGGAGACGTCGACGTTGTCCAGGCCGACGCCGGCTCGTGCGACGACCTTCAGCTTGTGCGCGGCGGCGATCGCCTCGGCGTCGACCTTGGTGGCCGAGCGGATCAGGATGGCGTCGACGTCGGCGATGGCCGGGAGCAGTTCGGCTCGGTCCGCTCCGTTGCAGTGCCGGATCTCGAAGTCCGGGCCGAGTGCGTCCACGGTCGCGGGCGACAGCTCTTCAGCGATGAGTACGACAGGTTTCGAGCTCACGTGAGTCCTCACAAGTCCAGTGCGTGCGGACGGCCGTCCCGACGGCCGCAGGCGGAGGGAGGGGCTAGCCGCGTGGAAGACGCACGACGCTGTGGGCCTGAACGCGAATGTATGCAGCAGTGTAGTGCTGCGGCGGAGGTCGCCTCATGCCTCCGCGGAAGGATCACCCGTCCGTGGTCGGACGGAATGGACAAGGGGGCCGGAGCAGCGCGCTCCGGCCCCTGTCCCCGAGGCTACGCCTCTTCGTTCACCCAGCTCATCAGCTTGCGCAGCTGCTTGCCGGTGGTCTCCAGCAGGTGCTCGGAGTCCGCGTCCTTGTACTCGTTGTACTTCTTCAGACCGCCGTGGTACTCGTCCATCCAGTTCTGGGCGAAGGTGCCGTCCTGGATCTCGGCGAGGACCTGCTTCATCTCGGCCTTGGTGGCGTCGGTGATGATGCGCGGGCCGGTGACGTAGTCGCCCCACTCGGCGGTCTCGGAGACGCTCCAGCGCATCTTCTCCAGGCCGCCCTCGTACATGAGGTCCACGATCAGCTTCAGCTCGTGCAGGCACTCGAAGTAGGCGATCTCCGGCTGGTAGCCGGCCTCGACCAGGGTCTCGAAGCCCGCCTTGACCAGCGCCGAGGTGCCGCCGCACAGCACGGCCTGCTCGCCGAACAGGTCGGTCTCGGTCTCCTCGGTGAAGGTCGTCTTGATGACGCCGGCGCGGGTGCCGCCGATGCCCTTGGCGTACGACAGCGCCAGCGCGAAGGCGTTGCCGGTCGCGTCCTGCTCGACGGCGGCGATCGCGGGGACGCCGCGGCCCTCCTCGTACTGACGGCGGACCAGGTGGCCCGGGCCCTTCGGGGCGACCAGGGCGACGTCGACGCCGGCCGGGGCCTTGATGAAGCCGAAGCGCACGTTGAAGCCGTGGGCGAAGAACAGCGCGTCGCCGTCCTTCAGGTTCGGGGCGATGGACTCCTCGTAGACCTGGGCCTGGATCGGGTCCGGGATGAGGATCATGATGACGTCGGCCTCGGCGGCGGCCTCGGCCGGGGTCACCACGCGCAGGCCCTGCTCCTCGGCCTTGGCCTTGGACTTGGAGCCCTCGTGCAGACCGACCCGGACGTCGACACCGGAGTCGCGCAGCGACAGGGCGTGGGCGTGGCCCTGGCTGCCGTACCCGATGACCGCGACCTTGCGGCCCTGGATGATGGACAGGTCGGCGTCGGCGTCGTAGAACAGCTCGGCCACTTTGGGTTCTCTCCTTGGGGTGCAGGTGTTGCGTCCCACCGTATGACGGCGGGCGGAAGGGAAGTCTCGGGGTCTCGGCATACGGGCGGCCGGATGACGTCGGCCGCCCGCTGCGTGTCCTTAAGCCGACCGGTCGAGTGAGCGCAGGGACCGGTCCGTGATCGAACGGGCGCCACGGCCGATCGCGATCGTGCCGGACTGGACCAGTTCCTTGATGCCGTACGGCTCGAGCATCTTGAGCATGGCGGACAGCTTGTCGCTGCTGCCGGTGGCCTCGATGGTCACGGCCTCCGGGGAGACGTCGACGGTCTTGGCGCGGAACAGCTGGACGATCTCCACGATCTGGGAGCGCGTCTCGTTGTCGGAGCGCACCTTCACCAGAACGAGTTCGCGCTGAACGGCCTGTCCCGGCTCCAGCTCGACGATCTTGAGCACCTCGACGAGCTTGTTGAGCTGCTTGGTGACCTGTTCCAGCGGCAGGGCCTCCACGCTCACCACGATCGTGATGCGGGAGATGTCGGCGTGCTCGGTGACGCCGACGGCGAGCGAGTCGATGTTGAAGCCGCGGCGCGAGAACAGGGCGGCGATCCGGGCCAGGATGCCCGGCTTGTTCTCCACCAGGACGGAGAGCGTGTGCTTGGACATGTCTTCTTTACGTCTCTCTCGCTCAGTCGTCTTCGTTGTCGCCGAAGTCGGGGCGGACGTCCCGGGCGGCCATGATCTCGTCGTTGGAGGTGCCGGCGGCCACCATCGGCCACACCATCGCGTCCTCGTGGACGATGAAGTCGACGACGACCGGGCGGTCGTTGATCGAGTTCGCCTCCTCGATGACCTTGTCGAGGTCGTCAGGGGACTCGCAGCGGATCGCGTGGCAGCCCATGGCCTCGGACAGCTTCACGAAGTCCGGGACGCGCGTGCCCCGGGCGTCGGGGTTCACGTCGTGGGGACCGGAGTGCAGCACCGTGTTGGAGTAGCGCTGGTTGTAGAACAGGGTCTGCCACTGGCGGACCATCCCGAGGGCGCCGTTGTTGATGATGGCGACCTTGATCGGGATGTTGTTCAGGGCGCAGGTGGTGAGCTCCTGGTTGGTCATCTGGAAGCAGCCGTCGCCGTCGATCGCCCAGACCGCCTGGTCGGGCGCGCCGGCCTTGGCGCCCATCGCGGCCGGGACCGCGTAGCCCATCGTGCCCGCGCCGCCGGAGTTCAGCCAGGTGGCGGGCTGCTCGTACCGGATGAAGTGCGCCGCCCACATCTGGTGCTGGCCGACGCCTGCGGCGAAGATCGTCCCCTCGGGGGCGAGCTGTCCGATCCGCTCGATGACCTGCTGCGGGGAGAGCGAGCCGTCGGAGGGCTGGTCGTAGCCGAGCGGGTAGGTCTCGCGCCAGCGGCTGAGGTCCTTCCACCAGGCGGTGTAGTCGCCCCGCTGGCCCTCGCTGTGCTCCTTCTGGACGGCCTGCACCAGGTCGGCGATGACCTCGCGCGCGTCGCCCACGATCGGGACGTCGGCGGTGCGGTTCTTGCCGATCTCCGCCGGGTCGATGTCCGCGTGGACGATCTTGGCGAAGGGCGCGAAGCTGTCGAGCTTGCCGGTGACGCGGTCGTCGAAGCGGGCGCCGAGGGCGACGATCAGGTCGGCCTTCTGCAGTCCGGTGACGGCGGCCACGGAGCCGTGCATGCCGGGCATGCCCAGGTGCTGCGGGTGGCTGTCGGGGAACGCGCCCAGCGCCATCAGCGTGGTGGTGACGGGCGCGCCGGTCAGCTCGGCCAGCACCTTCAGCTCGGCGGTGGCGCCGGCCTTGAGCACGCCGCCGCCGACGTACAGGATCGGCCGCTTCGCGGCGGTGATCAGCTTCGCGGCCTCGCGGATCTGCTTGGCGTGCGGCTTGGTCACCGGGCGGTAGCCGGGCAGGTCCATGACGGGCGGCCAGGAGAACGTCGTCTTCGCCTGGAGGGCGTCCTTGGCGATGTCCACCAGGACCGGGCCCGGACGGCCGGTGGAGGCGATGTGGAACGCCTGCGCGATGACCTGCGGGATGTCCTCGGCCCTGGTGACCAGGAAGTTGTGCTTGGTGATCGGCATGGTGATGCCGACGATGTCCGCCTCCTGGAAGGCGTCCGTGCCGATCGCCTTGGAGGCCACCTGCCCGGTGATCGCCACGAGCGGCACCGAGTCCATGTGGGCGTCGGCGATGGGGGTCACCAGGTTGGTGGCGCCGGGCCCGGAGGTCGCCATGCAGACGCCGACGCGGCCGGTGGCCTGGGCGTAGCCGGTGGCGGCGTGACCGGCGCCCTGCTCGTGCCGGACCAGGACGTGCCGGACGCGGGTGGAGTCCATCAGCGGGTCGTAGGCGGGAAGGATCGCACCGCCGGGAATGCCGAATACCGTGTCGGCGCCGACCTCCTCGAGAGAACGGATGAGGGACTGCGCACCCGTCACGTGCTCGACGGTCGCGGAGTGTCCTCCGGATCGGGGCCGCGGCTGCGGATGGGCCCCGGTGGCCTGCTCGGTCATCGGCATTCTCTTCTCGATGCTGAGGGTTTTACTGAGGGTCGTGCGGGTGGTGCGGGTCGTGCCGGTCCTGCTGCGGGCGGAGCCTGCGGGTTTTGTGCAACAAAAAACCCCTCGTGCCGATAGGCAAGCGAGGGGAGCGCGCCGGGTGTGGGTCGCGGTGAGTTCCGGTCCGACCGGACGTCACCAGCTTCAGCCGACGCGCTTTCCAAGTACGAGAATTCGGGTGCGCATGGCATTGACCCTCCCCCTGGCGCGCACCGACTGTCAAGTGGGTGGGACGTGAGTCTCATTATGTGAGCGACGGGCACTTGCGCTCCCCAGCACGGCGGTGACGCCGCCGACGACGCCGCCGGCGTGGACACCACTGGTGTACACCCCCGCGCCGCCGCCCGCGAACGCGGGCTCCCCGGGTCCGTGCGGCACCGGGAAGCGGCCCGTCGCCAGGGCCCGGCGCAGCCGGTACTCGTCCAGCGGCCCGGAGAAGGCCATGCCCTGGCCGTGGGTGCAGCCCATCGCCCGCAGTGCGACGACCTGTTCGGGAAGGTCCACGCCGTCGGCGACCGACTGGAGCCCCAGGTCGCCGGCGATCCGCAGCAGCCCACTGGTGATCTTGTGCAGGCGCGCGGACTCGACGACGCCCTCGACCAGCGAGCGGTCCAGCTTGAGGATGTCCACGGGGAGCCGGCGCAGCGCCGTGAGGGCCGCGTAGCCGCTGCCGAAGCCGTCCAGGGCGATGCGGACCCCGAGGCGCTTCAGGGCCCCCAGACGGCGCTCCAGCTCGTCCAGCGGCACCCTGGGGTCGGTGTCGGAGAGCTCGACCACGAGCGAACCGGACGGCAGCCCGTGCCGGGTCAGCAGCGCCTCCACCGAGCCCAGGGGCATCGAACGGTCCGTCAGCCGCCGGGCGCCCATCCGCACGACCACCGGCAGGGTCAGCCCGCTCGCGGTCCGGTCGGCGGCCTGCTCGACGGCCTCCTCCAGCACCCAGCGGCCCAGCTCGGCCGTCCTGTCGCCGTCCTCCGCGACGCGCAGGAACTCGGCCGGTGTGAAGAGGACGCCCTGGGAGGAGCGCCAGCGGGCCTGCGCGGCCACCGCCGTGATCCGGCCGTCCTCCAGGCGCGCCACGGGCTGGTGCAGCAGCGCGAACTCGCCGTCGTGCAGCGCGGCCCGCAGCCGGGTGGCCAGTTCGGCCTTGCGCACGACGTCCTGCTGCATCTGCGGCTTGTAGAGCTCGACGCGGCCCTTGCCGCCGGCCTTGGCGCGGTACATGGCGAGGTCGGCGTTGCGCAGCAGTTCCCCGGCGCCGAGGCCGGGCTCGGCGAAGGCGACGCCGATGGACGCGGCGACCCGCACCTCGCCGCCGTCGATGAGGTACGGCTGGGAGAGCGTGAGGCGCAGGCGGTCGGCGAGTTCCAGTATGTGCCGTTCACGGGCGGCACGGTCGCGGACGCCGTCGCCGACGATCAGGGCCGCGAACTCGTCGCCGCCGAGCCGGGAGGCGGTGTCCGACGTGCGGACCGCGTCCTGGAGCCGGCGGGCGGCCTGGACCAGGAGCTGGTCGCCGGCCGCGTGGCCGATGGTGTCGTTGACGGCCTTGAACCCGTCGAGGTCGATGAAGAGGACCGCCGTGCCCCGCAGGGCCTGGCCGCGGTCGGAGCTGCGCCGGCCGGACAGGGCCTGCTGGACGCGCCGGGTGAACAGCGCGCGGTTGGGCAGGTCGGTGAGCGGGTCGTGCTCGGCGTTGTGCTGGAGCTGGGCCTGTAGCCGCACGCGCTCGGTGACGTCCCGGCTGTTGAAGATCAGGCCCCCGTGGTGGCGGTTGACGGTGGACTCGACGTTGAGCCAGCCGCCGTCGCCGGAGCGGAACCGGCACTCGATGCGGGTGGTGGGCTCGTCCTGGGGGCTCGCCGCGAGGAAGCGGCGCACCTCGTGCACCACGCAGCCCAGGTCGCCGGGGTGGATCAGGTCGGCGAGCTCGGTGCCCACGAGGTCCTCGGCGGACCGGCCGTAGACGCCGGCGGCGGCCGGGGAGACATAGCGCAGCACCCCGCTGGGCGCGGCGATCATGATGACGTCGCTGGAGCCCTGCACCAGGGAGCGGAAGTGGTTCTCCTTCTGCGCCAGTTCCTGGGTGAGGGTGATGTTGTCGAGCAGCATGATCCCCTGGCGCACCACCAGGGCGAGCACGACCGTGCCGCCGGTCAGCAGCACCACGCGGTCGACGCTGCGTCCGTTGAGGACGTTGTAGAGGATCCCCAGGGTGCAGACGGCGGCGGCGAGATAGGGCGTCAGCGCGGCCAGCGAGCCGGTGATGGGCCGGGTGACCGGGAAGCGGCCGTGATCGCCTCCCTGCGCAGGCGTCGGGGCCTGCGGGTGCAGGGGGGTGCGGGCCTCCTGCGGCGCGGACTGCCGGGCGCGGCCCGGGATGCGCGGCTGGGCCTGGGGGCGCCCGCCGACGCGCTGGCCGGGGAGGTGTTCGAGCACCACGCGCGTGTGCCCCTCCTCCGCGGCCTGTCGGCGGGAGGCGGCCCAGGGCGCGTAGGCCAGGAGCAGCGAGCCGGCGAACCAGCCCGCGTCGAGGAGCTGGCCCGAGCGGTAGTTGTTGTGCAGCAGCGGCGAGGTGAACAGGGCGTCGCACATCACGGTCAGCGCGAGGGCGCCGACGGCCGTGTTCACCGCCGTGCGGTTCACGGAGGTGCGCCGGAAGTGCAGCACCAGCACCATGCTCACCAGCGCGATGTCCAGCAGCGGGTACGCCAGCGAGAGGGCGGCGTGCGCCACGCTGGGGCCGTCGAACTTGGCGGCCTGGGCGAGCGCGAGGCTCCAGGAGAGGGTGAGCAGCGAGCCGGCGATCAGCCAGGCGTCCAGCGCCAGGCAGACCCAGCCGGCCTTCGTCATGGGGCGGGCGGCGAGCACCAGCAGCCCCACGATGGCGGGGGGCGCGAAGCACAGGAAGAACAGGTCGGCGAAGCTGGGGCTGGGCACGGGGCGGCCGAGGACCACCTCGTACCAGCCCCAGACCAGGTTGCCGAGGGCCGCCATGGCCGAGGAGAGCGAGAACAGCATCCAGGCGGGCCGAAAGCGCACACGGCGGCTGCGCGCATAGAGGAGACAGGAGACGGCGGCCGTGCCGGCCGCACCGGTGAGCCCGAAGTCGCCCATGATCAGCGCGAGTCGGTCGGAGCCCCAGCCCAGCGCGGAGCCGACGGCGTACACCGCGCAGACCAGGGCCAGCAGAAGCTGGTGGACCAGGTGCGATCCCGGACCGTGGGCGGACGGCGGTCCGAGGCGAGGCCTCCCGCTCGGGGGCTGCGTCCGCAGCGCTCCGTCGAGCAGGGGCGCGGAGGTCGACGGCGAACTCACCGCGGCCTCCCGGTCCGTGTCGCTCCCGGACCCCGGAGGGTGCGGGGCGGCTGCTGCGTCCGCCTCCCGCGGTCGCACTCCCGAGGGGGAGGGCCGTGGGGCGGACCGTGGTGGGTGCGGTGACCGTGTGCGCCCGCGGCCGGGCGCCAGGGTCGTCGCCGGCGGCTCCGCCGCGTCGGATCGTTCGTCCATAGGCCGTGCATCGCCCGTCGCCCCCCTCACAAGTCTGAAATGCCCATCCCTGACGCCGATCGTGCGCGGCGCAGCCCCTGTCGGGACGATACACCAGGTTCGTCACTCAGGGACATAGTTCCTCTACGCTGCGTGACGATCATCGGCATATGCATCCGGATGAGGTACAGAACGCGTCCGCGGGACTGCGGAGCGTGCCCGGGACGGGGCGGCGGGCCGCCGGCGCCGTCAGGATCCGTCGTCCGCGCCCGTCGTCACGATCACGTTGCGCAGCGGTTCGCGGTTCACGAAGCGGCTCAACTGGTCCGCCAGCAGCCGCTCGGCGCGGGGGCGGAAGGCGGAGGTGGGTCCGCCGACGTGGGGGCTGATGAGGACGCCCGGAGCGGTCCACAACGGGTGGCCCGGGGGCAGGGGTTCGGGGTCGGTGACGTCCAGTGCGGCCGTGATGCGGCCCTTGCGCAGTTCGACGAGCAGCGCCTCGGTGTCGACGACCGCTCCGCGGGCCACGTTGACCAGCAGCGCGCCGTCCTTCATCCGGGCCAGGAAGTCGGCGTCGACGAGACGGCGGGTGCTGTCGTCGAGGGGCGTCGAGACGATCACCACGTCCGACTCGGGGAGCAGGGCGGGCAGTTCGGCGATCGGGTGCACGGGACCGCGCGCCGTCGTGCGCCAGGAGCGCGCGACGCGCGCCACCCGCGCCACCTCGAACGGCACGAGCCGGTCCTCGATGGCGGAGCCGATCGAGCCGTACCCGACGACGAGGACGTTCTTGTCGGCGAGCGCCGGATGGAACGCGCTGCTCCAGCGCCCCTCGTCCTGTGCGCGCACGAATCGGGGGATGCCGCGCAGGGAGGCCAGGGTCAGGGTGAGCGCCAGTTCGGCGGTGCTCGCCTCGTGCACCCCGCGCGCGTTGCACAGCCGCACCCCGGGCACGAGGTCCGCCAGCCGCGCGGTGATGTCGTCGACGCCCGCGGTGAGGGTCTGCACGACCTCGAGGTTGCGCATCTCCCGCAGCGGCCGCACCTTCACGCCCTGTCGCTTCATGTACGGCACCACGTACACGACGCAGCGCGCGGGATCCCCGGGGAACGGCTGGTCGCCGTTCTCGCCGCCGTCCCAGAACAGGTAGTCGAGCCCCTCGGGAAGCCCGTCGATCTCGTCGGGCGGGATGGGCAGCCATACGTCGCGTGCCAGGTCAGCGGTCATGCCAGGAGGCTATGTCAGGGGCGCCTCGCCCCAGCGGTTAGGTTGGGGGGTCCGGCGAGGGAGGGTCACGAGCAGGTGGAGCGCAGGACGATCGGCGCGGGGGCGCTCGAGGTGGGGGCCGTGGGCCTCGGGTGCATGCCGATGAGCTGGGCGTACAGCCGGTCGCGGCAGCGGGGCGACGAGTCGCTCAGGGCGGTGCACCGGGCGTTGGACGCGGGGTCGTCGCTGCTGGACACCGCCGACATGTACGGCCCCTTCACCAACGAGCTGTTGTTGGGGCGGGCGTTGAAGGAACGGCGGGCGGACGCGTTCGTGTCGACGAAGGTGGGGCTGCTCGTCGGCGACCAGCACCTCGTCGCCAACGGCCGTCCCGGGTACGTGAGACGGGCCTGCGACGCGTCCCTGCGGCGGTTGCAGACGGACGTCATCGACCTCTACCAGTTGCACCGCGCGGATCCCGAGGTCCCGGTCGAGGAGACCTGGGGTGCGATGGCGGAGCTCGTACAGGCGGGCAAGGTACGGGCGTTGGGGTGGTGCGCGGTGGGGGCGCGCGGCGGTCGCCGGTCCGGCGGTCTGTACGACGGAACGATTCGGCAGTTGCGGCGCGTCCAACAGGTCTTCCCGGTGGGCGCGGTGGAGGCGGAGCTGTCGGTGTGGTCGCCCGAGGCGCTGGAGACGCTGCTGCCGTGGTGCGAGGCGCGCGGCGTGGGCTTCCTGGCGGCGATGCCGCTCGGCAACGGCTTCCTGACCGGCACCCTGAAGCCCGGCCGGGGCTTCGAACCGGACGACCTGCGGGCCCGGCATCCGCGGTTCACCGCCGAGATGATGGCCTCGAACCAGCCGATCGTGGCGGGTCTGCGGCGGATCGCCGCCCGGCACGGCGAAGGGGTGACCGCCGCGCAGGTGGCGCTGGCCTGGGTGCTGACCCGCGGCCGGCACGTCGTCCCCGTGCCGGGCGCCAAGCGGGAACGCTGGGTGACGGAGAACGCGGCGGCGGCCGGGCTGCGCCTGACACCGCAGGACCTGGCGGAGGTGGCGACACTGCCGACGGCGCTGGGTTCGTGGGACTGAACGGCCCCCCGGGGGTGGTGTCGGCGCGGATCGGGAACCCTGGAGGCGTGCGCCGCGTAGGACTGGGCGTAGGACGAGTGGAGCCCGTGCCGGGGACCGCCGTGCCGAAGGGACCGTGATCGTGGGACGTCGAGCTGTGTCCGCCGTGGTGGCCGTGCTGACCGGGAGCGCCCTGCTGGCGACGGCCGGCTGTTCCTCGGGCGCCGGGGAGGCTCCGCGCGTCTCCGCCAGCGCCTCCCCGGGTGGCGCGAGTCCGCCCGTCTCCCCGTCCGCCGGGCGGACCCCGCCCGCGAAGGGCACGGCCGCGGTGGTGCGCACGATCGCCCAGGGCCTGAACAGCCCCTGGGGCCTGGCCCCCCTTCCCGAGGGCGGCCTGCTGGTCGCCTCGCGCGACGAGGGGACGATCACCCGGGTGGACGAGAAGACGGGCGCGAAGACGCGAGTCGGCGAGGTGCCCGGCGTCTCCCCCGCCGGCGAGGGCGGCCTGCTCGGCCTCGCCCTGTCCCCCGGCTACGCCTCGGACCGCACGGTGTACGCCTATCTCACCACCGCCTCGGACAACCGCGTCGTGCGGATGCTCTACGACGCGAAGCGGCCGGCCGGGGACCAGCTGGGGGCGCCCGACACGATCTTCAAGGGCATCCCCAAGGGCATGATCCACAACGGTGGGCGGATCGCGTTCGGGCCCGACGGGATGCTGTACGTCGGCACCGGCGAGACCGGCGACCGGGGGCTGGCCCAGGACAGGAAGTCCCTGGGCGGCAAGATCCTGCGGCTGACCCCGGAGGGCGAGCCGGCCCCGGGCGACCCCTTCCCGGACTCACCGGTGTACTCCTACGGCCATCGCAACGTGCAGGGCCTGGCCTGGGACGCGGAGCAGCGACTGTTCGCCTCGGAGTTCGGCCAGGACACCTGGGACGAGCTGAACGCGATCGCGCCGGGCGCCGACTACGGCTGGCCGCTCGCGGAGGGCAAGGGCGGCGCGGACGGGAGGTTCCGCGACCCGATAGCCCAGTGGCACACCGACGACGCCTCCCCCAGCGGCATCGCCTACGCCCAGGGGTCGATCTGGATGGCCGGTCTCAAGGGACGGCGTCTGTGGCGCGTCCCGCTGAACGGCACGGCGGCCTCGGCGGCCCCGCAGGCCTTCCTCGAGGGCGAGTACGGGCGGCTGCGCACGGTCGTGTCGGCGGGCGGCGACAGGCTCTGGGTCACGACCAGCAACACCGACGGCCGCGGCGCGCCGAAGCAGGGGGACGACCGGATCCTGGAGCTGCGGGTGAGCTGAGCGCCGTCACCCGTCCTCGGCCGGCGGCTCCTGCCCGGCCGGGTCGGGCTCGGCGGCGCGGACCACGACCTTTCCCGAGGCGAGGTCTATCGGTCCGCGCCCGGGATCGGCGTCGCCGACGTCCTCCCGGGTCAGCTCCAGCCGGTTCTGCTCGTCCCGGGTGTGCTTGCGGCCCGGCGCGAAGAGCTCCTCGAAGGGATTGAACATCGTCCTCCTCCGCCGTGCCGGGTCACGGGCCGATGCCCATTATCGCGCGCTCACCCGGTCTTCGGCGCGCGGAGGGAACAGCCCCAGCCGGTGCGCCACGGCCGCCGCCTCGCCCCGGCCGGAGACGTCGAGCTTGGACAGGATGTTCGAGACGTGGACGCTCGCCGTCTTCGGCGAGATGAACAGTTCCTCGGCGATCTGGCGGTTGGTGCGCCCCTCGGACACCAGCCGCAGGACGTCCCGCTCCCGGCTGGTCAGGCCCAGGGCGGACAGCGGGTCGGCGGGAGCGGCCGGCCGGCCCGCGACGGGCGCCGGGAGCAGCCGGGCGCGCCGGCCGAGCAGGGCGACGGCGTCGGCGAGGGGGCGGGCGCCGAGGTGGGCGGCGACCGCGTGGGCGAGGCGCAGGAGCTCGGCGGCCCGCTCGCGGTCGCCGTCGGCGCCGGTGGCGAGCAGGGTCTCGGCGAGGCGGAGCCGGGTGCGGGCGAGGTCGTAGGGGCGTTCCAGGCGTTCGAAGGCGCTGACGACCCCGCACCAGTCGTCCGGGTCGGTGTGGCCCTCGGCCCGCCGGAGTTCGGCGCGGACCCAGTGTTCGTGGGCCTGCCAGACCGGCGCGATCGTGACGAGTTTCCTGGCGGCGGCGCGGATGCGGGCCAGCAGGTCGGCGCGGCCGTCGTCGGCGGCGGGCAGGGCGCGGGCGTCGCCCTCGACGGCCGCGGCGGCGAGCAGCAGGGGCCACGCGTCGCGCTGGGTGCCGGGCGGGAAGCCGTGGTCCAGGACGGGTGCGAGGTGGGCGCGGGCCTCCAGCGGGCGGCCTTGGGCCGCGGCCAGCTGGACGGCCAGCCGGGTGAGGGGGAGGTGGTGCTGCGGGGCGCGCTCCTGGGAGACGAAGAAGGCCCGGCCCGCGTCGAGTCGGCGTGCGGCCTCGGCGAGATCGCCGCGTGCGAGGGCGAGTTCGGCGCGCAGGGTGGCGTGCACCCCGCGGACCGCGACGCCCTGTCCCACCCGGCCGGCGGCGGCGCACGCGCGGTCCGCCTCGTCCCAACGGCCCAGGGAGAAGAGGGATTCGGCGAGGTTGCCCCACACCCAGGCCTCGGTGTCCGGCGGTCCGTGCCGCCGGGCGAAGTCGAGCCCCTTCTCCAGCATCGGGACGGCCTCCCGGGAGCGGCCGACCGCCTCCAGCTCGGAGGGGAGGTTGACGTAGGCGTTGAGGGCGACGGCGGGGGCGTCCTCGGCGAGGGCCCGCTCCCTGACCTCGTGCAGCTCCGCGAGCCCGGCCTCGATGTGACCGGCGTGGACCATGAGGACGCCGAGGATCTGGCGGGCGTCGAGCTCGGTCTCGCGCGAGCCGATCATGCGGGCGTACTCCACGGCGCGCTCGGCCGCCCGGTAGGCCTCGGGCCCGGGCTCGTGGATCGTCGACCAGTTGGCGAGGTGGGTGAGCACCTCGGCGTGCACGGCGCTCGGCGGCAGCCCGCGCAGCAGCTCCTGCGCGGTGGCCAGTTCCTCGCGGCCGCTGCCCCGGCCCAGGGAGCGCGCCAGCCGGGAGCGCTGCATCCAGAACCAGGCGGCGCGCAGGGGGTCGTCCTCGTCCTCCAGCAGCCGCAGCGCCCGCTTGGCGATCTTCAGGGCGCGTTCGCGCTCCCCGCAGTAGCGGCCCGCGACGGCGGCCTCGGCCATGAGGTCGAGATACCGCAGCGGCGCGGCGTCGGGGTCGCGCCCGCCCGGGGTCCCCGCCCGCCGTTCGGGCGGTGCGGGAGGGTAGGCCTCGGTGTAGTCGGCGGGGCGCAGCGCGGCGCGCACGTCCTCGGGAGCGGACTCCCACAGTTCCATCGCCCGCTCCAGGAGGCGCAGTTGCTCGCTGTAGGCGCGGCGCGAGCGGGCCTCGACGGAGGCGTCGAGGACGGCGGGCAGGGCCTTGGCCGGGTCGTGGGCGTGGTACCAGTAGCTGGCCAGCCGCATGACGCGCTCGTCGGAGGGGACGAGGGTGGGGTCGCCCTGGAGGGCCTCGGCGTAGCGGCGGTTGAGGCGGGCGCGTTCGCCGGGCAGCAGGTCGTCGCCGACGGCCTCGCGGACCAGGGAGTGGCGGAAGCGGTAGCCGTCGCCGTCGGGGGTGGCGAGCAGGAGGTTGGCGTTCACGGCGGCGCGCAGCGCCCCGATGAGGTCGTCCTCGGCGAGCCGGGCGACGGCGTCGAGCAGCCGGTACTCGACGGTGGAGCCGCCCTCGGCCACGATCCGGGCGACGTGCTGGGCGCTCTCGGGCAGCGCCTCTACGCGGACGAGCAGCAGGTCGCGCAGCGAGTCGGTGAGACCGGTGCAGCAGCCCTCGGTGGCGGCGACGGCCAGTTCCTCGACGAAGAAGGCGTTGCCGTCGGAGCGTTCGAAGATGTCGTCGACCTGGGCGGGGTCGGGTTCCTGGGCGAGGATGCCGGCGATCTGGCGGCAGACCTCGTCGCGGGTGAGGCGGCCCAGTTCCAGGCGGCGGACGGTGCGCAGCCGGTCGAGTTCGGCGAGCAGGGGACGCAGCGGGTGGCGGCGGTGGATGTCGTCGGCGCGGTAGGTGGCGAGGACGACGAGGCGGCCGGTGCGCAGGGTGCGCAGCAGGTAGGACAGGAGGTGGCGGGTGGAGGCGTCGGCCCAGTGCAGGTCCTCCAGGACGAGGACGACCGTGTGCTCGGCGGCGACGCGTTCCAGGACGCGGGCGGTGAGCTCGAAGAGGCGGGCCATGCCCTCCTCGTCGTGGCGGCCGGTCCGGCTGTGCCCCAACTCCGGCAGGAGCCGGGCGAGTTCCTCCTCCTGGCCGGCCGCGCAGGAGGCGAGTTCGTCCGGCAGGGCGCGGCGCAGGGCGCGCAGGGCGGTGGAGAACGGGGCGAAGGGCAGTCCGTCGGCGCCGATCTCGACACAGCCGCCGAGGGCGACGACGGCGCCCCGGCGTCGGGCGGCCGAGGCGAACTCCTCGACCAGGCGGGTCTTTCCGACGCCGGCCTCGCCGCCGATGAGCAGCGCCTGCGGCTCGCCCGTCGTGGCGCGCGCGAGCGCCTCGTTCAGGGTGTCCAGTTCGTCGGCGCGGCCGACGAAGACGGGGCTGACGGACCTGGTCTCCACGGGGGCGAGCATGGCATGCGGGAACGACGAGGGCCCAGCGGATATCGCCGGGCCCTCGTCCGCGGGGCGGCCGACCCCCGTGCGGCCGCCCCGCGCGGTGGCGGTGTTCACGCCGGCCGGGGGAATCCGAACCGGCGCGAACGGCGGCTGGGCGGTTGGCTCTCGGCCTCGTCCTGCGAGCGTCGCGCGGCGGCCTCGCGTCGGGCGGCGCGGACGGCCTCGTGGGCCAGTCGCTCGTCGGCGGCGCGGCGGCGCAGTTCGGTGGAGCGGGCCTGGTGGAGTTCGAGCTCGTACATGGTGTGTCCCCTGAGCGGTCGGTGTCGGGCTTCGCTTGCTGCGATGCCTCTACTGTCGTCCGCCAGGGGGGTGCGCCACATCGGGAGAGTTCCGCATCTTCGGCGGTGGGCGGGGCCTTAGACGCGCCGAAGGGGCCTCAGACCGGCCGTAAGGCGCCTACGGCCGGTCTAAGACCCCTGGTGACGTGCGCGGACTCAGCTCGCGGGGGGCAGGCCGAGCAGGGCGTCGGTGTACTTCAGGACGGCGAGCAGCAGGCCGATGACGCCGAGGACGACGCCGGCCCAGGAGACGGACTTGATCCAGGCCGCCTGCGGGCGGGCCGGGCTGCCGAAGGCCGGGCGGGCCAGCACGACGACGCCGGTGACCAGCGCGGCCAGGGCGAACAGGCCGGCCCACAGCGCGGTGGCCTGCCAGGCGTCGCCGTAGATCGCCTCCAGTTGCCTGGCGACGGTCGTGCCCGAGGAGGCAGACGTCTGGAGCTGGCCGACCAGGGTCTGGCGGGCGCCGGCGAGGGTGCCGATCCAGCTGCCGGTGAGCGAGACGAAGCCGAGCGCGGCGGAGACCACGGCGCCCGCGCCCTGGCCGACGCCGGCGGAGCCGTCCTCGACGGGGGCCCGGTGCTCGGCGGCGGGTTCGTCGGCGCTCTCCTCGGAGTGCGGCGCCTGCGCGGTCACCTCGTCCCCGGCGTCGGTCTCGGTGACGGCCGCCTTCTCGTCGTCGGTCGTGGTCCCGGCGGTCTCGGCGCCGGTCTCGTCAGCAGTCTTGGTTCCCATACCTCGCACCGTACGGACGCTCTCTGAGAGGTCCCTTAATGATCGTCGTGAGCGGCGCGCCCGCGTGCGTCGCGCCACTCCTGGGCCAGCACGGACCACACTTCCAGGTCGTGCCGCACCCCACGATAGGGGTACGCCTGCCGGCGCACGCCGTCCCGGGTCATGCCCAGGCGCCGGGCGACGTTCAGGCTGGGCGTGTTCCCGGCGGAGGCGACCCACTCGACCCGCTGGATCCCGCGCCGGTCCACGGCGAAGTCGATCAGCACCCGGATCGCCCTGGTGATCAGTCCGCGGCCGGTGCCGGCGGGCTCCAGCCAGCAGCCGACCTCGCAGTTGCCGGCCTCGGCGTCGAAGTTCAGGAAGAGCACGCCGCCCACCAGCCGGCCGTCCAGCCACAGGCCGTGCAGCGAGCCGGTGTCGGCGGCCCGCATGTCGGCGTAGCGCTGGAGCACCTCGCGCGCGCCGGCCTCGTCCACGGCCTTCGAGCCGAAGGGGACGTAGCGGTTGATGAACTCCCGGCCGCGTTCGAGGTGTGCGAGGAACTCCTCGGCGTGCCAGGGCTCCAGGGGGCGCAGTTCGGCTCCGTCGTCACCCAGCGATGTCGCGTACATCCGCTCGCCGCTCCTTCTCCAGTACGTGTGCTGCGTCCACAGCCTGCGCGAGCCTCTCATGGGCGGCGCGGCACTCGGGAGGTTCGATGCTGATCCTCGGCAGGCGCCGGTCGAGGCCGCGCGGCAGCCACCAGTTGGCGCCGCCGAGCAGGTGCATCAGCGCGGGAACCAGCAGCGTGCGCAGCACGAACGCGTCGAGGGCGACGGCGGCGGCGAGGCCGATGCCGAACATGGCGATCACCCGGTCGCCGCTGAGGACGAAGGCCAGGAACACCGAGATCATGATGACCGCGGCGGAGTTGATCACCCGGCTGGTCTCGGCGAGGCCGACCCGGACGGCACGCCGGTTGTCGCCGGTCTCCAGCCACTCCTCGTACATCCGGCTGACCAGGAAGACCTGGTAGTCCATGGAGAGGCCGAAGAGCACCGACACCATGATCACGGGGAGGAAGGGCTCGATCGGTCCGGCCCGGCCGAGGCCCAGCAGCTCGCTCCCCCAGCCCCACTGGAAGATGGCGACGACGATCCCGAACGCGGCGGCGACGGCGGCCACGTTCATCACGGCGGCCTTGAGCGGGATGCCGACGGACCGGAAGGCGAGCAGGAGCAGCAGAGCGCCCAGGGTGATGACGACCCCCACGAACAGGGGCAGCTTGCCGACGATGACGTCCGCGAAGTCGTCGTAGCCGGCGGTCACCCCGCCGACGTGCACGTCGAGGGAGGTGCCGGCCTCGGCGCGGGGCAGCACCTCGGTGCGCAGCCGGTCGACGAGGTCGCTGGTGCGCGGCGACTGCGGCGAGGACTGCGGCACGACCGTGAGGTGGGCGGCGCGGCCGCCGGAGTCGAAGGTCACCGGCGTCACGGACGCCACGCCGTCGACGGCGCGCAGGGCGGTGTCGAGGTTGTCCAGGGCGAGCCGGTCCTCGGCGCCCTGGACGCGGGTCACCAGGGTCAGCGGGCCGTTCACGCCGGGGCCGAAGCCGTCGGCGAGCAGGTCGTAGGCCTGGCGGGTGGTGGCTGACTTCGGGCCGTTGCCCTGGTCGGAGCTGCCCAGCCGCAGGGAGAGGGTGGGCAGGGCGAGGACCGCGACGACGACGAGGGCGAGCGCGCCGAGCAGCCGGGGGTGGCGTTCGACGAACGCCGACCAGCGGGCGGCGAGCCCGGTCGGCAGTTCGGGCTGCGGCCCGTGGTCGGCGAGGCGGCGCCGTTCGCGGCGGCTGAGGGCGCGCATGCCGAGGAGCGACAGCAGGGCCGGCAGCAGCGTGACGGAGGCGGCCACGGTGAGCACGACGGTCAGCGAGGCGGCGACCGCCACGCCGTTGAGGAAGCCCAGGCGCAGCGTCAGCATGCCGAGCAGGGCGAGGCACACGGTGGCGCCCGCGAAGACCACGGCGCGCCCGGTGGTGGCCACGGCGTTCGCGGCGGCCTCGGCGACCGGCAGCCCGCGTTTGAGTCCGCGCCGGTGCCTCGTGACGATGAACAGGGCGTAGTCGATGCCGACGCCGAGCCCGACGAGCAGGCCGAGCATCGGCGCGAAGTCGGCGACCGTCATGGCGTGCCCGAGCAGCGAGATCCCCGCGTAGGCGGTGCCCACGCCGACCAGGGCGGTGGCGATGGGCAGCGCCGAGGCGGCCAGCGAGCCGAAGGCGAGGAAGAGCACCACCGCGGCGACGGCCACGCCGACGAGTTCGGCGAGATGGCCGCCGGAGGACTCGGTGAGGGCGATCGCGCTGCCGCCCAGTTCGACCTGGAGGCCGTCGCCGCGGGCGGCCCGCGCGGTGTCGACGACGGCCTGCGCCTCGCCGCGGTCGACGTCCTCGGCGCGGTCGGCGAAGACGACGGTGGCGTAGGCCGTGCGCCCGTCCTTGCTGATCTGCGCCGCGCCCTGACCGTCGTAGGGACCGGCCACGGAGGCCACGCCGGGCAGTTCGCCGATCTTCTCCAGCGTGCGGGTCATGGTCTGTTCGACGTCGGCGGCCCGGACGGCGCCCGTGGTGGTGTGCCAGACGACGGTGTCGCTGTCGCCCCCGAGGTGGGGGAAGGCCTCGGTGAGCAGCTGCGTGGCGCGGCCGGACTCGGTGCCGGGGACCTCGTAGTCGTCGGAGTAGGCCGAGCCGGTGACGACGGCCGCGGTGGCCGTGCCGCCGAGGGCGAGCAGCCAGAGCAGTACCGCGAGCAGACGGTTGCGGACACACCAACGTGCGAGGGCTGCCACTGATGTGCTCCCGGAGGTGAAGTGTGGATCTTTGACCGGGAAACAGCCCGCAAAGAACGTATGAGCGATACGGGTTCACTCTTGCAGGCGCGCGAGATCGTTTGTCGCGTTCGTGTGGCTTTTCACAGGAGTGGGAGGCAGATCACAGGACAATAACGCCCGCGCTGTCGGGGCCGGTCAGTCGGCCTGGTCGCCGAACGCCATCACGGTGACGCCGGCGACGAGCAGCCACAGCGCGCGCCGGGTGCGGCCCCGGGAGCCGAGGAACGCGGCGACGGCGCAGACGGCGGCGCCGAGGGCGTAGGCCGACGGGACGAGGGCCGGGACGGAGCGGGTGAGGCGCATGAGGGAGGCGGCGAGGCCGGCGAGGGTGAGCAGCGCTCCGGTGACGGTCGCGGTCCAGCGCGCCTTGCGGGCGTCCTCGGTGCCGTACTCCTCCTCCGGGGCCTCTATGTCGCTGTGGGGTTCGGAGTCGGTTCGTGCACTCATGGCGGGCGAGCGTAGCGCGTCGCTGCGCGCGCGGCGGAAAGGGGTGCACCGGTTCGCGGTGCACCCCCTCGCCGTCACGGTCGGCCTCAGCCCTCGGTGACGCCCAGCTTCTCCAGGATGAGCTCCTTGACGCGGGCCGCGTCGGCCTGGCCGCGCGTGGCCTTCATCACCGCGCCGACCAGCGCGCCGGCGGCGGCGACCTTGCCGCCGCGGATCTTGTCGGCGACGCCCGGGTTGCCGGCGATGGCCTCGTCGACGGCCGTGCCCAGCGCCGAGTCGTCGGAGACGACCTTCAGACCGCGCTGGTCGACGACCTCGTCCGGGGTGCCCTCGCCCGCGAGGACGCCCTCGATGACCTGACGGGCCAGCTTGTCGTTCAGGTCGCCCTTGGTGACCAGCTCGGTGACCCGCGCGACCTGCTCCGGCGTGATCGCCAGCTCGTCGAGCGAGGCGCCCGACTCGTTGGCGCTGCGCGCCAGTTCGCCCATCCACCACTTGCGGGCGGAGGCCGCGTCGGCCCCGGCGTCGATGGTGGCGACGATCAGGTCCAGCGCACCGGCGTTCAGGATCGACTGCATGTCGGTGGCGGAGATGCCCCACTCGGCGACCAGCCGGTTGCGGCGGACCAGCGGCAGTTCCGGCAGACCGGCGCGGATCTCCTCGACCCAGGCGCGGGACGGGGCGACGGGCACCAGGTCGGGCTCCGGGAAGTACCGGTAGTCCTCGGCCTCCTCCTTCACGCGGCCCGAGGTCGTGGACCCGGTGTCCTCGTGGAAGTGGCGGGTCTCCTGGATGATCGTGCCGCCGCCGTTCAGCACGGCCGCGTGCCGCTGGATCTCGAAACGGGCCGCGCGCTCCACGGACCGCAGCGAGTTCACGTTCTTCGTCTCGGACCGCGTGCCGAACTTCTCCCGGCCGTGCGGGCGCAGCGACAGGTTGACGTCGCAGCGCATCTGGCCCATCTCCATGCGCGCCTCGGAGACGCCGAGCGCCTTGATGAGCTCGCGCAGTTCACGCACGTAGGCCCGCGCGACCTCGGGGGCGCGCTCGCCCGCGCCCTCGATCGGCTTGGTGACGATCTCGATGAGCGGGATGCCGGCGCGGTTGTAGTCCAGCAGCGAGTGGGACGCGCCGTGGATGCGGCCGGTGGCGCCGCCGACGTGGGTCGACTTGCCGGTGTCCTCCTCCATGTGGGCGCGCTCGATCTGCACCCGGAAGGTCTCGCCGTCCTCCAGCTGCACGTCGAGGTAGCCGTCGAAGGCGATCGGCTCGTCGTACTGGGAGGTCTGGAAGTTCTTCGGCATGTCCGGATAGAAGTAGTTCTTCCGGGCGAAGCGGCACCACTCGGCGATCTCGCAGTTCAGCGCGAGGCCGATCTTGATCGCCGACTCGATCCCGATCGCGTTGACGACCGGGAGCGCGCCGGGCATGCCGAGGCACGTGGGGCAGGTCTGCGTGTTGGCGTCCCTGCCGAGCTCGGTCGAACAGCCGCAGAACATCTTCGTCTTGGTGCCGAGTTCGACATGGACCTCGAGGCCCATGACGGGGTCGTACGACGCGAGTGCGTCCTCGTACGACACCAGGTCGGTCGTGGTGGTCACGGTGAAACTTCCCTCTCAGCCCAGCAGGACGTCGTCGTCGCCCAGCCGCTTCAGCTCGCGGTAGAGGATGGCGAGGCCGGTGACGATGGCGACGGCGGACACGGTGGCGTCGATCAGGACCAGGGTGTCCTTCTCGGCGCGGGCCTTCTTGAGCCGCTTGGCGACGCCGAACGCGCCGAACGCGGTCCCGGCGATGGACAGGTACGTACCGGACTTGGACTTCTTGAAGCCCTTGGCCTTGTTCAGTGCGCTCACAGCGACGGAGCCTCCTCGAGAAGCGGGTGCCCCCACCTTTCCACGAAGGCGGCCTCGACGGCGGCGCCGACCTTGTACAGGCGGTCGTCCTTCAGCGCCGGGGCGATGATCTGAAGGCCCACCGGGAGGTTGTCCTCCGGGGCGAGCCCGCAGGGCAGCGACATGGCCGCGTTGCCCGCGAGGTTGGTCGGGATGGTGCACAGGTCGGCCAGGTACATCGCCATCGGGTCGTCGGCGCGCTCGCCGATCGCGAAGGCGGTGGTCGGGGTCGTCGGCGAGACGATCACGTCGACCTGCTCGAAGGCCTTCTCGAAGTCGCGCGTGATGAGCGTGCGGACCTTCTGGGCGGAGCCGTAGTAGGCGTCGTAGTAGCCGCTGGACAGGGCGTACGTGCCGAGCATGATGCGGCGCTTGACCTCGGGGCCGAAGCCCGCCTCACGGGTGAGGGAGGTGACGTCCTCGGCCGAGCGGGTGCCGTCGTCGCCGACGCGCAGGCCGTAGCGCAGGCCGTCGAAGCGGGCCAGGTTGGACGAGCACTCGGACGGCGCGATCAGGTAGTACGCCGACAGGGCCAGGTCGAAGGACGGGCAGTCCAGCTCGACGATCTCGGCGCCGAGCTCCTTCAGCAGCGCGACGGACTCGTCGAAGCGCTGGATGACGCCGGCCTGGTAGCCCTCGCCGCGGAACTGCTTGACGACGCCGACGCGCATGCCGGCGACGCTGCCGTTGCGGGCGGCCTCGACGACCGGCGGGACGGGCGCGTCGATGGACGTGGAGTCCAGCGGGTCGTGCCCGGCGATGACCTCGTGCAGCAGCGCCGTGTCCAGGACCGTGCGGGCACAGGGGCCGCCCTGGTCGAGGGAGGACGAGAAGGCGACCATGCCGTAGCGCGAGACCGCGCCGTACGTCGGCTTCACGCCGACGGTGCCGGTGACGGCGGCCGGCTGGCGGATGGAGCCGCCGGTGTCGGTGCCGATGGCCAGCGGCGCCTGGAAGGAGGCCAGCGCGGCGGAGGAGCCGCCGCCGGAGCCGCCGGGGATCTTGGTGAGGTCCCAGGGGTTGCCGGTCGGGCCGTAGGCGCTGTTCTCGGTGGAGGACCCCATGGCGAACTCGTCCATGTTGGTCTTGCCGAGGATGACCACGTCGGCGGCCTTCAGCCGCTTGGTGAGCGTGGCGTCGTACGGCGGGATCCAGCCTTCGAGGATCTTCGAGCCGACGGTCGTCGGGATGCCCTCGGTGGTGAAGATGTCCTTGAGCGCGAGCGGCACACCGGCCAGCGGGCCGAGCTTCTCGCCGCGCTCCCGCTTCTCGTCGACGGCGCGGGCCTGCGCGAGGGCGCCCTCGCGGTCGACGTGCAGGAAGGCGTGCACCTTCTCGTCGACGGCCTCGATGCGCGCCAGGTGCGCCTCGGTGACCTGGACGGCCGTGAGCGCGCCGGAGGCGATCCTCGCGGCCGTCTCGGCGGCGGTGAGCTTGATGATGGCGACGTTGTCCGTCATGGCGGTTAGTCCTCCCCCAGGATCTGCGGCACCTTGAAACGCTGCTGCTCCTGGGCCGGGGCGCCGGAGAGCGCCTGCTCGGGGGTGAGCGACGGACGGACCTCGTCCGGCCGCATGACGTTGGTCAGCGGGAGCGGGTGCGAGGTCGGCGGTACGTCTTGGTCGGCGACCTCGCTGACGCGGGCGACCGCGCCGATGATGTCGTCCAGCTGTCCCGCGAAGTGTTCGAGCTCTTCGGGCTTCAGCTCCAGACGCGCCAGCCGGGCGAGGTGGGCGACCTCCTCGCGCGTGATGCCAGGCATGCAGCGTTCCTCTGGGGTGGAGTGAGTGTGTGTGCTTTGCGGCCAATCCTAGGGGGCCGGGGGTGGTGGGCGTGACGCGGTTCGGCCGGGCACGGCGACGGGAGCCGGACCCGGGCGGGGAAGAGCAGGGCCGCGTCGATCGCGACGGCCTCGCGGCGGCGAGGCGGATCCCGCACGCCACCGCCGTCACGCCGCCGTGCCGCAGGACCGTGCGGGTGCCGCCGGGCGGGGGCGAACGCCGTCCGGAAGGGGACGGGGACGGAAGACGGGAGGGCCTCTCCCGGGCGCGGGCCGGCGCGACCTCGCGGCCCGGCGGCCCGGCGGGGTCAGTCGTCGGAGGCGGCCGCGGGCAGCGCCGCCGCCGGCCGTTGCCAGCCGCGGGAGCCGCGGGCGCGCAGCCAGGCCGTCGTCTCCTCCGGGGGCATGGCGGCGGCCACCAGCCAGCCCTGCACGGCGTCGCAGCCCAGGTCGCGCAGCCGTTCCCACGTCTCGTCGTCCTCGACGCCCTCGGCGACCACCAGCAGCCCCAGGGAGTGCGCCAGGTCGAGGGTGCAGCGCACGATCTCGGCGTCCTCGGCGTCCACGGCCAGCCGGGCCACGAAGGAGCGGTCGATCTTCAGCTCGCTCACCGGCAGCCGGCGCAGGTGGACCAGGGAGGAGTAGCCGGTGCCGAAGTCGTCCAGGGACATCTTCACGCCGTGGCCGGTCAGCGCGTTGAGGGTGTCGGCGGCGCGCTGCGGGTCCTCCAGGAGGACGTGCTCGGTGATCTCCAGCTGGAGCGCGCCCGCGGGCACCCCGTGCCGGGCGAGGCGCGCGGCGACGGATCCGGCGAAGCCCGGCGTGTGGACGTCGCGCGGGGAGACGTTCACGGCGACCGGCACGAACAGGCCCTGGGCGCGCCAGCGGGCGACCTGGGCGAGCGCGGTGTCCAGCACGTACTCCGTCAGATGGGGCATCAGCCCGGACGACTCGGCGATCGCTATGAACTCGTCCGGCGGAACCTTCCCGCGCTCCGGGTGCACCCAGCGCACCAGGGCCTCCAGGCCCGCCACCTGTCCGTCGAAGCGGACCTTCGGCTGGTAGTGAAGCTGCACCTCGTGCGCGTCCAGGGCGCGCCGCAGGTCGCCCAGCAGACCGAGCCGGTCGGGGGTGTTGGAGTCGCGCTTGGACTCGTACACCTCGACTCCGGTGCGGTCCCGCTTGGCCTGGTACATCGCGACGTCGGCCCGGCGCAGCAGGCCCTCGGCGTCGAGCGCGTGGTCGGGGAAGACGGCGACCCCGGCGCTGGCCTCCAGCACGAGGGTGAGGCCGTCGAGGTCGAGCGGCGAGCTCAGGTCGGCGACCAGGGCCCGGGCGATCCGGCTCGCGGAGGTGGTGGAGTCCGCGACGGGCAGTAAGACGGCGAACTCGTCCCCGCCGAGACGCGCGACCTCCGCCCCGCGCGGGAGCGCGACCCGCAGCCGGTCGGCGATCTGCAACAGCAGCCGGTCCCCGGCGAGATGGCCGAGGGTGTCGTTGACGGAGCGGAAGCGGTCCAGGTCGATGAGCATCAGCGCGGCCCGGGCGCCGATGCGCTCGGCGTCGTCCAGGGCGGTCCAGATCCGCTCCAGCAGCCACTGACGGTTCGGCAGCCCGGTCAGCGGGTCGCGCAGCTGCTCCTCGGCACGGGCGCGCGCTATCCACAGGGTGGAGTCGAGGGCGATGAGCGGGATGGCGAACAGCGGCAGCAGGACGGGCTTGGCCAGGGCCACCACGCAGATCAGGGGGGCGATGCCGAGCAGCGCGACCGCCAGCAGCCCCTGTCTGACCAGGGCGGTGCGGGCGACGGTGGGCAGTCCGCCGACGCGGGGGGCGTGCAGGTACCAGAGCAGGACGCGGGTCACGGCGAGGTAGGCGACGGCCACCAAAACGACCTGGGGGGCGGTGTAGAGCGTCCAGGTGTCCGGCGCCCAGGGGCGCTCCACGGACGGTATCCGCCCGCAGGCGGCCAGCAGGAGCGCGCCCGCGCCGATGCCGAGGACGTCCACCGCGCCGTGCAGCACGCCCTGACGCCAGCGGTGGCGCCGGGCTATGCCGACGAGCACGACCACGGAGAGGCTGACCATGCCGGCCGGCACCCAGCCGTACAGCAGGAGCACGGCGAGGGTGAGGGCGGCGCCGGAGCCGGTGCCGCCCCACCAGCGGGCGCGGCCGAGCAGGACCAGGTGTCCGACGATGACGCCGGCCAGGACGGCCAGCGCCCAGCCGGCCGTGCCGCACGGGAAGAGGGCCTGGCCGTCGGTGAAGGCGCGGTAGAAACCCGCGCCGAGGGCGAAGGCGGCCGCGCCGACGACGGCCGCGGGCAGGGCGGGCCAGGACAGGTGCCGGTCGGCGGCGGCTCCGCCGGGCAGACCGGGAGGCGACTGGAGCAGGGCGCGCGCGTCGAGCGTGGAGTGCGGCTCGGTGTGGGGCACGTACGCCTCCGCGCCGGGACGCGCGGCGGAGCGCTCCGCCCACCAGCTCCCCCACCAGACGCCGGCGACCCCGCGTCGGCGCGCCGCCGCGTCCGGGGCGGCGCTCTCGGTCGGTTCCATTCCCGTCCCTCTCACAGCCGGCGGTGCCCACGCCACGCGGCCCGTTGCCCGGCGATCTGGGGCGGCGCCGCGTTGGAAAACCCTTCCTTCTGCCCGCCAGGGGCAAAGGGATGCCCCGACCGCAGCTGGGCACGGCAGGCGCACGCCTCAACAGTAGGCCGCAGAAGGCTTCCACGGGCAGCGGTCGTCGACGGTTGCCCGAATGCGCCCCGGCCACCCGTATGCATCTGGTATGCGCCGATCGGGTGGCCTTCAACCGCCGCCGCGCGCTACTCCTCGGCGGGCAGGGCCGCTTCGGAAGCCGCCTCGGGACCGCGCTCCAGCAGGACGGCGAAGCCGTCCTCGTCCAGCACGGGAACCTTGAGCTGCATCGCCTTGTCGTACTTCGATCCGGGGCTGTCACCCACAACGACGAACGACGTCTTCTTGGAGACCGAGCCGGTGACCTTCGCGCCGCGGCTCTGGAGCGCTTCCTTGGCGCCGTCCCGGGTGAAGTGTTCGAGGGTGCCGGTGACGACGACCGTGAGGCCTTCGAGGGGGCGCGGCCCCTCGTCCCCGGCGGATCCCTCCTCCTCCATGCGGACGCCGGCCGCCTTCCACTTGCGCAGGATCTCCTGGTGCCACTCCTCGGCGAACCACTCCTTCAGGGAGGCGGCGATGATGGCGCCGACGCCGTCGGTCGCCGCGAGCTCCTCCTCGGTGGCCCGCTCGATCCGCTCGATCGAGCGGAACTCCCGGGCCAGCGCCTCCGCCGCGACCGGTCCGACGTGGCGGATCGACAGGCCGGTGAGGATGCGCGCCAGCGGGCGTTCCTTGGCGGCGGCGATGGTGTCGAGCATGGCGAGCGCGTTCTTGCGGGGCTCGCCCAGCTGGTTGGCGAAGACGGTGGCGATCTTCTCCTCGCCGGTCTTCGGATCGCGCTTGGGCAGTCCGCTGTCCTGGTCGAGGACGTACGCCTTGATGGGCAGCAGCCGGTCGATGGTGAGGTCGAACAGGTCGCCCTCGTCGGCCAGCGGCGGGTCCGCGGGCTCCAGCGGCTTGGTGAGGGCGGCCGCGGCCACGTACCCGAAGTGGTCGATGTCCAGTGCCTTGCGGCCCGCTAGGTAGAAGAGCCGCTCGCGCAACTGGGCCGGGCAGGTGCGGGCGTTGGGGCAGCGCAGGTCGACGTCGCCCTCCTTCATGGGCCGCAGCGGCGTCCCGCACTCGGGGCACTCGGACGGCATCACGAACTCGCGCTCGTCGCCGTCGCGCAGGTCGACGACGGGGCCGAGGATCTCCGGGATCACGTCGCCCGCCTTGCGCAGCACCACGGTGTCGCCGATCAGGACGCCCTTGGCCTTGACGACGTCCCGGTTGTGCAGGGTGGCGAACTCGACCTCGGAGCCCGCCACCGTGACCGGCTCGACCTGGGCGTACGGCGTGACGCGGCCGGTGCGGCCGACGCCCACCTTGATGTCGACGAGCTTGGTGTTGACCTCCTCCGGCGCGTACTTGTAGGCGATCGCCCACCGGGGCGCGCGGGCCGTGGAGCCGAGCCGGCCCTGGAGCCGGATCTCGTCGAGCTTGACGACGACGCCGTCGATCTCGTGCTCCACGGAGTGCCGGTTCTCGCCGAAGTAGGCGATGAACTCCCGTACGCCGTCGAGGTCGTCGACCACCTTGTTGTGCCGGGAGGTGGGCAGGCCCCACGTCTTGAGCAGGTCGTAGGCCTCGGAGAGACGGTCGAGGCCCTCGTAGCCCTCCAGGGCGCCGATGCCGTGCACGACCATGTGCAGCGGACGCGAGGCGGTCACGCGCGGGTCCTTCTGGCGCAGCGAACCGGCCGCCGCGTTGCGCGGGTTGGCGAAGGGCTTGTCGCCGGCCTCGACCAGCCGGGCGTTGAGCTCCTCGAACTTCTCCATCGGGAAGTAGACCTCGCCGCGGATCTCCACCAGGGAGGGGACCCCGTCGCCCGTGAGGCGGTCGGGGATGTCGGCGATGGTGCGCACGTTGGGCGTGATGTCCTCGCCCGTGCGGCCGTCGCCGCGGGTCGCCGCGCGCGTGAGCCGGCCCTTCTCGTAGGTGAGGTTGACGGCGAGACCGTCGACCTTGAGCTCGCACAGGAAGTGGTGGGTCAGCGAGCCGACGTCCTTGTGGACGCGCTCGGCCCAGGCGGCGAGCTCCAGGTCGTCGAAGGCGTTGTCCAGCGAGAGCATCCGCTCGCGGTGCTGGACGGCCGTGAACTCCGTCTCGTACGCGCCCGCGACCTTCTGGGTCGGGGAGTCGGGCGTGCGCAGCTCGGCGTACCGCTCCTCCAGCGCCTCCAGGGCGCGCAGGAGCCGGTCGAACTCCGCGTCGCTGATGACCGGAGCGTCCTTCACGTAGTACCGGAAGCGGTGCTCCTCGATCTGCTCAGCGAGCTGCGCGTGCTGCTCCCGTGCCTCCGAGGACACCGTCGTCTCCGCTTGCCTGTCGCCGGCCACCGTGTCGTCCTCCCGTTACTCTGGGTTGTCCGCGAGGGATCTCGCCGCCCGGACGCAGTGGGCGAGGGCCTGGCGGGCGTACGCGGGAGAGGCCCCCGCGAGTCCGCACGACGGCGTGAGCGTGACCGCCTCCGCGAGCAGTCCCGGTCGCAGCCCCAGCCTGCGCCACAGCGTCCTGACACCCCTGACGCTACCGGCAGGGTCCGACAACGGGGTGTCCACGCCCGGCACGACACCGGCGAAGAGCCGGGTGCCCGCCTCGACCGCCTCGCCGATCACGTCGTCGTCACGCTCGGTGAGGAGCGAGAAGTCGAAGGAGACCGCCGCCGCGCCCGCCCGGCGCAGCAGGGCGAACGGGACGTCGGGGGCGCACGAGTGGACGACGACGGGCCCGTCGCCGTTCACCCCGGCGACGTCCCGGAGCGCGGCCTCGACGATCTGCCGGTCGACGCCCCGGTGGGTGCGGTAGCCGCTGGCGCTGCGGACGTGGCCGCGGAGCACGGCGGTGAGGGAGGGTTCGTCGAGCTGGAGGACCACGTCGGCGCCGGGGATGCGCCGCCGGACGTCGTCGAGGTGCAGGCGCAGGCCCTCGGCGAGGGAGCCGGCGAGGTCGCGGCAGGCGCCGGGGTCGGAGAGCGCGGCCTCGCCGTTCCTCAGCTCCAGCGCGGCGGCGAGCGTCCAGGGCCCGACCGCCTGCACCTTGACCTGTCCCTCGTAGCCCTGGGTGAACTCCTCCAGGGCGTCGAGGTCCTCCCCCAGCCAGGACCGGGCCCGCCTGGTGTCGCGGCCCGGCCGGTCCCCGATCCGCCATCCGCTGGGCTCCACGCGCGCGTACAGCTCGACGAGCATCCCCGCGGTACGGCCGATCATGTCCGCGCCGGGGCCGCGGGCGGGCAGTTCGGGCAGGTGCGGGAGGTCCTCGAAGGACCCGGTGACGGTCCTGGCCGCCTCGCGGGCGTCGCCTCCCGGCAGGGAGCCGACGCCGGTGGCGGGTCCGAAGCTGAAGTGTGCGTTCACGGGTGAAGCCTACGTAGCCGCGCCGGCGCCTTTCTCCCCCGCGGGGTCTCCCGGGCCCGGGAGGGCGGGGGTCAGCCGCCCGGACGCACCGTCAGGTCGTTGACCTCCGCGTCCCTCGGCAGGTCGAGCGCCATGAGGATCGTCGTCGCCACCGACTCGGGGTCGATCCACTCCGCCGGGTCGTACTCCTTGCCCTCCTGCTGGTGCACCTTCGCCTGCATGGGGCTGGCGGTGCGGCCGGGGTAGACGGAGGTGACGCGGACGCCGTTGCCGTGCTCCTCCTGGCGCAGGGAGTCCGCGAGCGCCTTCAGACCGTGCTTGGAGGCGGCGTGGGCGGACCATTCGGCGCTCGCCCGCAGTCCCGCCCCGGAGTTCACGAACAGCACGTGGCCGCGGGCCGCGCGCAGCTGGGGCAGGAAGTGCCGGGTCAGCTCGGCGGGGGCGATCAGGTTGACGTTGAGCTGGTGGCGCCAGGACTTGGGGGTCAGGTCGCCCACCGGGCCCAGGTCGACGACCCCGGCGACGTGCAGCAGGCCGTCCACCCGGCCGGGGAGGCTCTGGTGGGAGAAGGCCCAGCTCAGTTTGTCGGGGTCGGCCAGGTCGCCGACGAGCGTGCGCGCGCCGGGGAAGACCGCCGCCAGCTCCTTCGCACGGCCCGCGTCGCGCGCGTGCAGCACGAGGTCGTCCCCGCGCGCGTGCAGGCGACGGGCGACCGCCGCGCCGATGCCGGAGCCCGCTCCGGTGATCACATGTGTAGCCATGCCCGCCATGCTCGCATCACCGCCGGGTCACCCGATGCCCTGGCTCTCCTCCAGCCAGGCCAGCGCGCCCACCGGCTCCTCGGCGAAGAACACCAGGTCGGCGAGGGGCCGGGGCAGGAAGCCCTCGTCCTCCATGCGCCGGAACTGCGTCTTGAGCCCGTCGTAGAAGCCGGCGGTGTTCAGCAGGACGACCGGCTTGTCGGTGTGTCCGTGCTTCTTCAGCTCCAGGATCTCGGTCGCCTCGTCGAGGGTTCCGGTGCCGCCCACCATGATCACCACGGCGTCGGACTTCTCCAGCAGCAGCCGCTTTCGCTCGGCGAGGTCGGCCGCGATCACCATCTCGTCGGCCCCGGCCCGCGCGGTGGTCGCGAGGAAGCCCACCGACACCCCGCACAGCCGCCCGCCGGCCTCCTGCACGCCGTCGGCGACCACCTTCATCAGGCCGACGTCGGAACCGCCCCACACCAGGGTGTGGCCGCCCTTGCCGAGGAGTTCGGCGAAATCGCGCGCGGGGCCGGTGTAGCGGTCGTCGAGGTCGGCGGCGGAGAGGAAGACGCAGATACGCATGCGGCCACGGTACGCGGGAAGAACCGGGGGCCCGCGCGTGCTGTTCCGGTATGGCCAACGGACACACGATCACGATCGAGCGGGACGACCGGCGCATCAGGGTCGTCCACGAGGACCACGTGCTCGCCGAGACCGACCGGGCGCTCGCGCTGCGCGAGACCGGCTGTCCCGTGCGGTACTACATCCCCGCCGAGGACGTACGGCTCGACCTCCTCACCCCCTCCGACACCCACACGTTCTGTCCCTTCAAGGGCACGGCGTCCTACTGGTCGCTCCCGGACGCGGCGGACCTCGTCTGGGCCTACCCCGACCCGAAGGAGGACGTCGCCGAGATCAAGGACCATCTCTGCTTCTACGAAGTGGAAGTCGTGCCGACGGAGGTGTCGTAGGCCGATGAGTGCGGTGCCGTGCGGCAGTCTGCATGAGCATGGACAAGAAGACTGTTTCCCGCGACGGCACCGAACTCGCGTACGAGAGCACCGGCCGGGGCCCCGCGGTCATCCTGGTGAGCGGGGCGATGTCCACGGGCGGCACCATGGCGCCCCTGGCCGGCCTGCTCGCGGACGGCTTCACCGCCGTGCGGTACGACCGCAGGGGCCGCGGCGAGAGCGGTGACACGGCGCCGTACGCCGTCGGGCGCGAGGTCGAGGACCTGGCGGCGCTGATCGAGGCGGTGGGCGGAGAGGCCGCGCTGTACGGCGTCTCGTCGGGCGGCGCCCTGGCGCTGGAGGCGGCGGCCGCCGGGCTGCCGGTGAGCCGGGTGGCCGTCTACGAGACGCCGTTCGCCCTCGACGACGAGGCCGCGCGGGGGCGCGCCGAGTACACCGCGCACCTCACCGAGGCGCTCGCGCAGGACCGGCGCGGTGACGCCGTCGAGCTGTTCCTGCGCCTGACCGGGCTGGCCGAGGAGATGATCCAGGGCGCCCGGCGCTCGCCCATGTGGGCGGGGATGGAGGCCGTCGCGCCGACCCTCGCCTACGACGACGCGGTCATGGGCGACGGGCGGCCGCCCCGGAAACGGCTGGCGTCGGTCGGCGTCCCGGTGCTGGCCGTCGCGGGCGGGGCCAGTCCGCCCTGGCTCCAGGAGGCCGTGCGCACCGTCGCGGACGCGGTCCCGGACGGCGCGTACCGGACGCTGGAGGGCCAGACCCACATGGTCGACCCGGCCGTCCTCGCGCCGGTGCTGGCGGAGTTCTTCGGCGGCCGCCGCGACTGACGGTCAGGCCACCGGGGCCGCCGCGCGCACCGTGGACGCGATCGTCGCCGAGCCCACCACGCGCGTGCCGTCGTACAGCACGATCGCCTGGCCGGGGGCCACGCCCCGGACCGGCTCGGTGAAGGCGACCTCCAGGCGGCCGTCGACGAGTTCGGCGCTCACCTCGGTCTCGCCGCCGTGGGCGCGCAGTTGCGCCGTGTAGGTGCCGGGGCCGGCCGGGGCGGCGCCGCACCAGCGGGGCCGGATCGCCGTCAGGCCGGTCACGTCCAGGGCGGCGGCCGGGCCCACGGTCACCGTGTTGTCGACCGGGGAGATGTCGAGGACGTAGCGGGGCTTGCCGTCGGCGGCCGGGGTGCCGATGCGCAGGCCCTTGCGCTGGCCGATGGTGAAGCCGTACGCGCCCTCGTGGGTGCCGACCTTCGTGCCGGACTCGTCGACGATGTCGCCCTGCGCCTTGCCGAGGCGGTTCGCGAGGAAGCCCTGGGTGTCGCCGTCGGCGATGAAGCAGATGTCGTGGGAGTCGGGCTTCTTGGCCACCGCCAGGCCCCGGCGCTCGGCCTCCGCGCGGATCTCGTCCTTCGTCGTCACGGTGTCGCCGAGCGGGAACAGCGCGTGGGCGAGCTGGCGGTCGTCCAGCACGCCGAGGACGTAACTCTGGTCCTTGGCCATGTCGGAGGCGCGGTGCAGTTCGCGCACGCCGTCCTCGCCGACGACCACCTTCGCGTAGTGGCCGGTGCACACCGCGTCGAAGCCCAGCGCGAGGGCCTTGTCGAGGAGCGCGGCGAACTTGATCTTCTCGTTGCAGCGCAGGCAGGGGTTGGGCGTGCGGCCGGCCTCGTACTCGGCGACGAAGTCCTCCACGACGTCCTCGCGGAAGCGGTCGGCGAGGTCCCACACGTAGAACGGGATGCCGATGACGTCGGCGGCGCGGCGGGCGTCACGGGAGTCCTCGATGGTGCAGCAGCCCCGGGCGCCCGTGCGGAACGACTGCGGGTTCGCGGAGAGCGCGAGGTGGACGCCGGTCACGTCGTGGCCGGCTTCGGCGGCGCGGGCGGCGGCGACGGCGGAGTCCACTCCGCCGGACATGGCGGCGAGTACGCGAAGGGGGCGGGGGCGCGGCGAGGTCTCAGTCATAACCCTTCCAGGGTACGGGTCGCCGGGAACCGGGGCCCGCGCGTATCCGTTGACGATCTCGAGGGGCGAGGAAGGGCACGGACATGGGGGACGGCAAGAGCGACTCCGACCGGCGCATCGGGCGGCGCGCGCTGCTGATCGGCGGGGCGGCGGCCGCCATCGGCACGGGCGTGCTCGCGCGGGACGAGCTGGCGCGGCTGTACTGGCGCCTGCCGGGCGTGCGCAAGGCGCGGGTGGAGGGCGCGGTGGACTTTCGGGGCGCGCGGTGGGTGGCGGCGTCCGAGGCGAACTTCCGCTGGGCGGACCGGCCGGACGACTACGACGTCGACCGGGTCGTCGTCCATGTCACGCAGGGCGACCTCGGCAGCGCGGTGAAGGCGTTCGAGGACCCGGGGCACAGGGCGGCCGCGCACTACATCGTCGGCAAGGACGGTCGCGTCACGCAGATGGTCCGCGAGCTCGACGTCGCGTACCACGCGGGCAACCGCTCCTACAACGAGCGCAGCGTCGGCATCGAGCACGAGGGCTTCGTGGACCGGCCGCAGGACTTCACGGACGCGATGTACGCGGCGTCCGCCCGGCTGGCGGCCGCGGTCTGCCGGCGCTACGGCATACCCGTGGACCGCGAGCACATCATCGGGCACGTGGAGGTGCCGGGCACCGATCACACCGATCCCGGCGAGCACTGGGACTGGGACCGGTATCTGCGGCTCGTCACGCGGGCGCACGCCGCGACCGCCTGACGGCCGCACAGGGCCGCCGGGCCCGCACGGTGGGGCGTGCCCCGGCCGGCGTCAGCCCACCGCCCGGCGCACGAGGGCGGCGATGATCTCCTCGTCGGCCGCGGTCAGCTTCGTGACGGCGTAGGCGGTCGGCCACATCGCGCCCTCGTCGAGCGCCGCCCGGTCGCCGAAGCCGAGGGTGGCGTAGCGGGAGGTGAACTTGTGCGCGCCCTGGAAGTGGCAGACGACCTTGCCGTCGTCGGCGTACGCGGGCATCCCGTACCAGAGCTTCGGCGCGAGGCCGGGAGCCGCGGCCCTGACGATCTCGTGGATCCGCTCGGCGAGGTCCCGGTCCTCCTCCGGCATCTCGGCGATCTTCGCGAGGACGTCCCGCTCGGCCGCGGCCTCCTTGTCCGCCCGGGAGGCCCCCCGGCGCGCCGCCGCCGTCTTCTGCTCGCGCGCGTGCTCCTTCATCGCGGCCCGCTCCTCTGCGGTGAAGACCTCGTGCTTCTCGGCGGGCGACGACGTGGACGACATGGCGGTTCCTCTCGAGGAGCGCGGTGCGGGGGCGGTGCGGGGTGCGGGAGCGGGCGTCAGGACGGCGTGGGGGCGGGCGGCGCGGCGGCCTCCCAGGCGAACCCGTCGGGGTCGGTGAAGGCGTCGCCGGCGCTGCTCCCGAGCACGATGCCGCGCGGGCCGGAGCCGTCGGCGGGGACGCCGAGGTCCTTGGCCAGCGCGGTGCGCTTGTACAGGGCCAGCTTCACGGCGCCGGCCGGCGCGGAGGCGAACTCGGCGTACTTGCCGCCGAAGCTCTTGGCGACGGTCAGCCCCCGGCCCACGTAGTACTGCTTGGTGGCCTTGACGTCCTCGACGCCGAGCAGCAGGACGAACTCGTCGATCTCGCGGGTGGCGGGTCCGGTGTCCTTCTTGGCGGAGGTCGCGATCTTCCAGATCGTCCCGTCGGGGGCCTGGACGACGCCGCCGTACCCCCACAGCGACTTGGCGGCGGGCTTCAGCACCGTGGCGCCGGCCTCGACGGCGGCGGCGACGAAGGCGTCGACGGTGGCCGGGCCGGACACCGTGAGCGCGAGGGTGAAGCCGCGGAATCCGGTCGGGTGCGTCCCGGCCGCCCGCAGGTGTACGTGCGCGTCCACGCCGAAGGCGCGGTAGAAGCGGCGGGCGGCCTCGGGGTCGGCCACCTCGAGGGTGACGGACGCGAGGCTCGTGCGGGCTGTGGTGGAAGCGGTGGTGGCCATGTACGCAACGCTAGGGGCCGGGCGGCCGGCGGGGCTTCTCCATTCCTGACCGGTTCCCGTCCCGCCGCCCGGGCCCGCTCCACCGCGGGGCCGATGGCCTTGGCGACCGCCTCGACGTCGGCCTGCGTGGAGGTGTGGCCGAGCGAGAAGCGCAGGGTGCCGCGGGCCAGCTCGGGGTCGACGCCGGTGGCGAGCAGGACGTGGCTGGGCTGGGCGACGCCCGCGGTGCAGGCCGAACCGGTGGAGCACTCGATGCCCTGCGCGTCGAGCAGCAGCAGCAGGGAGTCGCCCTCGCAGCCCGGGAAGGTGAAGTGGGCGTTGGCCGGGAGCCGGTCGACGGGGTCGCCGCCGAGGATCGCGTCCGGCACGGCGGCACGGACCGCGTCGATCAGGCCGTCCCGCAGGGCGCCGATCTCACGGGCGAACCACTCGCGCTGCTCGGCGGCGAGGCTGCCGGCGACGGCGAACGCGGCGATCGCGGGGACGTCCAGGGTGCCGGAGCGCACATGGCGCTCCTGGCCGCCGCCGTGCAGGACGGGCACGGGGGTGTGCTCACGGCCGAGGAGGAGGGCGCCGATGCCGTAGGGGCCCCCGATCTTGTGGCCGGAGACGGTCATCGCGGCGAGGCCGGAGGCGGCGAAGTCGACGGGGACCTGACCGAAGGCCTGGACGGCGTCCGCGTGCAGGGGCACCCCGAACTCGGCCGCGACGTCGGCCAGTTCACGGACCGGCAGGACCGTGCCGATCTCGTTGTTCGCCCACATGACGGTGGCCAGCGCGACGTCGTGGGGGTTGCGGGCGAGGGCCTCGCGCAGGGCGTCGGGGTGGACCCTCCCGTAGGAGTCGACCGGCAGGTACTCGATCGTGGCGCCCTCGTGCTCGCCCAGCCAGTGCACGGCGTCGAGGACCGCGTGGTGCTCGACGGGGCTGGCCAGGACCCGGGTGCGGGCCGGGTCCGCGTCGCGCCGGGACCAGTACAGGCCCTTGACCGCGAGGTTGTCGGCCTCGGTGCCGCCGGAGGTGAGAACGACCTCGCTGGGGCGGGCTCCGAGCGCTTCGGCGAGCGCCTCACGGGCTTCCTCGACCGTGCGGCGAGCCCGTCGTCCGGCCGCGTGCAGGGAGGAGGCGTTGCCGGTGACGCCCAGGTGCGCGGTGAGTGCCTCGACCGCCTCGGGGAGCATCGGCGTGGTCGCGGCGTGGTCGAGGTATGCCATGGTGGCCCCGATTCTACGGGGGTGCGGCGGCGCGCCTCGATGCCAGGTGGACGCGGCGGTCAGAAGCTCCAGGAGATGGTCGAGTCCGCCTGCATGAACGCGGCCAGGACCAGCAGGTCGGCGACGCCCAGCGCGAGGCCGAGGTAGGCGCGGCCGCGGCGGGCCGTGCCACGCCACAGGGCCGCCGCCGCCAGGACGATGGCGACCGGGCCGAGGAAGACGTTGAGCACGAGCAGGCCGAGCAGGCCGAGGATGAACGACGCGACGGCCATGCCGTCTGCGTCGCGGACTCCGGTGCGGCGGGTGGCCGGTGCGGTGAGTTGCATGGTCGGTCGACTCCTGTCGGTGGGCGGGGCGGTCAGCGGGTCGGGGTGTGCCGGCGGCCGTGGCGCTCGCGGAGCGCGAAGATGCCGAGCCAGGCGGCGATCACGGCGGCGGCGACGGCGGTGAAGGCGAACGGCGCGTGGGCGACGGTGCCCATGACGACGCCTAGCAGAAGCAGTGCGGCGACGAGGAACAGCATGGGATCGGATCCCCCTCCGTGAAGTTTGGGTGAACACTTGTGGTTACACTTGTTCACTGACTCTTGAGTCTAGCGCGTTCCCCGGCTTTTCAATTCCGGAGAACAGTTGTTAACTGGATGACATGAGTCACACTCTCGGCGTCCGGCAGGCCCAGAAGCAGAAGACCCGGCAGGCCCTCATGGACGCGGCGCTGGCGCTGCTGGAGGAGCAGAGCCTGAGCAGCCTGGGTCTGCGCGAGGTCACCCGCGCCGTCGGGGTCGCCCCGACCGCCTTCTACCGCCACTTCCGCTCCACCGCGGATCTCGGCGTGGCCCTGGTCGAGGAGGCGCTGGGCAGCCTGCACCCGATGATCCGGACCACGGTGACGTCCGCCGAGTCCAGCGGCGAACGCATCGAGCGCGCTGTCGAGTTGATAGCCGGTCACGTCACCGCGTACCCCGCACACGTCCGTTTCATCGCCCGGGAACGACATGGCGGGGTTCAGCCCGTCCGGGAGGCGATCCGCGACCAACTGGGCCGCTTCGCCGACGAGGTGAAGGCCGAGCTGGCCAAGGACGCGCAGGCGCGGGGGTGGAGCGACGACGACCTCCTGATGCTCGCGCACCTCTACGTCGACCAGATGCTCATCACGGCCTCGCTGTTCCTGGAGGCGCTGGAGGCCTCGCCGGAGGACCGCGAGCGGGTGAGCCTGCTCGCGACGCGCCAGATGCGGCTCATCAGCATCGGCCGCCACCACTGGCTGGACTGAGAACCGGCCGGCCGGCCGGAGCGGGGGCGCCCCGAACCGGCCGACGGGACCGGGGAGCACCCCGTACCGGCCGACGGGACCGGGAGCGCCCCACCCTGCGCCCGCCCGGCCTTCGCCCGTCGTCTCAGCCGCATGTCCGTCGCCGGCCCCGGCCCCGGCCCTGGCACGATCTCGGCGCACTGCCCCGCCCGGCACGCACCGCGCGGACGCGCCGGGCGGCGCACCCGTCCCGCGAGTGCGCCGCCCGGTGAAGAGACCGCCTGGTGAGGAGACGGCTCGGTGAAGGCATGGCCCTGCGCCACCGCCCGATGAAGGAACCGCCCGGCCGGGGGACGGCCCGCCGGTCAGCCCTGCTGGGCCTGCTGACCCTGCCCGCCGCTCCGGCCGCCGCCGTCCGGGCCGCCGCAGCCGCCGTCCCGGCCCCCGCCCGGACCGCCCTGCCCTCCGCCCGCGCCGCCGCCGGGACCACCGCTCGCCGCACCCGTGGGCACACCCGTCGGCACGGCTGTCGGCACGGTTGTCGGCGTGCCCGGGGGCCGGCCCGAGGCCGCCGCGCCGGTCGGCACGCCGGACGGAGCCCCGCTCGGAGCCCCCGAAAGCGCGCCGCTCGGCGCGCCCGTGGGGTCGCCCGAGGGCGGCCGGCAGGACTGCTGGGCGGAGGCGCCGCCGGAGGCGGAGGCGCCCGACCCGCAGGCCGCCAGCGCGAGGGGCGAGAGCGCCAGCAGCGCCACCGCGGGGACGAGACGGACGGACATCGGCGCACGCTTCATGAGAGACAGCTCCAGGGAGGATGAGGAGAACCTGAAGCCGAACTCGACCACCGGCGCCCAGGAGCGCCCTGGGCACGCTCTGTGCGCGGCCTGTCCACGGGGCAAAGGGCACCCCAAGTCTCCTCACCGGCCGAGGAGTTCACCCGGGAGTGCGGCCCGGGAGCCCGCGCGGGAACCGGTCAGCCGAGCCGGACCCGGGCCAGCTGGCGCGACTGGGCGACCAGCCGGTCCGCGCTGTCCCAGACCTCGGCGTCCTCCTCCAGGAATCCGCCCGCGAGGTTGCGGGTGGTGATGGACACGCGCAGCGGCCCCGGGGCCGGACGGCAGCGGACGTGCACCGTCAGCTCGACGGTGGGGACCCAGCCGCGCAGGCCGATCTCGAAGGCGGTGGGCGGCAGCGCGTCCACGGCGAGGAGGAGGGACAGCGGGTCGTGGTCGCGGCCGTCCTTCAGGCCGAACCAGGCCCGCATCTCCCCCTTGCCGGAGGGCTGTCCGAGGGCCCAGCCGAGCGTGGAGGGGTCGAGCTTGAGCATCAGGCGGTCGGTGATGGCGGAACTGCCGTCGACCGGCGCCGGCCCGTCCTCCGGGCCGAAGCACTGCTCGATCGGCGGGATCACGGGCGGCGTCGCCGTGGTGCGGACGTCGTCCGGCAGCGCGTCCAGGTCGCCGTAGGAGGCGAGGACGCGGATCCGCTCGACCTCCTCGCCCCGCTCGTCGTACTGAAGGAGCGAGGCCTGGCCGGTGGACAGGGTGCGGCCGGTGCGGACCACGTCCGTGCGGACCACCGCCGGGCCGGGCTGGGAGGCGGTCAGGTAGTGCGCGGAGATCGTGAACGGGTCGCCGTGCGGCAGGGCGTCCGCGAGCGCGCGCCCGAGGATCGCGAGGAGGTAGCCGCCGTTGACCGCGCTGATGATCGTCCAGCCGGCCGACAGGTCGATGTCGTACACGCCGGGCTCGCGGCGGGTGAGCGCGGTGTCCCGGTCGAACTCGCTGTCCCCGACGGTGGCCCGCCGGACCGTCGCCGTAGCTGCTTCTGCCATGGCTGCACGGTACAACACTTGATTACTAAGCGGTAGCTTTTTATGCGCCCGTACGGACGAGTCCTCAGCCCGCGACTGCAATTTCTTGGTAAGTGTCCGAACTCGTCCGTAACCTCGACGCCTCGTTTTCCCTCTGCTAGGGCATGAGCCTCACCGGGACTCCGTTCCTCTACACCCTGATCGCGCTGTCCGCCGTCGCCGTCGTGCTGCCGCTGCTGCTGTGGTCGCGACTGCGCGGGCCGCGGATCCTGCGCGCCGCGGCCCGGGTCATGATGCTGCTGTTCGCCCAGACCACGGCCGTGGGCCTGGTCTTCGTCCTGGTCAACAACTCCAACGGCCTGTACGACACCTGGGCCGACCTCCTGGGCACCGGCACCCACGTGCAGCAGGCCGCCGACCTCGGCGCGGACGGCACCGGCGGCATCGCCCTGGACCGGCTGCCGCGGGTGAGACAGAAGTTCACCCAGGCCGAGGGCCCGGGGATGCACGCGGCCGGCGGGGTGCGCGTCACCCAGGTGCAGGGCCGGGTCTCCGGCGTCAACGCCGAGGTCTACGTCTGGCTGCCCCCGCAGTACGACGATCCGGCCTACAAGCACCGCGCCTTCCCCGTCGTGGAGCTGCTGCCGGGTTACCCGGGCTCCGCCAAGACCTGGTACGGCACGCTCCACGTGCACGAGCAGCTGGCCCCGCTGATGCGCGACGGCAAGATCGCGCCCTTCATCCTGGTCGCCCCGCGCACCACCCTGCTGCCGGGCGTGGACACCGGCTGCGCCAACGTCGCCGGCACCGTCAACGCCGACACCTGGCTCAGCGTCGACGTGCCGAAGATGGTCAAGGACAACTTCCGGGCCCTGCCCGCACCCAAGGGCTGGGCGGTGGCCGGGTACTCGGCGGGCGGTCACTGCGCGACCAAGCTCGCCGTCGCGCACCCGGACCGCTACCGGGCGGCCGTGAGCCTGTCCGGGTACAACGACCCGGTGGTCGAGCGCGACTCGCTCGCCGCCCAGGACACGGGCCTGCGCCGGGCGAACAACCCGTACCTGCTGCTGCGCAAGGCGCTCTCCCCGCCGCCGGTGGCGCTCTACCTGTCCGGCCAGCCGCACGACGGCTACGAGGCGGCCATGGCCCTGCGCCAGGAGGCCAAGGCCCCGACCACCGTGCACGTCGTGTACATCCCGCGCAACGCGGGCGGGCACACCATGGGGCTGTGGCGGCCGCAGGTGGTGCCGGCGTTCCGCTGGCTGACGACGCAGATGGGCCAGCGCGCGGTCGTCGACGGGAAGGGTCCTACTCCTCACGCACCGTCGAGCGGCGGTTCCAAGCGCGCGGAGCTCGCCAGTGGAAGCGCATCGCGAGCAACCGCAGGACGAAAGCGGTGACCGCGGCCACCCCGCTGGCCAGCGGGGTGAGCACGTCGTAGCGGATGCACAGCGCCACCATGGCGGCGCCGGCCATCGCGGGGACCGCGTACAGGTCGCGGTCCCAGCGCAGCAGCGAGGGCACCTCGTTGGCCAGCACGTCGCGCAGCACACCGCCGCCGACGGCGGTGGCGATCCCGAGGGCGGCCGACGCGGTCAGGTTCAGCCCGTAGGCGTAGGCCTTCGTCGTCCCCGTGACGCAGAACAGGCCGAGGCCCGCCGCGTCGAAGACGTTGACCCCCAGCTGGATGCGCTCCACCTGGGGGTGGAGGAAGACGACCAGCAGGGCGGCGAGCAGCGGCGTGAGGAAGTACCCCAGGTCGGTGAAGGCGGCCGGGGGCACCGCCCCGATCACCAGGTCCCGGAACACGCCGCCGCCCAGCGCCGTGACCTCGGCGAGCATGGCGATGCCGAACACGTCGAAGTTCTTGCGGACGGCCAGCAGCGCGCCCGAGATGGCGAAGACGAAGATGCCGACCAGATCGAGCGTGTGCTGGACGGAGGGGCTGAAGATTTGCTGGAGCACCCCTACATTCTCACCCAGCACCCGACCGTTGCCTTACATTACAAGGCGACCCAGCCTCACAGGGACGGTTTGCCCGGTGTGAAGAGCCAGGTCTGGAAGAGGTCGTCGAGCTGTCGTTTGGAGATCTTCTCGGCGAGGCGGATGAATTCGGCGGTGTTCGCGTTGCCATGGCGGTGCAGCCCGGTCCAGGCCGGGAGCAGCCTGAAGAACGCCTTGTCGCCGATCCGCTCGCGCAGGACCTGCAAGGTCATCGCCCCGCGCTGGTAGACGGCGGAGGCGAACATGGTGTCGCGCTGGGGGTCTCCCACCAGCGTCTGCCAGAAGGCGTTGTCGGCGGGGCGGGCGTTGTAGCCGGCCAGGAAGGAGTCGTGCGCCGAGCGGGTGCCCTGGTGCTCGGCCCACAGCCACTGGGCGTAGGTGGCGAAGCCCTCGTTGAGCCAGATGTCCTTCCAGCGAGCCACCGAAACGGAGTCGCCGAACCACTGGTGGGCCAGCTCGTGCACGATCGTGGACTCGTTGCGCACGGCCGAGTAAGCCGGCTTGGACTGCACCTCCAGGGAGAAGCCGGCCTGCGGCATGTCGTCGACGATCGCGCCGGTCTCCTCGAAGGGATACGGGCCGAAGACCTTCGACCAGTAGTCGGTGGCGGCGGCGGTGACGCCGTACACGTCGACGCTGTTGCTGTTCGCGAGCACGGGGTCGATCGCGACGTAGATCGGGGTGCCGCCGGGCGTCGTCCCGGTCCTCACGTCGAACCTGCCGATGGTGGCGGTCGCGAGATACGTGGCCATGGGCCTGGTCTCGCGCCAGTGCGTGTAGGTCGAGGAGCCCTTGTCGTACGTGGAGACCAGCCGGCCGTTGGAGACCGCGGTCAGGCCCCGGGGCGCCTTGATCCGGATGTCGTAGGAGGCCTTGTCCGAGGGGTGGTCGCTGGAGGGGAACCAGGTGGAGGCGGCGTTGGGCTCGCAGGCCACGAAGACGCCGTCCGTCGTCTTCATCCACCCGTAGGAGGACCCGAAGACGATGGGGCCGCCCAGGGGTTCGGGGACGCCGCCGTAGGTGACGCTCACCTCGAAGGTGCGCCCCTTGCGGACCGCCCCGCGCGGGGTGATGCGGATCTCGTCGCCGGCGCGGGTGAACTGCGCTCTCCTGCCGTCCACTTCGACCCGGGTGACCTCCAGTTTCTGAAGGTCCAGATCGAAGGACGAGAGGTTCTGGGTGGCGCGGGCGGTGATCGTCGTACGGCCGTCGAGCCGGTCGGTGTCGGGATCGTAGGCGAGGGAGAGGTCGTAGTGCCGGGCGTCGAAGCCGCCGTTGCCGAGCTGCGGGAAGTAGGCGTCGCCGATTCCGTCGGCGCCCGGGGTGGGGGCGGAGGAAGCGGCGATGACGAGGAAGGAGGCCGCCGCTGTCGCGAGGGCCCCCCAACGTGCCGAACGGGAGAGTGCCATGAGTCGTCCCTTCGAGCGCGTGCCGTGGTGCCGGACGCGGACGACTCTGCACTCTCCCGTTAAGCCATGTACATGACTTTACTAACTCGTCATGCCCTACTTGCCCGTTGACTCCTGGCCCTTGGGCCCGGCGGCGTCGCCGCCCTCGGCGGAGTCGGTCTCGGCGGAGTCGGCCGACGCGGCCGGCTCGCCCTTCGTGAGCCCGGCCGGCTCGGCAACCTCGGCGGCCTCGGCAGTCCCGTCCGCCTCGGCAACCTCGGCAACCTCGGCGGGCTCGGTGGCGTCGTCGGCCTCAGCCGGCTCGGCGGCCTCGACGGCCTCGTCCGCCCCGGCTGCCGCCGTCTCGGTGGACGCGGTGGGCTCGGAAGCCGTCTCCGCGACCTCCGCCGCCAGCGCAGCCGACGTCTCCGCCGACTCCGCGAGCACCTCGTCGGCCACCAGCTCCGCCGCCTCCTTCGCGACGGTCAGCAGGACGGTGTCCTGCGGAGCCTGGTCCTCGAAGTTCTCCGGGTGGTGGCAGGCGACCTGCTGACCGGTCCGCAGCTCGACGAGCTTGGGCTCGGTGGTCTTGCAGATCTGCGTCGCCTTCCAGCACCGGGTGTGGAACCGGCAGCCGCTCGGCGGGGAGATCGGCGAGGGCACGTCGCCCTTGAGCAGGATCCGCTCGCTCTTGGCGTTCTTGCGCCGCGGGTCCGGGATCGGCACCGCCGACATCAGCGCCTTGGTGTACGGGTGCATCGGCGACTTGTAGAGCAGGTCGCGGTCGGCCAGCTCCACGATCTTGCCGAGGTACATCACCGCGATGCGGTCCGACACGTGCCGGACGACCGAAAGGTCGTGCGCGATGATCACGTACGTGAGGCCGAGCTCCTGCTGGAGGTCGTCGAGCAGGTTGACGACCTGGGCCTGGATCGACACGTCCAGCGCCGAGACCGGCTCGTCGGCCACGACCAGCTTCGGGTTCAGCGCGAGCGCGCGGGCGATGCCGATGCGCTGGCGCTGACCGCCGGAGAACTCGTGCGGGTAGCGGTTGTAGTGCTCGGGGTTGAGCCCCACGACCGACAGCAGCCGCTGCACTTCCTTCTTGATGCCGCCCTCGGGCTCGACGCCCTGGAGCTTGAAGGGAGCACCGATGATCGTGCCGATGGTGTGCCGCGGGTTCAGCGACGAGTACGGGTCCTGGAAGATCATCTGCACGTCGCGGCGCAGCGGACGCATGCCGCCGACGCCGAGGTGCGTGATGTCCTTGCCCTCGAACTCGACCTTGCCGCCGGTGGGTTCGAGCAGCCGCGTGATCAGCCGGCCCATGGTGGACTTGCCGCAGCCGGACTCGCCCACGACGCCGAGCGTCTCACCGGAGCGCACCTCGAAGTCGATGCCGTCGACCGCGTGCACCGCCCCGACCTGCCGCTGGAGCAGGCCCTTCTTGATGGGGAAGTGCTTCTGCAGCCCGGTCACCTTCAGCAGGACCTCGCCGGGGGCGGCGTCCTTGGTGAGGGTCGCTCCCCGCGTCGTCGGGCCGTCGGCCTGCGCGGGAATCGTCACCGCTTTCTCTTCGTCGCTCACAGCTTCGGCGCAATCTCTTCGGTCCAGATACGCTCCCGCTGCTCCTTGCCCAGGTGGCAGGCGGCCCAGTGCCGGCTCCCGACCTCGGACAGCTCGGGCCGGACGGTGCGGGTGACGTTGTCCTTCGGCAGGTCCGCGTACGGGCAGCGCGGGTTGAAGGCGCAGCCGGACGGGATGTTGATCAGCGAGGGCGGCGAGCCCTTGACCGGGATCAGCCGCTCCTGCTGGTCGCGGTCCAGACGCGGCATCGAGCCGAGCAGACCCCAGGTGTAGGGGTGCCGGGGCTCGTAGAACACCTTGTCGGCCGGGCCCCGCTCGACGCAGCGGCCGCCGTACATCACCAGGATGTCGTCGGCGAGCTCGGCGACGACGCCCAGGTCGTGGGTGATGACGATGACCGCGGAGCCGAACTCCTTCTGGAGGTCGCGGATGAGGTCGAGGATCTGCGCCTGGACGGTCACGTCCAGGGCGGTCGTCGGCTCGTCCGCGATCAGCAGTTCGGGGTTGTTCACCAGCGACATCGCGATCATCGCGCGCTGGCGCATACCGCCGGAGAACTCGTGCGGGTAGCTCTCCACCCGCTTGTCCGGCTGCGGGATGCCCACCCGGTCGAGCATCTCGACCGCGCGGCGCTTGGCGGTCTTCTTGTCGACGTCGTGGTGGATCCGGTACGCCTCCACGATCTGCTGGCCGATCGTGTAGTACGGGTGCAGCGCGGACAGCGGATCCTGGAAGATCATCGCCATCTCGCGGCCGCGCAGCTTGCGCACGTGGTCGGGGTCGGCGGACAGCAGTTCGGTGCCGTCCAGCCAGATCTCGCCGGAGATCTGCGCCTTGCGCTTGCCGTACTGGCCGGCGGTGTGCAGGCCCATGATGCCCAGCGAGGTCACCGACTTGCCGGAGCCGGACTCGCCCACGATGCCGAGGGTCTTGCCCTTCTCCAACTGGAAGCTGAGCCCGTCGACGGACTTGACCAGGCCGTCGTCGGTGGGGAAGTGCACCTTCAGGTCGCGCACTTCGAGGAAGGACGTCGGCGCGGGCGAAGCGGGGGTGGGCTCGCCCACGGCCGCTCCGCTCTTGCTGAGTTCGGTCACGAGAGCCTCACTCGGGGGTCGATCACGGCGTACAGGATGTCCACCACGAGGTTGGCGACGAGCACCGCGAGGGAAGTGATCAGGGTGACGCCCACGATGATGGGCAGGTCCTGGTTGCGGATGGCGTCCAGTACGGCCCGGCCGAGACCGGGCAGGTTGAACGTGGACTCGGTCAGGATCGCGCCGCCGATGAGGGCGCCGAGGTCCATGCCGAGCATGGTGAGGATGGGCGTCATCGTCGAGCGCATGGCGTGCTTGCCGATGACGGTGGTCTCCTTGAGGCCCTTGGCCCGGGCGGTGCGGATGTAGTCCTCGCCGAGGATCTCCAGCATGGTGGCGCGGGTGATCCGGGCGTACATCGCCGCGTACAGGAAGGCCAGGGTGATCCACGGCAGGATCATGGCGCCGAACCAGCCGGAGAAGCTGTCCTCCAGCGGCACGTACTGCGCGTCGATCCAGTGCAGCCCGAAGGCGAAGATCGCCAGGCTCAGCATGCCGGTGAAGTAGATGGGCAGGGAGACGCCCGCCAGGGCGACCACCATGGCGCCGCGGTCCCACAGGCTGCCGCGCTTGAGCGCGGAGAGCACGCCCGCCGCGACACCGAAGACCAGCCACAGCACGGCGGCGCCGAGCGCGAGACCCAGGGTCACCGGGAAGCGGTCGGTCAGCACAGGCCACACGGCCTGCTCGCTGCGGAAGGAGTAGCCGAAGCACGGTGCGGAGCAGTGGATGGTGTCGCCACCGCCGCTGTACGTGCGTCCCGCGAAGATGCCCTTGAAGAACTCCCAGACCTGCGCGTAGATCGGGTCGGCCAGGCCGAGCTTCTCGCGCACGCCCTCGACGGCGGCAGGGTCGGCCTGCTTGCCCACGAAGCTCAAGGCGATGTCGACGCCCGCCCACTTGGGGAAGAGGAAGAAGATGCTGAAGACCACCATGACGATGACCACGAGCATCACTGCGGCGGCGAACAACCGCCTGATGAGGTAAGCGAGCACAGCTCTCGGCCCGCCGCGGGACCGCGGGCCGTCGGAGGTCTTCCGACGGCCCGCGATCACGCTGCGCCGGCCTTCACCTGCCTTTCGTGCCGTTCGGCGGGTGTGCCGGGATTACTTCTTGGGGTTCTTCAGACCGAGGTTGACGAAGTCGTACTGACCGCTGTAGCCGTCGGTCGTGTAGACGTTCGCCAGGTTGTCCGAGCGCCAGTTGATGAACTTCTCGAAGGTGAAGGGCAGGTAGTACGCGCCCTCCATCACCTTGTGGTTGATCTCCGTGGCGATCTTGGTCTTGCCGGCGTCGTCCAGCGTGGTGACGTACGAGTTGAACAGGCCGTCGATGGCCTTGTCCTTGATGAGCGCGTAGTTGTTGTTACCGCTCTGCTGGATGTACTTGCTGTCCCACAGCGGCAGACCGAAGCCCTGCACGGACGGGAAGTCCGGGCCCCAGCCCATGATGATGATGCCGTAGCCCTTCTTCGCGACGTTCGAGGGGCTGCCGATGATGCCGGTGGTCTGCGAGCCGTCGAACTGGTCGATCTCGGCGGTGATGCCGATCTTCTTCAGCGACGCCTGGAGGGACTGGGCCGTGGCCACCTCGACGGGCTTGTTGTTGCGCACCGCGATGGTGGTCTTGAAGCCGTTCGGCTGACCGCAGGCCTTCAGGGCCTCCTTGGCCTTGGCCACGTTGCCGTTCTTGTTCGCGCCGGCCAGCTCGTACGGGTCGTACTTCTGACCCTCGGAACCCGCGACCGACGGCGGCAGCATGTTGGTGCCGATGTCGCCACCGGCGACCGGGCCGCCACGGGCGGTCTGGAGCGACACGTGGTCGGCGCCGAGGATGACGGCCTTGCGGCAGTCGATGTTGTCGAACGGCTTCACGCTCTGCGGGAAGACCGCGTAGCGGATGTAGCCGGAGACCGGGTTGTCCAGGTTGGCCTTGTGCTGCTTGAGGGCGGTGGTGCGGCCCTGCGGCGACATGCCGGTCTGGGTGAGGTCCAGGTCCAGGTCACCGTTGAGCAGACGCTGGTCGAGCTGGTTGGCGTCCGAGAAGAACTTGACGGTGATCTTGTCCGGGTAGGCCTTGCGGACCGGGTCCGAGGCCTGCTTCCAGGACGTGTTGCGGACCAGCGACAGGTCCTTGCCCGGGCTGTAGGACTCGAACTTGTACGGGCCCGAGGAGAACGGGTGCAGCTGGTACTTGGCCTTGGTGTCCTTGTCCTGGCGGACGGGGGACGCCGAGATCAGGGCCAGCATCTCCTCGAAGTCGGAGTTGGCCTGCGGGAGCTTGAAGACGATGGTCTTGTCGTCCGGCGTCTCGATGGCCTTCAGGCCCAGCTTGTCCGCGGACGTGTCCTTGTAGGGACCCTTGTACTCGCCCTTGGGGTCGAGCACGTCCTTCAGGTACGTCGGACCGCCGGACAGCACGTCCTGCGCCCACACGCGCTCGATGCCGTACTTGACGTCCTTGGAGGTGATCGGCTTGCCGTCCTCCCACATGACGCCGTCGCGCAGCGTGTACGTGTAGGTCTTGCCGTCGTCCGTGACCTTGGCGAGACCGGACGCGAGGTCCGGGGTCAGCTCGGCGCCCGCCTTGCCCGGCTCCGTCTTGTTCGTGACGAGCTGGCGGCTGTAGTAGCGCGCGAAGTTCCACATCATGCCGTAGTAACCGCGCGTGGTGTCCCACGAGTCGGCGTCCTGGGCACTGCCGAACTTCAGCGTGCCGCCCTTCTTGGCGGCGGAGGCCTGGGCGACCTTGTTGTTCGCGGCGTCGAAGCCGGCGGCGCCGGTGCTCGAGCCCTTGTCGTCGTCTCCGCCACCGCACGCAGCCGTGGTCAGCAGCGCGGCGACCGCGGCGGCAGCGGCAAGTGCCTGCTTCCGCCGCCCTGAGGTGCGTTGGGTAGTCACGATCTCGGATCCTCCGGATAGATGAGAGCCCCCGTGTGAAGGTCACGGGAAGGTCGGGGTGCCGTGTTCGGCGGTACCGCTGTGCGGTGGTTCAGCGGGATGCCTTCGGGTCCAGCGCGTCACGGACGCCGTCGCCGAAGAGGTTGAAGGCCAGCACGGTGATGAAGATCGCCAAACCCGGGACCACCATGTACATGGGGTCCGACTCGTAGTAGTCGATCGCGCTCGAGAGCATCTGTCCCCAGGAGGCCGTGGGCGGCTTGACGCCGACGCCCAGGAAGCTCAGCGCCGCCTCGGTGAGGATGTTGGTGGGGATCATCATCGTGGTGTACACGACGATCGGGGCGACCAGGTTGGGCAGCAGTTCCTTGAACAGGATGTACACCCGGCCGGCGCCGAGCGACCGGGCGGCCTCGACGTACTCGCGCTCACGCAGCGAGAGCGTCTGGCCGCGCACCACGCGTCCGATGTAGGGCCAGCCGAAGAAGCCGATGACCAGGATCATCACGAAGACGCGGACGCTCGAACCGGTCAGTCCCAGCATCTCGTTCGGCATGACGGAGACCAGGGCGATGATGAACAGCAGCTGCGGGAAGGCGAGCAGACCGTCCATCACGCGGCTGATCAGGGAGTCGATCCAGCCGCCGAAGAAACCGGCGAGGATGCCGAGCACCGTTCCGAGGATCACGGCCACCACGGCGGACAGGAAGCCGACCAGGAGGGAGATCCGGGCCCCGTAGAGGATGCGGGCGAAGATGTCGCGGCCGTTGACCGGCTCGACGCCGAGCAGGTGGTCGCCGCTCAGACCGCCCAGCGAGCCCGTGGGCGTGCCGAAGAGCGGGTCGATGAGGTTCTCGTGGTACTCGTTCGGGTCCTGCCCGAGGAGGCTCGTGATGACGGGCGCGAGCAGCGCGACCACCACGAGGAGGAGCACCACGATTCCGCCCGTGAGGGCGAGCTTGTCCCGCTTGAGGCGCTCCCAGGCGATCCGGCCCAGGGAACGGCCCTGAACGGCCTTGGCGTCGCTGCTGGCGACCGCCGCTTCCTCGGCCGCACTCGGGGCCGCTTCCGCGGTCGGCTCGTGCAATGGTGCCGTCATCTGGCAGGGACCCCTCTCAACCGGCGGTAGCCGGCCCGCACTTGCCGCTGTAGCGGCGTGATCAGTCCGTAATACGCAGGGGATAAGTCCCCTGGAGCGGGAGTCTTCAACGCTTTGGCGATCTGTTGCCAGACTTGGCAGTGAAAGGATGCGTAAACGTGATGCGGGTAGAGGGGTTCCGTTATCCGGACGGCGGGTAACGCCCCCCGGACAGTGGCAAATACGGACACAATGGGAGTGTCTACTCCATATCGCCGCTATCTACGCGCGAAGAAGTCCGACTCCTTCCACGGGGCGGGAGCGGCGAACGGGTCAGTAGCGTCCGGTGGGCGGAAAGCCGTAACCGCCCGCGGGGGACTGCGCCGGAGCGGCGGCGTGCGCCTCGCGGTCGTAGAACGGCCGCGCGTTGGCGCGCATCCACATCACGACCGGGTCGTACTCGTCGGTCATGGCGACCGTCGAGACCGGCAGCCCGTCCGGCACCGCGCCGATGGACTGCTGCATCATCGCCCGGACCGCGTCCACGGCCGGCGGGGAGGTCTCGTAGACGTCCAGCCCGAGGGCCAGGTAGGGCGCGCCCAGCGCCGGCTGCACCCAGGCCCGGCGCAGCGCGCGGACGACCGGCGTGCGGTGGGCGTTCTGCGCGAGCAGGGCGTAGAACTGCGGGATCTCGATGCCTGGCTCGGACAGCCGCAGCGGGCCGGCGGGCTGGCGCTCCAGACCGGTGGCGATACGGCGCAGGTCCAGCCAGGGGATGCCGATGCCGCCGCCGGGGGCGTGCGGGTTCAGCCAGAGGCCGTAGTGGTCGGGGTAGAGGGTGCGGGCCGCGTCCAGCCCGTCGATCACCTCGTACGACCTGTTCCAGCCGCTGGCGCTCAGTTCCTGCGCGGAGGTCACGCACGGCGCGTAGCCGTGGCCCTCGACCTCCATGTTCCCGTACTGCGCGTCCGGGGAGCCGGCCTGGCCGTGCCACAGCAGCATCCAGACCTGGCCGGAGGAGGGGGTCGCGAGCGCGCGCAGGAGCGCCTCGTAGGCGTCGTACCGCCCGGGCGTGACCTGGCGCAGCATGTGCTCGACCTGACCGGTCGCGATGCCGCTGGCGCTCACCTGTACCGCCCCTTCTTCAGTGTTGCCCCGCGTCGGAGTCCAGCTTAAGCGCCCAAGGGGTCGGGGGACGTGGCACGTTGGCGGGCGCTGTCCGTTTGTGACCGGGCGCCGCGGCACGGAGCCTTCGGCGGCCGTGGCCGCACGCCCTCGCGGCGGCCGTCCTAGCGGCCTGCGGGACCGCCGTCGCCCTCCCCCCGCGCTCGCCGCCGGCCGCCCCGAGGGCCGCCGTCACCCCGCGCTCCCGGCCGCCGCCCGGTAGCCGCCGGGGGCCTTCGCTCCCCGACGCGCCGCCGGGCCGGCTAGTGCAGCTTTGTGTAGAACGGGCGTACCCGTTCCCTCAGCCACTCCCCCACCGGATCCTGGGCGACGTCCAGCAGCACCAGGTTGACGGGCCAGGGCGACGAGGTCGCGCCCAGCGCCCTGCCCAGGGCCTCGAGCGGCAGAGCGCGCAGGTCGCCCTCCCACTGGGAGAGCTCCACGCCGACGAACATCACCGGCTCCGCCGTCTCGATCGCGGCCAGGCAGCGGCGGGCGGTGCGGACCACGCCGACGGCGTCGAACTCCGCGGAGGCCGCGGCCAGGAAGTCGACGGGGTCGTCCTGCCAGTCGGGCTCGTAGAGGCGGACCCGGCCGCCGCTCGCCGGTCCGTCGAGCGGGGTGCGGCCCGCCCGGCACAGCTCGGCCACGGCCGGCGGCGGAAGGGGGACGCCGACCACGCCGTCGGGGTTGACCAGGATGCCGACCTGCGGGGGCAGCCCGCGGGCGAACTCCACGGCCGGGGCGATGGTGTACGACATGTGCGCGCCGACGACCTGGCGGAACTGCTCCTCGGAGCTGAAGACCGGCACGTACACCTGGCCGGCGAGCTCCAGCGTGGGCAGGTCGAGGGGGCCGCTGTGCGGGCCGCCGCCGCCGGGCAGCGGCACCCACACGAAGCTGCGGCCGAGCACCTCCACGATCCGGCCGCCGGCCTCGGGCACGCCGAGGGAGACGGAGAGCACCTCCTCCAGCTCGTTGCCGGGCCATCCGCCGTGCGAATGGGGGTGTGCCTGCGCCGGGAAATCCGTCGGGAAGTCCGCCGGGGGGAAGTCCATCTGCCTACCGCCTGCCGAGAACCGCTCATGCTGCTGTGACCGAAAGGCTAGCGGGTGCCCGGGACCCCGGTTCAGCCCGTGAAGCCGATCCGCCGCAGGACGTCGGCCGCGGGCCGGTCGAGCAGGACCGCCGCGCCGCACCCCGCGGGCAGCCGTCCCCTCTCCACCGAGCGCAGCAGCCGGGCGGCGGCCCGGCGGTGCCGCAGGAAGGCGTAGCGCGAGACGCCCCGGCCGCGCTCGCGCTGTCCCTCCAGCGCCGTGTCCGCGTCGACGTCGAGGACGATCAGGTGGAGCGTGCCGCCCCGGCGGCGGGCCGCGCGGCCCAGCCAGCCGCGGACCCAGGCCTGTGCGCCGCAGTCGTGCACGACGACGCCCTCGCCGCCGCGCAGGGCCCGGCGCAGCCCGGCGTAGTGGGAGAGCCGTACGAGGGGGCGGTAGAGGGCGTAGGGCAGGAAGCCGGGCACGCGGGCCTCCCAGCGGTCGCGGGTGTCCTGGGAGTCGACGCGGACGCCGCCCGCGGTGCGCCGCATCAGCGTGGACTTGCCGCTGCCGGGCAGGCCGGTCACGACGACCAGGTCACGGGGGCCGAAGAGCAGGCCGTGCGGGCTGCGGCCGGCCCGGTCGCGCAGGTCGCGGACGACGGGCGCGGGCCGCGGGCCGCACGCCTCGCGTGCCCCGGGGCCGGGCTGGGCGGGCAGCGCGATCCCCGAGCCGGTCGCGAACGCCGTGGTCCTCGCGGTGCGCGTCGTCCTGTTCACCGTGATCGTCCTCCCCTGGGGTCAGGTGGTCCTCATCCCCTCCGAGCGTAAAGAGAAGGTAATGGGCGGTGCCTCGCGTTTTCGTGCGCGTACCGACACAAGCCGGTTACAGATCCGGCCTGCCGCGATCGGGGCGGGCCGTGCGATGATGGCCGCGCCAACTGCATACCGGCCGTTTGAATCCGCGCGGGAGAGTCCTCAGCAGCAGCTTCGCCGAGGCGCCGAAGGAGCAAGTCCCTCCCTTGAATCTCTCAGGCACCGTTACCGCGCGGGCGAGGCACATCTGAAAAGCGGGTCGCCCCCGGGCGGCTCCACCCAAGGTGCAAGTCACGATCTTCGCGATCATGGCGAACCTCTCAGGTTCCGATGACAGATGGGGAGGAACGACCTCGCCATCCCCCACGCCCGGATCCGTTCGCGCGGGGGACCCCATTGCCCTTGGGAGACGACCGACCGATGAGCAGTACCGAATCCACGGCCGTGCGCCGCACCGCGCTCGACGCCCTGCATCGCTCGCTCGGCGCGACGATGACCGACTTCGCCGGCTGGGACATGCCCCTGCGCTACGGCTCCGAGCGCGACGAGCACACCGCCGTGCGCACCCGGGCCGGCCTCTTCGACCTCTCGCACATGGGCGAGATCACCGTGAGCGGCCCGCAGGCGGCCGAGCTCCTGAACTTCGCGCTGGTCGGCGACCTCGCGGCCGTGGGCACGGGCCGCGCCCGCTACACCATGATCTGCCGGGCCGACGGCGGCATCCTGGACGACCTGATCGTCTACCGGCTCGCCGAGAGCGTGTACATGGTCGTCGCCAACGCCTCCAACGCCCAGGTCGTGCTCGACGCGCTCGTGGAGCGCTCCGCGGGCTTCGACGCGGAGGTCCGCGACGACCGTGACGCCTACGCGCTGATCGCCGTCCAGGGCCCGCAGTCGCCCGGCATCCTGAAGTCGCTGACCGACGCCGACCTCGACGGTCTGAAGTACTACGCGGGCCTGCCCGGCACGGTCGCCGGGGTCCCCGCGCTCATCGCGCGCACCGGCTACACCGGCGAGGACGGCTTCGAGCTGTTCGTGAAGCCGGAGCACGCCGTCGAGCTGTGGCAGGCGCTGACCGCGGCGGGCGAGGGCGCGGGCCTGGTCCCGTGCGGCCTGTCCTGCCGGGACACCCTGCGCCTGGAGGCGGGCATGCCGCTCTACGGCCACGAGCTGAGCACCTCCCTCACCCCCTTCGACGCCGGGCTCGGCCGGGTGGTGAAGTTCCAGAAGGAAGGCGACTTCGTGGGCCGCGAGGCGCTCGCCGCGGCCGCCGCCAGGGCTCAGGAGAAGCCCCCGCGCGTGCTGGTCGGCCTGGTCGCCGAGGGGCGTCGCGTCCCGCGCGCGGGGTACGCGGTCGTCGCCGGCGGCGAGGTGATCGGCGAGGTCACCTCCGGGGCCCCCTCCCCGACCCTGGGCAAGCCGATCGCGATGGCGTACGTCGACGCGGCCCACGCGGCGCCGGGCGCCCCGGGCGTCGGCGTGGACATCCGCGGCGCGCACGAGCCCTACGAGGTCGTGGCGCTGCCGTTCTACCGGCGCCAGAAGTAGCCACCGGGCGCGCGCCCGCGCCCCATGCGTGAGACTGCGACGCATGGGACCGCGCTGCGTGAGACTGCGCACATCCGCGGCGTTCACGCACGTCCAAAGACGTCCCCCTTCATCAGCACTCCCCCGCGTACAGGAGAATTCAGGCCATGAGCAACCCCCAGCAGCTGCGCTACAGCAAGGAGCACGAGTGGCTGTCGGTCGCCGAGGACGGCGTCTCGACGGTCGGCATCACGGAGCACGCGGCCAACGCGCTCGGCGACGTGGTCTTCGTCCAGCTCCCGGAGGTCGGCGACGCGGTGAGCGCGGGCGAGTCCTGCGGCGAACTGGAGTCGACGAAGTCGGTCAGCGAGCTGTACGCGCCGGTCACCGGTGAGATCGCCGAGGTCAACCAGGACGTCGTCGACGACCCGTCGCTCGTGAACTCCGCCCCCTTCGAGGGCGGGTGGCTGTTCAAGGTACGCGTCACGGACGAGCCGGGCGACCTGCTCTCCGCGGACGAGTACACCGCCTACACCGCCGGCTGAGGAGTCGTAGACGCATGTCCGTCCTGAACACGCCCCTGCACGAGCTCGACCCGGAGATCGCCGCCGCGGTCGACGCCGAGCTGAACCGCCAGCAGTCCACGCTCGAGATGATCGCCTCGGAGAACTTCGCTCCGCTCGCGGTCATGGAGGCGCAGGGCTCGGTCCTGACCAACAAGTACGCCGAGGGCTACCCGGGCCGCCGCTACTACGGCGGCTGCGAGCACGTGGACGTCGCCGAGCAGATCGCGATCGACCGGGTCAAGGAGCTGTTCGGCGCCGAGTACGCCAACGTGCAGCCCCACTCCGGCGCGTCCGCGAACCAGGCGGCGCTGTTCGCCCTCGCCCAGCCCGGCGACACCATCCTCGGGCTCGACCTGGCGCACGGCGGTCACCTGACCCACGGGATGCGGCTGAACTTCTCCGGCAAGCAGTTCGACGTGGTCGCCTACCACGTGGACCCGGCGACCGGTCTGGTCGACATGGCCGAGGTCGAGAAGCTGGCCAGGGAGCACCGCCCGAAGGTGATCATCGCGGGCTGGTCGGCGTACCCGAGGCAGCTGGACTTCGCCGAGTTCCGCCGGATCGCCGACGAGGTCGAGGCGCACCTGTGGGTGGACATGGCGCACTTCGCCGGTCTGGTCGCGGCGGGCCTGCACCCGAACCCGGTGCCCTACGCCGACGTCGTCACCTCCACCACCCACAAGACGCTGGGCGGCCCGCGCGGCGGGATCATCCTGGCGAAGAAGGAGTTCGCGAAGAAGCTGAACTCCTCCGTCTTCCCGGGCTTCCAGGGCGGCCCCCTGGAGCACGTGATCGCGGCGAAGGCGGTCTCCTTCAAGGTCGCCGCCTCGGAGGACTTCAAGGAGCGCCAGCGCCGTACAGTGGACGGTGCGCGCATCCTCGCCGAGCGTCTGACGGCCGAGGACACGCGCAAGGCCGGTGTGAACGTCCTGTCCGGCGGCACGGACGTCCATCTCATCCTCGTCGACCTGCGCGAGTCGGAGCTCGACGGTCAGCAGGCCGAGGACCGTCTCCACGAGGTCGGCATCACGGTCAACCGCAACGCGGTCCCGAACGACCCGCGGCCTCCGATGGTCACCTCGGGGCTGCGGATCGGCACCCCGGCCCTCGCGACGCGCGGCTTCACCGCCGAGGACTTCGCGGAGGTCGCCGACGTGATCGCGCGGACGCTGACGGCGCCCTCGCCGTTCGCGGAGGCCGACCGGGCGGAGCTGAAGGCCCGGGTCACGGCCCTGGCCGACAAGCACCCGCTGTACCCCGGCCTGAACAAGTAGTTCCACGGTGGGGGCGCCCGACGACGTGCGCCCCCACCCTTTTTTGAAGGAGTACCCGTGGCCATCTCGGTCTTCGACCTGTTCTCGATCGGCATCGGCCCGTCCAGCTCCCACACGGTCGGCCCGATGCGCGCGGCGCGCATGTTCGCGCGGCGGCTGCGCAACGAGGGCCTGCTGGAAACCACCGCGTCGGTCCGCTGCGAGCTGTACGGCTCGCTGGGCGCGACCGGCCACGGGCACGGCACCCCCAAGGCGGTCCTGCTCGGCCTGGAGGGCGCCTCGCCCCGCACGGTGGACGTCGCGGGGGCCGACGACCGCGTCGAACAGATCAAACAGTCCGCGCGACTGCGGCTGCTGGGCAGCCACGAGATCCCGTTCTCCTTCGACGACGACCTGGTGCTGCACCGCCGCAAGGCCCTGCCCTACCACGCCAACGGCATGACGGTGTGGGCGCACGACGCCTCGGGCGCGGAGCTGCTGTCCAAGACGTACTACTCGGTCGGCGGCGGCTTCGTCGTGGACGAGGACGCGGTCGGCGAGGACCGGATCAAGCTCGACGACACGGTGCTGAAGTACCCCTTCCGCACGGGCGACGAGCTGCTGCGCCTGACCCGGGAGACCGGCCTGTCGATCTCCTCCCTGATGCTGGAGAACGAGCGGGCCTGGCGCACGGAGGACGAGATCCGGGCCGGACTCCTGGAGATCTGGCGCGTGATGCAGGCCTGTGTGTCGCGGGGCATGGCCCAGGAGGGCATCCTGCCCGGCGGTCTGCGGGTTCGCCGCCGCGCCGCCATGACGGCCCGTCAGCTGCGGGCGGAGGGTGACGCGTTGGCCCACTCCATGGAGTGGATCACGCTGTACGCGATGGCGGTGAACGAGGAGAACGCGGCCGGCGGCCGGGTCGTGACGGCCCCGACGAACGGCGCGGCCGGCATCATTCCCGCGGTCCTGCACTACTACATGAACTTCGTTCCCGGCGCGGACGAGGACGGCGTGGTCCGCTTCCTCCTCGCGGCCGGCGCGATCGGCATGCTGTTCAAGGAGAACGCCTCCATCTCCGGCGCCGAGGTGGGCTGCCAGGGCGAGGTCGGCTCGGCCTGCTCGATGGCGGCGGGCGCGCTGGCCGAGGTGCTCGGCGGCTCCCCCGAGCAGGTCGAGAACGCGGCCGAGATCGGCATGGAGCACAACCTCGGTCTCACCTGCGACCCCGTCGGCGGTCTCGTGCAGATCCCGTGCATCGAGCGCAACGGCATGGCCGCGGTGAAGGCCGTCACGGCGGCCCGCATGGCGATGCGCGGCGACGGCTCGCACAAGGTGTCCCTGGACAAGGTCATCAAGACGATGAAGGACACGGGCGCCGACATGAGCGTCAAGTACAAGGAGACGGCCCGCGGCGGTCTCGCGGTGAACATCATCGAGTGCTAGCCGGCCCCTGCCGGACGAAGGACGAAGGCCACCCGGGCGTGTTCCGGGTGGCCTTCGTCGTGCTGCGCCGGCCGCGGGGCGGCGCGATGACCGACCGCCCGCGAGACTCCCCTTTTCCTCCGGGAATTGTTCCCGGATTTCCCTCGGGCCCCTCCCCCGCATTGACCGATGCCATATATTCGTCGCGCCGTACGAACGCACGCCCGAACACGGGCCGGCTCCATGGGGGATTGACGGTGCGTTGTCTGCCTCCGCACGAGGGAGGATTACTGTGACGGAACAGGAATCCGGAGTATCCGAGGACCTTCCCGAGAAAGGTCGGGGCCTGTTGTCCCGGCGTTCTCTGCTGCACCGTTCGGGAGCCGTCGGGCTGGGAGCGCTCTGGCTCGGGGGCGAGGCGGGCCCGCTCGGCGCCGGCGGCGTCGCGCACGCGGCCGACGGCGTGACGGCCGGGGAAGGGGCCGAGGGGG
>NZ_JAHHIT010000001.1 GCF_024539675.1 Streptomyces hilarionis | reverse complement strand
GTGCGTCTCGGTGGGGGAGTGGGGCAGGACGGTTGCCGCGTGATCCGGAAGGGGGGCGGATTCGCGCAACGGTGCGTCTCCCGGGGTGCGGTGTGCATCGCCGTGGTGACGGCGGGCCCGGGCCCGGGAGCCGGCTGGTCATGGTGCGAGATATCGAACGATGTTCGTAGAATCGGGCAGACATTAAGTGGGGGAATCGGGGTGCGTCAATACATCTGACAGCCCATGGGTCTTTCGCGGCAGGCGTCGATCAACTCGTCGGATCCTTCTCGGGCCAAAGCGTTGACGGAGGCGGGCGCAGGACTTAAGTTCTGGTCGAATTCACGAACGGCGTTCGAAATACCGGAAGTTGAGTCGGACGGATTCTCTGCGCCGCCGCACCAGAGGGAGCAATCCGTGAGATCTGCGCTCACCCGCCGGTCGGTCCTCGGCCTGATCGCCGGCTCGGCCGCCGCCACCATCACCGGTGTCTCGGCCGGTACCGCCCACGCCGCCGCTCCGGCGTCACCAGGCGTGACGTACACGAACCCCATCGCCGAGCAGCGGGCCGACCCGCACATCTTCAAGCACACCGACGGCTTCTACTACTTCACCGCCACGGTGCCGGAGTACGACCGCATCGTGCTCCGCCGTGCCACCACGATCCAGGGGCTGTCCTCGGCCACCGAGACGACCATCTGGACCAAGCACGCCGACGGTGCGATGGGCGCGCACATCTGGGCCCCGGAGATCCACTTCATCGACGGCGCGTGGTACGTCTACTTCGCCGCCGGTGATGCCAACGACATTTGGCACATCCGGCCCTACGTCCTGGAATGCACCGCCGCGAACCCGGTCACGGGAAGCTGGACGGAGAAGGGGCGTATCGCCCTGCCACTGGACACCTTCTCGCTGGACGCGACGACCTTCGCCGTGAACGGCGCCCGCTACCTCGCCTGGGCGCAGAACGACCCGGCCGTGGGCCGCGGCACCAACATCTACATCGCGCAGATGTCCAGCCCCTGGACCATCACCGGCACCCCGGTCATGATCAGCAGACCGACCGCCGCGTGGGAGACCGCCGGAGGCGAGACGGTCAACGAGGGCCCCGCCGTGATCCAGCGGAACGGCAAGCTCTTCCTGACCTTCTCCGCCAGCGCCACCGACGCCAACTACTGCATGGGCATGCTGACCGCGACCGCATCGGCCGACCTGCTCAACGCCGCGTCGTGGGCCAAGAGCAGCGGCCCGGTCTTCGCCAGCAATGCCGCCACCAGCCAGTACGGCCCCGGGCACAACCAGTTCACGGTCTCCGAGGACGGCAGGTCGGACATCCTCGTCTACCACGACCGCAGCTACAAGGACATCAGCGGTTCCCCGCTCAACGACCCCAACCGCCGCACCCGCGTCCAGAAGATCTACTGGAAGGCCGACGGCACGCCCGACTTCGGCATCCCGGTCGCCGACGGTGTCACCCCGATCCGGCTCTCGTCCTACAACTTCCCCGACCGGTTCGTCCGGCACTGGGACTACCGAGCCAAGATCGAGGCGAACGTGTCGCCGCTGGCGGACTCGCAGTTCCGGGTCGTCACGGGTCTGGCAGGCACGGGCACCGTCTCCCTGGAGTCGGCCAACTTCCCGGGATACTTCCTGCGCCACAAGAACTACGAGGTGTGGGTGGAGAAGAACGACGGGACGGCTCAGTTCGGGTCCGACGCCTCCTTCACCGCCCGGGCCGGCCTCGCGGACTCCGCAGGGGTCTCGTACGAGGCGTACAACATCCCGGGCCGCTACATCCGCCACTACGACTACCTGCTCTACATCCAGGCCCTCAGCACGGCGACGGACCGGGGCGACGCCACCTTCTTCACGCAGTGAGCCCCAGCGGCGGCCGTCACCTCCCGGGCAGCTGCGGCGCACTCCGTCGGCGACGTCTCCCGGGAGGACGGACGCCGCAACGGCGGGCAGTGGCCTCTCGCGCGGCAAGAGGCGCCCCGTGCTCAGGCAACCACCGAACTGCACTGTGCGGACCTGCTGGAGTCGACGCTGAGGGGCTCGACACCGCGGCCGTCAGGGCACGTGCGGCTGCCGGCCCTCAGCATCACCGGCGACATGCTGCGCACTGTGCTGCGGTCCGTGGGCGTACCCGACCCGCATCGTTTCGGTGTGGGCGGAGACGCCCCGCGCGATTTGGTCGGCACCGGCACCGGCGCCGAGCAACGAGCCGGTCCTGCCGATGCCCTGCCTCGAGCCCAGCAGGACCTCACGGCCGGTGTGTGCGGGGAGCCGGGCACTGACGCCGGTCCACGTCGGTTCGGCTGCCCGTGGCAGGGCCGGTTGCCCCGGCCGCGGCCGGGGCAACCGCTTCTCATGACGCTGGCCGGGGGCGCTGGTGCTCACGGCCCGCTCACGAGCGCGCCTTGCGCTGCGCGAGCGGTCGGGTTCACCGTCGTCGGGCCTGTCCGTCAGGCGCGCCGGGCTTGCCGACCGGGGGAGCTTGTGAGGGGCAGGTGGCGGCGATGACGTGGTCGACGACGTCGTGGAGGCTGGAGCGGTGGCGGTAGGCGGCACGCTGCCGGTCGGCTCCGCTTCCCTGGACACGAAGGCGTTCCCACTGGGTGCGTACGAGGTCGAGGTCCCCGCTGTGGCGCAGAGCGGGGGACAGGGCGCGCAGCATGCGTTCGACCTGCGCGGCCGCGGGGATCAGGCGGTGGGTGAGCGGGTCGAGGGAGTGGCCGGCAAGTCCGTCGCGTGCCGCCCGCCAGGAGGCCGCGCGAAGGATCGCGGGGGCGGGTCGGGGTGCCCGTTCGCCGGCGCGGATGGCCTTCAGCGCGGTGGCGACCAGGGCGCGGATGACGGCGGCGAGCAGCGTGGTGTCCTCGGGGGTGAGTGCTGCGTCGGCGACGCGTACCTCGACGGTGGGCAGGTGGTGTGAGGGGCGGACGTCCCAGTACAGGCCGCCCTGGTCCAGGACCGTCCGGGTGAGGATGAGTTCGTCGACGAGTTCCTGGAAGTGGGCGGGGGATTCGAAGTAGGGCGGAGGGCCGGCCACCGGCCATCGCCCCCAGGTGGTGGTGCGCCAGCTGGCGTAGCCGGTGTCACGGCCGTCCCAGTACGGGGAGTTCGCCGCCAGCGCGGTCAGCGTCGGCAGCCAGGGCCGCAGGTGGTTGCTCACCTCGATCGCTTCGCGCGGGTCGGCCACGCCGACGTGCACGTGGCACGCGCACGCGCTCTGCTCGTCGTCCAGCGCGCGGAAGAGGGACAGGCTCTCCGCGTACCGGGGGCCCGGCGTGAGGGGAACGGGTGCGACCAGGCCGGTGATCGGTGACCCGCTGGAGACGATGCGCAGCCCCCGCCTGGCGGCCGCGCGCGCCAACGCCGCCCGCACGGAACGCAGTTCTGTGAGCGCCTCGCCCAGATGGGTGTGCGGGTCGGTGCGGCCCTCGAGCTGGTAGCGGGTCAGTTCGGTGCCGACGCGCTGACCGAGTTCACCGGCGGCCGCGGCAGCCACCTGTGGACCCTCGGGTCGCACGGATCTGCTGACGGGGTCGACGAGGAGGAACTCCTCCTCCACCCCCACCGACAACAGAGCCGGCGGCTCGCCGAGGGGAGCGGGGCAGGCGGCTGGGGAATCGTCGGGGGGTAACTGCTGCTGCGGCTGACTGGTCACGTTGCCCGACTCTGGCAGAAGGCACTGCCGCCAGGACGGCAGAACCCGTTACTCGTCCGGTTCTGGACCCGGCCGCCGTCCACGGACTCGCCTACGTCGTGTCGCTCCACTTCCGGCTCGGACTCGGCTTCACATCCGCCGGCGCCGCGCCCGCGATGCCACCGATGATGTCGGGCATCACCGTGTCGTCGTTCGCCGCACGGCCCCTGAGCCGGAGACTCGGGCGTCGGCTCGTCAGTGCGGGTCCGGTCGTCACGATGGCGGCAGTTCGCAGGCATGCTCGCCACCGGCATCGCACTGGACACCACCGTGACCCGCATGGGAACTCGCCCCGTCGGTGTTCGTAGGGGGGCCTCGGCATGGGCGCATGCCTCGCCGGCGTCTACGACGTCACCATCGGCGATGCCCGCAGGGACGAGGACGGCAGCGCCGGCTGCTCCCTCGGCGCAGTCCACCACCTCGCCGATGCCATCGGAGCGGCGATCGTCACGACTGTCTGCTTCGACCCGGTCCGCGGGTGCCGTCACCCTTGTGGCTCGTGGTGGCGGGCGGGCCGGGTGAGGGCGTGCTGGACTGGCCGGGTGCGTGGTGCGGCGCGGGTCGTAAGGGCGGGCGTGGAGGCGGTCATGGCAGAGGGTGGACCGTACGCGCGGGTCGCGGTGGTCACCGGTGCGGCGCGGGGCGTGGGAGCGGCGGTGGCGCGCCTGCTGGCCCGGCGGGGCATGCGGGTGGCGCTGCTGGGCCGCGAACTCGACTCCCTCCGCCAGGTCGCGGCCGGTCTGGCGACCGAGGCGCACTGCTTCGAGGTCGACGTCACCGATGAGGCGGCGCTCCAGGGCGCGGCCCGCAGCGTCGGCGCGCGGCTGGGGCCCGCCTCGGTGGTGATCGCCAACGCGGGGATCGCCGCCGCGGGCCCGTTCGCTGCGTGTGAGGCATCGCTGTTCGACCGGGTGGTCGAGGTCAATCTGATCGGGAGCGCGAACACCGCCCGCGTCTTCCTGCCCCAACTCGTCCGCACCGGTGGGTACTTCCTTCAGGTGGCGTCCACCGCCGCGTTCGGTTCGGCGCCGCTGATGAGCGCCTACTGCGCGTCGAAGGCGGGTGTGGAGTCCTTCGCCCAGGCCCTGCGCACCGAGGTGCGTCCGGCGGGTGTGGGGGTGGGCATCGCGTATCTGCACTGGACCGGCACCGACATGATCGCGGCCCTCGACGAACATCCGGTACTGCGGGCGCTGCGTTCCCATCAGCCCGCGCCCGCCCGCCGCGTGCACAGTCCCGAGCAGGTCGCCGGATGGCTGGTGCGCGGGGTGGAGCGGCGTGCGGTCAGCGTCTACGCGCCACCGTGGCTGCGTCTGGTGCAGCCGCTGCGTCCCGTGCTGCCGCTGGTGGTGTCGGCGGTGGCACGGCGGTCGTTGTCGGCGCTGCCGTCCGAGGAGTTGGAGCGGACCACCGGGGTGCTCGGCGCGGGCGGCGCCGCCGACCTGCGGGCTCGCGGCGCGGTACCGCCGGTGCCGCCGGTGACCCCGCCCCAGACCTGACCGGCCCGGGCCCCGGGCCGGTCAGGTCTGGGGCGGGGTCACCGTGCCACATCCCGCACACCCCCGTGTGATCGACTCGGGCAGCAGCGTACGAAGGGACCGTCGACGGTGTCTGGGCTTGACGGCGTCGGCCGGGTCGATGAAGACCCCGGTCTCCTTCCGCCCGGCGCGCCGCGACAGCAGGGTGCGGCCCGTCGGCGGATTCCCGGCGCAGGAGCAGGTGGACGTCCACCTGCTCGGTGCGTGTGTCGCAGTTCCCCGCTCGTCGTGCTCCCTGCGGACGTCGGGCGAGCCGAGTCCTGAAGGTCGTCTCTCCTCGACCAGAGGCCCACTCAGAAGCCGTTGCCGGCCGATCGCGGTGGGCGTGAATCGGAGTGTGACTGCCCGGCCGGGTGATCATTCGGCGGTCTGGGTATCAAGCCGAGGGTGATCGGCGAGCGAAGGGGGGCTTCGCATGGGGGCAGCGGACGAGCGGGAACGTCAGGACGGGGAAGGCTGGCTGACGAAGGCCGAAGTCCGTGAGATCTGGCCGCAGATCAGGCCGATCAGCATAACGGCCGTCGCGCGGGCCAACAGCGTACGTACCTCGGTTGCGCCCTCCCCGGACCGGAGCGGCGAGCCGACCTTTCACGCGGCCGACGTACGCCACGTGGCCGCGCGGATCGCCCGGGGTGAGGCCGATGTCGCGCCCTGGCAGCGCGCCGACTCCGACGCTGCCCACGACGACGCCACCCCCGCCCCACCGGTTCGGCAGCCTGTCGGTTGGGGGGCCGAGAACGTGCCGGGGCTGATCCTGCTGGTCATCATCGTGGTGCTGATCCTCTGGGGCCTGACCGCTCCCGACAACCACGGCACGGTAACGGACTTCGTGCGTTGAGTGCGCTGACGAACAAGCCCCCTCCAGCCTCGGCGCCGACACGTGCGGCCACCGGATCGAGCATCGGGCGGGCGGCACAGGCGGAGCTCGCCTCGGTCCTCGCCCGTGCACGGGGTTGCCTCGGCCCCGGGAGGCCTTCGCGCCGCTTTACAAGGGGTTGCTCCAGCCGGTTGCGTGGGAGTAGGCGTCCAGAAGGTCCACCACGAAGATCAGGGTCGAGCGCGGCGGGATCGACCGCGAGGGCGATTGATCGCCGTATCCGAGACGCGGGGGAACGATGATCTCGCGCCGGCCGCCGACCCTCATTCCTTTCACTCCCCGGTCCCAGCCCTTGATGACCTTGCCGCCGCCCAGAGCGAACTTGAACGGCTCACCTCGATCCCAGGAGGCGTCGAACTCCTTTCCGGACTCGAAGGTCACCCCGACGTAGTGGACCTTCACCACCATGCCGGGTTTGACCTCGACACCGTCACCCACGATCAGGTCCCGGACGGCCAGCGCGGCAGGAGCCTCGCCTTGGGGGACGCCGACCTCGGGTTTGGTCCGTTCGCTCATTGCAGCCCCTCTGCTTCCGCCGACACCGGACAGGGGTCGGCGAGGCCACAGTAGGGGACGCCCCCCGACCTGCACGAAACAGGCGGGGATCCGTCTTGCGGAGTTCGTCCCGCACCAGACCGCCGCCCGCGCGAACGTGCCGGTCCACCTCCGCACCACCACGAGAGCGCACCGGTGCTGGGTCATGGTCAGCTGTCCAGCATCGTCGACCAGGAGCTCGCCGGCCGCAGTCGGGCTGACCTGACCCTTGAAAACGCGCGATCTCACCTGGATTCCCGGCGGCGCGGGCCGGTGAGCGACGCGGAGTGCGGGCGCGGCGACGGTGGCGGCGGTCCAGTCCCGCAGCCGATGCCAGGCTGCCAGACCGGAGCAACGCGAGGACTCCCGCTCCTCCGGCCGAGGCGTCTCGGCACGACGGCCGGACAGGGGGTGCTGCCGGGCCGTGGTCAGGTCGGCCTTGCGCGAGAACGAGCGTTCTCCTAGGGTTGCACTTGGCCGAGAGAACGTCCGTTCTCGCGATGGCGCACCCATTCCGGCGAAACCCACACCCCCGCCGGCGGCGATACCGCACAGACCCCGAGGAAGCGACATGACTGACGAAGCCCGTCCTCCGTTCCCGCCGTTCACCCGGGAGACGGCCATCCGGAAGGTCCGCCTGGCGGAAGACGGCTGGAACACCCGCGACCCGCAGAAGGTCGCCTTCGCCTACACCGTGGACTCGCGCTGGAGGAACCGCGCCGAGTTCGCCACCGGTCGTGAAGAGATCGTCTCCTTCCTCACCCGCAAGTGGAACAGGGAGCTGGAGTATCGGCTCATCAAGGAGCTGTGGGCCTTCGACGGCAACCGCATCGCCGTGCGGTTCGCCTACGAATGCCGCGACGACTCACGCAACTGGGTCCGCTCCTACGGAAACGAAAACTGGGAGTTCGATGACAACGGCCTGATGAGACTGCGCTATGCCTGCATCAACGACCTCCCCATCAAGGAGTCGGAGCGCAAGTTCCACTGGCCCCTCGGGCGCCGCCCCGACGACCACCCCGGCCTGAGCGACCTCGGGCTCTGACCGACTGCCCTCGCGCCATGGATCCCGGCCCGACGTCGGATCCTTGGCGCGGCCGTTCGTGCGTGAAACCATGCCTGCGGCAGGGTCCGCCAGGCGCATGGAAGGCTTTGGCTCAGGATCCCCGCGCAGGCAGTAAAGACCCCTGGCCTGTGAAGACCCCTCGCCTGTGGGGAGCGTGGGGCGTTGCTTCAGATTCCGGCAGCCCGACGCATCCTTCTCTCGACGAGAACGGTCGTTGCGGATGCTGGTCAAAATCGCTGGAACGATCGTTCTCAACTGGAGGCTCACGACACTGCCACTGTCGGTCGGACGGATTGCCGGTTCGGTGGCCGCGAGTGCCGCAGGGCGGCCGCCTCGGCCTTGACGTCGACCCCATCCAGGGTCGAGGGCAAAGAAGCTGCGGGGCATGAGCCTCTTGATGCGGGCTCGGAAGCTCGGAGGGCGTTCCCTGCACCCTCTTGCACACCGGACCGCAAACCCTGCCAAGGAAGGCGTCCTTGTCCGGCGAGCAGCCCCGGACAGCCCCTGTGGCTCCGGCGCTGGCCCACGCTCGCACGGGCACGCACCGGCACGGCGTGATCGCTCCCGCCGAGGAGCGCTGGGCACGCATCGCTCGCCACCTCGCTGCGTACCTGCCGGCCGGACGGGACGTCGCCCTGGAGGATCAGGACTCCGTCCCGCTGATCGCCGGCGAGCCTGCGAGGGAACACGGCCCAGGGCCGAGGGGCCGGCATGATCGTGAGCCGCACGACGGGACCGGGCCTGTGTTCGCGTGCCCCTGCACCGGCCGGGGCATCCCGGGCAAGCTTGTGCTTGCTCGAGATCGAGAGCGCAGAAGGCAGGCTTGCACGGCCTCGCTCCGGGCAGGGTGGGTTACGGCGCTGGTCCGGCCCGCGCTCGGGAATGTAGCTTGCGACGTGGCGCGCTGTATCGTTGGAGAACGTTCGTTTTCGAGATGGGTGATCGAAGTGGAGCTCGAAACGACCGAGCAGCGGATCCTCGACGCTGCCGAGGAACTGTTCTACGGCCGAGGCATCCAGTCGGTGGGAATGGATGCGATCCGCACCGCCTCCGGCGTGCCCCTCAAGCGCCTGTACCAGATCTTTTCTTCCAAGGACGCCCTGGTCGAGGCATACCTGAGGCGGCGGGACGCGCGGTGGCTCCATGATCTGGCTCGGTACGTGGATGCCCACGACTCGCCTACGCAGCGGATTCTGGCGCTCTTCGACTGGCTGTACCGCTGGTTCAGCGAGCCGGACTACCGCGGCTGCGGCTTCATCAACTCCTTTGGGGAACTGGGAGCGACGTCCCAGGCCGTGGCCGACATCGCGAAGGTCCACAAGGACGCCTTCCGGCGCTATCTCGCCGATCTCGTGGCCGCCGCGGACGCGCCCGCGTGGCTGACCGATCAGCTCGTTCTCCTCGCCGAGGGCGCGATGACCACGGCGGCCATCTCCGGGTCTCCGGAGCCGGCCCGTCACGCCAAGGACGCCGCCCGCACCTTGCTGCGGGCCGCTGACGCGAACGTGGTCACCGCTGCCTGAGCATGCCGTCGCCCTCCACTCACAGCCGGCGCCAAGGATGCCGGCCGGTGGCTGCCCGGCTCCGGCGGCATCCTCGACCGGCTCGACTCTCTCCTCGTCGCCCTGGCGGTGCTGTTGGTGCTGAAGTGAGCCACAGGGGAGTGAGCGACCGGGGCTTCGTACGTGGCAGGTGCATCGTCCACACGGCCCCGACGGCGGTGCCCCACTCATGCGTTGGATCAGACGTCCGGAGCCGACGAGCGGGCATGCGGGGCCTTCGACGCGGCGAGGGAGATGAAAGAGATCACCAGGAGTGCGGGGGCTGCGACGACTGCGCCGGGTAGTGCGCCGCGAAGTCGCCGCCGGAGGTGTGAAGGGCGGGGGCATGCTGCTCGTCGTCGCCGAGCATCATGTCGGGGTCGAACATGACGATGACGGCGGCGACCAGTAGCACCACGAGTGGGCCGGCGATCATCACCAGCAGGAACGACAGCAGGCTGGTCGACGACTGCGACACCTCGGAGCCTCCGGAGAGGTGGACGGAGACCGCGGCCATGCCGGTGTAGTGCATTCCGGTCACGGCGAAGCCCATCACCACGCTCGCGCCGAGGCTGGACCACAGACCGCGGATGGAGACTGCCGCCCACAGCGCGGCGGTGGCTGCCGCGACGGCGATCGCGACGGACAGCGCCACGGTGAACGTGTCGTAGTCCAGGCCGCCGTTGGTGTGGATGGCGGCCATCCCCAGATAATGCATGGCCGCGACGCCGAGCCCGGTGATCGTGCCCGCGACGGCCAGGTTCGCGGCCGAGCCGCCTCGGTAGCCGACCAGGAACACGCCGACGGCGACGACGACGATCGCGACGACGAGGCTCAGCACCGTCTTGGTCGCGTCGTAGCTGACCAGAGCGCCTTGGACACTGAAGCCGATCATGGCGATGAAGTGCATGGTCCAGATGCCGCAGCCTATGGACACGGCGCCCAGCGCGAGCCATCTGGCTCTGTGGTGCGGCCGTCGCAAAGAGCGCGTGGTGCAGCGCAGTCCGAGTGCCGCCCCGAGGCAGGCCATGAGATAAGCCGCGATCGGGGTCACGGCCCCGTAGTAGAAATTGGAGACGGTTGCGGTCATCGTCCTGGACCTCCGGATAGGGGACGGCCGACGGCTCGACCGGAGCGGTTCAGTGCACGCGCACGCGCCCCGAGAGGCGCTGGGCCAGGGCGCACAACGGGGCAGCGGCAAGCGGGCAGGGGAAGCCGAACAGTCAGATCAAGCCACTTGGCTAAGTTGTGCACGATTCAACCACATGCCCTGCGAAAGTTCTGCACATTCCGGCTAGGGGTCCGGGAGGCCGGTTCAGCCTCCGGCGTGGAGATGGGCCGGCTGAACGTGGGGGGGGGGCGTGCCCGGTCTTTGCCCGGGGCAGGTCGCGGCCGTCGCGTGCGTTCCTCGCGGGCTGGCCCGGTCGATCCACCGCTCGACGGTGTTGCGCCGCTTGTAGGTTTCGGTCGAAGGCCGGCAGCCCCTGCCACCTCGGTCGCCCCGGCGGAGGCAGGGGCTGCGCCGGTCTGCCGGGGGGGATCACGGCTCGGATGCCGCGCTTGCGCAGGTGTTTCGCGGATTGCGGGGGAGGTGTGCGCCTGATGGGAGGCGAAGGCCGGTTGCTCTGACCTTTGTGGCGCGAGTTGAGCCTTTGAGAATGCCCGGGTCTGAGAGCCCTGTTGGCAAGACGAGGCCGGCTCACGCCCGGCAGCCCACTCAGGAGTGTTCGGAAACAAGTGCGGTTCGTGCAAGGGCACCGAAAGGATGCCGTTCCTCTCGGGCGGTCCGCCTGTGGGTTTCGTGCAGTTGGCGGCTCGTAGTCCGAGCCGGCTGCGCGGATCACCTCTCAGTTCTGCCTTGAGTTGTCAGCGCTGACGCGGACCGAGGGCCATGCGACTCCTGGCCATGCGTCGGGGCGCGCACAACAGGCCGAGGTGCGTGTTCGACGGGCCCACCGACCACCTCACCCACTCCTGGCCGGCCAGAGCGCCGCTTGCCGTGCAGGACCGTGGCCTGCACCTGCTGTTGCGGCTCAGCCGCGGGCGACTGGCGGAGCATGACCTGCCCGAACCCGAGGACCGGGTCGCCGCCCACCCCACGGTTTCCGACGACCTCCTCTCCCGGTCCGGCCACGGCGAAGTCACGGTGAAACCCATGCCGAGCCGGATCGATGCCACCCAGGTGGCCTTCAATGGCGGCAGCATGGAGGGCATCGACACGATCATCTGCTGCGCGCGGAACGACATCGTGTTTCCGTTCCTCGCCGACGAAGTGATCGACGTGAGACGAGGGCAACCGGGAAGGCTGTGGTCACCGTGACGGCGCCACACGCAGGTCCTGCAGGTCGATCCAGTACCGCCTCTTGAGGCCGGAACCCGTCTCGCGGACGTCCTCCAAGACGCCGCCGTTGCGCTCGATGCTGCGTGCCGACGCGTTGTTGTCGTCGTCGCAGGTGACAAGAACCCGGTCCAGGCCGAGCGCACGGGCCCGGGGAAGCACCGCCCCGAGGGCCCAGGTCGCCAGCCCCCGCCTGCGGGCTGAGGGGCGGACGCTGTAGCCGATGTGCCCGCCGACATCGAGCAGCAGGGCGTTCAGATAGTGCCGCACATCGATGGCCCCGAGATAGTTGTCGGCCTCCACGATCCACCAGTGGGTGGCGTGGACGCGGCCCTCCCCGACGGCTACCGACCGGTCCGACTGCCGGCGCAGCCGCTCGACCCACACGCCGAAGATCTCGGGGTCGCCCAGATCACCCTCGGGAGCCAGGCGCAGGCCCGTCCCGTCCTGATGGGCTCCGGCAGGCCACTCTGCGCACGCGGCGAGCCACGAAGATCGGAGTCGGCCCGCGGGTGCGATCAGTTCAGGCATGGGGCGACGCTAGCACTCCTCAGCCGACGGCCCCACACACTGCTCAACGCCCGGCAGCGCTGCCCCGACGAGGGACTCGGACGCTCTCGTCTCAGAGTGAACTGCGCGAATTGGCAAGGCAGTTGCGTTTGACGGACGACGACGGCAGCTGTTGGCTGTGCCGGTGACCGCCCTGCGCATCCAAGAGGTGGACGACGACGCCTCGATCCACGGCTGGCGATACGCCCACAATCTGATCATCCCCGGCGACGTGCTGTCACTCGAAGACGTCCGTGCCCGCACCGGCCGCAGCCGCAGCCCAGGTGCCGACGGCGGCCCACTTCCGCAGCCGGTTGTGGGCGCCCTTCCACGACCCGAACCACTCGGGCAGGTCCATCCACGGGGCGCCGGTGCGGTACTTGAGCGCGATCGCGTCGTTCACCTCCGCGTCAGTCAACGGCTCACATCAACCAACGATCTGATGACCCTGAAGGAAGCGGCCAGTTCGCGCAGGGCCCAGGCGGCTTCGAGGTTTCGCCCCCCTTTGCCGAGGCCGGGCGACAACGTCGTCATTTGTGGTCGCGCAGGAATGTAGTGATCTCGTCGCGGGTCGGGTAGTTCGGCAGGGGGGCCGGCTCGTCCTGAAGGAACGCGGTGATGACGGCGACAGCCCGGTCGTTGTTGTCGTCGAGGCCGTTCCACATGTGGTGTCCGACTCCAGGCATGTACTGCGTGCGCTGGATGGCGGGGTCGTTGGCAAGCGTGGCGGTCGCCCATTGACGGACCTGGGAGGAGCACTCGGCGATCATCAGCATCGCGGGAGTCCGGGAGCGTCTCAGTCGCGGGGCGATGGAGGGGGAGTCCTTGACCGTCTGCTGAATGCGGAGGCTGGCGGCGGGACTGAAGGAGAAGTTCTGCGCGGTGTCCTCGGCGGGGATGCGGTGCGCGTCGCGCGCGCAGTAGGCGGATGCGGTGTCGCTGCCGAGGTCGGCGGCGGTGAAGGCGTTGTCGCCTTCGGCCTGTCCGATCAGTGCGGTGTCCGGGGTGAGGAGCCCGAGTTGTATGAGGCCGAATGCCACGGCGTACCGGGGGACGTGCGTCGATCGCGGTCCGGTCGGGGCCGGCGCGAGGCCCCGTGCGGATGCCCGGCCCTTGGGTCCGCTGATGTGCGCGGTAGGGCCGTCCATGGGCCCGGGCTCGGCGATGATCGCCCGGTCCAGGCGTGCGGCGACGCCGCGGTCGGCCAGGGCTCGGGTGAGCACGACTCCGCCGCCGGAGAATCCGAGGACGTCGACCTTGCCCTTGCCCAGGCGGTCGACGAAGGCGGCCAGGTCGCGGACGGATCTGGAGATCGTGTACTGGTCCATGGAGAGCAGGTCGCTTCGTCCACCACCGGCCTGTTCGTAGGCGTAGACGTCGTAGCCCTGGCCTGCCAGGAGTCGCAGAAACCGGTGGTCTTGCAGCGAGATGCCGCGGACCGGTCCACCGTGGAGGTACACGAACGGGAGGGGATGCCGGGGGCTCGGGTTCGCGGGCGGGTAGTGATACACCGCGACCCGGCTGCCGGTGGCCAGGGTCCAGTGCTGGGTGGCCACGAACGGCAGCGCGGGCGGGTACCGCCGGGCTGTCGGCACGGTCGGGACGCAGACCGTCGCGGTCACGGCCGCCGCGACGATCACCGGCAGGAACGGCACGAGCCTCGTGGGCCAGGTGCGGTGCCGGCCCCGCCAGAGCGCGAGGACGGTCCCGGTCCCGAGGGTCGTCAACCACGCGGCGAGCCCGGACCCCGCCCCGTCTGTGAGGTCGATCAGCGCGAGGAAGACGACGACCAGCGTCGCGACGGCGGCCAGTGCCAGCAGTAAGCGTCCGGTGAAGCGGACGAGAGGTATGGCGGATGTGGACACAGCGGACCTCCGACAGTTTCAGAACACCGTTTCAAAACGACGTTATCAAAGAAGGTAGGCTGCTGACCGTGGGTAGGCCCAGAACGAACGACGAAGCCGTCAAAGAACGGCTGGTGGAGTGCGCGACCGAGATGCTCGCCACCCGTCCGCGCGAGGCGGTCACGGTCCGCGCCGTGGCCGCTGCTGCCGACGCGTCGACGACGGCGGTGTACTCGTTGTTCGGAGGTAAGAACGGGCTGATCGGTGCGGTGCGCGACAAAGCCGTCGCCGGTCTGTTCCAGGACGTGGCGGCGGTGCAGACGTCCGCGGATCCTCTCGCCGACCTCTACGCGCTGGCCGTCGCCTACCGTCGTTGGGGGTGCGGACACAGTCACCTGTACACGGTGCTCTTCGGTGGCGTGCAGCCCTTCGACCCGTCAGGAGAGGTCGGTGCCAATGACCCGATCCGTCCGCTCCTCGCGGCAATCGATCGCGCCTTGACGGCATCACTCCTCGCCGGCGACGCGACGGCGATCGCCCTGTCGATCTGGGCGACCCTGCACGGGCTCGTGACCCTCGAACTGGCCGGAGCCCTCGACGCCACCACGGCCGAGGTCGCATTCCGCTCGTCGATTCACGCGACGCTGCGCGGATGGACGACCGCGGAGGTGTTCCGCAGTCTTCGCCAAGCCGAACTCGCTCGCTGACAGGACCAGGGCCGGTACCCGGACTCTCCCGACCTGGCGGTCAGTTCCTCGGGCGCGCGGGAAGACAATAGCGGGGGTACAGGGCCGGGCCGGTTGCGGGTCGGCGTTTGATGCGACTGCGCACGGCAAGGACGGCCGGGCAGGGCCTCCGGCGCGTCGGGTGCCCGGGCTGCGGCGCGAGGAGGTCGCCGTCCTCTCCGGGGTCAGCACCTAGTGGAACACCCGCCTCGAGAAAGCCACGTCAACGGCCCCTCCGAGGACGTGCTCGCCGTGGTCGCCCAAGCGAGATCGCGGGCTCACCCCTGCGATGGTGGCGGCCAGGAGCGCGGTGATGTCGCCGCTTCGCGGGCCGGACGAGTCATTCCGGGCCTACCGCTGTCCGCCCCACGACATCCGGGCGGACGCGGAGCGACCGGGTGAGGCGGGCTCGTGCGCCTCGGAAGATATTGCGTACCGCGACGGAACGTTTCGCATGGACGGCTTCTCTGGAGGGCGACGGTTTCCCGAAAGTCAGCGCAGGAAGACCCATGCCGCGTCGAACCAACTCCCTCGCCCCACCCGCGCCGCCGCACTCGGCACCGCGGTGCTCACCGTGGACGCCCTTGTCCACCTGGACTGGACGACGGGCGTCATATGGCCCGCGGCCGACGAGGGGAGCCTGTCCCGAGCGGTGCTCGGTACGGACGTGCCGTTCACACCGCCGATTCTGCTCCCCGATCGTCGTGATCCGCCGTCTTCTCACATCCGCCCGCGGCGCCACAGGGCGGACGGCCGGCAAGACCTGGCCGCTCGCGTTCCGGCCGGCTTCAGCTGACGAGACCAGCAGGACCAGGCCGTGCGAACGCCTGTGCCGCCTCGTAGTCTGCCGATATGACTGAGAAGATCCACACGCCGACGCCCCACGACGCCTTCGAGCTGCTCATGGCCGGCAATGAGCGCTTCGTCGCCGGTGCTCCGGAGCACCCGAACCAGGACGCCGTCCGCCGCGCCGAGACCGCACCGTCTCAGAAGCCGTTCGCCGTGCTGTTCGGGTGTTCCGACTCCCGGCTCGCCGCCGAGATCATTTTTGACCGCGGTCTGGGTGACCTGTTCGTGGTGCGCACCGCCGGCCACGTCGCCGGCACGGAGGTGCTCGGCTCGATCGAGTTCGGCGCGGCGGTCCTCAACGCCCCGCTGGTCGTCGTCCTTGGCCATGACTCGTGCGGGGCCGTCGCCGCGGCCTGCTCTGCGCTCGAGGACGGGCAGACGCCGGGCGGCTTCGTCCGCGACGTCGTCGAACGGGTGACCCCGAGCGTGCTGGCAGCCCGCGCCGCCGGACGCGAGAGCGCCGACGAGATCTTGGCCGAGCACATCGAGCACACCGTGGACTTGCTGCTGGAACGCTCCCGCGTCCTGGCCGAGAGGGTGGCTGATGGCCGTCTCGGGGTGGTGGGCCTTTCCTACCGCCTGGCGGATGGCAGCGCCCGACTCGTCGCCGTCCGCGGCCTCGATGCGGAGGTCCCCGCCACATCGTGACCGCCTCCCCCGTTCGCGGAGCGCATCTGGCAGGCCGCGAAGGCACACGGTCGCCCAGGTGCCAGTGCACCGAGTCCGCGTCCGGTGACAGACCCGCTGTGGTCCGCAGGTGGCCCCTGCGGACCACACCCGAGGTGGGGCTGACCTGGCCGAAGCCGTCGGAGGACAAAGCCGTGATGACTCCGCCGAAGCCTCCGGCGCACGAAACCGGTCGCGCAATCGCCGCCGGCCTGGCCATCACCGCGCGCGACGGCCAGGTCGGCGCCGCATCGTCGTCGAGGGTGCGGAGGCGTACCGTCATCGTGCCGTTTTCCGGTAGACCGCGAGGACGGCCGGGCCGGCCTGCTCGGCCGACACGCACTCCAGTTGGGCGTGGGGGCCGCCATCGGGGAAGAGCCGTCGACCGGTGCCGAGGACAGTGGGGAAGGTCAGCAGCCGGTACTCGTCGATCAGGTTCTCGGCCATCAGTGCGTGGACCACGCTCGGACTCCCGGTGACGATCACATCGCGCTCTTCCCGGTTGACCGTCTCCACGAGGTCCGCGTCGATCACCCGCGAGTTGGCCCACGTCGAGGTGTCGGTCAAAGAGCGGGAGACGACCAGCTTGGGCACGGCGTTCATGCGCCTGGCGAAGGGATCGTCCCGTCCGGGCCAGAGCCGTGAGAACAACTGCCACGTCGTGCGGCCCAGCAGCATGACCCCGTCGTCGAGGGTGTCGCCGAGGCGGAACTTGTCCCCGGCGACCGTCTCGGGACCGTGCCGGAACGCCCAGCCGCCGGACGGCGTCCCGGCGGAGCCGTCCGGGTCGGACACGATGCCGTCCAGGGTGATGAATTCGATGACGATGACGCTCATGGGAGGGGCCCTTCGTTCGACGCTCACCCGTACGTACCGGCGGCGCCGTCCGAACTCATCGCGCCCGGCGGAATTCGTCGAAGGAGATCCGTCGGGGCAGGCCGAAGGCGACGAGTACGCGCGGATCGGCGAACACGGCGTTGTGGGCGACCAGGCCGCCGGTCACGGTGAACACCTGCACGGTGTGCAGCTTCAGCCCGCTCCCGCCGGGCTCCGGCGCGTAGGCGGCGAGCGCGGGCTGTCCGTTGGCGGTGAGGGACCTCGTGCCCCAACCCGCCCCGCGCATGCGGAACACGCGGTCCATGAACAGGCCGTAGTCGCGGCTGCCCCGGTACCACAGCGGCACCGGCGGCATCTCCAGTACGGCCTCCGCGGTGAGGAGCCGCACGAGCGCGGGAACGTCGGCCGCCTCGAAGGCCCGTGCGTACCGCTCGACCACCGCGCGGACGCCGGGATCGGCCTGTGCATCGACGTCGACGGCTTCTCCCGCATCCGCGAGGGCGGTCCGGGCCCGTTGCAGCGCGCTGTTGACGGCCGCGACCGTCGTCCCCATTTGTTGCGCGACCTCGGCGGCGGTGAATTCGAGGACTTCGCGCAGCACCAGGACGGCGCGCTGCCGCGGTGGCAGGAGCTGCGTGGCCGCCACCAGCGCAAGCCGCAGGTCGGTCCGTACCTCTGCCTCGCACCGCGCGTCGGGGAACGGCTGAAGCCAGGGGATGCCGAGGGCCGGGGTGAGCGTCGCCCCGGGATCCTCGCTGGGCGTGCCCAGCCCGGACGGCAAAGGCCGCCGCGCCCGGCCCTCCAGCGCGGTCAGGCACACATTGGTTGCGATGCGGTACAGCCAGGTCCGCACGGACGCGCGTGCGGGGTCGTAGCGGTGGCGAGCCTTCCAGGCGCGCAGCATCGTGTCCTGCACCAGGTCCTCGGCCTCGTGGAACGAGCCCAGCATCCGGTAGCAGTACACCAGCAGTTCACCGCGGTATGGCTCGACGTCCACGGGCCCATCATGGCGCAGGGGAGAGGCACAGGGAGACCGTCGCACCGAAAGCCGCGTTGCCGCACGTCGTCGGCTACCGCGAGGCCGGCCACTACCAGGTCTCCCACACGGTGGATTGCCGCCAGAGCGCGCACGGGGCAGTCGGCGGTGGTCCTGCCGGCGACCCGCCGCATCACGGCCTCGGCGCCGGGCGGCACCAGTACCCCAAGGCGTCGACATCCGCGCCACCGTGGTGATGTCGTACCCCGCGACCGACCGCTGCGGCTCGTAAGCGACCCCGCGTCTCGGTCCTCCCGCTGAACGCCCACTCAGACGAGCCAGTCGGCACGAGCGGGCTGCGCCGGCGGTGATGGCGGCGCGGTCGGGGCACCGGTCGGGAACCTGTCCAGGTGGTGGAGGAGTTTGGTGCGCAGCGGTGCTGCCTTGGGGTGGCCGAGTTCGTCGAAGATCGTCAAGGCCCGCGTCCAGGCTTCACGGGCCGCGGTGGAGTGGGCGGCAGCGTGATGGGTGTCGCCGAGGTCGGCGAAACTGGAGGCTTCGTGGTAGCGGTCGCCGGTCTTGTGGAACAGATCGAGAGCTTGCAGGTAGCAGTCGACCGCCTGCCGGTACTGGCCCAGGTGGTGGTGGACGTAGCCAAGGGCGTCCCAGGCGTACGCCTGAGCGTCGGCGTCGTCGATCTCTTCGGCCAGTGCGAGGGCTTCTCGGCTCCGGGCAAGGGCCTGTCGGCGGTCGCCGAGCCTGGCGTGATACCGGCCGATGTGGTTGAGGGCGATGGCCTGTCCGCCACGGTTGCGGGCGGCCCGGAAGTGCGTGAGGGCTTGGCGCGCGTGACCGAGTGCCTCCCGGCAGTGGCCCTGGTTCAAGGAATTCCGGCCGAGTTCGTGGTGGATGCGGGCCCGGCCTGCGTGGTCGTCGAGTTCACTGAACAGGGCCAGCGCGCGCATGTAGTGGGTGTGGGCGTCGTCCTGGTGTCCCGTGCGGTCGTGGATGAATCCGAGACCGTGGTGGGAGGTGGCCTGTCCGGTCTTGTCGTCCTGGCGCCGAGCGGCGTCGAGGGCGGTGGTCAGGGAGGCGGCCAGCGCCGGCCAGTGTCCCTGCCGGTCGAGGAAGGTGGTGAGGGCCGCGGCGAGCTGCCACGTATGGGTGTCGAAGCCCGCGAGGGTCTGGTTGACGGTGGTGAGGAGGACGTGGCGCTCGGCGGTGAACCACGTGAGCGCCTGCTGGTGGTCGGTGAGTTCCTGGAGGGTGACGCCCGGCTGGGCCCGGGCGGGGGCAATCGGGTCCCGTGTGCAGGTCAGCAGCGCGTCGGCGGCGCGGGCCGTTTGCAGGTAGTGGTCGAGCATCCGGTGTACGGCGGATCCCCGGGTGTCGTCGCCGTCGTGTGTGGTGACCAGTTCGGTGGCATAGGTGCGAAGCAGGTCGTGGAAGGCGTACCGGCCCGGGACGTGCTCCATGAGGAGGCTGCCGCGGGTCAGTTCGGTCAACAGGACGTCGGTGCGGGCGCGTGGCAGACCGATCAGCGAGGCGGCCGCAGGCAGGGCGATGTCGGGCCCGGGATGGAGTGCAAGGAGCCGAAAGAGCCGGGCGGCGTCGCTGCCGAGCGTCTGGTACGACGTGGAGAAAACGGCCCGTATCCGGGTGACCGGGTCCCCGCCGTCCAGGGCGTCCAGACGGCTGTCGGCCTGACGTAGTTCATCGGCGAGGGCGGTGAGCGGGAGGCGGAGTTGGGCGGAGGCGCGGGCGGCGACGATCGCCAGGGCAAGCGGCAGCCCGGCGCACCGGGTGACGATCTCTTCGACGGCGGCGGGTTCGGCAGTCGTCCGTTGCGAGCCGAGACGTTCGGTCAGCAGGTCCCGGGCCTGAGCCGGGGCAAGCAGGTCGATGGTCAGCAGATGGGCGCCTTCTGCCACGGCCAGGCTGGTGAGGCGGTTGCGGCTGGTGACCAGAACCAGACAGCCGGGGGCGCCAGGCAGCAACGGCCGGACCTGATCGGCGTCGCGGGCGTTGTCCAGCACCACGAGTACCCGTCGGTCGGCCAGAAGGCTCCGGTAGAGGCCCGCTTGTGCTTCCAGGGAGTTCGGGATGCGGGCTGGGGGCACTCCGAAGGCGTCCAGGAACCCGCGGATCGCCTCGGCCGGGCCCACCAGGGAACCCCCAGGGTCGAATCCGCGGAGGTTCACATAGAGCTGCCCGTCGGGGAAAACATCCCGTCTCCGATGGGCCCAGTGCAGTGCCAGCGCGGTCTTGCCCACGCCTGCCGTGCCCGACAGGGCCGAGATCACCACCGCGGGCGGCGGCACCGGCCCGTTGCCGGTAGGGGCCGGCAGCAGGCCGTCGAGCTGGGCGAGTTCACTGTCGCGGCCGGTGAAAGCCGCGACGGCCAGTGGCAGTTGGGCGGGGTGCGTACGTGACGATACGGACTCTTCTCGTAAGAGGTGGGGGGCGGTGTCCTGGCGCAGGATGGCCGTCTGGATGGCCCGCAGCGCCGGGCCGGGGTCGATGCCCAGGTCGCGGGCCAGCCGGCCGCGGACGCGATGGTAGTGGTCCAGGGCTTCGGCGGAACGGCCGCCGCGGTGCAGTGCGAGCATCAGCTGGCCGGCCAGACGTTCGTCCAACGGATACGCCGCCGCGCGGGCCGACAGCTCGGGCAGCAATGCGGCGTGCTGTCCGAGGCGTAATCGCACATCGGTCAGGTCCATGTGCGCCGCGAGTCGTTCCTCGAGCAGGGTGTCGCGCAGGGCGTTCAGCCAGGGAGTGTCCAGGGTGGCGAAGGGCTCTCCGCGCCACAGCCGCAGGGCCTGTTCCCACAGGGCCGCGGCGCGGGTGTCGTCCCCGGCGGCGCGGGCCTGTGCCAGGAGGCGGCGGAAGGCGTGCATGTCCACGGTCACCGTGTCGGCGGTGTTCAGCACGTAGCCGCCCGGCTGCCGCGCGATGAGCACGTCGCTCGTGGCGGCCAGAGCCCGTCTCAGCCGGGAGAGATAACCGCGCAGGGTGGTGACAGCCCCCCGCGGGGGACGGTCCCCCCAGACCCGGCCCATCAGCTGATCGGCCGTCACCGGACGGTTGACGTCCACCAGCAGCACCGCCAGGACGCCCCGCTGCCGCGCATGGCCCAACGTCGCGGACCGGCCGTCGATGTCGGCCTCGATACTGCCCAGCACGCCGAATTCCACCGTCATCCTGCCCCCCCCCAGACCCGGCTACCGCACGCCTGTTCCTACCCGTTCGAAGAGCCCGATTCAACGCTTGTCCAACGTTTGTCCACGGCCGGCCCGGCACCTTGGTGCACGGCGGTAACCGCTCCCGCGGACTCCGCTGGTCCGTGTGACGACGGACCGGACGGTGGTACGGCGATGAGTTCGGACACTGCCGCTGATTGACGCACAGAGCTCGATCGAGACACTGAAGGAGCCGTGGAACCCATGAAGGTCACCAAGCCCAAGAGACTGGGTCTGCTCATCGCCGCGTCGGCGATGGCCTGCGCCGGCCTGACCGCCACATCGACCGGGGCAAGCGCACAGGCGAACCCGGGAGCCGTGCCGGCGGCAGCCGCGTCCGCCCGGCCGCTCGGTATCGGGGCAGCCTTCACCCTGATCAACAGAGGGACCGGCAAGTGCGTGGAGGTCGCGGGCGGTTCGCTGGAGGACAACAGCTGGGTGGTGGAGAACGACTGTCTGGCCAACAACACCGTGCCCAACCAGAACTGGCTGCCCGAGTCCGTGGGCAACGGCTTCTACCGTCTGCGGAACCTCAACACCAACCTGTGCCTGGACTTCGCGACCGCGGTGAACGGGCAAGGGGTCAAGGATCACGTCTGCGGCAACGACCTCTACCAGCGGTGGAAGCTGAGCGTCGCGCCGGGCGTCCCGGGGTACCTGACCGTGGTGAGCGCAAGGGCGCCGTTCTGCCTCGATCTCCGGGACGGTTCGGCATCGAACGGGACGCAGATCCAGATCTGGCAGTGCCAGGTCGGCAACAACAATCAGCTGTGGCGCCAGGGATAGCCCACAACAGCGCCCCGGCAGACCTCATCCCTCCCACGACAGCGACCTGAGCGTCTCGGCGCCCGCTGCCCTGCTGGGACCGGGCGAGTGATCCGGTGGCTGGGGGCCGGGACGTCGTTTGTGCGCGAACCCGTCGGTCTTGGCACCGCCGTCCCGCGCCTGTCCTGGACCACGCTCATCGACGCTGCGAAGTGGCATCGGACGGCCTACGAGGTGGAGGACACCGGGCAGGAGGATCGGAGCCGACCGTGCCGCGGGTCGACTCCGACGACTCCGTCGTCGTCCCCTGGCCCTTCGCACCGCTGACGGCCCGCGACCGGGTCGCCGTCGTACCTTGCTAGAGGGCCCTGGGGGGGGGCAGTTCACGGAGGACGGTCTCGATACCTCCATCTTCCAGGTCTGCGGCGGAGGCGAACCACGGTGGTTCGCCTCCGCCGCGCTGATCACGACGAAAGTGGTGTCGGCGGCGTCCAGTTCGCCGACGAGTCCAAACAGGAAGCGTTCGGAGGGTCCTCGTGGCCTTACCCGCTTTCCGCCTCCACGCGGCGGAACGTGTGTCGCGTCGGTGACGCGAGCGGCCCGCGCTCGGCGGCGTCGCGGACACCGGCCCGAACGCGCCACTTGTGGATCAACAACACCTACGAGCCGGGCACTCAGCTGCTGTCCACGAGCCGTGCCGAGCGCGAGGGAACAGCCGGGGTCGACCGTGCGGTCACCTACGACTACGACGAGTCGGGCAACGTCGACTCGGTCACCGACGCCTCCCGGCAGGGCACGGACCGCCAGTGCTTCCGCTACGACAACCTCCAGCGGCTGACCGAGGCGTGGACCCCCGCCGGGGACTGCGCGGCGGCCCCCGACGCCACCGCGCTCGGCGGCCCCGCGCCGTACTGGCAGTCGTACACCTACACGGCGGGCGGCAACCGCGACACCGACACCCGGCACGACATCACCGGCAAGGCCGCGGGAGACGTCACCCGCACCTACCGCTACGACGAGAACGGCAAGGGCCAGCCCAACACCTTGACGTCGGTGTCGTCGGCGGGCGCCGTCGTGGGCAAGGACGCCTACACCTACGAGCCCGGCGGCGGCACCGAGTCCCACACGCCGAGCGCGGGGGCCAAGCAGACGTTCGTCTGGGACTCCGAGGGCAACCTCTCCTCCGTCACGGAAGGCTCCGCCACCACCCAGTACCTGTACGACGCCGACGGCAAGCGCCTGATCAGCCGCGGTCCCGGCGGTGTCTCGACGCTGTACCTGGGCGCCACGGAGATCACCTGGACGAAGGCCACCGGGAAGACGACCGCCCGGCGCTACTACGACCTCGGCGGGGCGAGCGCCGTGCGTCAGGACGACGGCAAGCTGTCCTTCGTCGTCGCCGACCCCACGGCACCGGCGAGATCGCCGTCGACGCCACGACGCAGGCCATGGTGCAACGGCGCACCGTGCCCTTCGGCGAGGCGCGCGGCACCGTGCCGCCGGCCGGAGCCTGGCCGGGGACCAAGGGCTTCGTCGGCGGTACGCAGGACCCGACAGGGCTGACCCATCTCGGGGCACGGGAGTACGACCCGAGGACGGTCCGCTTCCTCAGCGCCGACGCGGTGATCGACCCGACGGACCCGCATCAGCTGAACGGCTACGCCTACGGGCACAACAACCCGCTGCGGCGCAGCGACCCGACGGGCGACTACGACCCGGACATGATGGCGTGGTGCCAGGACAACCCGGGCCGGTGCCAGGGCGGCAGGATCATCCCGAGCAAGCCCTCGAAGCCCCAAGAAGAACCCCAACCCCGGCATGGACAGGAAGCGCGCCCATATGCCGGACGTCCAGAACGAGTGCCTCAAGGGCATCATCAAGGAGCTCTACATCAGGCCGCAGGTGGCGGACAAGGACGTGAAGGGCGACGGCAAGACGGCCACGGTGCTGATCGAGGAGATGAACGAGGGCAAGGGCTTCGGCGGCGACGGAACGAAGTGGCACATCGAGAAGACGGTCGACAAACTCGGCGGACTGCGTGAAATACGAAGGAGTGTGGGCGTGCAGGGGATAACCTCCGACGATCTGGTCACGCAGCTTCTGCGACTGCTTCCGGAAGTGAATCCATATCTCGAAAAGGCGGCGAGGCGTCATGATCTGAGCGCGTCGCAGGTCACCCACTGGGAACAGGTGAACACTCATCCGGGGACACTCGTGTCCGAGGTGCTCGCGCATCCCCTGTTCCAGCCTCTGATGGAATCCCCGGAAATCGACGCACAGGGGGAAGATTTCCTGAAGCGCTGTTTCGAATTCATCGAGGCGCTCGAGGAGGACCCCACGGGCCGGCTGGTGGACACGGCCTACGTCACTTTCGTGGAGTCCTTCCTGGAGAGCCGAGAAGTGCTCGACCGCGCCTTCCGGTTCGCCTGGCCCAGGACCCGTGCCGAGATCCTGTCCATGCTGCGAGCCTGGAACGTCCCCGTGGACCCCGCCTGGGAGGACGCGTCGGGGGAGGGCGGAGAACAGGGCTGAGACCACCCGCACCTGCCCTGCTCATCAGCCACCGTGCGCAGGGGGCCTCGCGCCTGACGGTAAGCAGGTGAATGTCCGCATGGTAGATGGTGGCGATCTTCACATGGCGGGTGGCGATGCCGCGAGCCTGCTTGAGGCGGTTGACGCACCCCTCGACGGTGCCGCGCTGGACGACCTGGGCTGGTGACGGCACGCCACGTACGCTCGTGCGTTCGGCTCCCGGGGTAGGCGGTGCAGCCTCCCAGAAGCCATCGGCCGGCAGGTCGCCTCCTCGCGTCACGGACGCAGGGCATCCGCCGTTACACCGGGCTCGGTCTCCAGCGCGTCACGGTCCAGCGTCAGCATGACGAGGAAGAACAAGGCGCCTGCCAGCAGCAGCCCGCCCACGATCACGACGGAGACCAGCGCCTCACTGGGCGAGACCAGCACGAACAGCGCGATGATCGTCCACACCAGCGCGCAGATCGCCACCGGCAGCTCGAAGCGCCCGAGGTCGAATGCGCCCTTCTTTCGGTCCAGCCGTCTGCGCACCGCCAAGTAGAGAATGATCGTTGCGGCGTAGATGAGGGCCGGGAGAATCGTGGAGGCGGTGATCAGCTCCAGCAGCGCGGCCCCCGGCAGAGCGACCATCAGGACGACCCCGAGCACGAAGATCAGGACCGTCGCCGGGACCGGCGTCTGCGTGCGCGGGCTGACCCGCCGCATCAGCCGGTGGGCCGGGAAGCGCCGGTCCCGCGCCATCGCGAAGACCAGGCGTGCGCACGCCGTCATGGCGACGACGCCGGCGCCGAAGAACGCGAAAGTGATGGCGACCAGCAGCACCCGCTCTGTGACCGGGCCGAGCTGGTCGCGCATGATGGCCGCCACCGGCGACTCATTCGCGGAGATCCGTGGAACGTCCTCGATCGCGACGGTGAGCGCGATGAGGAACAGCATGCCCAGCACCGCGGCCGCCACCACCGACCCCACGATCGCGCGCGGCACGGTGCGGTGCGGGTCCTTGGCCTCCTCAGCCAGATTGGCCGCCGAGTCGAAGCCGACCAACGTGGCGAGACCCATGATCATTGCAAGCATCAGACCGCCACCGACGGCGAAGTAGTCAGGGGCGTGTGCGACGATCCCACGCGAGGTGAGGTTGCCTGCCGCGCCGTCGCCGGTGACCAGCACGGCGACCGCCAGCGCGATCGACAGGACCACCACCAGAGCCACCTCGATGACGACAGCTGCCGTGTTGATGACGCTGACGATGCGGGTGGAGACGATGGCCAGCACGGTCTGCACGAGGAGCACCACCAGCGTGATGACCCGCGCCGCGTCCTCGTCGGCGTTCATGCCGACGAGCGGCATGAACGCCTGGCTCGCCAGCGCGTTGTCGATGGCGACGACGGCGACCGCCAGGAAGCAGAAGGAGAGCCAGCCGAACCCCCAGCCGACCTTCGGCGTGGCCAGCCGTGAGGCCCATTGGTAGGAGGAGCCGCTCAGCGGAATGCGGGCCGCGAACTGCGCGACCACCAGAGCCACGAGAACCTGCCCGATGCCAGCGACGGCCCACAGCCAGATCCCGACCGGCCCGGCGGTCTGGAGCACGTCGTCGTACGTACCGAAGATGCCGACCGCCACCGAGATGAAGGCGAACGAGATCGCGAACACCTGGAAGGAGCCGAGCGACCGCTTCAACTCCTGCTGATAACCGCCGAGCTGTACGGAATCCCCGTCGTCCTGGCCGTTCCCGGAGTCTGCCGGAGCCTCCGCCACGTTCGCCACCTCGCCTCTCCACGGCCGCCGACGCCTGCGGGGCAGCGGCACAACCGCGACCAGTCTCGCTTTCCTGAACGGCCGCATCACGGTCCTACGGTCCGACGCACAGGACGGTCCGCCCGAACGGAGGCTTCGTTCGGGCTCCGGCGACCGGCGACCGGCGACCGGCGACCCGCGGCAGCCGGCACGGATCGGGTACCCAGGCTCCACCGATAGACCTTCAGCCCCGGGCCCTCGGTGCAGGCCCAGCCCGCCAACGCACGGTCATCCGCAGGAGCCCGGGCCGGTCATGCAACGACACGCCGTAGGCGTCTGGCAGGAGGAACGAGCATCCTCCGTCTCAAGGCGGCTGCCGATTGGCATGGCGAGCTGTGCGCTGCCGGCCGCGGCGGGATCTGACCCGCTGCACGAGGCAGTGGGCGGAGTGCATCCATCTGTTCGGCCGGGGCAAGACCGCCCCTGAGGTGGCCGACCGGCTCGGCAACGAGGTCACCGCCCGCGCGGCCATCCATCGTTTCCACGGCGGTGCAGTCAAGGCGCGGCTGGACGCCCCGCGTCCGGGCCGCACGGCGAAGGTGCTGGACGGGCCGACCGCGCGGCGCTGGCCGGTCTGCTGGACGCCTCCGCCGCGGCCGGCGTCATCTGGACCGCTCCTGCCCTGCGCGAGTGACCGCGTGAGCACCGCGGGGTGGAGATCTTCGTCGACTGCCCATGGGAGCTGGTGCGCCGTGATGGTCTTCGCTGGAAGCGGATCTGCTAAAGCCTGCGGCACAAGGCCGAGCCCGTTCTTCAGCAGGCCGCGAAGGCACAGCCGGAGGGCTTACGGACTAACGGATGGAGGCGCACGCGGGCGTGCGGGAGCTGATCTTCCTGGACGAGTGCGGGTTCGCCCCGACCCTGGCCACCGATTGCACCCGGTCCTGCATCGGGCGGCGGGGAGCCCCCCGGGGTCGCTGGGTCAACGTGCTCGGCGCGCAGATCATCGGCACCGGACCGGCACTTCTCTCGCGGCGCACCAGCGTCAAGATCGACGCCGGGACGCTGTGGGAGGTCGTCCTTGTCCACCTGGCGGGCCCGGGCGGCGGGGCGGCCGTCTTGGACCTTGCCGCGGACGGCCTCGGCGTCGATGTCATGCCGGTGCGACGTCCGGGACCCACCGCTGGTACCCGGACGCCGTGTTCGACGTGTCCCTCCGCGATGATCCGTTCGGTGATCGATGCCAGGCTGCTCACGCGAAGAGCCGTGAAGTCTCCTGGCAGGCACTGAGTCTCAGGCGTGACCGGCGTCGAGTCCCAGGACGAGGCGCAGGGTGTCGGTGAGCACCGCGGTGGAGACCGACGGGTCGGCCACCCGCTGCACCCCGAGTCCGATGCCGAGGCTCAGCAGCATCGTCGCCGCCCGATCGGCAGGCATGGTCAGCCGCACACCCGCTTCGTCGGCCAGCCCTTCGAGGAGCTGGGCCAGCATGTCGCGGATCATCCCTGCCCGGGCTGTCATCTCGCCCCGCAGCTCGTCGTCGTGACGCGCCCGGACAAGGAACTCGACTTCGAACGTCGTCCACGCCTGGTCGCCGATGTGCGCCTCGCTCCAGGCCGTGAACGCGGCGAGACGGCTGTCGACCGCACCGTCGCCCATCACGGAGTCGGTGAGCAGAGCGAGCTGCTCGGCGCGGATGTCGTCGAGGACGGCGAGGCAGAGGCGGTCCTTGTTGCGGAAGTTGGAGTACACCGCGCCCTTGGAATAGCCGGCCGTCTCGGCGACGTCACTGAGCGAGGTGGCCGCGTACCCCTTGCTCAGCAACAGGGTGCGTGCGGTCGCGACGAGCCGCTCACGCGTGAGCTCCTGACTCTCGACGCGGCTGAGGCGGGCCATGTGCTGTGTCCTTCTCCCGTTTGGTCGGTCCTGTGCGGCTTTCCAGGAAGCCTGTGTTGGTTTGCCGATCCTATCTCCGACGGGCCCTGTCCCCACGTTTCAAATACCGCTAGTATCCGGATCTCGCCGGTATTCCAGTGGTGTCCTCCCGGTGCCCGCAGGTGCGCCATCGGCAAGCCCAACCGAAGAACCGAAGAGCGGAGCGGCCAGTGACCGTGCACGGCACGCAGACCCCACCCTCCCGAGGCCTGGTGCTCGGCTGTGGCGGCACCCTCGGCACCGCCTGGACCGTCGCCGCGCTGCACTCCATCCGGCAGGCCACGGCATGGGACCCCCGTGACGCCGACGTCCTGGTGGGCACCTCGGCCGGCGCGGAACTCGCGGCGCTGCTGGGTGCAGGCGTCGATGTCGGCGAACTTCTCGCCGCACAGCTCGCCACCGCCTCGGCCCGGCCCGACCTGGCACGGCACTTCGCTCACCCGCCCCGCCGGACACCGCCGCGTCCCGCGCTCATGCTCAGCGCGCCCCGGCTTTCCGCACACGCCCTCACCAGGGCCGTGCCCGCTCTGACCGGCCTGTCCGGTCTGCTGCCCCGAGGACGTGGCGACGCCGCCTGGCTGGCCGCTCTCGCCGACCGCCTCGCCCCCGACGGTGGATGGGTGAGCCACCCCGCGACCTGGCTGGCGGCCACCGACCTCGACACGGGCCGCCGCACCCTCTTCGGCCATCCCGACGCGCCGAAGGCCGCTCTGCGCGACGCGCTCCGCGCATCCTGGGCCATTCCCGGCTGGTTCCCCCCGGTCCGCGTCGACGGCCGCCTCTACGCCGACGGCGGCATCAGCTCACCGACCTCCGCGGACCTGCTGGCGGACCGCGGACTCGACGAGGTGTACATCGTCGCGCCGATGAGCACGGCCGCTCCGGGCCGCCGCAGCGGACTCGGCCGGGCAGAGGCCGTACTGCGCCGTGTCATGACGGGCATCCTGAACGCCGAATGCGCCGCACTGCGAGCGGCCGGCACCCGCGTGATCCGCGTCGAACCCACCGCCGCCGACCTGGACGCCATGGGCGGCAACTTCATGGACCCCCGGCGCCGGTTCGCCGTGCTGGAGACGGCACTGCGCACGACGCGCGCGACGGTCCGCGACGCCCTCACCGCGACACCCCTGCCGCGCACCTGAGTCACGCCACCCTCCCCGCCCGCCACAGGAGCCCTCGACATGCCTCGACCCGACGACGCCCAGGACACCCGGCCCGCCCCCGAGCCCCTCGACGTGGAGGCGCTGGTCATAGGCAGCGGCATCAGCGGCATCGGAGCCGCAGTGGCACTGCGGCAGGCGGGCGTGCGCAACCTGGTACTCCTGGAGAAGGCGGACCGACTCGGCGGCACCTGGCGGGACAACACCTACCCGGGCTGTGCCTGCGACGTGCCCTCCGCCCTGTACTCCTACTCCTTCGCACCCAACCCCGAATGGACGCGCGCCTTCGCCGGCCAAGCCGAGATCCGCGCCTACCTCACCGACACGGCTTCCCGGCACGGAATCACGCCCCTCATCCACTTCCGCACCGAGGTCACCCGGGCGCAGTGGCAGCCGGGCGAAGCCTGCTGGCACGTCGACACCGGCCGAGGCCGATACACCGCCCGCTTCCTCATCTCGGCCGCCGGCCCCTGGCAGGAGCCGCTCACCCCCGACATCCCGGGCCTCGCCGACTTCCCCGGACCTGTGTTCCACTCCTCCCGCTGGCGCCACGACCACCCCCTCGACGGCACGCGGGTAGCGGTCGTGGGCAGCGGTGCCTCAGCCGTGCAGTTCATCCCGGCGATCCAGCCCCAGGTGAGCCGGCTGCACCTGTTCCAGCGCACAGCCCAATGGGTGCTGCCCAAGCCCGACCACTACGTCCCGCGCGTCGAACGCCGGCTCATGCGACGCTTCCCCGCGGCCCAACGCGCCCTGCGCAACGCCGAGTACGCGGCCCTGGAAGCCCTGGGCATCGGATTCCGTCACCCCTCCCTCCTGCGCGCGGTGCAAAGGATCGGCACTTTGCATCTGCGGGCGACGGTCAAGGACCCCGCGCTGCGGAAGGCGCTGACCCCCGACTACACCCTGGGTTGCAAACGCCTGCTGCTGTCCAACGCGTACTATCCGGCGCTGACCCGGCCGAACGTCACCGTGCACGCCACCGCGGTCGACAGCATCCAAGGCAACCGGATCGTCGGCGCGGACGGCAGCACCGCCGAGGTCGACACCGTCATCCTCGGCACCGGCTTCCACATCCTCGACATGCCCATCGCCGGCCGCGTGTTCGACGCCGACGGCGCCAGCCTCGACGACCACTGGAAGGGCAGTCCCGACGCCTATCTGGGCACCACTGTCAGCGGATTCCCCAACGCGTTCGTCCTCCTCGGGCCGCACCTGGGCACCGGGCACTCCTCGGCGTTCATGGTCCTCGAAGCGCAACTCGCCTATATGGCGGCAGCGGTGCGCCGTTCCCGGTCCGCGGGCTGGACCAGCATGGACGTACGCCCCGAAGTCCAGGCCGCCTTCCGCGCCGAGGTCCAGCAGGCCCTGCGCGCCACCGTCTACAACGTGGGCGGCTGCTCCAGCTACTACCTCGACGCCAACGGCGTCAACAGCTTCAGCTGGCCCTGGTCCACCAGGCGCATGCGCCGCCGCCTCGACCGCTTCGACGCGGAGGCCTACACGACCACCTCACGATCACCCTCGTCCGGCCCTCCTCGACAGTGATCAATATCCTCGACGCCCTGGCCACCGCAGGAGGCACACCTCGACATCCTGGTCACCCCGCACAGCGGCGAATGGACCCCCTCATACGCCCTGTACGGACACACCGACGACCCTGGACCCGGCATCGACGACCGCGGCGAACACAGCCTCATCCACCTCCAGCGGGCACCTCCTCGGTGCCAGCCGGCATCGCCGACCTCGGCCGGCACGTTCTCGTCCGGCCGGGTGCCGTGGTTCCCCGCCGTCGTCGAGGACTGGTCGGTGCGGAGGGTGGTGCTGTTCGTGATCGAAGAGAGCGCACGCCTCGGCGGCCGCGCCGACATCATCCGCGAGAGCCTGGACGGCGCACCCTCCACCCGCTGATGGCCGCCGTCGAGCAGCGGTCCGATCCGTGGTTCGAGCCGTGGTTCGAGCCGTGGTCCGATCCGTGGTTCGGCCATGGGAGCCCGCCGCGTCCGCCGGCTGAGGGCTACGGGTCGTCAGAAGTCCGGCCTTATCGGCCCGGAAGTGGTCTAGGCGCTCTTGCGGACCGGTCCTACGCTGGAGGCATGGCCACCGATCCCTTGCTGAGGCGAGGCCCCGACTCGACGGATCTGGTCGTGCGCGCCGGCCCGGTCGGGCCGGCGTGGAACGCGCTGACCGCGGCGGGGCCGGCGCTCTTCACTCCGCTCGCCCTGGGCGTGCCGACCCTGCTCGTCGCCTTCTGGATGACGCTGGCCGGGGCGCGTGCGTCGACCGTGTTCGTGGTGGTGGGGGTGATCGCCGGGCTGGAGTACCTGATCGGCTGGCCGGCGCTGGCCTTTTCCCGGGCCCGGGACATCCTGCGGGTGGAGTTCGCGCCTGCCGGGGTGCCCGCGTCCCTGCGGTTGGTCCGGGCCGCTGGGCCGGACGACTGGCTGCCCGTCGAGACCCTGCGCGAGGTGCGGCTGACCAACAAGGTGGTGGAGCCGTACCAGGGGGACTACAAGCCGGCGGTTTCCACGCTCGCGCTGGAACTCGTCCTGCAAGGCGTCCGGGAACGGCTCGCGCTCCCTGCTGGCGGCGACCCGCAGCGGCTCGCCGACGCGCTGAAGGCCCTGCTCGGCCCGGCTGGGGTCGTGGTGGAGCTGCGCACCGAGCGCATCACGCGCAATCGGCCGCGGCCCAACTCCAGCTGGACCTCCGGCGGTTCGGCTTCGGCCGGCTCGGGTGGCGGCTGATCCGGGCTGCTCGTGGCGCTCCCCGGGCGGGGTGCGCCCGTCGACGCAGTCGGCGGCAGGCGATGCGGGGCAGCCTGTCACGCCGGCCGTGCTCGCGGGCCGGATCGGCTGCTCGTCCGCGACAACTCAGACCGCGGCCTTGATGCAGTTCCGCATGCGCCGCCAGCAGGTCAAACCCTTGCAACCGATCGTCTCGGTCGGCACGTCCGCCCTGGTCACGTTCGTTCGCAGCGCGCAGAGAAGATCCCTCGTCGAGCCGCACGGGCACCTGCCGGAAGCCGACCCGGACAGTGCGAGCGCCGTGGTGGGCCAGGCGGTGTCGCCGAAAGCCTGTGGCAAGTGGGTGCCGAGGTCATGCATGATGCGCGCGTGGAGCATCTTTCTGTCGACGTGCGCGCTTCGCTTCGGTTGTTCGCCTTCTACTTGGCGAACGGCACCATCGACGTCGAGTTGCTCGACGGGTTCGACTACCGCTCGGCCGTCTTTCACTCCGGCTCGTCGCTGGAGCAGGTTTTCGCGATCTACGGCAACGTGCTGCAAGTCGACGAAGTCGGCATGGTGCTGAATGACGGGGACGCGCAGTACCGGGTTGCGCAGTGGATTCGGGCATGCTGTGACCCGGGCTATCGAGTCGAGCCACCCTTCGAAGCCTGGGAGACCGAACTCCACCTTTGAGGACCAGGCGCTCGTCTACGGGGCGTCGCACCCGCATCAGCATCAGGAGCGAGGCGAGGACGACGGCCGTTTGATGGGGCTCGGTGGTCTCACCTCGGCCAGGTCCGGATGCCTTGGACCTGTAGCCCTTGTCGCCGTCCCGCTCGGACAACTGCTGCGCCATCGCATTACGGTGGGACACGAGGGTCTCCTGAGTGCCCGTCGTAGACGTCGCAATCCACACCGAACCCGGAAGGCCCTCAGCTGTTCAAGCACCCAGCCCGGGTGTCACCAACGTGCCGGGGCAGCACGCCTAGGCCTTCTGCTCGTACAGCACTGGACGTGCCCCGAGCGACGGCGGAGTCGTCACGGAGCGGCCAGTTTCGTCTTGATCGGCGATCAGAGCTGCACGTTGCACTCAGGTCGCGCACCGCATCGCCACGACGGCGTTGATGCCGTCTCGCTCTCAGTCAGGAGCTGGTTGACGGTGTTGCGCAGGCCGGCGCTCTGCGTACGGCTGCGCTTGCCGCCGAGGGCGTCCAGCTCGTCGAGGAACACGACGCGGGGGGCCTGGCGGCGGGCCGTCTCGAAGAGCTCGTGCATGGTGCGCTCGGAGTTGCCGATCCACATGTCCAGCACGTCGTCGACCGAAACGGACAGGAAGTTCGCACCGAGCTCTCCCGCGACGGCGCGTGCCACGAACGTCTTGCCGCAGCCGGGAGGTCCGTAGAGGAGGAGGCCGCCGCGCAGGCTCTTGCCGTACAGCTGACGCAACTCCGGGTTGCGCAGCGGCGAGAGGAACGCGGCCTCCAGACGGTCCTTGACCTCCCGCATGCCGCCGACGTCGGCCAGGCGTACCGTGCCCGGAGCATCGACTTCCCAGGCGGGGGCGCCTTCGGGGTCGCCGCTGCCGTCGGTGGCCAGGGGCTCTTCCACGAAGCGCGGCGGAAGCACGTCCTTGACCTGGTCGGCGGCGGCGCTCCAGTTGAAAGGGGCATCGGCCGCGGGCTCCGTGGGCGGGGTCGCCGGGGCCGGCGGCGGCTCAGAAGGCGGGATTCCCGCGGACGAGGGCGTGCCTATCGCGCGTGTCATCAGTGCTTTCGCCTGAGTGTCGCCTGGCGCGTGTTGCAGTGCGACGGCCACCTGCGTGACCGCGTCGTCCTGCTGACCGGCATCCAGCAACAGGCCGGCCAAGTGCAGTCGCAGAGGCACGTCAGCCGGCGCCGTCTCGACGGCCGTGCGCGGCCTGCCCGACGCGCCGTCAGGCAGTCACAGTCGACAACGTGACGACGCCGCCGGGCGCCCCAGCGGAAGAAGCTGCCGGGCGATGACGCCGCCGCACGCGCGGAGTTGGCCCCAAGGGCTCTACGCCGGTGGTCCGCCCATGCGGCTGGGGTCGGTCCGTGCATCGATGGCCGGGCTGACCTGCTGCCGGCCGGGTGGACGGCCCCGGGGGTACCCGCCCGTTCCGTGCGGCACCGGGGCCGCCGGCGGGCATCGACATGCGGGATCTGCGCGTCTGCCGGGCGGACACACATCCGGACTCGGTGGCCTGATCGTGCTGGTCCGGGACAACCTGGGGGATGAATATTTGCGTACGAAACGCCCTTCGTGCATAGGCCATCTTGCGAGTCGATCAACGTGGTTGCTACGTTCAATCGCGTGATCGGATCAACGGGGATATTTAAGGATCAAGGATTCAGGAACCTATACATTGCGACAGCGGCCAGTGCCGCAAGTGTGAGTATTGCAAGACTTGCCATTCCTCTCGTCGCGGTTACGGCACTGGATGTCGGCGAGTTCGAGGTGGGTCTCGTGTCCACCTTTTTGACCCTCCCTTTTCTCTTGATCGGCCTTCCGGCCGGCGTGTGGGTGGACAGGCTGAGGCGCCGCAATATACTGGCTTTCTGTCAGCTGGCCCGTTCCGCCATCCTGATCTCCATCCCCTTGTTCTGGTGGGTGGGCATCCTTTCGATCTGGCAGCTCTATGCCACGGTTCTGCTCTTCGGTTCCTGCAATGTCTTCTTTGACGTTGCCTATCAGAGCTACCTGCCGAGCCTCGTAGGGCGGGACAGGGTTCTGGAAGGGAACGCGAAGCTCGTCGGCGTCCAACAGGTGTTCGCCGTGGGCGGTCCATCCCTCGGCGGCCAGGTCGTCGCGCTGCTCACCGCTCCGGTGTCTTTCGTGGTGACCAGTGTGGGTCTCGCCGTAGCCTCGACCTCCATCTTCCGGATTCGGACTGTGGAGAAGACGCCCGTCCGCAGGCCGGAGTCCCGCATGTTCAAGGAGGTGGAGTCCGGACTGCGCCTGGTGTGGGGACATGCCCGGCTTCTCGCCATCGCGGGCTCGACGGCCTGGCTGAACCTCACGTCGTATGCCGTCTATACGGTGACCATGCTCTTCCTGGCCAGGACGCTGGAACTCTCGCCCGCCTTGATCGGCCTTTTCCTGAGCGTATCCGGCGTGGGTGGGCTACTCGGCTCCTTCTTCTCCAGACGAATATCCGAGAAGTTCGGGCCCGGCCCTGCTATGTGGCTGATCCTGCTGACCGGGTCCCCTTTCGCGCTTGTCCTCGCGTTCGTCGACTCCGGCTGGTCCCTCTGGATCGCTGCGTGCGCGAACGGCATCACCGCATTCATGACAGTCGTTTACAACGTCACCCAGATCAGCTGTGTGCAGGCCCTGGCGCCCGATGAATATCTCGGGCGTGTCAATGCGACAATGCGTTTTCTTACCTGGAGTGCGATGCCGGCCGGTTCCGCGCTGGGCGGCGCTGTGGCAGGGTGGCTCGGGTCGCGCGAGGCGCTACTCGTATGCGCGGCCGCCGGGTGTGTCGCTTTCCTTCCGATCCTCTTGTCACCACTGCGCGGAATGCGCAAGTTCCCCTCGTTGTCCGACGAGGACGACGCAGCTCCCGAAGGCGCTAGCGCCAGAAGCTGAAGTGCCAGGTGTGTCCCCGTGCGGCAGATCGCCCGGTGTGACCCTGAAAAATTACCCTTCCGGATTTTCTGGCTCCATCGTCAGTGAAACCTCCCGCTGTGCGGCCCAACCCTCCTCCGTGATGGCGTTTGGGTGAATTCTGTGCGCGCCGGCGGGGAGGGAGCTGATCCATGCGCAGAAAGGGTTCCCTGAGAATGGCTGTGGGCAGTGACGACCTCGCCGGATCTACTGTGTTCCCGCTGGACCCCCAACTTCTCGACGCCGTCGGTGGGTTCGCAAAGAAAATGGGCGTTGCTCCGGAGGTGGTGGTCGAGAAGGCCGGGCGCCTCCTCACGGCGAGATACGCCGGCCAGGTCGACGGGGCTCCTGCGCTTCCGGACGCCGACACCCCCGTCGGCACGTGGCTGCTGGAGCCGACGACCTGTGGCACGGCCGGGAGCGGCACTGTCACGGCCCCCGCGGCGTCCTTGGCCGCCGACGGCTGCTCTGTTCGCCTCGCGGCTGCACCTCACGGACTCCTTGATCGGGTCGCGGACAGGGCGGCAGGCCACTTCAGTACCTTGCTCGCTTCCTTCGTCTCGGACCCCACGGCGCCCGTCGGCACTCTGGACCTGCTGACCCGAGCCGAACGACGGCAGATCCTGGCCGATGGGCAGGGCATCGAAACGCCTCACCCGGCTGACGCGTCGGCGCATCGGATGATCTCTCAGCAGGCGGCGCGCTTCCCCCAGGCGACAGCCGTGATCGCCGGCGAGCGCTCCCTCTCGTACGCGGAACTGAATGCGCAGGCGAACCGGCTGGCCCGGCACCTCGGAACCATGGGTGTGCGTCCCGGCAGCCTGGTGGCGGTCTGTCTTCGCCCAGGCGTCGAACTCATTCCGACGCTGCTCGGAGTCCTGAAGTCGGGCGGCGCGTACGTCCCGCTGGACCCGGACCACCCTGCGGAGCGAATCGCGTTCCTGTTGGAGGACACCGGAGCGTCGGTCGTCGTCAGCCAGGAGGCCCTTCGCGATCGGCTGCCCTCGGCGGGGCCCGGAGTCGTGTGGGTGGACAGCGACGGGCCGGCCATAGCGGGGCTGCCCGCTGACGATGTGCCTCACTGCACAGGTCCTGACGATCTCGCGTACGTGATCTACACCTCCGGATCGACGGGAACGCCCAAGGGCGTCCGTGTCAGCCACCGCAACTTCGCGGACTTCCTGATGAGCGCCGACGCCGCGTTCCCGCGAACCGGACGCGGCCACGGATCCGTACTGCTGTCGTCCATCGCCTTCGATCTGCCGATCCCCTCGATCTTCCTGCCGCTCATCCAGGGAGAGTCAGTCGTCGTCATGGAGGAGTCGGGTCCGGTCGGCGTCGGCATGCTCGCCGCGGCCTTCGCCCGGGGCGAGCACTTCAGCACCGTCAAACTCACCCCTTCCCACCTTGAACTGCTCCTGGAGGCGCTGGAGGGGAGCGACGCCCAGCTCGACGTGGGCACCCTGGTCGTGGCGGGCGAGCCGTTCACCGCGGACCTCGCGAGGTCGGCCGCCGCTCGCTGCGCCTCGTACACCGTCGTCCTCAACGAATACGGGCCCACAGAGACGACCGTGGGAGCCACCCTGTACGAGGTGGACCCGGGCCTGCCCGCGCAGCGCGGCACGCTCCCCATCGGCCGACCGATGGCGAACACTCAGCTGTACGTGATGGACGGGCACGGACGTCCTGCCCCCGTCGGCGTCCCGGGCGAGCTGTGGGTCGGCGGGGCAGGCGTCGCCCGCGGCTATCTCAACCGTCCCGAACTCACCGCCGAACGCTTCGTGCCCCACCCGTTCTCCGACGACCCGGACGCCCGCGTCTACCGCACCGGCGACCTCGTCCGATGGCTCCCGGACGGCAACATCGACTTCCTCGGACGGATGGACCACCAGCTGAAGATCCGCGGATTCCGGGTCGAGCTCGGCGAGATCGACGCCGCCGTCCTGGCGCACCCGGAGGTGACCCAGGCGGTCACCGTGATGCGCGAGGACCAGCCGGGCGACAAGCGTCTGGTCTCCTACGTCGTCTGCGACGGGCCGGCCGCGGTCTCCCGGCACGGGCGTGACGGCGGCGAGGCCGAGCTGCGCGGGGCCCTGCGCAGGCACGTCGCCGAGCGGCTCCCCGAACACATGGTGCCCAACGCGTTCGTGGTCCTGGAGCGGCTGCCGCTGTCCGCCAACGGCAAGGTGGACCGATCGGCCCTCCCCAGGCCCAGCGGCCTGCGCGCGGAGTTCGACGGGCCGTACGTGGCACCGCGCACCCCCACGGAGGAACGGCTCGCCCGGATCTGGGCCGACGCCCTGGCCGTGGACCGGGTGGGCGTCCACGACGACTTCTTCGACCTCGGCGGGCACTCGCTGCTGGTGATGCGCGTGGTCAACCGCATCACGAGGGACCTGCGACTCGACCTCACCGTCGGAGATCTGTTCGCCTGCCCCTCCGTTGCCGCGCTGGCCGAGCGCGCGGAAGGGCTCCCGAATGCTGTGGCCGGCGCCCTGGAGCCGCGCGGCCGGGGGGAGCGCGACGCTCCCCTCTCGTTCGGACAGCAGCGCCTGTGGTTCCTGCACCAGCTGACACCCGACAGCGGACAGCTCCTGACCCACCGGGTCGTGCGGCTGCGCGGTGCCGTGGACGCCTCCGCACTCGACGCCGCCTTCACCGCCCTGCTGGAGCGTCATGAGGTGCTGCGCACCCGGATCGTGCGCGGCGACGACGGCGAACCGCGTCAACAGGTCGTGCCGACGGTTGAGTTCAGCGTCGAGCGGCGGGATGCGGCCGGGGCCGACGAGGCGCTCAGGGTGGCGCGCGAGGAGGCCGGCAGGCCGCTGGACCCCGAGGAGGGCCCGCTGCTGCGCGTGGTCCTGGTACGCGAGACGGACGATGTGCACCTCCTGCTCGTAGTTCTGCACCACATCGTCTCCGACGACTGGTCGGCCTCCGTCCTGGCCAAGGAGGTCGGAGAGCTCTACGCGGCGGCCGTCGAGGGCCGCTCTCCCGCGCTGCCCGAACTCGCCGTCCAATACGCGGACTTCGCCGTCTGGGAGCGAGACAGGATCCGAGGTCCATTCCTGGAACGTCAACTGCACTACTGGCGTGACCGGTTGGCGGGACTCGAACCTCTCGAGCTGCCCACCGACCGCCAGCGGCCGCCGCGGCGCACGGGCGCCGGCGCCAGCGTGGAGTTCGACGTCCCCGCCGAGGTGTCCGAAGGCCTGCGGCGCCTGGCACGCCGTACGGGCGTGACCCCCTTCATGGCGTTCCTCGCGGTGTTCCAGCTGCACCTTGCCAAGTACAGCGGACAGGACGACGTGGCGATCGGGGTGCCCGCGGCGGGCCGCAACCGGGCCGAGACCGAAGACCTGATGGGCTTCTTCGTCAACACCCTCGTGATTCGCGTGGACTTGTCGGGCGACCCCACCTTCGAGGAGCTCCTCGGCCGGGTAAGGGAGGCTGCGCACGGCGCCTACGCCCACCAGGACGTCCCCTTCGAGCGGCTCGTGGAGGACCTCGCACCCGACCGCGACCTGAGCCACACCCCGCTCTTCCAGGCGATGCTCACGCCGCAGAACCTCTCCGACGAGGTGTGGGACCTTCCCGGTCTGCACAGCGAGGCGCTCCGCACAGGCATGGACGGCGCCCAGTTCGACCTCACCCTCGTCCTCCAGGAGTCCTCCGGCTCCTTCTACGGTCAGCTCAGCTACAGCACCGACCTCTTCGAGCGGGCCACGGCCGAGCGGATGGCGGGGCACTTCCAAAACCTGCTGGCCAGGGCGGTCGACGCCCCCGACGCCCGGCTGAGCGCGCTCGACATGCTCAGCGCCGCCGACCGGCACCAGCTCCTCGAGGAGTGGAACGACACCGGTCACCCGCTGCCCGCCGACAGCGTGCCCGCCCTCTTCGAGAAGCAGGCGGCCGCGACCCCGGACGCACCGGCCGTGCTCCACGAGGACACCGGGCTCAGTTACGGCGAACTCAACGGGCGCGCCAACAGGATCGCGCACCGCCTCATCGCCGCCGGGGCGGGTCCGGGACAGGTGGTGGCGCTGGCCCTGCCCAAGTCGGTGGACCTCGTCGCGGCGCTCCTGGCCGTGGCCAAGACGGGCGCCGCCTACCTGCCGATCGACGTCCAGTACCCGGCCGACCGCATCGCCTACATGATCGAGGACGCCCGGCCCATCTGCGTCCTCACCCATACCACCGTCGAGAGCGCGCTGCCCGCGGAGCCGCACCGGCTCGCCCTGGACGACCCGGGCTGCGCGGCCGGCATCGAAGCGTGCCCCGCCACGGACCCGCAGGACGGCGAGCGGCTCGGGCCCGTCACCCAGGACACGCCCTTCTACGTGATGTACACGTCGGGCTCCACCGGGCGCCCCAAGGGCGTGGTCATGCCCGGCTCGGGCCTGGTGAACCTCACGTCCTGGCTGCGCGCGGCCACCCCCGGCGAACCGCACGGCAGGGTCGCCCAGTTCGCGACGATCAGCTTCGACATCGCCCCCTACGAGATCCTCAGCGCACTCCTGTACGGCAAGTGCCTGGTCGTCGCGCCGGAAAACGTCCGCATCGACCCGGTCGGCCTAGTGCGCTGGCTGGAGCGGCGCGGCATCCACGAGCTCAACGCCCCGAACCTCGTCCTGGAGGAGTTCTACAAGGCGGCCAACGCCGCGGGCGCCGTCCTGCCGGAGCTGCGCGTCATCGCCCAGGGCGGCGACACCCATGTGCTCGGCGACTCGGCCCGCGCCTTCCACGCCCGCCACCCCTGGTGCACCCTGCACAACGGGTACGGGCCGACCGAGACGCACGGCGTCACCGATCACGTGCTGCCCGCCGACGTCGCGCAGTGGCCCGGCGTCGCCCCCATCGGCCGGCCTGTCGGCAACACGCGTCTGTACGTCCTCGACGCGCACCGAAGGCTCGTGCCGCCAGGCGTGGCGGGCGAGTTGTACGCGGCGGGAGTGGGTCTCGCCCACGGCTATCTGGGCCGCCAGGAGCTGACCGACGAGCGCTTCGTGCCCGACCCCTACGGCGCGTCCGGCGACCGCATGTACCGCACGGGTGACCTCGTGCGGTGGCTGCCCGACGGCACGCTGGACTTCCTCGGCCGCATCGACCAGCAGGTCAAGGTGCGCGGCATCCGCATCGAGCTCGGCGAGATCGAGTCGGCCCTCATGGAGCACGCGGACATGGCGTCCTGCGTGGTGCTCGCGTGGGAGAACGGGCCGGGTGACAAGCGCCTCACCGCGTACTGCGTACCCAGGGACGGCCGGGACCTCGACGTGTCCGGGCTGCGGGCGTGGTGCGCGCGGACCCTGCCCGAGTACATGGTGCCCGGCGCATTCGTCCTCCTCGACCGGCTGCCCCTGACGGCGAACAAGAAGGTGGACCGCAAGGCGCTGCCCCCACCGGAGGTCCAGCGGGCGGATCCCGCGCAGGGCTACGCCGCCCCGCGCACCCCGGCCGAGGAACAGGTGGCCCGTGTCTGGGCCGACGTGCTGGGAGTGGAACGGGTCGGCCTGCACGACAACTTCTTCCGCCTAGGCGGCCACTCGCTTCTGGCGATGCGCGTCGTCAACGGCCTTGCGCACACGATGCAGGTGAACGTGCCGGTAGGTGATCTCTTCGCTCATCCGACGGTGGCGGGCCTCGCCGAACACCTGGGCGGCCGGGCCGAGGACGCGGACCGCGTCCCCCTGATCCCCAGGGCCGCCGACGCCGAACTGCCCCTGTCCTTCGGGCAGCAGCGCCTGTGGTTCCTCGACCAGTTGCAGGCCGGGTCGGCCGAGTACCTCTTGCCCGTCGTCGTCCGCCTGCGCGGCGCCGTCGACGACGTGGCCCTGGAGCGGGCCCTCGCACGGCTCGTCGAGCGGCACGAGGCGCTTCGGACACGGTTCGTCGCGGGCCAGGACGGCGACCCGCGGCAAGTCGTGGACACCCCGCGGGACTTCCCGCTGGCCCGGCTCGACGGCGGACACGACCCGCTGGACGCGGTGCGGCGCGAGGCCTTCCGGCCCATGGACCTCCAGGCGGGGCCGCCGGTGCGGGCGGCCCTGGTGCGGGCCGCCGAGGACGAGCACCTGCTCCTGGTCGTGGTGCACCACATCGTGTCCGACGGCTGGTCGATGCGGCTCATCGCGCAGGAGCTGCCGGAGCTGTACGCGGCCGAGCGCGCGGAGCGCCCCGCGGACCTCGCGGCGCTGCCCGTGCAGTACGCGGACTTCGCAATCTGGCAGCGTCAGGTGCTGCGCGAAGCCGCTGTCGACCGCCAGCTGATCTACTGGCGTGCTGCGTTGGCGGGAGTCGAGCCGTTGGAACTGCCGACGGACCGGCCGCGGCCTCCGGTGCGCTCGGGGCGCGGGTCGAGCCTTGAGTTCGAGGTGCCCGGCGACGTGGCGGCGGGGCTGCGGGAGCTGGCGCGACGCGAGGACTGCACGCTGTTCATGGTGCTGCTCGCCCTCTTCCAGGCGCTGCTGTCCACGTACTCGGGCCAGTCCGACGTGGCTGTGGGCGTGCCGATCGCCGGGCGGATCAGGACGGAGACCGAGGGCCTGGTCGGGTTCTTCGTCAACAACCTCGTCCTGCGGGCCGACCTCGGCGGCGACCCGACGGTCCGTGAGCTGCTGCGGCAGGTCAGGGGCCGCGCCCTGGACGCCTACGGCCATCAGGACGTTCCCTTCGAACGTCTGGTCGAGGAGCTGGTCCCCGAACGGGACCTCTCGCGCACCCCGTTGTTCCAGGTGATGCTCGCCCCCCAGGACGGCTTCGACGAGCACTGGCGGTTCCCGGGTCTGGACGCCGAGCGGCTGCCGCTCCGGGCGGCCACTTCCGCCCTGGATCTGATGATGTCGGTGAGGGAGCACGGCGACCGCATCGCGGCGCGCGTGGAGTACTCCACCGACCTCTTCGACCGTGCGACGATCGAGCGGATGGCGGGGCACTTCGGAGTGCTCCTCGCGACCGCGGTCGCCGGCCCGGACCGGCGTGTCGGCGAACTGGAGCTGCTGACCGGCGCCGAACGCGAGCAGCTCCTCGTCCAGTGGAACGACACGACACTCCCGTTCCCCGCGGACCTCGGCGTCCCGGCGCTCTTCGAGGAGCGCGTGCGCGAGCGCCCGGACGCGGTGGCACTCACTGCGGGCGAACAGTCCCTCACTTACCAGGACTTGAACGCGGCGGCCAACCGGCTCGCCCGCCGTCTCTCAGGGCTGGGGGTGGGCCCGGACACGCTCGTCGGGGTCTGCCTGGAACGTGGCCCCGACATGCTCATCGGCCTGCTCGCCGTGCTCAAGGCCGGTGGCGCCTACGTCCCTCTGGACCCCGAATACCCCCAGGACCGGCTGACGTTCATGCTGGCGGACACCGCGGCCCCGGTCGTGCTCACCCAGGAGAGCCTGCGCGGACGACTGCCCGACAGCGGTGCCGCGGTCGTCAGCGTGGACGGCGCCGCGGATGCGGCGGCCGTGGCGCGGGAGAGCGCGGCGGACCTGCCGTCCGAAGCGTGCGGCGACGACCTCGCGTACGTCATCTACACCTCGGGATCCACGGGCACGCCTAAGGGCGTCGGGGTGCCCCGCAGCGCCCTGACCAACCTGCTGCTCGGCCTGCGTGACACGCTGAACCTGACATCCGAGGACCGGCTGCTGTCCGTCACGACCATCATGTTCGACATCTCCAACCTGGAGCTGTACGTGCCCCTGGTCACCGGGGCCCGGGTCGTGCTCGCGAGCAGGGACCAGGCCCGTGACCCGCGGGCGCTCGCCACGCTCCTGGCCGAGCAGCGCGTCACGGTCATGCAGGCGACCCCGTCGGTCTGGCAGATGCTCGTCGACGAGTTGCCGAAGGAAGCGGCGCAACTGCACGTCCTGACCGGCGGTGAGGCGCTGCCCCTGGACCTCGCCGAGCGGCTGACGCGGCGCACCCGCCGGGTCACCAACCTCTACGGTCCGACGGAGACCACCATCTGGTCACTCGCCGCCGAGGTGGGGACCGGAGCGCGCGCCGTCACCATCGGCGGACCCATAGCCAACACGGAGCTGTTCGTGATGGACCGGTTCGCCCGCCTGGCCCCGGTGGGCGTGCCGGGCGAGCTGTGGATCGGCGGGGCCGGCGTGGCCCGCGGCTATCTGAACCGTCCCGAACTCACCGCCGAACGCTTCGTGCGGCACCCCTTCTCGACGGACCCGCAGGCCCGCGTGTACCGCACCGGCGACCTCGTGCGCCGGCTGGCCGACGGCACCGTCGAATACCTCGGGCGCATCGACCACCAGGTCAAGGTGCGGGGCCACCGCATCGAACTCGGCGAGGTCGAGTCCGTGCTCGCGCGCCATGACGCCGTGGAATCCGCGGTGGTCGTCGTGCGCGAGGACACGCCCGGGGCGAAGCGGCTCGTCGCCTACTGCGTCACGGGCCGCGGCGCGGAACGGCCCGGCGTGTCCGCGCTGCGGGCGTGGTGCGCGCGGAGCCTGCCCGAGTACATGGTGCCCAGCGCCTTCGTCATCCTCGACCGGCTGCCCCTGACCGACAACAAGAAGGTGGACCGCAAGGCCCTGCCCGCGCCCGAGGGCGAGCGCCCCGACCTGCGGGAGACGTACGTCGCCCCGCGCACTCCCGTGGAGCGGGTGGTGGCCCGCGTCTGGAGCGACGTGCTCGGCGTGGACCGGATCGGCGCCAACGACAACTTCTTCGAACTCGGGGGCGACTCCATCCTCAGCATCCAGGCGATCACACGCGCCCGGAGGTTCGGCGTGGACATCACCCCGCCGATGATGTTCCGTCACCCCACGGTCGCGGAACTGGCCGAGCACGCGGCACCCGAAGGCGGGACCGCCGAGCCCTCGGTGACAGGGGCGGTGACGCCGACCGCTCACCAGAGGGTCCTCCTGGACGACACCGTGTACCACGGCGCTGCGGGCACCACCGCCCGGCTGATCGCCGCGCCGGACCTCGACGTCGAAGCGCTGCGTCAGGCACTGACCGCGGTGATCGACCACCACGAAGCGCTGCGTCTGCGCGTCGGACGCGACGGCGACGCACCGAAGTTGCACGTCGTCCCGGAAGCGGACGCGCGCCTGGACCACCACGACCTGACGGACCGGACGGAAGAGGCCGCACGCGCCGCGATGGAGGCCGCCTGTCACACCCTGAGGGCGGGTCTCGACCCGGCCGAGGGCGCGCTGCTGCGCGGCGCTGTTTTCGACATCGGCGAACGCCGCGCCCGGCACCTCTTCCTCGTGGCCCACCGGATCGCGGTCGACGAGGAGTCGTGGCCCATCCTGCTGACGGACCTGGACCTCGCCCACCAGGCGCGCCTGGCGGGCAAGGACGTCGTGCTCCCCCTGAAGAGCGCGCCGTTCACGGCCTGGTCGGCACGCCTCGCCGGCACGGCCACAGCGCCCTCCCCGACGGCCCGCGTGCGCACACACGCCGAGTGGGCCCCGAACGGGACGTCCGCGCGCACGTCCGACGAGGAGCGGCGGACCCGGCTCACCGAAGTCGCCCTGGAGGCACTGAAGTCGGCGGTGCGCGACTGGCGAGAGGGGCCGGTGCGGGTCGAGCTCGCCGTGAGCGCCCGTGAACGCCCCATCGACGGCCTGGATCTCACCCGCACCGTCGGCTGCCTGCTGCACCCCGGGGGCGAACAGCCCACTGTGGTGCTGACCGTGGCTCAGCCGACCGCCCCGCCGCCCGCCGGTCTGGGCGAAGAAGTCCAACTGCTTTGGCAGAAAGCCGAGTTCGCTGCACCGGTCGGCGTACGCGTCCACCCCGTGGATGTCACCGCCGTGCTCGACGACGGGTCGCTGTCCTTCGAGCTCGCCTACGCGACCGACACATACACCGAGGGATCGATCGAAGCACTTGCCCAAAGCCTGCGGAGCCGCGTGACGGAACTGCTCGACGAGACCACCGGCGCCGGCCGGAACGCCGTCTCGGCCGACAGCTTCCCGCTCGCGGGACTCGATGAAGCGGGTCTGGCGTCAGTCCTTGAAAGGTTCTCAAAATGACCAACGTCGAAGACATCTACAAGTTGACGCCGCTTCAGTCCGGGATGTTGTTCCACGTCCTGTACGACGCGTCGGACGCGAACCCCTATGTCGCGCAGTCCATCGACGAGTTCACCGGACCGCTGGACGTGACGCGGCTGCGCGCGGCGTGGCAGGCCGTGGTCGACCGGCACTCGGCGCTGCGGACCGCGTTCGTGTGGGAGGGCCTGGACGAGCCGGTGCAGGTGGTGCAGCGCAAAGTGGAGCTGCCCTTCGAGGTCCTCGACTGGCGGTCCCTGCCCGCCGACGAACAGGAGCGTCGGCTCGACGACGTGCTCCGCGAGGACCGAGGCCGCGGCTTCGACCTGGGCTCCGCGCCGCTGCTGCGCCTGACGGTGGTCCGCTTCGCCGACGAGCGTGCGACGGTCCTGTGGACCTTCCACCATCTGCTGCTCGACGGCTGGAGCACGCAGATGGTGCAGAAGGAGGTGTTCACCCTCTACCGCGCCGCCACGGAGGGCACCGCGGCCCGCCTCCCCGACCCCGTACCCTACGCGCGCTACATAGGCTGGCTCGGAAAGCAGTCCCGGGACCGGGCCGAGCAGTTCTGGCGCCGCTACCTGGGCGGATTCGCCGAGCCGACGGCACTGGGCATCGGCGGGGCGACCGGCGCGAACGGCTTCGGGGACGTCGACCTGGAGCTCGGCGCCGACCTGGCGGGCCGAATCGGCGATTTCGCCCGCGCCCACCGGGTGACCGTCAACACGGTGGTGCAGGGCGCCTGGGCGCTGCTCCTGTCCCGCTACGGCGGAAGCGACGAGGTCGTGTACGGATCCACCGTCTCCGGGCGCCCCGCCGGGCTCGAAGACGCGGAATCGATCGTCGGCCTGTTCATCAACACGCTGCCGGTGCGTGCCCGGGTGCGGTCGGATCTGCCGGTGGCGGAGTGGCTGCGCGAACTCCAGCGTGAGCATGTTGAGGTGCGGCAGTTCGAGTACACGTCGCTGGTCGACGCGCAGGGGTGGAGCGCGGTCCCCAAGGGCGATCAGCTCTTCCAGTCCATCCTCGTCTTCGAGAACTACCCGAAGATCCTGGGTGACTCGGACCTGCCGGCGAACCTCGCCGTGCACCACCAGAAAGGCATCGCCCGCACGGGCTACCCCCTCACCGCCGCCGTCGGCCACACCGATGAGCAGCTCCTTGCCGAGTTCACCTATGACAAGGGCCTGTTCCGGCACGAGGAGATCGAGCGTCTCACCGGGCACTTCGCCGCGCTCCTGTCGTCCTTGGTGGCTGATCCGGCGGCCTTGGTGGGCGAGTTGGAGATGCTGGGCGCGGAAGAGTTGCGTGCGCTGGCGGAGGAGTGGGGCGGCGTCGGGGCGGGTGTCGCGGATGCGGCGACGCTGCACGATCTGGTGGCGGAGCGTGCGCGGGAGTGTCCGGACGCGGTGGCGTTGATCGCGGGTGAGGAGTCGCTTTCGTACGGTGAGTTGAACGTGCGGGCGAACCGGCTCGCGCACCATCTGGCGGCGCGCGGGGTCTCGGCCGGCTCTCTGGTCGGGGTGTGCCTGGAGCGCGGGATCGACCTGGTGGTCGCTCTGCTCGGCGTGCTGAAGGCCGGCGGCGCCTACGTGCCGCTGGATCCCGAATATCCGGCGGACCGGCTGGCGTTCATGGTGGAGGACACCGCGGCCGCGGTCGTGGTGACGCGAGCGGGGCTGCGGGACCGGCTGCCCGCGGCCGGGTTCGCCGCCGTATGCCTCGATGCCGACCAGGACGTGATCGCGGGGGAGCCGTCGAGCGACTTGGCGGTGGAGGTGGGGCCGGATGATCTGGCGTATGTGATCTATACGTCGGGTTCGACGGGTGTGCCGAAGGGTGTGCTGGTCGAGCATCGCAGTGTGGTGAACCGGTTGCGGGGGACGGACGGTGACTTCGGGTTCGGTCCGGAGGATGTGTGGACGTTGTTCCACTCGTTCGCTTTCGACTTCTCGGTGTGGGAGATCTGGGGGGCTTTGACCTACGGTGGTCGCCTCGTGGTGGTGGATCAGGAGACGTCGCGGGACGCGGTGGCCTTCGCCCGGTTGTTGGTGGAGCGGAAGGTGACGGTGTTGAACCAGACGCCGTCGGCGTTCGCTCTGTTGCAGCAGGAGGTCGATCAGGCTCTCGCGCGCGAGTTGTCGTTGCGGCTGGTCGTGTTCGGTGGCGAGGCTCTTCAGCCCGCGCGTCTTGCGCGGTGGTGGGCGGTTGTGGGCGGGAGTGGTCCGCGGCTGGTGAACATGTACGGGATCACCGAGACCACGGTGCATGTGACCGCTCGCGAGATCACCCCCGCCGACACCGCCGAGGGGGCGGTGTCGCCCATCGGTCGGCCGTTGGCCGACACGGGCACGTATGTCCTCGACGCGGCGGGGCGTGTGGTGCCGGTGGGTGTGGCGGGGGAGTTGTGGGTCTCGGGTGCGGGTGTGACCCGTGGTTATCTGAATCGTGCGGAGCTGACGGCGGAGCGGTTCGTGGAGCGGGAGGTCGGCGGGACGGTCCGCCGGATGTACCGCTCGGGTGACCTGGTGCGCAGGTCGGCAGACGGCGAGCTGGAGTATCTGGGACGGATCGACGACCAGGTCAAGGTCCGCGGATTCCGCATCGAACTCGGTGAAGTCGAGTCCGCGTTGGCGGCGCATCCCGACGTCTCGGCGTGCGCGGTCCTGATGCGCGAGGACACCCCCGGCGAGCAGCGCCTCGTCGGCTATGCCGTGCTCAGCCCCGGAGCCGCCCCGACCGTCGCCGAGCTGCGCGAGCGATGTCGGGGCAGCCTGCCCGACCACATGGTGCCCGCCGCGTTCGTCGTCCTGGACGAGCTGCCGCTGACCGGCAACGGCAAAGTGGACCGCAAGGCACTGCCCGCCCCCGGCGGCGCACGCCCGAGCCTCGGCGGGGAGTACGTGGCCCCGCGCACCCCGGTGGAAGAGACCGTCGCGGGAATCTGGGCCGAAGTCCTCGGCGTCGACCGGGTCGGCGTCCACGACAACTTCTTCGAACTCGGCGGCGACTCGATCCTCAGCGTCCAGGTCATCTCGCGCGCCAAGCGGCACGGCCTCGACCTCACGCCCCGCATGATCTTCCAACACCAGACCGTCGCCGGGATCGCCGAGCACGAGACGCCGGAGGCCGACCAGAAGGGGCCGGCGGAGCCGGAGGCCCCGAAGGGCCCCGCCCCGACCCGGTACGGGCTCGCGCCGCTTCAGTCCGGGATGCTCTTCCACAGCCTGTACGACGCGTCGGACGTGCACCCCTACACCGTCCAGTTCCTCGACGAGTTCACCGGACCGCTGGACCTGGAGCGGCTGCGCGAGGCGTGGCAGGCCGTGGTCGACCGGCACTCGGCGCTGCGGACAGCGTTCGTGTGGGAGGGCCTGGACGAGCCGGTGCAGGTGGTGCAGCGCAAAGTGGAGCTGCCCTTCGAGGTCCTCGACTGGCGTTCCACGGCCGGAGGCGAGCAGGAGCGCCGGCTCGACGAACTCGTCGAGGCGGACCGGGTGCGCGGCTTCGACCTCGGGTCCGCGCCGCTACAGCGCCTGACGGTGGTGCGGCGCGCGGACGAGCGGGCGACGGTCCTGTGGACGTTCCACCACCTGGTCCTGGACGGCTGGAGCGCCCAGCTGGTCATGCGGGAGGTCTTCGCGCTCTACCGCGCGTCGCTGGACGGTTCGTCCGTCGAACTGGCGGAGCCCGTCCCGTACGCCCGGTTCATCGAGTGGCTGGAGGCGCAGTCGCGGGAGCGGGCCGAGGAGTTCTGGCGCGGCCGCCTCGGCGGCTTCGCCGAGCCCACGGACCTCGGTATCGGCGCCACGACCACGGAGCGCGGCTTCGACGACGTCGCACTGCGGCTCGACGCCGATGCCACCGCCCGGCTCGGCGCCTTCGCACGGGCCAACCGGGTGACCGTCAACACGGTGGTGCAGGGCGCCTGGGCGCTGCTTCTGTCCCGCTACAGCGGCTGCGACGAGGTCGTCTACGGATCGATCGTGTCCGGCCGCCACGACGGGCTCCCCGAGGCCGAGTCCATGATCGGCCTGTTCATCAACACGCTGCCGGTGCGTGCCCGGGTGCGGTCGGATCTGCCCGTCGCGGAGTGGCTGCGTGCACTTCAGGGCGAGCATGTGGAGCTGCGGCAGTACGCGTACACGTCGCTGGTCGACGCGCAGAGGTGGAGCGCGGTCCCCAAGGGCGAGCAGCTCTTCCAGTCGATGCTCGTCTTCCAGAACTTCCCCGGCCTGGGTGACGACGAACTGCCCGACGGGCTCGTCCGCACCTCCCTCCTCGACGTGGAGCGCACCGGCTACCCGATCACGGCCATCGTGTACGACAGCGAGCGGCTGAAGGTGAACATCGCCTACGATCGGGGGCTCTTCCGGCGGGACGAGATCGAGCGTCTCACCGGACACTTCGCGGAGCTCATCGCCTCCCTTGCCCAGGATCCGGCGTCCTTGGTGGGCGAGTTGGAGATGCTGGGCGCGGCGGAGTTGCGTGCGTTGTCGGCGGAGTGGGGCGGTGTCGGGGCGGGTGTCGCGGATGCGGCGACGCTGCACGATCTGGTGGCGGAGCGTGCGCGGGAGTGTCCGGACGCGGTGGCGTTGATCGCGGGTGAGGAGTCGCTTTCGTACGGTGAGTTGAACGTGCGGGCGAACCGGCTCGCGCACCATCTGGCGGCGCGCGGGGTCTCGGCCGGCTCTCTGGTCGGGGTGTGCCTGGAGCGCGGGATCGACCTGGTGGTCGCTCTGCTCGGCGTGTTGAAGGCGGGTGGCGCCTACGTGCCACTCGACCCCGATTACCCCTCCGCGCGACTCGCGTTCATGGTCGAGGACACAGCGGCCGCGGTCGTGGTGACACGCACGGGGCTGCGGGAGCGGCTGCCCGAGAGCGGATTCAGCGCGGTGTGCGTCGACGGCGACGGCGAGGCCATCGGCCGCGAGCCGTCGAGCGACTTGGCGGTGGAGGTGGGGCCGGATGATCTGGCGTATGTGATCTATACGTCGGGTTCGACGGGTGTGCCGAAGGGTGTGCTGGTCGAGCATCGCAGTGTGGTGAACCGGTTGCGGGGGACGGACGGTGACTTCGGGTTCGGTCCGGAGGATGTGTGGACGTTGTTCCACTCGTTCGCTTTCGACTTCTCGGTGTGGGAGATCTGGGGGGCTTTGACCTACGGTGGTCGCCTCGTGGTGGTGGATCAGGAGACGTCGCGGGACGCGGTGGCCTTCGCCCGGTTGTTGGTGGAGCGCAAGGTGACGGTGTTGAACCAGACGCCGTCGGCGTTCGCTCTGTTGCAGCAGGAGGTCGATCAGGCTCTCGCGCGCGAGTTGTCGTTGCGGCTGGTCGTGTTCGGTGGCGAGGCTCTTCAGCCCGCGCGTCTTGCGCGGTGGTGGGCGGCTGTGGGCGGGAGTGGTCCGCGGCTGGTGAACATGTACGGGATCACCGAGACCACGGTGCATGTGACCGCTCGCGAGATCACCCCCGCCGACACTGCCGATGCGGCGGTGTCGCCCATCGGTCGGCCGTTGGCCGACACGGGCACGCATGTCCTCGACGCGGCGGGGCGTGTGGTGCCGGTGGGTGTGGCGGGGGAGTTGTGGGTCTCGGGTGCGGGTGTGGCCCGTGGTTATCTGAATCGTGCGGAGCTGACGGCGGAGCGGTTCGTGGAGCGGGAGGTCGGCGGGACGGTCCGCCGGATGTACCGCTCGGGTGACCTGGTGCGCAGGTCGGCAGACGGTGAGCTGGAGTATCTGGGACGGATCGACGACCAGGTCAAGGTCCGCGGATTCCGCATCGAACTGGGCGAGGTGGAGTCCGCGCTCGTCCGCCACCCCGACCTGGAGTCCGTGGCCGTCGTCCTGCGCGAGGACACTCCCGGTGACCGCCGCCTCGTGGCCTACGCGGTGCCGGCGGCGGGCGTCGCGGAGCCCAGCGTCGCGGACCTGCGCGAGTGGTGCGGCCGCATGCTCCCCGGCCACATGGTGCCCAGCGCCTTCATGCTCCTCGACGTGCTGCCGTTGACCGGCAACGGCAAGGTGGACCGCAAGGCACTGCCCGCCCCCGACGGCGCGCGCCCGAGCCTCGGTGCGCAGTACGTGGCTCCGAGCACCCCCGTGGAAGAGGCGATCGCCCGTGTCTGGGCCGAGGTCCTCGGCCTCGACCGGGTCGGCGTCCAGGACAACTTCTTCGGTCTCGGTGGCGACTCGATCCTCGCGATCCAGGTGATCTCCCGCGTCAAGCGGTACGGGCTGCACCTCACGCCGCGCATGATCTTCCGGCACCAGACCGTCGCCGAGATCGCCCGGCACGTCGAAGAGGGCGCCGTGGTCTGGGCCGAGCAGGGGCCCGTGCAGGGAGAGGCGGCGCTGACGCCCATCCAGCACTGGTTCTTCGGCCTGGAAATGCCGAACAGGGCGCAGTTCAACCAGTCCCGGCTCCTGGAGACCAAGGGACTCGACGCCGCGACCCTGGACGAAGCCCTCGCTCTGCTCGTGGAACACCACGACGCGCTGCGGCTCCGCTTCGAGCACGGCGCCGACGGCTGGCGCCAGACCCACACCGCCGATGAGCCGGCGCCGTGCACGACGCACCACGATCTGTCCGCGCTGTCCGAGGCCGACGTGTGGGAGCGGGTCGAAGCCGCCGCCGACGAGGTGCAGCAGGGCATGGACCTTGCGTCGGGTCCGCTGCTGCGCGCGGCGCTGTTCGACCTCGGTGCAGGGCGGGGCCAGCGCCTGCTGCTCGCCGTCCACCACCTCGCGGTCGACGGCGTCTCCTGGCGGATCCTGTTGCAGGACCTCGCTGACGCCTACCGCTCGCTGGCGGCGGGCGAGCGCCCCGTGCTGCCCCTGAAGACCACGTCGTACCAGGCGTGGTCCGCCCGGCTCCAGCACTACGCGAGCACGCCCGCAGCGACCGGCGAACTCGGCCACTGGACGCGACCGCGCACCTCGTCGCCGATCCCGCGTGACGGGTCGGGAGAGAACACCAACGCCTCGTACGACGCCGTGACGATCGCCCTGGACGGCGAGGAGACCGCGGCCCTGCTGCGGGACGTGCCCCGCACCTTCGGCGCCCGGATCAACGACGTGCTGCTGACCGCCGTCGCCCAGGCGGTCAAGGCGTGGACCGGCGGATCGAGCGCTCTCGTCGCGATGGAGGGGCACGGCCGCGAAGACCTGTTCGACGACGTCGACCTGTCCCGCACCGTGGGCTGGTTCACCAGCATCTTCCCCGTCGAACTGAGCCTCCCGGCGGGCAGCGGGCCGGCGGAGTGCCTGGCGAGCGTCGGCGAGCAGCTGGCCGCGGTGCCGCACCACGGCGTCGGGTACGGAATCCTGCGCCACCTGGGGACGGAAGAGACCCGACGGAGGCTGCGCGACGCGGCCCTACCCGAGATCAGCTTCAACTACCTCGGCCAGTTCGACCGCGACGTCCCCGGCCTCGGCCGCCTGGCCGACGCCGCCGAGCCCCACGGCCGTTCCGTGGACCCGGACGGGCGGCGCGCCCATCTGATCGACATCGCCGCGAGCGTCCAGGGCGACCGCATGTCGCTGAGCGTCGCGTACAGCAAGAACATCCACGAGCGGCAGACCGCCGAGAAGCTCGTCGAAGGCGTGGCCGCCGCCCTCAGGACCCTGGTACGGGCCCAGCGGGAGCGGGCCGCCGCCGGGGGCGCCGGGGACGCCAGGCCCAGGGAGTGCGGGCTGAGCCCGATGCAGGCCGGCATGCTCTTCCAGTCGCTGGCCGAAACAGCCGACGGCACCGCCGACTCCGCCGAAGTCCGCCCCTACGTCGTGCAGTTCGTCGACGAGTTCACCGGGCCGCTCGACGTCGCGTGCTTCCGCCGTGGCTGGCAGGAGGTCGTGGACCGGCACACCATCCTGCGCAGCTCCTTCACCATGGACGGCGAGAGCGGCGCACGCCAGACGGTCCACGCGCGGGCCGAGATCCCCTTCGACGAGGTCGACTGGCGCGACACCGACGCCGACGTCCGACGCGAGCGCCTGGAACGGCTGCTCGCCGACGACCGGAGCCGCGGCTTCGACCCGGCGCGACCACCGCTGATGCGGTTCACCCTCGCGCGGACCGCCGCGGACCGGACCATCGTGATCTGGTCCTTCCACCACCTGCTGCTCGACGGCTGGAGCGCCCAGCTCGTCCAACAGGAGTTCTACACGCGCTACCGGGCCGCCCTCTCCGGGACCGTCCTCGCGCTGCCCGACCCCGTCCCGTACTCCCGCTACATCGAGTGGATCGAGGAGCGCTCGCGTTCCGAGGCCGAGGCGTTCTGGCGCCGCACCCTGGACGGCCTCACGGAGCCCACGGCGCTGGGCGTCGACCGCGAGACCGGCGAGAGCGGCTTCGGCGACGTGGAGTTCACGGTGGACGGCGAACTCTCCGCCCGCATGGGTGAGTTCGCCAAGTCCCACCGGGTCACCGTCAACACGATCGTCCAAGGCGTGTGGACGCTCCTGCTGTCCCGCTACAGCGGCAGCGAGGACGTCCTGTACGGCTCCACGGTCTCCGGCCGCCCCGCCGACCTGCCCGGCGTCGAGTCGATGGTGGGCCTTTTCATCAACACCCTGCCCGTCCGTGCCGCCGCGCCCGGCGAGGCCCGGGTGGTCGACTGGCTGCGGAACCTTCAGGAAGGGCACGTCGAGCTCCGCCAGTACGAGTACAGCTCCCTCGCCGACATCCAGCGATGGAGCGCGATACCCGGTCCTGATGCCCTCTTCCGGTCGATCCTCATCTTCGAGAACTACCCCAAGCTGCTGAGCGGCGACGACCTCCCGCAGGGGCTCAGCCGGCGTCGCCTGCAGTACGTCGAGCGGACCGGATACCCCCTCGTCCTCGGTGCCGCCCACGAGGGCAGCCGTCTCCACCTGCACCTCGTTCATGACCGCAGCATGATCGACGACGCCACGGCTCGGCGCCTGGCGGGCCACCTGGAGCACCTGCTCGCAGGGATCGTCGACGGCGACCCGGAGGGCACGGTCGGCTCCGTCGAACTGCTCACCGCGGCGGACCGCTCTCAGCTCGCCGCCTGGAACGGGCCCGAACTGCCCTACGCCGACGACGTGCCGGTCCACGCCCTCATCGAGCGCCAGGCGCGGGAGAGGCCCGACGCCATCGCCGTCGAGTTCGGCGACGAGACCCTCACGTACCGCGCACTGAACGAACGGGCCAATCGACTCGCCCACCATCTGCGGTCCCTGGGCATCCGGCCCGAGACCATGGTCGGCCTGTGCCTGGAGCGCGGCCTCGACATGATCGTCGCGCTGCTCGGCATACTGAAGTCGGGTGGTGCCTATGTGCCGCTGGACACGCAGTACCCGGCCGAGCGTCTCGCCTTCATGATCGAGGACACGGCCCTGCCGGTGGTGGTCACCCAGCAGCACCTGTCCGCCCGGCTGCCCGCAACCGTGGAGGTCTTCTGCCTGGACCGCGAGGCCGACACGGCCCTGCTCGACTCCGCCCCGGCGACCGATCCCGAACCGCTCGCCGGACCCGACGACCTCGCGTACGTGATCTACACGTCCGGCTCCACAGGCCGGCCCAAGGGCGTCATGATCGAGCACCGGTCGATGAGTGACCGGGTCCAGGAGATGCGCCGCCAGTACGGGCTCACCCCGGACGACGCGTATCTGCAGTTCTCCTCGGTGACCTTCGACGGATCCGTCGGCGAGATCTTCCCGACGCTGATCGCCGGCGCGCGCCTCGTCCCCAGGGGCGACGACTGGACCCCGGTCGAGGTCCTGGAGACCCTGCGGACCAGGGACATCACGGTCTGCCAGCTGCCGCCCTTCGTCTGGAACGAGCTGATTCCGCACCTGGACGAGGGCGCCCGCCCCGGACCGCGGCTGCGTTTGATGAGCATGGGCGGCGAGCGAGTCCTCGCGACCTCGGTGGAGCGCTGGTTCCGGCGCACGTCCGTGCCGCTGTTCAACATCTACGGACCGACCGAGACCACCGTCAACATGACCACGTGCCTGCTCACCGGGCCTGAAGTCGTCGTACCGATCGGGACGCCGGTGGCCAACACCGACGTGCTGGTGGTCGACGGCACGGGCCGCCCTGCCCCCATCGGCGCCCCGGGCGAGCTCTGGATCGGTGGCAAGGGAGTCGCCCGCGGCTACCTCAACCGGCCCGAGCTGACCGCCGAGCGGTTCGTCCGCGACCCGAGGGCCGAAGGGGCGGCGGGGCGGATGTACCGCACAGGAGACCTGGTGCGCTGGCTGCCCGACGGACGAATCGACTTCATCGGCCGCATCGACGACCAGATCAAACTCCGTGGCTTCCGCATTGAGCTGGGCGAGATCGAGTCGACGCTCGGCGCCCACCCCGGGCTCACGGCGGCCGTGGTCCTGCTCCGCGAGGACGAGCCGGGTGCACGACGCCTCGTGGCCTACTGCATCGCCGCGAACGGCGACCGCCCAGCGGTCTCGGAGCTGCGCGCGTGGTGCGCGCGAGGGCTGCCCGACTTCATGATCCCTTCCGTGTTCACGTTCCTGGACGCGCTGCCCGTCATCGCCAACGGCAAGGGTGTGGACCGCAAGGCGCTCCCGGCCCCCGGCGCGGAGCGGGCCGAGGTCGCCACGCGGTACGTGGCACCCGCGACGCCGACGGAGGAACTCCTGGCCGGCATCTGGCGCGAGGTCCTGAAGGTCGACCGGGTCGGCGCCGACGACAACTTCTTCGAACTCGGCGGCGACTCCTTCCTCGGCATGCAGGTCATCGCCCGGGCACGGCGAGGCGGCGTCAGGATCACGCCGAGGCTGCTCTTCCAGAACCCGACGATCACGGACCTGGCGGCAGGCGCGACGACCAAGCGCGCCGCGAAGTCGAAGACCGCACCCGGCGCGACCGGCGAACCCGTCGCGGGGCAGCAGCAGTTCGCGGCCGTCGGCGCCCTCTCGGCGGACGGTGACACCCGCGTGTCCACCGTAGAGCTCAACCGCGGCACCGCGCCGCGGACGTTGTTCGCCTTCCACGAGGGCGGCGGCAACGTCAGCGGCTACGTCCACCTGGCCGAGGCGCTGGCGCCGACGGTCCGCGTGGTCGGCATCGAGGCCCGCAGCGTGGCGTTCGGCGCCCCTCCCCAGACCGACGTGGCCGCGATGGCCCGCGGCTACTGGGAGGCCATCCGCACCCTGCAGCCCGAAGGCCCCTACCTGTTGGCGGGCTACTCCTTCGGCGGCGCCCTGGCCATCGAGGTGACCCGGCTCATCGAGGAGTCGGGCGGCAGCGTCGCCCTGCTCGTCGGTCTTGACTCCTGCCTGCCCGTCAGCGAATCGATGGAGCTGGTCGAGCGCGACCACACCGCCACCACCGACCTGCTTGCGCGCCTGGCCGACGCGGCAGAGGACGCCCCGGAGCGGTCCGAGGACGTCGCCGCGCTGATGCTGGAACTCAATCTGCCGGCCGACATGCTCGCCCTGCGCCGCGCTGAACTCCTCGACCACCTGCGGACGATGGAGGCCCACACCCGGGCGCTCCTGCGCTACCGCCCGACGGCGGTCTCCTGCCCGGTGCTGCTCTACCAGGCGGAGAGCTCGCCCTGGTCGCTGTCGATCGCCGACAGCTGGTCGCCGTTCGTCACCGAACTCGATGCGCGGCTCACACCGGGAGACCACCTCACGTTCCTGCGCGCCGCCCATGTGGGCGAGATGGCCGACGAGATCGCCAAGGCGATCGAGCAGCGCACACAAAGCGGCACTCGGTAGCGGTTCATTCCGTGGCCTTCCCCACATCGACGAAGGTCTCACCGCGATGAATTAGTCCTTTCCGCACGGACAGGAGTCGACTCATGTCGTCCAACCCCCCTTCCTCGGGCGATGTACGCGCGCTGTACGAGGAATTCCCCTACCCGCTGCCGAATTCCGACACCGAGCCCATCTACGACGTGGCCATGGGTCTCGACCTGGTGCTTCCCTCCCTGGAAGACTGCCAGGTGATGGACGCGGGATGCGGTACGGGGCACCGTCTCGTCGGTCTCGCGCTGCAATACCCGGACACGGAATTCCTTGGTGTCGACTTCAGTGAGCACTCGCTGTCGGTGGCCCGGGAGTTGGCAAAAAATCACGACTGTGACAATGTGAGTTTCCGGCACGCCGAGATCGGCGGCGACCATCTTGGGCGCGACTTCGACCTGATCACGAGCACGGGGGTCATTCACCATCTGGCCAATCCCTCGGGCGGCGTGAAATGGTTGCAACAGCACCTGAAAGACGATGGAATAGCCTACACTTGGTATTATCATCCGTACGGCGAATTCGACCGTCTGCTGAGCCGCCGGCTCGTCCACGTGCTCATGGACCACGCCGCCGAGGACATCTCGAAGACGGTCCTGGCGGACCTCGGGCTCGCCCTCTCGGTCGAGCAGTACGGAACACGCACCTCCTTCGCGGAGGTCTCGGCGCAGACCCAGCTCGCCGCCGACGCCGACGCCTACCTCCACCCGATCGTCAACGCCTACCTGTTCCAGGAAGCCGCGGACTTCTTCCGCGACGGCACGGACTGGACCGTCGTGCACGGCATCAACTGGGACGGCGGCTCCAGCCTCATCGACTCGGACCACTGGGCCGAGGGCGAGTTCGGCACGCTCGCGAGCAGCGATGTGTTCCAGAGCACCCGGCTCGGTGAGGTCTTCGCCGGCATGAACGCCCGAGCGCAGCTCGAGTGCGTCGAACTCCGGCTCCGCCCGACCGGATTCACCCTGCTCTCCGGCAACGAAGCCGGCCTCGACCGGTGCACGGAGCGGACCCGCGCCAATGTCCGCAACGCCAATCTTCTGCGCATGAACGCCTGTTAGGGAGAAGCGACCATGATCACAGCTGGCCTGAAACTCACCCACAGTGGCGGACTGGCCCTTCTGGAGGACGACAAGCTCCTCTTCCACATCGAGGTTCAGAAGCTGGCGAACAACGCCCGCTACAGCCCGGTCACCGATCTCCGGCTGATCCCCGAGATCCTCGCCGAGCACGGCTTCAAGGTGTCCGACGTCGACCACTGGGCCCTCGACGGCTGGGACGGCGCGGACTACGGCCACCTCTCCGTCCTCGATCACGGCACGCCCCTGGAACTGAAGGTCGCGCCCTACCGCGAGAACGACACCGTCAACAGCCTGGTCCGCCCCGGCGTCACCGGTGAACTCCCCATCGGCGGCACCACGGTGACCTACAACAGCTATGTCCATATGTCGAGCCACTTCGGGGCGGCCTACTGTTCCAGCCCCTTCGCCGCACGCGGCGAGGACTCCTTCGTCCTCGTCTGGGACGGCGGCTGCTTCCCGCGGCTGTACTTCGTGGACGCCGCGCGGGGCACCGTCGAGAACGGCGGCGAGGTCTTCCCGCTGATCGGCCACTCGTACGCCATGGCCGCGCAGTACTTCGGTCCCTGGGCGCGGAAGACGGGCGACCGTTCCCAGGTCGTCGACGACCTCTCCGTCGCCGGAAAGCTCATGGCGTACATCGCCCTCGGCAAGCCGCAGGATGCCGTACAGGAAGCCTTGCGCGACGCCTTCCACCGGAACTTCGAGGCGCCGACCGACGCCGTCGCCGAGTACCGCCGCGCCGTCATCGGCTGCGGCAGCAACGGCGAGCCCTCGCACCGCTACACGCACGCCTACCTCGGCGACGCGGCCGAGCGCATCGCCGCGCTCGGCGTCTCGGACGAGGACGTCCTCGCGAGCATGCACCAGTTCATGGAAGGGCTCCTCGTCGAGCGGGTCGTCGAGAAGATCACGCGCTGGAAGGGCGAGGGCCCCTGGAACCTCAGCTTCGCCGGCGGCTGTGCCCTCAACATCAAGTGGAACAGCGCCCTGCGCGCCCACCCGGTCTTCAACGACGTCTGGGTGCCGCCCTATCCGGACGACTCCGGATCCGCCATCGGCACCGCTTGCGCCGAGTACGCCCGCGGCAACGGCGTGTCGGCCGTCCAGTGGCACCAGCGCCAGGGTCCTGCCCTGGTCCCGACCCCCCGCACCCCGGAAGGCTGGACATCCAGGGACTGCGCCCCCGCGGAGGTCGCCCGCATCCTGCACGAGAGCGGCGAGCCGCTGGTCTTTCTGCGCGGCCGCGCGGAACTGGGCCCGCGTGCGCTCGGCGCCCGCAGCATCATCGCACCGGCGAACGACCCGGCGATGAAGGACCTGCTCAACGACCTCAAGGACCGCGAGCACTACCGCCCGGTGGCCCCCATCTGCCTCACCGAGCACGCCCCCCGGATATTCGACCCGGGCACCCCGGACCCGTACATGCTCTTCGACCACGACGTGCGCCCCGAGTGGCTGGACCGAGTGCCTGCCATCACCCACCTCGACGGCACCGCGCGCCTGCAGACCGTCAGCGAGGACGACGACCCCGTGCTCGCCGAAATCCTGCGCGCATACCACGAGTTGAGCGGCATCCCGGTGCTGTGCAACACGAGCGCCAACCTCAACGGTCACGGCTTCTTCCCGGACGCCGCGTCGGCGATGAAGTGGGGCCGCACCCGGCACGTCTGGGCCGACGGGGTGCTCTACAGCAAGGCCTGACGGGAGCTCCCGGGGGTGACCGGGCCGCCGGCCCGGTCACCGCCACCGCTTCCCAACGGAAAGACACCTTCGCACCGACCGGTTGTGCCACGAAAGGAAGATGTCACAGTGGATCGTCCGAACCACCCCAGAATTCACCACGTGGGCGTGCAGACCGCAGATCTGGACAACTGCCTCGGCTGGTACCGGGAGTTCTTCGACGCCGAGAAGGAGTGGGAACTCGACCGCTTCTCCGAACTCACCCTCAGCAGGTTGCCGGGCATCCGAAAGCTGATCGAGATCTCCGTCGGAGACATTCGGCTGCACCTCTTCGACCGCACGGGCCACAACGGCAGGACGCCCGACGACGACGGCTTCCTCTTCCAGCACGTGTGCGTCCAGGTCGCCACGCCTCAGGAGCTCGTCGAGCGTCGCCGCCGATGGATCGAGCTCTACGAGTCGGGGCGCTACACCTTCGCCCGACCGGAACTGCCGACCGAGATCGTCGTCGACGACGACGGCGTGCGCAGCCTCTACCTCTTCGATGTGAACGGCCTCGAGTACGAGCTCAGCTACATACCGGATGGTCATCGATGACAAGCGCGAGCGATGGAACCCTTGTCGCCGAACCACGTACCGATGCATGGGAGTTCGGGGACTTCGCCTACGGCCTCGAACCCCTGACGTTGCCGCCGGTCGGCCACGCGACCGTCGCCTCCGCCCTGGTCCCGAGCGCCCTGCCCCCCTGCCGTCCCGACCACGTCCTGATCCGTCTGCGCCTCCTCGCCGAGGGCGGGAAACCGGACCTGCCCGACTCCTTTTCGGACTCCGCCGACGACCAGCTGTTCTGGTTCCGATGGATCACGGGACATCAGATCACCTTTCTGATCTGGCATCTGATGGGCCAGATCCTTGAGCGGAACTCGGAGCGCGAGATACCGGACCGCGCCTCGCTGGCCCGCCTCGAGACGTACGCGTACGGCTACTGCGCCATGCTGCTCTACACCGGGTCCTGTCCGATCGACCTCTACCAGAGCCTGATCAGACCCCGCATGTACCTCCAGCACCGCAGCTTCAGCGGGACCTGGGCCTCGGACTTCGTCCCCGTGCGCGGCCTGTTCCGGGGCCGGGGCGTGGCCAGGGGAGGTGCTCCGGAGGCCGCCGGGCTCGCCCGCGCCGTGGACGTCCACAAGACCATCCACGACGGCATAGCCGCACGCCTCGTACCCGAGGGCCGGTCCCTGTTGCAGCAGTCCATCAAGGAGACCGCCGTCCGGCCCTCGGAGCGCACGGCGATTCTGTACGACAACTTCTTCATGACCCTGCGCGCGCCGGTGAACGGCGACGGCATCACCAGCCAGCTCCTGCGCAGACTGGACGCGGTGGCGTCGGACGTCGCGGCCCGGGGCCTCTACCCACTGGGGCATGGCGGCGACGAACGGCCCAAGGAGCTGCGCAGCGCCGAAGTGGCCCACTGCGAGGACCGCATCGGGCACATCCTGTGCGAGGTCGGCGAGGCCGCCGCCATGTCCGCCAAGCCGCTCTCGTAACCGTGCGCCGCCTCATACCCCTGTCCGGACCGCTGCTCCGGCTCGCGATGGTGAACTTCCTGGCCAGCATCGGCTTCGGGATGTACGCCTCCGGAAACGCGATCTACTTCACCCGCTACGTCGGACTCCCGGTGTCCCAGGTCGGCGTCGGCCTGACCGTCGCCGGCCTCGTCTGGCTTCCCCTCTCCATTCACCTGGGGCAGTTCGCCGACAAGGTCGGAGCGCGCCGGGCGACCGTCGTCATGGGCGTGGCGCAGGTGCTGCTGCTCGTCGCCGCGACCGCGGTCCACGGGCTCGCGGAGTTCGTCGTCGTGGTCTCCCTGCTCGGCGTCTTCGTCCAGGGAGGCTGGATCTGCCGCGAGGCGCTCGTCGCGGAGATGGTGGAAGGCGAGGCCCGGGTGAGCGTCTCCGCCTACCTGCGCAGCGCGTTCAACGTGGGGATCATCCTCGGCGCGCTCGCCGCGGGGCTCGCCCTGACCCTGGACGACGCACCCGCCTACCTCGGACTCATCTCGGGCAGTGCCCTGGCCGAGGCGGCGGCGACCGTCCTGTGCCTGGGGCTGCCGAAGCGAGAGGCGGGGCCGCAGCGGCGGGCCGACGCCGTGCCGATCCGCCACGCCGTGCGCGATGTGCCGTACCTGACGCTGTCGGTCCTCTACGGCCTGCTCGCCGTCGGGGACATCGTGCTGCGCATCGGCATCCCGCTGTGGATCGTGACGCTTTCGGGGCTGCCCCGGGGCCTCGGAGCCTGGCTCTACGGCCTCAACGCCGTCCTGGTCGTGGCCCTGCAGGTGCCGCTCAGCCGGGGCGCGGAGACCTTCGGAGGGGTGCGCAGGCTGCTGCTCCTCGCGAGCTTCGCCTCCACGGCGTCGTGCCTGGCCATCGCCGTGAGCGCCGGAGTGCCCGCCCTGGTCGGCGCGGGGGCCCTGGTGGCGTCGGTGGTGCTCCTGTCACTGAGCGAGGTGTGGAGCTCCGCGGCGGGCTGGAAGCTCCGGTACGAGCTTGCACCGGCCCGGGCCCAGGGCACCTGGGGCGGCGTCTTCGCCCTCGGCAGCTCGGTCAACCTCGTCGTCGGCCCCGCGGTGGTCACGCTCGTCGTCGAGCGGTACGAGGCGACCGGCTGGGCGGCGTTGGCCACGGGGTTCTTCCTGGTGGCCGCGGCGGTCGTGCCCGCGATGGCGTGGGCGCTACGGACGAGGGCCGCAGGCCCGGCGGACGAGGTCGCGTCGCAAAGGGCCGGGACGCAGGGGACCGGATCGCGCGGGGCCGAGGGGAAAGAGGCCAAGACGAAAGAGGTCAAGTCGTGATGGGCGCCAACGAATCCGAGGCCGTCGACGTGGCGGACGCCGTGCTCGCCGCGGCGCACCGCCACCCCGAGCGACCCGCGCTGGCCGCGGGGGACGAGTCCTGGACGTATGCCGAACTGACCCTCCACGCACGACGCGTCGAGCAATGCCTGCGCGACGGCGGCGTCCGAGCCGGTGATGTGGTGGCCGTCCAGGGCCGCAGAAGCCCACGAGTCGTGGCGGCGCTGCTGGGCGTCCTGCTGGCCGACGCCACGTACCTCGCGCTCGGCGAGAACGTGCCCGCCGCCCGCCTGCGGCACATGCTCGCCCAGGCGGCGCCCCGCGTGGTACTGGCCGAGGAGAGCACGGACCAGGAGCTGTTCCGGCGCGGCGGACCCGGCGGCCCGGTCGTGATGACGCACGGCGAGGCGGGCGGCCACGAACCTGCTCCGGAGCGGAGCCACGAGGGGCACACCACCCCTGCCGAGCGCGGGAACCTCCCCGCCTACCTCGTGTACACCTCCGGAACGACCGGCGTGCCCAAGGGAGTCGTCATCGCCAGACGCTCCCTGGCAGCTCACCGCAGAGCCGTCCACGCGCTCTTCGAACTGGTCCCGGAGGACCGGGTCCTGCAGGCGTCCTCGCTCACGTTCGACGTCGCCGCCGAGGAGATCTGGCCGGCCCTCGCCGCCGGCGCCCTGGTCGACATCCTCCCCACGGGCCTCGGCGACGTGAGCTATGACCGGCTCGGCCGGATCCTCCACGGACGCGGCATCACGGTGTGCAACCTGCCCGCCTCGTACTTCAGCGGCTGGGCCGCCCACCTGGACCAGAGCGACACGGCTCTGCCCACGCTGCGCCTGGTCGTCACGGGCAGCGAGGAACTGCCGGTGGAGGCGGCCCGTGGCTGGTGCTCCGCGGGGCGCCCCCGCCTCGTGCACGCCTACGGGGTCTCCGAGGCCACGATCACCTCGGTGGCCTGCGAGGTGACCTCGGACCTGACGGCGGGGGAGCGGGTCCCCATCGGCGTGCCGTTGTCCGGAGTGCGCACGGCGGTCGTCGACGAGCGGGGCGCCCCTGTACTCGCGGGGTCTGAGGGGCAGTTGCTCATCGGCGGGCCCGGCGTCGCTCTCGGCTACCTCGGCACGGATCCGCTCCCCGAGGACCGCTTCGTCCGGGGGACGCTCGGCGGAGCCGGGCACGGCACCTGGTACCGGACCGGGGACCGGGTGCGTGTGGAACGCGGTCTGCTCCACTTTCTGGGACGCGACGACGACCAGCTCAAGGTCAACGGCGTACGCGTCGAACCCGGCGAGATCGCCGCGGTACTGGCCGCGCAGCCCGCGGTGACAGACGCCAAGGTGTTCCAGATCGGCGAGACCCTCGTGGGCTGTGTGTGCACCCCGAGCCCCGTCGACCGGGCGTACCAGGAGACGGTGACCGGCCGGCTGCGCGCCCTGCTCCCCCCGGCCATGGTCCCCGCCGCGATCCTCGGCTGGGACGCTTTCCCCCTCACCGAGGGCGGCAAGGTCGACGTGCGGGCCCTGCGCGCGGCGGCCACGGCCCGCCTGGACGGCGGCACCGGACCCGAGGGCTCCCCTGACGTGCGGAGCGTCCTGCGGCGGCTGTGGCAGGACGCGCTCGGAGTGCGCGAAGTCGGCGCCGACTCCGACTTCTTCGCGCTCGGCGGCGGATCCCTCACGGCGGCCCGGCTCTCCAGCGCCCTGCTCAGGGAGACCGGCGTCACCGTCAAGCTCAGGACGGTCTTCGCCCACCCGCGCTTCGACGACTACCTCCAGCAGGTCGAGCTCGCCTCTGCCGGCAGGCCTGAACAGATCGGACCACAGTGACCAGCCAGCAACTCGAGCAGCGTGCGGCGGAGACGCCGCACGCCAGCCACCCGATGTCGTTCGAGCAGGAGTCGATCTGGCTCAACGACCAGTTCCAGGACGGCCACTCGCGGTACGTGGAGTCATGGGCCCACCGCATCGACGGCCGCCTCGACGTGCCCGCCGTCGAGGCCGCCCTCTCCGAGATCGTCCGGCGCCACGAGGCGCTGCGCACCCGCCTCCACCTGGCCGGGGAGCGGCCCGTGCAGACCGTCCTGCCCGCGGCGCCGGTCACGGTCACCAGGCGGTCGGTGCCCGCCGACCGGCTGGCCGAGGCCCTGCGCGAGGCGCTGACCGCGCCGCTCCCACTCGACGCCCCGCCGCTGCTCAGGGCGTACCTCTTCGAACCGGCCCGCAATGTGGACGGCGACGCGGTGCTCCTCGTCGCCCTGCACCACGCCGCGATCGACGGCACCAGCCTTCATCTGCTCGATGCCGAGTTCAGCGCCTGCTACCGGGCCGCCCTCGCAGGCACCGGGCATGGGCTGCCCGAACTGCCGCAGCAGATCGGCGGATACGCACAGCGCCGCCGTCGGTCGGCGCGCCTGACGGACGCCGCACACCTGGCGTACTGGCGGACCGCGATGCGCGACGCCCCCGACGAGACGGCCTTCCCCACCGATCGTCCGCGGGCGGCGGTGATGAGCCACCGCGGCGGACAGGTCGAGTTCACCCTCGATGCGTCGGTAGCCCGTGGCGTCGGCGCGCTCGCGGAGCAGCGCCACAGTTCGCCGTACGTGGTGCTGCTCGCCGCCCTGACCGCGCTCACACATCGGTTGAGCGGGCAGCGCGACCTGGTCGTCGGGACGCCGGTCTCGCTGCGGGACGAGCCCGCGGTCGACTCGATGATCGCTTGCCTTGCCGAAGTGCTGCCGGTACGTCAGAAGGTTGTTCCCGCGCAGTCGTTCGCGTCTTTGGTGGCCGCGACCCAGGAGGCCGTACTGGACACGGTCGAGCACAGGGAGGTCTCCTTCAGCCGGCTCGTCGGCGAGCTGGGCGTGGAGCGCACCCTCAGCAGGTTCCCGCTCTTCCAGATCGTCTTCACCGCCGACTCCCAGGAGGCCGCGGGGCTGAACCTGCCCGGCGCGAGCACCGAGCGGCTGTCACTCCACAACGGCACGGCGAAGTACGACGTCTTCCTGAGCGTGGTGCCCGAGGGCGACGGGCTGCGCGGCTTCCTGGAGTACTCGACCGACCTGTTCGACCAGCGCACCGCAGAACTCCTGGCGGAGCGTTATCGGATGGTGGTCGCGGACGCGGTGGCCCGCCCTGAGACCGCCCTTGCGGACCTGCGGATCCTGTCCGACGCCGAGGAGCGGCTCATCCGCGACTGCTGGACCTCGGGCCCTGACCAGCAGGGTCAGGATGCCCTCATACCCCTGGCGCACACGGTCTTCGCCGACCGAGCGCGGCGGACCCCTGACGCCCCCGCCGTGGTGCGCGGCGAGGACACCCTGTCCTACCAGGACCTCGACGCGTCGGCCGACGCCGTCGCGGCGCTGCTCGTCGAACGGGGACACGCGGGCCGTCGGGTGGCCGTCTGCGTGGAGCGCACCTTCGACCTGCCGGTCGCGGTCCTCGCGGTGCTCAAGGCGGCCGGCGCCTGCGTGCCGCTGGACGCCGGATACCCAGCCGAGCGCATCGGCCACATGCTCCGGGACAGCGGCGCCACGGTCCTGGTGACGCGGCGCTCGGTGGCCGCCGGGCTGACGCTTCCCGGCGACCTCCCCGTGATCTTCCTGGACGACGTTCCGCCGCACCGGGCCGCCGCGGGCGGAGCGGCGAAGGCCCCGTCCAGGCTGCCTGCCGTCGGTGACGACGACATCGCGTACGTGCTCTATACCTCTGGATCCACCGGCCGCCCCAAGGGCGTGGCCATGCCGCACCGCTCGCTGGCGGGCCTCGTCGACTGGCAGCATCGCCGCTCCCACTCCCGTCCGGGCGCCCGCACCCTTCAGTTCGCCCCCCTCAGCTTCGACGTCGCCTTCCAGGAGCTCTTCGCCACCTGGGCCTCCGGAGGCGCCGTCGTCCTGATCGACGACGCCGTGCGCACCGACCCCGAACGGTTGTGCGACGTGCTGAGCGAGCACCGCGTCGAGCGGCTCTTCCTGCCGTACGTCGCCCTACAGCAGCTCGCCCGCTACGCGTGCGCCGCAGAGCGCCGGTGCCCCTCGCTCAGGGAAGTGGTGACCGCCGGGGAGCAGCTCTTCGTCACGCCCGCGATCCGAAGGTTCTTCACCGACCTCACCCACGCGTCGCTGGAGAACCAGTACGGCCCGACGGAGACGCATGTGGTCACCTCGGAGCGCCTCGCAGGACCCCCCGCGTCCTGGCCCGAGCGCCCCTCCATCGGCCGTCCCGTCCCGGGCGCCCGCGTCTACGTGCTGGACGGCGCCCTGCGGCCGTGCCCGGTCGGCGCCACCGGTGAACTCCACATCGGCGGCCGGGCTCCCGCACAGGGCTACCTCGGTCTTCCCGAACTCACCGCCGAGCGGTTCCTGCGCGACCCCCACGTTCCGGCGCCCGGGCGTGTGTACCGCACCGGCGACCTGGCAAGGCTGCTGCCCGACGGCCGCATCGAGCTCCTCGGCCGCACCGACGACCAGGTGAAGATCCGTGGCCATCGGGTGGAGACGGGCGAGGTCGAGTCCGCCGTCAAGGCCGTTCCCGGAGTGGCCGACGCCGTGGTGGTCACGACCGACGGGGCGCCGGGGGACGGCAAGCGCCTCGTCGCGGGCTACCTCCCCGCCGCCGCGGACGGCATCACGCCCGAGGCCCTGCGGTCCGCCCTCCGCGACCGCTTGCCCTCCTTCATGGTGCCGGCCACGTGTGTGCCGCTGACCTCCTTCCCCTTGACGCCCAGCGGCAAAGTGGACAGGACAGCACTCGCACTCGATTGCGCCGGAAGGCAGGCGACGCCCCCGCCGGGCGAGCCCGCGCGCACGCCCACCGAGAAGCGGGTCAGCGAACTGTGCGCCGAGGTCCTCGGAATCGGCGCCGTCGGCGCCCTCGGTGTCGACGACGACTTCTTCGCGCGGGGAGGCGACTCCCTGCGCGCCGTGCGGCTGGCCCTCGCCCTGCGTGAGGAGTTCGGCGTCGCGTTCCCGATGAACTGCGTGTTCACCGCGCCCACGCCCGCGGCTCTGGCTCGGCTCGTGGACCGGCTCGGGCGGCAGCCGGAAGCCCCGGACCCGACGGCCGACCTGGTCCTGCCGCCGGACATCGTGCCCGCGCCGCAGGTACTCACCGTCGTCACCGACCCCGAGGAGGTGCTGCTCACCGGCGCCACCGGCTTCCTCGGCGCCTTCCTGCTGCGTGAACTCCTCATCCGCACGTCCGCCAGGATCCACTGTCTCGTGCGCGGTACCGACCAGGCGAACGCGGCACAGCGGCTGCGCGCGGCCCAGGAGGCGTACGGCATCGCGAACGAGGAGGCACAGGGGCGGATCGTCGTCCACGCCGGCGATCTCGGGCTGCCCCGGCTCGGCCTGCGCGAGGAGGTCTTCGACCGGCTCGCGCGCACCGTGGACGTCATCCACCACGCGGGAGCCAGCGTCAACCTCGCCCAGGCGTACGCTCAGTCGCGGCTCGCGAACGTCTGCGGCACCGTCGAGGTGCTGCGGCTCGCCGCGGCCCACCGCACGGTCCCGGTCCATCACATCTCGACGGTCGGGGTGTTCGCGGGACCGGCGCTCACCGCCCGCCGGCTCAGGCCCGACGAACCCCTCACCCCGGTCGAGGCGCTCGTGCACGGCTACACCCAGAGCAAGTGGGTGGCCGAGCGGCTGGTCGAGACCGCGAGGGAGCGCGGCCTTCCGGTGACCGTATACCGGCCGACCCGCATCGCGGGGGACTCCACCACCGGCGCCTGCCAGAGCGCGGATTTCCTGTGGCTGCTCCTCAAGGGCTGCGCGCAGGCGGGCCTCGCCCCACGCCTCGACGACGTCGCCTTCGACCTGGTCCCGGTGGACTACGTCAGCCGCGCCGTCGTCGCCCTGGCGAGCAACCCCGAGGCCGCGGGCAGGAACTTCCACCTCGCCGGTGTGCGGCTCATGCCGTTCGGCCGTGCCGTTGCGTGCGTGCGACGCGAGCTGGGCCTCTCCATCACGGGCGTGCCCGTACGGGAGTGGCTGCGCGCCATCGAGGCCCTGCCCGACAACGCCGCCTTCCCGCTGCTGGGCGTCATGGGCGACGGTCGCGACCCCGACCGAGAGGGCAGCGTCCGCTTCGATGCGACCGACACCCGCCGGCTGCTGCGGGACACGGGCATCACCTGCCTGGACATCGATGCGAAGGCCTTCGCGGGCTACGTGCGGTACTTCGCCGATTCCGGGTTCTTCCCGACGGCCGTCGACGAGGGGAGCCGGCGATGAGCGCTTCGGCACCGAGTCCGGACACACCGCGGATCCTGCTCCTGGGCGGGACCGCGGAGAGCGCGCGGAAGGCGGCGGAATGCGGCCTAGCCGTGGTGAACGTCGACAAGCCCGCCCTCTTCGAACCCTCCGCCATGGAGCACTGCGCGCAGACCCACCTGATCGACTACCAGGACATCGGCCTGGTCACGGCGCTGGCCGGGGCGCTGCACCGACACGTTCCGTTCACCCGGGTCCTGAGCCAGACCGAGGCGGGTCCCCTGGTCGCGGGGCACCTCACCACGGCCCTGGGCCTCGCGGGCAACGGCGTCGACGTGACCCGCGTGCTCCACGACAAACTCGCCCTGCGCGGCCTCCTGAACACCCGGGACCTGGGCCGGGTCGCCGCGGCGCGCGGGACCACCCACGCATCGCTGCGGGACTTCGTCGCCCATCACGGCGGGGCGGTGGTGAAGCCGACGATGGGGTCGGGCAGCCTCGCGGTGCGCAAGGTCCGCTCGCCGGGCGAGGCGGCCGAGGCCTGGGACTGGCTGGCCTCGTTCGGCGTAGGCGACTTCATGATCGAGGAACTCCTGATCGGCCCCGAAATCAGCGTGGAGAGCTTCTCCGTGGCGGGTCGGCACTTCGTCCTCGCGATCACCGGCAAGGACAACGGCGACGGCGTGGTCGCGCTGGGCCATGTCGTTCCGGCGGAGGTGAGCCGGGACGAGGCCTGCGCGGTCGCCGCGCTCGTCTGCCGGATGCTGGACGCCGTCGGCCTCGTTGAGGGCCCCGCGCACACGGAGGTCATCCTCACCGCCGACGGGCCGCGCGTGGTGGAGTCCCACAACCGCTGCGCGGGAGGGCACATCAACGAACTCGTGGCCATGGTGTACGGCGTCGACCTGGAACGGCTCACGTACCGACTGGCTCTCCCCGCCCCGGTCACCGTTCCGCAGCCGGCCGCCGACGGCGCCGCCGCGGTGCGCTTCCTCACGCCGCCCGCCGGGCGCGTGGAGTCGGTCGAGGGCGTCGACGAGGCACGCGCGGCCGATGGTGTGGTGCGCGTCGAGGTCAAGGCCGAGCCGGGCCAGGACGTCCGCCCGCTGCACTGGTCGGAGGACCGGTCCGGGGTGGTCGTGGTGCGCGCGGAGAACAGCGCGGCCGCCGCGCGCAGGGCCCGACAGGTCGCCGAGTCGATCGAGATCCGCACCAAACCGTCCGAGCGGCAACCCTCGACGACGATGGGCGAACTGCTCGCCGCCGCGGACGAGGTGCTCGATCCGTTCGCCCAGGTCCAGTAGGCCCAAGTTTCGCACGCCCAAGGTCAGTTCGCTCAACAGGAAGGCTGCCACGCATGCGCGCCACCGTCATCCACGCCTCCCACGACGTACGAGTGCAGGAGGTGCCCGACCCGGTGATCCGCCGGCCCACCGACGCCGTGGTCCGGGTCGTGCTCTCCTGCGTCTGCGGCACCGACCTGTGGGCGTACCGGGGCGTGGCCGACTTCGAGCCGGGCCAGCGCATCGGCCACGAGTTCGTCGGCGTCGTCGAGGACGTCGGCGCCGACGTCGTGGGCTGCGCCGCCGGCGACCTGGTCGTCGTGCCGTTCGTCTGGTCGGACGGCGAGTGCGGCTACTGCGCCGAAGGGCTCACCACGTCGTGCGAACGGGGAGGCTTCTGGGGCACGCAGGGGTCGGACGGCGGCCAGGGCGAGGCGGTGCGTGTGCCGTATGCCGACGGCACCCTCGTACGCCTCCCGAACGAGGCGGCGTCCGACCGGCGGCTGCTCACCGCGCTCCTGACGCTGTCCGACGTGCTGGGGACCGGCCACCACGGCGCGGTCGGTGCGGGCGCGGGGCCCGGCGCGACGGTGGCCGTCGTCGGTGACGGCGCTGTCGGACTCTGCGCTGTGCTGGCCGCGAAGCGTCTGGGCGCCGAACGGATCATCACGCTCGGCAGGCATTCCGCCCGTACGGACATCGCGCGGTCCTTCGGCGCGACCGACGTCGTCCCCGAGCGTGGGGAGGAGGCGGTCGAGGCCGTGCGCGAACTGACTCGCGGCCGGGGTGTGCCCGCGGTCATCGAGGCCGTGGGGACTGCGCAGTCCCTGTGGACGGCGGTGCAGATCACCAGGGACGGCGGCTCGATCGGCTGCGTCGGCGTGCCGCACGGCAGCAACACGGGCCTGGACCTCAACGACGTCTTCGAGCGGAACGTCGCGCTGCGCGGCGGCGTCGCACCCGTGCGGACCTACATTCCGCAGCTGCTGCCCGACGTGCTGGACGGGGTGATCGACCCGTCGCCGGTGTTCGACCTGACGGTCGGACTCGACGGCGTGCCGGGCGGCTACAAGGCCATGGACGAGCGAACGGCTCTGAAAGTGCTCGTCAGTTACTGAACGTCCCCCTTGAATTCCCCATGCGAGAAAAGCCAATGAACAGCAAGCGCCAACCGAATGGAGTGACCGTGGCTAAGTGGCCCGACAGTGTTGTCTCATGCGTCGACATGAACGGCGACGAGCTGGCCGGCGACGTACTGAGGTACGCGTTCCGCCAACTGCTCGGCAACAACGGATACGTACACGTCGTGGACGTCCCCGAATCCTTCGACCACGTCGCCTTCCTCAAGGAGCTGGGGGAGTTCCAGCCCACGCCCACCGGCACCCTCGTCGGGGACGTGAAACCCGAGCGCGGCATGGACGACGTCAACCACGGTCAGAATCGCGGGGGGTTGCAGCCCCATACGGAGGGATACGAGTTCCGCGGCACGCCACCGCGGTATCTCGCGCTGTGGTGCGTCAAGCCGGCCGAGGGGCGCGGCGGCGAGACCACGATGCTCGACGGCAACCGGGTTCTCGCGGAGTTCGACGCGAGCGAGCGGCAGCACTTCCTCGACACCGTCTACCAGTGGAAGTCCACGGAGGGTCTCGCCCGCCGCGGCGTGGTGCCCACGGCGGAGCACCCGGTCCTGGAAGAGCGCGACGGCGAGCTGATCTTCCGCTACTCGACCAGCTACCTGGAGATACCCGAGGGCGACGAGCTGGCACGGCGTCTGATCGACCGCGGCGGAGCCCTTTACGAGGACCACCACATCGCCATCCGCTACCAGAAGAGGGACCTCGTGGTCTGGGACAACTGGCGGATGCTGCACTCCCGCAACGCCTTCGAGGACCCGCAGCGGCACCTCAAGCGCGTCCAGATCGCAGGCTGACCCCGAAAGGCTGGCACACCATGAACGGCGCCCGAGCAGTGCTCAACACCCTTGTGCACGGTGGCATCGACGTCTGTTTCACGAATCCGGGCACCTCCGAGATGCACCTCGTCGCAGCCATGGTCTCGACTCCGGAGATCCGCGGTGTCCTCTGTCTGTTCGAGGGGGTGGCCACGGGCGCCGCCGACGGGTACGGCCGGATGGCGGGCAAGCCCGCTTCGACACTGCTGCACCTGGGGCCCGGCCTCGGCAACGGTCTTGCGAACCTGCACAACGCCCGCCGCGCGGGTACGCCGCTGATCAACCTGGTGGGCGACCATGCGACGTACCACAAACCGTTCGACGCGCCCTTGGACTCCGACATCGAGAGCATGGCCGCGACGGTGTCGGCGTGGGTGCGCAGGACGGAGCGTTCCGCCGACGTGGGGCAGGACGCCGCCGACGCCATCCGGGCTGCCCGGACTCCGGTCGGCCACCTCCCGGGGGGCGTCGCCACGCTCGTCCTGCCGTCGGACGTCTGCTGGTCCGACGGCGGAATCTCCGTGCCCGTGCCTGTCGCGCAGGCCCCGTCGTTCGACGAGGTCGAGGTAGAGCGGATCGCCAAGACCCTGCGCGAGAACGAGGGGTGCCTCCTGCTCGTCGGAAGCGGCAACATGCGGCGCGCGGGCCTGGCGGCGGCGAGCCGCATCGCCGCCGCGACCGGGGCCGAGGTCCTGGCTGAGAAGTCCCCGGCACGGCACGAGCGAGGGGCGGGACTCCCGCGCTTCGACCGGTTGCCCTACCCCAGGGACCTGGCGGTACGACGCCTCGCCGGAGCACGGCATCTCGTCCTCGCCGGCACGCGCGAGCCCGTCTCGTTCTTCGCCTATCCGGGCAAGCCGAGCACCCTGATCCCGGCCGGGTGCGACGTGCACGACCTCGGCGCCGCGCCTGGAGCCCTCGAATACCTGGCCGATCTGGTGGCACCCGGCACCGCGCCGCTCGTCACCGAGGCGGATCGGCCGGGGCTGCCGAGCGGCGAGCTGACGGCCCAGAAGGCCGCGGCCGTCATCGGTGCGCTGATGCCGGAGGGGGCCGTCGTGGTCGACGAGGCCATGACGTCCGACCAATGGCTGCCGAGTGCCACCGCCGGCGCGCCCGTGCACGACTGGCTCAACATCACCGGCGGTTCCATCGGCATGGGCATGCCGGTCGCCACGGGCGCGGCCATCGCCTGCCCGGACCGTCCCGTCCTCAGTCTGGAGGCGGACGGCAGCGCGATGTACACCCTCCAGTCGCTGTGGACCCAGTCGCGCGAGCGCCTCGATGTGACCACGGTCGTCTTCAACAACGCCTCGTACGCGATCCTCGACTCCGAGCTGCGGCGGGTTGGAGCGTTCGTGGGCGAGGAGGTGCGGCGCAGCCGGTCGTTCATCGACATTCCGGGGCTCGACTTCGTGGCGATGGCGAACGGCATGGGAGTCCCGGCGACGCGGGCTCGCACGGCCGAGGAGTTCACCCGTCAGCTGCGCGCGGCTGTCGCGGAACCGGGCCCGCACCTCATCGACGCGGTGGTGCCGCCCGTCACTGGCGGGTCCTGACCTCCCTGACCGCCCCGAACGCCGCCACCCCCGAAAGGAAGGAAGAACGGTGCCCACTCCCGTGTTCCGGCAGGTCTCCCTCCTGCCCGGCGTATGGCCGTCCCCATGCCTCCTCGACGCCCTGCGCCCGCTGAGCCAGAGGCCGCCGCTGCACCTGACCCACTGGCCGTCACCGGACTCAGACACGGGACAATCCTTCGCGCGGACGGACGCCCTGCTGGCGGGCTGGAAGGACCATCTCGACGCTGAGCGCCTGAGCCAACTGCCCGCCCTGCGGTACGTGGGTCTGCGCGCCACGTCCACCGATCGGGTTGACCTGGACCACGCACGGCGCGAGGGCATCACCGTGTCGCCCATCTACGGCTACGGCGACATCGGCACGGTCGAGTTCGTGATCGAGCAGCTCCTCGCCCATACGCGGCACAGCGGGCAGACACCGGGGGAGTTGGCGGGGCGGCGCCTGGGGCTCATCGGCTACGGCCCCGTAGCCCGGCGCGTCGCCGCGGTCGCCACTGCGCTGGGCATGCGGGTCCTCTTCCACACGCCGACTCCCCGCTGCACGGAGGAGGGCGATGCGCGCTGGGCCCCGCTGGCCGAGGTGCTCGGCTCCGCGGACTGCCTGTCCTTCCACTCACCGGCCTACCAGCATGTCGTCACGCTCAAGGACCTGCGCCTGATCCCCGGGGACGCCTTCGTCGTCGTGACGACGCTGGGCCTGCCCATGGCGGAGAGCGACCTGCGCACCTGGCAGTCGGGCCGTGCAGGCCGCGTGTCCCTGGACTCGTGTGCGGCTCACGACGCCGGCGACCCCGTGCAACGGGTCCCGGGCATCGACGTTCACGATCTCTACGCGGCACGGACCACCGAGTCGGTCAAACGGGCGGAAACCCAACTGGTCCAGAACCTCATGGCAGCGCTCCGCCCGGGAGCTGCAACGGTGTCCGGCCTTGCCGCCCAGAGATCGTCTAGGTGATCAGGTGATGAGAGATCCTGCTGGTCATGGTGCGTCGCCATGAGCCTTCGGATGCCGAGTGGGCTGTGTTGTCGCGGTTGTTGCCGGGTTCGGGGACGGCGGGCCGGCCTCGTTCGAACGACCGGCTGGTACTGAACGGCATCGTGTGGAAGCGGGTGATCACGCATTTGGCCGATCCCGTGGGGGACTGAGTACGAAAGTCCACCTGGCCTGCGACGGGCGCGGCCGCCCTCTCGGCTTCGTCTTATCGGGCGGCAACGTCAACGACTGCACTCGCCTCGAGCAGGTGATGGACTCGGTCAGCGTGCCCAGGGTCGGGCCCGGGCGTCCACGCACCCCCGCCCGACCATGTGGTCGCCGACAAGGGCTACTGCTCTCAAGAAAGATCCGCACCTACCTGCGACGACGCGGCAAGGAATTCCGCCGCCTCCCCCTGCGCCGAGCGGTCACGCAGAGCCCGCTCCATCGACTCGACCACCGCCTCGTGGGGCCGCGGGGAGGGTTCTCGCAGCTCAGATGAGAACGCACCCCGCGAGACCACGCGGACCGCATCCAACACCTGCCTGCCACCGATTCGTCCGGCAAGTCGGGGTGAACCCGGCGGGACCTGATGCGGCTCGACTCCGGCCAACCGCAGGCGACCAGCATGCGACGGCATCCTCCTGCCCGGCCCGCATCACCGACCGGGTGGCGGGCCACCGCTGAAACCGCAGCGCACCCACCCCGCCCCCGGCTCCTTCTCCCCCCGGAAAACGCGCGAGTGCCGTGTCGTACTCGTGTGCGATCATCGCCTCAACGACCGCTGTTCCAGGGGGGATTCAGATGACCGAAGCGGATTCCTGTCCGCCTGCGAGATGGCGGCGGGCCGTGGCGCTGCTCGCCGCCGTCCCGCTGCTCGCCTCGTTGCTCAGCCTCACCGCGGCGGGCACCGCGAAGGCTGACGATCCTGTCGCCCCGGCGTGCGCGACGCTCGCCGTCGCACCGTTCGGGGATCCGGGGGATGCCATAGGAGAGGCGACCGTCGCGGGCGACGCGAGCACCTGCTACACCATCACCGCCGAGACACCCGGCCTCTACCAGGTGTCGCTGAACGACAGCAGCTACCAGGGGTACACCACCCTCCAGGCCGCCGACGGCACCCCCGTGGACTGCGACGGAGACAACTGGACCACGTGGCGGATGTGCACGGTCCCCGCGGCGGGCACGTACACGCTGTCGGTCTTCAACCGTGACTGGCAACCCCAGGACACCGCCGTCACCTTCGTGTCGCTCGCCTCCACCCGCGGCTGCGCCGACCCGGCCGGCACCCGTTGGGACCAGCCGGACCCCGCCCGTACGACGGTCAGTCCTGTGGAGGTCGACTGTCAGCCTTTCGAGGCCGCGCCCGGCGAGCGGATCCGGCTCACCCAGGGTTCGAAGGTCTACGGCGAGTCCATCGCCTGGATCACGGACGAGACCGGCGCCCGGATCTGCCCCCACTTCCCCGAGAACGACGAGAACACGTGCGCGCTGCCGGGTGACGGCCCCTACCGGGTCGTCTCCCGCGTCTCCTACACGGAACGGGGCTTTCCCGCCGACTACGCGGTGAAGGCCCGCCGGCTCGATGATCCGCAGGGGTGCACCACCGCCCCGGTCCGTCCGTTCGGGCCGCTTGCCGCGCAGGACGCGACCACCAACCCCTGCTTCACCTTCACCGCCGATCGGGCCGGCCCGTACGACGTGCACTACGTGAGCGAGAACCAGGACACCGGCCCAGTCCGGGTCTACGACGCCGCCGGGCTGACGGTGTGCCAGGCCGCGGCCGGCCTCTGCGCCCTCCCGGCCGCGGGAACCTACACCGCCGTCCTCGACGGGTCCTACCCCTTCCATGACCAGCGAGACGGGCTGATCGTCCTCGACCGCGCGTCGGACGCCGGGTGCGTTGCCGTCGGGACCGGTTATCACCGGGGAGAGCTGACCAAGGCGGGGCAGTACGACTGCCTGACGCTGCCCTATCCGCAGAGTGCGCGGATCGCCGCCCTCACGCCGCTCTCCTCGCCCGGCGTGGACGCCGAGGTGGAGGTCGTCGACCGGTACGGTACCCCGCAGTGCGACGCGGGCAAGCTCGCCGGTGGCGACTGCGCGCTGACCGGAGCGGCCCCCTACCGAGCGCTGGTGCACACCGAGGATGCCGACGGCGAGGCCACCGGCCTGTACACATTGGCCTTCCATCGCACCGACACCTCCGAAGGCTGCGCCGTGCTGCCCGTCGGCGGCTTCACCGCCGACGGCGCGAAGGCCACGTTCCGGACGGGCGACGGAGTCTTCTCCCATTGCCTGGGCATCTCGGCGAACGCCCACACCCCTGCCGAGGTCTTCCAGCTGGTCGCCACGTCCGGAACCGCGAGCGCCGGCTTCTCCGTGGTGGACGCCGCAGGCAAGAAGGTCTGCGAGCACCTGGCCAGCACCAACGGCTGGACGGTCTGCCCGCTGACGCCCGGCAAGGCCCATACCGTGCTGGTCACCGGCCGGGACCAGGCGGCCACGTACACGCTGGCCCGGCGCGACATCAGCGCCACCGCATCTTCGGCGGGTTGTGCGAAGACCGCGGCGGCCAAGGTCGGCGGGCCGTCCGTGCCGGGCACGGCCGGCGCACCCGGCACCCTCACCTGCCAGCAGGTCACCACCGGCGCGGCCACCGACGTCGTGCACGTCAACGTGCGTGACGCCCTGGGTACCGCCAACTCGGCGGTCGTCGGCGGCGACGGGGTGCTGGAGTGCGCCTTCCGCAACGTCTCCTGCGCGGTCACCGGCTACACCACTCACCAGGTGCTCGTGCAGACCCCGGTCACGCTGAAGGCGGCGCCCGAGTACCGGCTGGACGCCCTGCGGATCGCGACCGCGGAGGGTCCGGCACCCGAGTGCACCCGGGTCCCGTCGGTCGCCTACGGCTACGGCCCGGTCACCGGCACGCTCGACGAGGCGCACAGCGCAGTGTGCGCAGTGCTGCCGACCGCCCGGTTCGACCGCTTCACCGCCGACGTCAAGGACACCTCCGGGGCGACGACGACGGCAGTGCCCGCCCTCTACAGCGCCAAGTGGGTCAACGGCTGCCAGCTGTGGACCACCCCCTACGAGTGCGCCGCAGGCACGGACGCCGCGGCCAGCCCGACGGTGTTCCTGCTCGGCCTTCCCGAGAAAGCGTCCGCCACCTCCTACAGCGCCAAGTTGACCTGCATGGCGTCGCTGTGCGGCACGGACCGCCCTGACGCGACGGCGGTGACGCCCCAGACGGGTACCGCCGGCAGCAAGGTCACTTTGAAGGTTACCGGTACCGCGCTCGGCGCCGACGCCCTGGTGGTGCTGGACGGCGGCGCCACGAGGCTGGTCGCCACGACTGCATCGGTGTCCGCGGACAACCGGACGCTGACCACGACCGTGGGCCTGTCGGGCGTGGCCTCGGGCACGACGTGGAGCGTCAGCGTGATCCAGCGGGGCATCCGGTACCCGTGCGGGTCGTTCACGGTGACCGCGCCGGCCCTGGCGAACACCGCGGCCCCCAAGGTGACGGGCACGGCCAAGGTAGCCGCCAAGGTCACAGCAGCTTCGGGCAGCTGGTCGACGGCGCCGTCCTCCTACACCTACCGGTGGAACGCCGACGGCCGGGCGATCGCGGGAGCTACGGCCTCTTCCTACACCGTGCCCGCGGCGCTGCTCGGCAAGAAGCTCACGGTGACCGTGACGGCGGCCCGCAGCGGCTGGACGTCCGCCTCGGCGACGTCGGCGGCGGTGACCGTCGTCAAGGGTGACGCGCCCAGGGAGACCAGGGCACCGGTGATCAGCGGCACGGCGAAGGTCGGCAGGACGCTGAAGGCCACGGGCGGGACCTGGAGCCCGGCTGCCACGTCCTACGCGTACCAGTGGTACGCGAGCGGCAGGGCGATCAGTGGGGCGACCCGGTCCTCGCTGGTGCTGAAAGCGGCGCAGAAAGGCAAGAAGATCAGTGTGAAGGTGGTCGCGCACCGTACCGGACACCTGGACGGTTCGGCGTCGAGCAAGGAGACCGGCGCGGTCGCCCGGTAGGACCTCCGCGGCGTGACCGGGCCTGCGTCGGCCCGAATTCCATTTCGCCGCCCTATTCCTCCCGCCCCCGAATCGGGTGTCGATCGGACGCTCAAGTTGGCCATCCTGACGAGCAGTGCGGGGCGTCCCCCATCTTGACCGGTGAAGCCGAGCGAGAGGTAGGTGTGGTGGCCAGCGGGGTTCGGGGGCGATCAGGTCCGTCAGGTCCTCACGACGGCAGACCGATTGATCGATAGGTCAGCAAGGCCGACGTTGCTCCGTCGGTCGGGAAGGAACGCCCGTGCCGGCGGTAGTCAACGAGCTGGTCGAGTCCGCCCAGGCCCGGTGGCGGGCTGTGAAGGCACCCCACCTTGTCACCCTCGTCCGCGTCGTAGCTCGCTTCGAACGCGGCCACCTAGTAGTGCTTCCCTAGCTTCTGGGCTTGGTACTTCCCCACCGATCCGACAAGAAGGGAGGGCGGTATGCCTGTCCAGCCCGTGCTCGACAGGCTTCAGGGCTGGTCGTACCAGGCTACTGCTGCGATCTGCCAGCCGTCCGAGGTGCGGACGAACTGGATGGTCTTGGTCCCGCCACCTTCGAACAGCTCACCGTCCAAGATCCCGGATTTGCGGTACTCGCTGAACCGTGCCGCAACATCGCCCGCGATCTCGGTTCGTTCGGAGACCTCCCACTCGGAGAACTCGACCAGCCGACCGTCCGTCAGCAGGCGCTGGCGGGGCTCGATGAACTCGTCCACGGTGTAGACCGTGAACTCAGGGCCGGTCTTGACGATCACACCGCTTGGGAGAACGAACCGGCGGATCCGGGCCACATCGGCAGCCTTGCCGCCACGGTTGTCAAAGGTGCCGAAGAACTCGGCGGTCACTGCGTCGATCTCGGTCTTGGACATGGCGCGAAGGTAACACCGAAGGGAGCGTACACATCAGGCCGCCGCCGATAGCGCCGCAGGCTGTGGCCCGCGGGCGGCTCAGTGAGGGGGCCCGCCGCGAGGCGAGCCGAAATCCAGCCCCGGGCCGTCGGCAGCCTGACACCGGGCGGGCAACGAGGCCTAGGGTGAAAGCAGTCGAGCCCGCTGGAGCCGCGCGCTACAGTTCCCCCATGCGTTCCATGATCTTGCCGCCGCCCGGCCGCTAGCGGGCGGCACAAAGGCCAGCTGCGACCTCGGCCACACAGTTGCCGGGGCGATGGGTGCCGTCCGCACACCGCGCGGACCCCTTACGGCCATCCATCATGGAGACGCACCGCATGACCACGCATGTCATGACGCCGCTACGACGCGGCCTCCTCCTCGTTTCAGCCGCAGCGATCGCCTGGGGAGCCGGCGGCGCGGCAGCGGAGGAACTCTTCCGCACCTCTGGACTCGGCCCCATAGCCGTGTCGTTCTGGCGCTTCGCCATCGCCGCTACTTTCCTGGCCGTACGGCACCTGCGACGTGCCGCTTCGGCCAGGCCCGTCCCCGACTGGCGCACCTGCCTCGTCACCGGCATCGCCCTGGCGGCCTACCAGACCGCCTACTTCGGCGCCGTGCAGGACGCAGGACTTGCACTGGGCACGCTGATCACACTCGGTGCGAGCCCGATCCTGGTCAGCGCGGGAGCACACGTCCTGCTCGACGAACGACTCAGCAAGCGCGGTGCCGCCGCGATCGGGATCGCTCTCACGGGCCTGTTGCTTCTGGTCGCGCATCCAGGTTCCGGGTCCCGTCCCCTCATGGGCGTCATGCTGGCCCTTCTCTCGGCCGTCGGCTACAGCGCCGTCACCCTGTGGGCCCGCAAGGCAGGTACCACGAGCGCGGGCGCGACCACCTGGGCAGCGGGAGCACTATGCCTCCTGCCATTCGCGCTGACCCAAGGAGTCTGGCCCCGCAGTGCGCACATCACCGAGTCCACCAGCTGGCTGATCTTCCTGGGCGTAGTGCCGACTCTGCTGGCCTACCGCTGGTACTTCGCCGGGCTGACCACGGTCCCCAGTACCACCGCCGCCGTCCTCGTGCTCCTCGAACCGGCCACGGCCGCTCTCCTTGCCGTTCTGCTGGGCGAGCAGATCAGCTCGGCCCTCATACTCGGATCGATCCTGCTACTGACGGCTATCGCCGTCCTGGCCCGCGACCAAGCCTGAGCTTGTGGCCCTCGCCAGCGGCCAACTGGCGAGGGCCAAGCACCTGGACGCATTCACAAGTCTTGACAGTTGCTCCTCCTGGTAACCCTGGTAGTCCTGGTGGATGGCGTCGTGTTTGCCGTGGCAGACGTCCCGGGCGAGCGCATGGCTGGACCCCTACACGGTGAGCTGCCAGTTCATCTGGCGGCGGTAGGGGTCGTCCACCGGGTCGACCGCGGCCGGCAAGCAGGTGCGGGGTCTTGGCGATCCGCCCGTACCCGGCGAGCGCTTGGCCCGGCGGGGTGGGCCAAGCGCTCGCGGCCGAACATTCGCAGCAGGTCATAGGCGCGGACCTGGTTGGTGACCAAGGAGCCGGCCATCCGCAGACTGTCCGGCCAGCGCGTGATCGCCTTGTTCAGGTTGACCCGATTGCGCTGTGGCAGGCGCCCGGCTCGCCCCCGATGTTGTTGGGCGTCACCGGGGAGCGTCGGCCCAGTTCCTAGTGCCGCATCAGGCAACGTTTGCCCTGTCGACGACGGTTCGTAGGCGTCGGTCATCGGCGTGGTGGTTCCGCCAGATGATGTAGCGGCGGATCATGCTGCCCTGCTCTTTGTGGGTGGCGTGGTCGGTGCTGTCGAGGGTGAAGTAGCGCAGTGCGGTGAACTGGGCCTCGATGCGGTTGAGCCAGGAGGAGTTCGTCGGTGTGTAGGCGATCTCGACATTGTTTGCCGCCGCCCAGGTGCCCACCCGTTGGCACTTCTTCGTGGTCAGGTGCGGGGAGAAGTTGTCGCATACGATCGCGATCCGCACGGTCGGAGGGTAGAGCGTGCGCAGGTAACGGCAGAACTCCAGGAACTGGGTGCGCCGCTTGATGGGCTTGATGTGGCCGTCGAGCTTGTCCTTGGCCAGGTCCAGGGCGGCGAACAGGTGTCGCACGCCGCCGTAGCGGTTGTAGGTGGCCCGGCGTCTACGGCGGGGTTCACGGCCTTGATCCTTGTGCCTGCCGCCGCGTTCGGCCAACTGTCCAGGGTGCGGCATCAGGTTGAGCGGCCCGAACTCGTCCATGCAGAAGATGGCTTCGGGCTCGCCCTCCTCGGGTATGACCTCGCCGTCGGTGATCGCGTAGAGGTGTTCGACGCGGGCCTTCTTGGCCGCGTAGTCGGGGTCGCGGGAGGTCTTCCAGGTCTTCAGGCGTTGAAAGGAGACGCCTTCCTCGTGGAGCAGGATGCGCAGGCCCTCGTGGCTGATGTCGTCGACCACCCCCTCGGCGACCAGGAAATCCGCCAGCTTGGACAGACTCCAGGTGGAAAACGGCAGGTCGTGCTCGACTGGTTTGGACTTGGCGATCTTCTTGATCTCGCGGCGCTCGGGCAGGGTGAACGTCTTCGGCCGACCGCCCTTGTATTTCGGGTAGAGCGAGTCGAAGCCGTCTGCGTTGAAGTTGTGGATCACATCGCGAACCCGGTCGGCGCTGGTGAAGGTCACCTCGGCGATCTTCGCCAACGGCATGCCCTGCGCGGACAGCAGTACCATCTGGGCCCGCCGCCAGGTCACCACCGATCCAGTGCCCCTGCGGATGATCCGCAGTAGCCGCTGGCCCTCGGCATCGTCGATCTCTCGGACCTGTACGCATATCGCCATCAGCACAGAGTGGCCGCCCCCTGCCACCCGGTACAGCACCCGGACGGCGCGTCACATCACAACGGGCCAAACGTTCGCTGTTACGACACGCGGCCGCTCTGTCGGAACCGTGCACCACGCCGCTGCGTCTATCGCGGGCATGGGCGAGAGAACCGCGGGACGGACCACGAGTATGAACCCGAAGACTGAGGGCGGCGCCGGATGCCTACTCGCCGGCCTCGGTGCGACAGCCGCGCCGCTTGTCTGGGCACCGCGCGCCGCGGTCAGTATCGACGGAGGATTTGAGGGCCATGCCCGCGATCTGAGCGTGCTCTTCATCGATCTGCCGCTCATCGTGCTCGGCGGCGCTCTGGTTCCGCTCTTCGCCTGGGTGTTGGCCACCAGATGGATGCACCGCCCCTGGGTCGCGGCACTCGTAGCCTTGGCCACGCTCGCGCTCGCGTTGTGGGGGCTCACCGAGTGGTGGACCCCCCGCCGGCAGCCAGACCCCGGTTACGGACCTGGTATCTGACCACGGCGTCCGCACATCGCAGCGCGACCAGCAGCCCCTGGATCACAACACCCCCGCGCCGTCGTCTACAGGGCAAACGTTGCCTGCTGCGGCACTAGAAGTGGGTGGAGGCGGCGCCGCGCCGCTTGCTGGTGCTCGATCGTCCCGGGAGTCGGCCTACCTCCGGCCCTCTTTGGCGGGCGGTGGGGGCGCCGTCTACGGCCGACTCTGCCAGTGTTGGTGTGGGGTGGTTCAGCGGTACCAGTATGTGACGCCTCGGTGGTGGGGGCAGGTGCCGCGGAAATGGGAGCTGTAGGAGTTGGAGCCGTATTTGCATGTGGCTGTCGCACCTGAGAGGCAGGGGAGTTCGCCTTGCACATGCCAGTAGCCTCGGCCCGCAGCGGGTCAGGTGCCGCGTATCAGCGCAGGGTCGTGGCCCACGCCGTGGGGTTCCATGTCCGGCCAAGCTCACGCATGAGGGCGATGGCCCGCACGTTGCGACCGGCCGGAACGAGGCTGTCCACCTCCCGGCGGATTTCCGCGGACAGCCGGTCCCACACAGCGTTCTCCATACCTGCGTTGCATCCAACGTGCCACCGGCTTGAGCGACCGTGGCCTACTCACCTTCGCCGCCTCATCAAACGCCTTTGGCCCAACAAGACGCTCTTCGCCTCTCGCTACCATCGCCACCGAACCGAGAGATCGCACCGTGATTTCTCACGCCTCGTCAAAGGCCTCGAGCAGGCGCTCGTACGCCGGCTTCGGCCGCAAGGCCGCGTCCCACGGCAGGGAATCGGCCGTGCGCGGCGGGTAGATCTCGATGTCGGCGGTGGAACCGTACCGGTCGGTGAATCCCCAGGTGGAGAACGATGTGCAGTTCGGCTCCTCCAGGCAGACCCGCAGCTTGCCCGCCATCTCGTCAGCCTGGGTCTGCCGCCCGTCCTCCTCGTCCTCACCTATGGGGACGTCCATCTCCGACACCCGCGCCCGAACCCCGAGCTCCGCCAGATCCCGCACGTGGCCGCGGAAGGTCTCCGGGTCGATGCGGTCGCCGGGTGCGTACTCATGGTTCTGGAAACCCACGCCGTCGATCGGTACGCCGCGTTCCTTGAGCCGCTTGACCAGATCGTAAAGGGCGTCCCACCGTTTGCCGTCCTCCTCGACCCCGTACTCGTTGAGGAACAGTTGCGCCTGGGGATCGGCCCGGTGCGCGGCCCTGAACGCCTCGTCGATGTACTCCTCGCCCATGGCCTCGAACCACGGGCTCTGCTCGGAGCGCAGACCATGATCTCCGTCGGTGTAGCTCTTCTCGTCGTCGGACATGGGCTCGTTGACCACATCCCATTCCGCGACCTTTCCCTTGAAGTGCCCGGCGACCATGGCGATGTGCTGGAGCATGGTCCGGCGCACCTCCTCGGGGTCGTCGTTCTCCCGCATCCAGTGGGGCAGAGCCTCGTGCCAGACGAGGGTGTGCGCGTGCACCTTCATGTCGTTCGCGCGGGCGAAGCGCACGAGCAGGTCCGCGTCACGGAAGTCGTAGACGCCCCGGCGTGGGTGGAGGAACTGGGGCTTGAACGCGTTCTCCGGAGTGAGCATGGAGAACTGGCTTCCCGCGAGCGCCCGGTAGCGCGAGTCGGTGAGCAGCGGGTTCTCGGCCAGGGCGGTGCCGACGTCGAACGGCCGCCCCACGTCCGCGGCCCGCGCACGCAGCGAGTCGTCGGACTGCTCCTGGCGTAGCGGCGGCGCCTTGATCACGCGGAGCGAGTCACCGCTCTCCGCCCGCGCGGTCAACTGCGTCAGACGCCATCCCTCGCGGCGATCGTCTTCGCCCGCGTCCGCCTCCAGACCGAACCAGACACTGCCCTCGGCGAACACCCCCGGGTCCTGCACGCTTCCCAGCCGCCGCCCGTCGGCTGTCACGCGGAAGGTGTCACCGATGCTCGACACGGCGAGCGTCACCGTCCCGGAGCAGCCGCAGTCGAAAACCTTGGAGGTGGCCGGCTCATCGCCCTCGCCGTCCCATATCTGTACCTTCACGTGTCCGTCAGCGGTCACGCCGACACGGAGTGAGGGCCGCTCCTGCCGCCACTCGTCGTAGATGACCGGTACACGTCCGTACAGCCGCAGCCATGAGTCGCCGTCACCGTCACCCACACCGGACATGCGCGCGGTGACGGTGAAGTCGCCATCAGACCTGAGATGCGGGCCGGCCAGGTTCAGCGGGGGGTTGGGCTGGCCGCCGGAGGAGTCCTGCTCCACGATGCGCCGATCCAATGCGCTGACCCGCGGGATGCCGTTGCGCGAGGTGGTGCCCGGCATCTGCGTCCAGTCGTGGTTCCGCAGCAGGTCTTCGTCGTTTCCGCCGCCCGCGCCCTCGCCTTGCCCCGTACACCCGGCCGCCACCGCCATGACGAGCGCCACGGCGGTCAGTCGCCGCCACGTCCCCCCACCGAGGCCCACGGTCCCTCCCCCTCTTGTTCGAGACGAGATCAACGTCTCGTAACCGGGCCACAGTTCATCACACGTGAGGTACGGCTGCCTTGTGTGGCACGTCCCCTGCGACCCCTCCAGCGCGCCGGTCTCCGAAGCCGACGGCACGGATGACTCATGGCGGGTGCACTGAGCATGGCCTGCGCTCGTGGGCGCCGGTCCCCGGTCCGCCGCTCAGCCAAGTGGGGCCCCCGGGTCGATGATCCGATACCCCACGCCGGGTGTGGTGACGATGACCGGGGGGTCGCCGAGTTTGCGGCGCAGGCGGCTGATCGTCACCGTGACGGTGTTGGTGAACGGGTCGGCGTGCTCGTCCCAGACCTGTTCGAGAAGGTTCTCCGCGCTGAGGAAGGCGGGGCTCGCTACAAGGAGCGCTTCCAGTAGCGCGAATTCCTTGACGGAGAGGTTGAGTTGGTTGCCGTCGCGGCTGGCGGTGCGGCGCATCGGGTCGAGTTCGATGCCCGCCGTGCTCAGCGTGCGGGATCGAGCGGCAGGCCGACGGCGGGCCAGGGCGCGGATGCGCAGGATGAGTTCGGGAAAGTGGAAGGGCTTGGCGAGGTAGTCGTCGGCACCCAGGGTCAGGCCGCCCACACGGTCGCTCGGTGAGCCGGCGGCGGTCAGCATCAGGACCATCACGCGGCCGTCCCGCTCGGTGATCATCCGGCAGAGGACGTCACCGTGGATGCCTGGGAGGTCGCGGTCGAGCACGACGACGTCGTACGCGGTGACGTCCAGCTTGGCCGCGGCGTCGAGCCCGTCGTGCGCCACGTCCACGGCCATGCCCTGGTCGCGCAGTCCCTCGGCGATGACTTCGGCGAGGGGGCGGGCGTCCTCGACCACCAGGACTCTCAACGCGCCACGCTCGTCTCTGTGCGGGGCGCTTCCGGCGTCGATCTGCCGTTCGTGCCGGGGAGGGTGAGGGTGACGCGCAGGCCGCCGTCGGGGCGGGCGCGCAGGTCAAGGGTTCCGTGATGGGCCTGGGTGATGGCCGCGACGATGGAGAGGCCGAGGCCGCTGCCCTGGCCGGTGCCGGTCCGGTCGGCGCCGAGGCGGCGGAAGGGCTGCGTGAGGGCTGCGACCCGCCGCTGATCGAGGACCGGTCCGCTGGACTCGACGACGAGGGACACTTCGCTCACGTCGTCTCCTTCCGCCCGTACCGCGACGCTGATCTCGCCCCCAGGGTCGTTGTGCGCGATCGCGTTGTCCACCAGGTTGTCGACCGCGCGGCGCAACAGCGCCTGGCTGCCCCATACCCATGCGGAGTCGTCGATCCGTCGTGCGCGCACCGTCAGGCCGTTGGCCGCAATGTCCTCTGCCCGTCCGCTCAGGGCTGTCAGCGCGAGTTGACCGAGGGGGAGACGCGTCGCGTCGGTGAACTTGCCGTGCTGGGTGCGCGCCAGCACGAGGAGACCCTCCAGCAGCCGGTCCATCTGGTCGAGTTCGGCGCGCATCCGGACCGCCAGCGTGGCCGTCGTCTCGGGTACCGGGCCCGGCTTGGCGAGGGCCACGTCCAAGGAGGCGCGCATCGTGGTGAGCGGGGTGCGCAGCTCGTGGGAGGCGTTGGCGACGAAGAGGCGCTGGGCGTCGAAGGAGCCCTCCAGGCGGCCGAGGAGATCGTCGATGGTGTCGGCGAGGTCCTTCACCTCGTCGCCGGGGCCGCCGATGGCCAGGCGTTCGTGCAGGTTGTCGGCGGTGATCCGGCGGGTCGTCGTCGTCATCACGCGCAGCGGGCGCAGCACTCGGCCGGCGACGAACCAGCCGAGCCCGACCGAGATCACCGTCATGACCCCGAGGGCGATGGCGGAGCCGAGCAGAATCTGTCGGGACTGGGTGTCGTGCACCTGGGCCAGTTGCTGCTCCAACGCGTCGATGCGGCCCTGGGCCCCTGCCACCGTGGGGGGCTGATGGGTGCCGCCGTCGGGGGCCGTTCGGCTTGAGCGCGATCCGCCGGAGGCCACCACGGCCGCGATGGCCAGCAGTGCTGTTCCCGACAGCAGGAACAGAGTCACGTACAAGGCGGTGAAACGGGTGCGGGCCGTGCCATGGCGCAGGCCGAACCGGGCAGCCGGACCCGCGAGCCGTCGGGGCGGATTCCACGTCATCCGCGTGCTCCTCTCTCGCCACCGCACCCGGCGACGTACCGGGCCAGGCTAGGCCGAGCCGCCTAACAGCGAGATGACGGTGGCCGTTCGGCTCCTGTGACTGGCTTCGTCACAGGGTGGGGACCATGAGTGATGAGAGTACGAAGGCGACGGTCGAGGTCGTCGGCCTGCGTAAACGCTTCGGTCGGCAGCTGGCTCTGGACGGTATGACGTTCACCGTACGGCCCGGACGGGTGACCGGCTTCGTCGGCCCGAACGGCGCGGGCAAGTCCACCACGATGCGCGTGATCCTGGGCCTTGACTCGGTTGAGGAGGGAAGGGCCCTGGTCGGCGGGGTGCCGTACCGCACCCTGCGTCGCCCGCTCCGGCATCTGGGGGCACTGCTCGACGCCTCCGCGCTACAGCCGAGCCGCACCGCCCGTAACCACCTGTTGTGGCTGGCCCATTCACAGGGCGTGCCGTCCGGGCGCGTGGACGAGGTCATCGAAACAGCGGGCCTGGGCACCGCGGCCCGGCGCAAGGCCGGCGGCTTCTCGCTGGGCATGCGCCAGCGCCTGGGGATCGCGGCGGCGTTGCTCGGTGACCCGCCGGCGGTGATGCTGGACGAGCCGTTCAACGGCCTCGACCCCGACGGCATCGTGTGGATGCGCGGCCTCCTGGCGGAGCTGGCCCGGGAGGGCCGCGCCGTCCTGGTCTCCAGTCACCTGATGGGTGAACTAGAAGACACCGCGGACCATCTGGTGGTGATCGGTCGCGGCCGGGTCGTCGCGGACACCAGCGTGTCCGAACTGCTCGCCGAGGCGTCCAGCGGCCGGGTCACCCTGCGTACCTCCGCGCCGCCGCGCGCCGCTCAGGTCCTGCACGGAGCGGGCGTGACCGTTCTCGCCTCCGGCCCGGGCACTCTCGAGGTCACGGGCCTGCCCGACGAGGAGATCGTGGCCCTGCTTGCCCGGAACGGGGTGCCCTTCTCCCAGCTCTCCGCGCACCGGGCGACCCTGGAGGAGGCGTACATGGAGCTCACCCGGGACGCGGTGGAGTACCGGGGCATTCCGGTGGGGGAGGGCACGCGATGACCGCCACCCTCACCCCTCGGCTCCTGGTCGCGAGGCGTGCCGGACGCAGCGGGTTCCTCAGGGCGATGCACGCCGAGTGGACGAAGTTCCGTACGGTGCGTGGCTGGGTCCTCGCCATGGCGGGGGCGCTCCTGGCGACGATCGTGGTCGGCCTGCTCGGCACGGCCGCGCCCGCCCCCGGCGATCGCGGCGCCGACTCCGCCACGTATCCGAGGGGCCCCGGCGGCGAGGCCGTCAATGACAGTTTCTACTTCGTCCACAGGACGCTGATCGGCGACGGCGCCCTCACGGTTCGCTTGCGGTCCCTGACGGGTGTGGCCGACACCGGGATCGGCAAGGCGGCCCAGGGCGCCCAGCCCTGGGCCAAGGCAGGGATCATCGTGAAGGAAAGCCTCACCCAGGGCTCCCCCTACGCGGCTGTCATGGCCACCGGCGGTCACGGCGTGCGCATGCAGTACGCCTACACGCACGACACGGCGGGCCCTTCCGGCAAGGTCACCCAAGCGTCCCCCGGCTGGCTGCGCCTGGTCCGCTCAGGCGACAGTCTCACCGGCCACACCTCCGCCGACGGCTCCCACTGGACCAGGATCGGCCAGGCGAAGCTGCCCGGGCTTGCGCACACCGTGCAGGCCGGGCTCTTCGCCACGTCACCGGAAGCGAAGCAGGAGACCGCGGCGGGCACGGGATTCAGCCCTGCCGTGGCCACCGGCGCCTTCGGCCGCCCCGGCCTCACCGGCGGCTGGTCCCACAGCCCATGGAGCGGCACACAGGTGGGCGGCGACGCGGGCACCTCCGGAAGCTATACGAACACCACCAAGGGCGGATTCACCCAAACCGAGGGCGGCGGGTTCACCGTGACCGGGGCCGGTGACATCGCGCCGGTCGTCGGCGGGCCCGCCATGGGCGTCGGCTTCTCCGTCGAGAACTTCCTCGTCGGCACATTCGCCGGGCTGATCGTGGTGATCGGCGTGGGCACGGTGTTCATCACCGGCGAGTATCGGCGTGGTCTGCTGCGTACGACCATGGCGGCAACACCTGTGCGGGGCCGGGTGCTTGGCGCCAAGGCTCTGGTGGCCGGGGGCGTGGCGTTCGCCATCGGCCTGGTCGCCGCCGCGATCACCCTTCCCGCCGGGGAGCGCAGCGCGCGTGGCAGGGGCTTCCGGGTCTTCCCCGTGACGTCAGCGACCGAAGGGCGCGTCATGGTCGGAACCGGCCTGCTCTGCGCAGCGGCCGCCGTGCTCGCACTCGGCGTCGGCGCCCTGCTGCGGCGCAGCGGGACGGCGGTCGCCCTGGTCATCGCGTCGATCGTGCTGCCCTTCCTGCTTGCCACCTCCGGCGTCCTGCCCCCGGGCGTCTCGGAATGGCTGCTGCGGGTGACCCCGGCCGCGGGCTTCGCCGTCCAGCAGACCCTGCCGCGGTACACGCAGGTGCTCAGCGTGTACGAACCGACCACCGGCTACTACCCGTTGGCGCCCTGGGCGGGCCTCGCCGTGCTGTGCGGATACGCCGCGCTCGCCCTGGGGCTGGCCGTGTGGCGGCTGCGCGGGAGAGACGTATGAGTCTCCTGAGCGGTGCACGACCCACGAGCACGGCTGACGGTGCGTGGCCAGAGGACTTCGGCCGCGCCCTGCGCGCGGAGTGGACAAAGCTGCGCACGGCGGGGGAGACGGGCAGGTTGCTCCTGCTCAGCCTGGCGCTGACGGTAGCCGTCGGCTGCGGCGCCGCCAAGGCCGTCAAGTGCCCGGACGCCGGGTGCGGCCTGGACGCGGTCAAGCTCGCCCTGACCGGCGTCACCGTCGGGCAGGCGGTCATCGCCGTCCTCGCGGTGCTGACCGTCAGCGGCGAGTACGGCACCGGGATGATCCGCACCACGCTCATGGCGGTGCCGAACCGGATCGCGGTCCTTGCCGCCAAGGCGACGATCCTCACCGCGGTCGTGCTCGTCTCCGGGACGGCTGCCGTCCTGACCTCGCTCCTCGCCGGCCGCTACATGCTGCCCGGCAACGGATTCACCGAGGCGCACGGTTATGCCCCGCTCACTCTGGCCGACGGCCCGACCCTGCGGGCGGCCGTGGGCTCGGTCTTCTACCTCGTCCTGATCGCGCTGCTCGGCCTCGGAGTGGCGACGGCCGTACGGGACGCGGCGAGCGCCGTCGGGATCGTTCTCGGACTGCTCTACCTCTTCCCGGTCGTGATGCGTGTGGTCAGCGACCCGGAGTGGCAACGTCACCTCCAGCAGATCTCCCCCATTACCGCCGGGCTCGCGATCCAATCCACCGTCCACTTGCACGACCTGCCCATCGGCCCTTGGGCCGGTCTGGGCGTGCTCGCCATGTGGGCCGCGGTCGCGCTGCTGGTCGGCAGCCTTCTGCTGCGCAGGCGCGACGCATAGGCGAAAGGACCCGTCCGCGAGCACGGTTGCTTCGTGCCCCCGGCCCGTACACGGCGGGCCTGGCGCGAGTCCAGCACGGCTGCGTCGCCGGCAGTTGGCCCTGGCGTGCCGGTGCGGAGAAGTCTGGCTGCCCGACGTCACGCGGCACAGCACTGCGCCCCGTCCCCGAGCCCGGGACGGGGCGCGGGTCGGGAGCTGCCCGCCGGCAGGCGCGTCGGCGGCCGGCCCCTGGCGGTGGAGGCCGCTGAGTGTCGCGGCCAGTGACCGTGTCGGGAAGGTCCGGCGCGCAGTGCTCGATCTGCTCGCATGGCCGGCCATCACGCCGTTGACAATAGGCAGGTGAATGCCTGCATAATGAGGGTGTGAACCTCGAAGCAGCAGCGATCGACTCGGTGTTCAAGGCGCTCGCCGATCCCACCCGGCGGCTCCTGCTCGACCGGCTGCGCGAGCACAACGGACAGACGCTGCGCGAACTGTGCGAGCGCCTTGACATGGCCCGTCAGTCGGCGACGCAGCACCTGGACATCCTCGTGCGGGCCGACCTCGTCACCGTCGTACGGCGCGGCCGCGAGCGGCTGCACTACCTGAACCCGACCCCGATCCACGCAATCGACGAGCGCTGGATCTCCGGCTTCGACAAACCCCGCCTGCAAGCGATCAGCGCCATCAAGCACCAGGCAGAGGAGTACGCCATGACCAACGCACCCACACCCCCGTCGGTGCCGGACTACGTCTACGTCACCTACATCCACGCCCATGCGGAGCAGGTGTGGCAGGCCCTGACCGACGCCGACCTGACCGCGCGCTACTGGGGACACGCGAACGTCTCCGACTGGCAGCCCGGATCGACCTGGGAGCACCGGCGAGCCGACGGCTCGGGCAAGATCGACGTGGTGGGCCGCGTCCTGGAAACCGAGCCGCCGACACGGCTGGTCATCACGTTCGACGACGCCCCCGACGCCTCATCGTCGAGAGAGCCGTCGGTGGTCACGTTCCTCGTCGAGCCGCACCAGGACATCGTCCGCCTCACCGTGACCCATGAGAGGCTCCCCAACCAGGAAATGCTGGGCGGCATCTCGGCCGGCTGGCCGGCCGTGCTGGCCAACCTCAAGTCGATGCTGGAGACCGGCGAGGTCCTGCCGCAGGCGCCCTGGGAGATGACCCGCGCCCACACCTGAGCCGCGCCTCTCAGCCCCCGGTCCATTCCGCACACGTCCGCACAGACAGGTGCCACTCATGCAGGACACCGGCTCACTCCAGGACGCCTACCGAGCACTGCTCGACGCCGCCGCCACCGTGGCCGGCGCCCTCGACCCCAGCCCCGCCCCGCCCGACGGAGAGTGGAACGCCGACGAGATCCTCGCGCACGTCTCTCTCATCAGCGCCGCCACCATCGCCGCGGTCGCGGACATCGCAGCCGGGGCCCACACGACGTACGACAACCGGATCGCCCTCGATGCCTGGACCATCCGGCACACCATCTCCCATGTCGGAGGCAACGCCGGTCTCCGGGACCGCATCCAAGGGCAAGCGGCCGCCCTGTGCGCACTCACCGCAGGTGCGGCGCTCAGCGACACCGAGCTCGACACCCGGGTGCCCGTCCTGCTCCTGTCCCACGACACCCTCCTGGTCGACGAGCCCATGGCCCTGCGCGACATCGTCACCGGACTGACGCGGGCAGAACTGCCCGGCCACACGAAACAACTCCTCGCCCTCCTCCCGGAGCGGGCCATGACCGAGGGCCGGCGGTGACCACGGCAGGTCGCCTCTCTCAACCTGCTGACGCGAGGCTGCGCTTTGCCGCAGAGGAGATATGACGTCGGGTGATCTTGGCGATCTCGTCCCAGAAGGGCTTGGCGGTGAGGTAGGTGCCGAGTGCGGCGAGAACGCCGAGGGACACGTCGACGCTGAGGCGCCCCTGCTCGGCCCAGTAGACGTCCTGTAGATCCAGCAACAGTGCGAACTCGTCGGTGATCAGGGCAGTTCCGGCACCGTACGCCGCAGCGACCGCTGGGTGGCCCACGGCCCTGTCATCACCGCGTACGGCGACCAGGCCGACACAGGCGAGGGTGGCGATACCGAAGTTGTAGTGGTGCAGGTGTTCGCCGCTGGCGGAGACATTGCCCCAGGGGAGCCACCCGCCCCGGATGCCATGGGTGATCAGACGTACCGTTCCCCACGTTGCGCCGAAGGACCCCCACGTGACGATCAGCGACTGCTTGGTGGGGGTGAGGTGCCGATCTGCGGCCTCGCGCCATCGCTCCACCAACCGCGGTCGCTCGGATGAGCGTCCCACGGCCAGGCCCGCCCGCGGGGGCCCTTCGTTGGTGCGCCCGCTCATACCCGCCGCTTCCCGTGTTCGGCGTCGGTCGGCGCACCGGCGAGGCTTGTGCCGACCGCGGCTGCCACCTTCTCCCTACGGCGCGGGCAGCGATCCTCACGCTCCAGCGCGCCATCGGATGGGAGGGTCGGCTTGTCGGTCGACGACTCGCCGCACAGAGCGCTGCCGACGCGTTCGAGAGCACGCCGGCGCCGTCCAGGGCCGCTCGCCGTTGTCGTTCGTTTGGCGCGCACGTGATGCATCAGCCACCTCCCGCACGAATGGGTCGCGGTTCACCCATCATGAGACAGCGCAGTCGCCCGAACGGCGTCCTGGACCGGCCGAACGGGTGAACCGCCGCAGCCAGGCGCGTCCGCCGCCATCGACTTCCCGAGGACCCGGCGATGGCCGTCCGGTCCGGAGTGGTGGTGCGACCGGCGCGCTGAAGGCGCCGACCGGCTTCGCACCTGCCGAGCGCGGGCTGCGGACGACGATCACCGCGTCCCGGACCGACCAGCGGCGCTGTTCGGCCTCGGGCCGGTTGCTCCGTACGCCGTTTCCGGGATTCGTCGTCGAGCCTTCGTGGCTTCGGTACCCGATGGAGCGTTCGCCGTGCCGGCGCACCGCGGCGCCCCGGGCCACGACCGCGGCGAAGCCGGTCACGGTATCTGCTCGGTGCGGCCGCCTGAGGCCTGTCGAGTGTCCGCGCCGGAGTCGACGCGGCGCAGGGTCTCCTGGGGGCCGTGCCAGTCCAAGCACACCACGGTGGCATCGTCTGCCGGCCGGCCTCCGGCCGCGTCCCGGACCGCGGACGTCAGCGTCAGCGCTGCCTCCCGCGGGTGCAGATGCCGTGTGCGCTTCAGCAGTGCGAGCAGGTCGACCGTCTCCCCATGGCGTTCGAGCATGCCATCGGTCACCAGGAGCAGACGGTCACCGCGGCGCAGATCGAGGTCCTGGACCCGGTAGGGCTGGGGGGGCGGCCAGGGCGAAGGGGTGGTCCACTTCGCAGATGACCGCCTGCGCAGTGCCCTCGCGCACGCGCAGTGGCCAGGGGTGGCCGGCGTTGACGAACCGGGCGCGTCCGGTGTGGAGGTCGATGCGAAGCAGTTGCCCGGTGGCGTGACCGCGGCCGTGATCGGCCAGAACGCGGTCGGCCAGTTGGGCTTGCTCGGCCAGGCCGACTCCGGCACGACGGGCGGCGCGCAAGGCCGCCACAAGACGGTGGCGGCCAGGGCGGAAGCCATGTCGTGGCCCATGGGGTCGGTCACCGACACGTGCAGGGTGTCGCGGTCGAGCGCGTAGTCGAAGGTGTCGCCGCTGAGGTCCTCCGAAGGCTCCAAGCTCCCGCACAAGGTGAACTGCGCAGCCTCGCACGACAGGGAGAGGGGGAGGAGCTGGTACTGGATTTCAGCTGCCAGTGTGGGAGGCCGGGAGCGTTTGCCCCAGGTGTAGAAGTCCGTGAAGCGTCCGTTGGCGATCACGACGTAAGCCAGGATGTGGGCAGCTTCGCCGACCTCGTCAAGGACCTCGTCGCCGGGTGCGGCGGGCAGGAGCAGCTCCAGCAGTCCGATGGCGTCGCCCCGGTTGGTGACCGGCGCGATCACCCGTTGTCCCTGACCGGTCGACTCCTGATAGAGCCGTTGGGTGCGGATGACCCGCTCGTAGACGCTGCCGAACAGGGGAATCCGCTCCGCTTCCGGCGCACCCTCCACGCCGACGGCAGTGGCCAGGCGCGCCACCGCTTTGCCCGTCAGATCCACGATGAGGAAGGACACCTTTTTGGCCCCGAACCGCTGCCGCAGGTCCTCAGCCACCACCGCGACGGCGTCGACCGGCGCCGCCCTTTCCGCCGCGGTCAGCAGCCGGGAAAGTCCACTACGCCCACCGCTCACGATCACAGCCCCTTCCACCCTCCAGCTTGGGAACCATCACGGCAAGCGTCAACCTGGGCCGGTCGTGCACGATGGTCGCGCTCTACGCCCCACGAGGATCGGGCCCGGCGTCCGCCCGGTCCGCCCTCACCGCCACACTCGCATCGCCGCCTCGAAAGCGCCGGTCGGGGCGGCGCGACGGGACGGCCGGCGGCCGTCGTGCAGGTCTGCGCCACCGTCTCCCGGCTGCTGTGCCGCCACCGTCTCTCTGGACACCATGGCCTTGCGCATCCCCGGCGAACCGACGTCGTCGATCACCCTCAGGCCTGTTCCTCGCCCTTGGCTCCCGAGCGGCCACCGGGCCATCGCCTCCCGGCATCGTCGATCACCGGTACAGCGCCCGACGGGACGTCGGAGGCGCGGGCGCGGGCGATCTCCGTCTGGCCCGTCACGGCGCACCGTACGCCGAGTCACTGGCCAAGCTGCCGCTCCGTACGCGGGGCCCGTGCGACGCCCGCACAGCCGGCCCTGGCGTCGAGCCGAACGCCCGAGCAGCCTGATACGGAGAGATCCCGTGGAGGTGGTTCCTGTGGCGGGTCAGTCGCCGATGCTCGCCCTGTGCCCGGGACCGCGCTCGATGAGTTTGGCGGTGTAGTTCGCCAACTGCGTGCGCATCGTGTCGCGCGGCACGCCCTCCCGCCCGGCCAGGTACTCGACGAGGTCGGCGCGGACGGCAGCCAGCAGGGTGTGGGCGGTGAAGTCGGCGTCGGTCAGGCCGGGGATCTGTTCGAGGGCGGCTCGGAGCAGCCCGTGCCACCGTTCGTAGTGCTCCGCCTGATAGGGGCTGCCGCTCCCGCTCTCCTCGAGGGACAACGCGAGGCGGCGGTTGTCGAGTTTGAAGCACAGGAGGGCGTCGAGCAGAGCGGGCACACGCTGCTGTGGGGAAGCGGCGGGTCCCAGAGGCGGGGGGCCGGATTCCATGGCCTCCCTGAGGGGGTCGAGCCGCGCCTCGTACAGCGCGCGAAGGAGGCCGGCGCGGTCGCCGAAAGCGCGGAAGAGCGTCCCCTTGCCGACTCCGGCCGCCGTCGCGATATCGACCATGGTGATGTCCTCGGGGCTCCCGGAGCGCGCGAAGAGGTCGTCGGCGGCCGCGAGGACGGCCTCCCGGTTGCGGGCGGCGTCCTTACGGGACCTGCGCTCGGGCATGCGACTCCTCCATTTGTAAAGCGGACCCGGAGTCCGTATCGTCGAAGCGGACCTCGGGTCCGTATTCTACGAGATGGAGGACACTCATGTCCGCACCCGCTTCTCCGGCAGACCTCTACCGCCACAGCCTGCGGCTGCTCCTGAACAAGGACGTCACCGCATGGGTCGCCCTGTGGGCCGAGGACGCCGTGATGGAGTTCCCGTTCGCCCCCGAGGGGCGCCCCAGGCGCCTGGAGGGCAGGGAGGCCATCGCCGCGTACATGCGTCCGTACCCCGACCACATCGATCTCCACGACTTCCCCGACCTGCTGATCCACGAGACCACCGATCCGCAGACCATCGTGGCCGAGATGCGCGGCGTCGGCCGTGTGGTGCGAACCGGCGGCACCTTCGACATGACGTATATCGCCGTCGTGAGTGTGCGGAACGGGCGCATCACCTCCTATCGCGACTATTGGAACCCTCTCGCCGCCCCCGTCGGCACGGACTTCGCCGGGAGCAGCCGATGACAGCCACCCACGCCACCCTCGTCATCGGCGCCACCGGAACCACAGGGAGCCGAACCACCGCCCAGCTGGTGGCCGCCGGCCACCGTGTCAGGGCCGCCAGCCGACATGCTGCCCCAGTCCCCGGCGCGGAGCCGGTCGTCTTCGACTGGTACGACCCCGCCACCCATGCCGACGCGCTCGAGGGAGCCGATCGCATGTACGTCATACCGCCCGTGGGCGACACCGGTCCGGCGGTGGTGATGGAGCCCTTCCTCCGGCGCGCCCGGGCTCTCGGCGTGCGTCGGGCAGTCCTCCTGAGCTCCTCGGCCGTCCCCGAGGGTGGCGCCGGGGTGGGAGCGGTGCACCAGACCCTGCCCGACCTTTTCGAGCAGTGGGCGGTACTGCGTCCTTCGTGGTTCATGCAGAACTTCACCGGCACGCACATGCACGCGGACAGCATCCGCGAAGACGGCACCATCTGGAGCGCTACCGCCGACGGCCGGGTCGGTTTCGTCGACGCCGAGGACATCGCGGCCGCCGCCGTGCACGCTCTGACGGACGAGCACGCACCCGGCACCGATCTCGTACTCACCGGGCCGGAGACGCTCAGCTACGACGACATCGCCGAGATCGCCACCGAGGTCACCGGTCGGCCTGTGGTACATCGTCGTGTGTCGCACGAGGAGATGCGCGACCGTTTCGAGAGGCTGATGCCGTCGGAGTTCGCCTCGATGCTGGCCGCCATGGATCATGCCATCGCGCAGGGAGCGGAGGACCGCGTCACCGACACCGTCCAGCGCCTCACCGGCAGACCCGCGGGGACGTTCCGCGCCCTCCTCGAACGAGAGATGCACCGGAGCCGCTGATGCGGCTGGGGGGGGGCGTGGCCCGGCGCTCGACCATGCTCCTCCAGCTTCGGCGGCCACGGCTCTCGCCCCGGGAGTCGCCCGGGTCGCTTCTCCTGACTCGGGCCGCTGCCGCACCACGGGGTGTCCGTCCGGCTTGCCGGACACGGTGTGGATGACGTCCCATATGGGATCGCCGGAGCAGCTCTGGGGCTCCCCGGGGTCGGTGGCCGCAGTCACCAGGTCAGCGACTACTCGCTTAACGGCCTTTACTCAGGCTGGAGTTGAGTACGCGTGCTCATACCCGGCGGGCTCGGCGCGGCCAGTATGGGAGCACGGCGCCACCGAGAGCGCCGGCGGGATCCAGCTCAGACTTTCAGGAGAACTTCTCATGTCGCGTCGTATCGTCGTGTCCGTTGCTGCCGGTGCAGTCGTCTTCGCAGGCGCGGGCGCCTTCGCCCTCGCCCACGCCGGGGACCAGTCGCCGGCACCGGTGCACGGCAAGGCCCGCTACACCGCTCCCGCCGCCGACCGCGACGGTTCGCTGGTCTTCACCACCGACGTCACGGCGTCCTCCGAGGTCAAGAGCGTGAAGGTGCTGGCCTGGCCGGCGAAGTCGTCCTTCGGGACGAAGGAACTCACGGTCAACGACATGGACGGTGCGGAGCCGGCCGTCTGCAAGCCTTCGGGCGGGGACAGCCGGCGATGCACCTACAGGGTCGCCGTCACCCATGCCGATGCGGAAGGCTCCCCGAAGGGGCTGTGGCACGTGGCCGTCCTGGTCACCGCGCAGGATGGAGACACGACCCTGGACGCCAAGGCGGCCGACTTCACGGTCGCCTGATCGGAAGGCACCGCGCCTCGTCGCCGGGCCGAGCAAGGAAGGTGGGTGATGGCGGCGAACTCCAGCCGGCTCGAGCAACGGCGGGTATTGCCATCCTCTGGTGGTCGTGCCGCCCGGCGGCACGTACGGGCACTTGGTCCGGGACCGTGAGACCCCACCGGTGTCCGCGAGTGACGGGCACAGGACCTGCGTGTAGCGGGTGTCGATGTCGCGTTGTCGCGTTGTCCTGCGACCGGTGGCTCACCTTCCCGACGCGGTGGCCAGGCGGGCGGCGCGCAGGCTGAGGTGGTGTCGCTCCGGGAGGCTGGCGGTGCGACGGGCGGCCGTGCGGTAGTCGGCGACGGCGGCCTCCCCGTCTCCTGCGAGTTCGTGCAGATGGGCCCGGACCGCGTACAGGCGGTGGTGGCCGGTGAGCGCGGAGGGCGGGTCGGCGAGCAGGGCGAGGCCGGCGGCTGGACCGTCCACCATGGCGAGGGCGACCGCCCGATTCAGGACGATCAGCGGGTTGTCGGAGATGCGGGCGAGCACCCCGTACAGAGCGAGGATCTGAGGCCAGTCGGTGTCGGCGGCGGTGGGCGTCTCGTCGTGTACGGCCGCGATCGCCGCTTGCACCTGGTAGGGGCCGACAGGACCGCGCGGCAGGGCGGCGGTGATCAGCGAGACGCCCTCGGCGATCGAGGCTGCGTCCCATCGGCTTCGGTCCTGTTCGGCGAGCGGGACGAGTTCGCCGTCCGGCCCGGTACGAGCGGCCCCGCGTGCCTCGGTGAGCAGCATCAGCGCGAGCAGGCCGGCCACCTCGGCGTTGTCCGGCAGCAGTGCGTGGACGGCCCTGGTGACGCGGATCGCCTCTCGGGAGAGTGCGACGCGCCGCAGCTCCGTGCCGGCGCTACTGGCGTAACCCTCGTTGAAGATCAGATAGAGAACGTACAGCACGGCGTCCAGGCGAGCCGGCCACTCGGCGGCGTCCGGCATGCGGAACGGAACCCCGGAGTCCTTGATCCGATGCTTGGCCCGGCTGATCCGCTGGCCCATGGTCGCCTCCGGGACAAGGAAGGCCGCGGCGATCTCACTCGTGGTCAGGCCGCCGACCGACCGCAGCGTGAGTGCTATCGCCGAGGCCGGCGACAGCACGGGGTGGCAGCACAGGAACAGCAGCGTGAGCGTGTCGTCGTGCGCGCTCTCGTTCCCGGCGTCGGCCCCTGGTACGGATCGACGGTCGGCCGGGACCTGACCGGCCACCAACTCTTCGCGCCGGCGGCGTGCCTGCTCGCTTCGGACCTGCTCGGTCATCCGGCGGCTCGCGACCTGCATGAGCCAGCCGCGCGGGTTGCGCGGCACGCCCTCGGCCGGCCACTGCCTGGCGGCGTCGAGCAGGGCGTCCTGGACAGCGTCCTCGGCGGCCGCGAAGTCCCCGTAGCGGCGAGTGAGCACGCCGACGACCTGCGGCGCGAGGGTGCGCAGCAGGTCGTCGACGGTGGGTTCCCAAGGCGTCATACGAGGATGTTCACAGCTCGGTCGGCGGGGCCGCCATGACCTGGCGTACCTCGATCGGCATGTTCAGCGGCCGTCCACCCGGACCGGGCGCGGCGGAGACAGCGGCGGCGATGTCGATGGCCCGCTGCTCGGTGTCGCAGTCCACGATCCACCAGCCGGCCACCCACTCCTTGGACTCCGGGAACGGGCCCTCGGTGACGACCGGCGCGCCTCCACCGTGGGAGCGCACGATCCGGGCGGTCTCCGGCATGGCCAGGCCCTGGGCGTCGACCAGTTCGCCGGCGGCGGTGAGTCCGGCGTTGGTGTCCTTCATGAACTGGATGTGGGCCTGGAGTTCCTCGGGCTTCCACTCGTCGAGCTTGGGGAAGTCGACGTTCTTCTCGCTGAACTGCATCAGCAGCATGTACTTCATGGTTCCGCTCCTCGTTCGTCCTGCCCGCCCTGGGCGGGGCCCGTCACAGGTAGGTAGAAGCACGGTCGCCGATTTCGACAGCCTCGACAGGATTCCACCGAAAGAACTCCACCAGCCCCACTGCCGAGCCCCTGAACCAGAAATTCTGAAGTGATCGGTAGGGAGGCTTCCCCGCGGGGTGCCTGCGGTCGGCGGTCCGCGCCCATGCGACGCGCCCGCTTTCGCGAGCCGTCCGGAGCCGCATGCGGGCGGTCGATTCCGGGAGCCGCGCACACGGGGGAGCCGTGCGCGGTGGGCAGAGCGCAGGGCGGGCCCGATCAGTTGGCCGACGCGTTTCGTGTGATCTCGGCTGCCTCCGTGATGGCGCGTTGTCTGAGATCGCCGAACAGCTGCATCGCGACGGCGGCCAGGACGTCGTCCCCGGCAACAGTGCGCGCGTCCCCGCGACGGGTGGACAGGGCGAGGAGGGGGTCCTTGAGCAGCGGGGCCGGGGCCGGCTCGCCCGGCACCACCAGACTGACCGTCCCGAACCGCTTGACCCCGCCCTCGCGGACGACCTTGGCCGCGTCCCGGGCCAGGGCGGTCAGGAACACGCTCGCGATTCCGTCCAGGTCGCGGACCATCGCGGGGACCGCCCTCACCCCGCGGCTCCTCAGCAGACTTCTCACCCCGGCCTCGAAGCGGTGGGCGCCGGCCACACCACTCGGTGTACGCGCTCCGCGGCGCTCCCGAAGAGACACGAGCGCACCATCGGCGTTGCGCATCTCGCCCATCAGGCCGTGGAAGGTCGGGCTGTGCGGATACCAGGCCGATCCCACCTCCACCTCGATGTTCCGGTCGATCGCCGAGATGAGGTCCCTGGGGACCAGCCTCCTTCTGACCTCCTCGGCCGCCGCGCTTCTCGCGCCCTCGATGATCTCCGTCAGCACGGTCCGCGTCACCGACGCGGCGGCCCACGCGGCCGACCGGGAGACGTGCAACGAGGTCACGTCCCTGAACACCGCTTTGGCGAGCTGAGGCTTGAACGGCAGGTCGGTCACGACGGAGGCGGTCCGCGGACGGCTGCGCTCGGTGCGCAGGGGTGTTGTGGTCATCGAAGAGTGTGCCTTCCGCTGTCGGTGGTGTCAGTGGCCCATACCGCACCGGGCGGCGGGCGCCGTCACCGCGGTGGGTGCCGCCGTGACGGCGAAGGACGGGGCGGCGAGCAGGAGGGCCGGGGCGAGGATGGCCGCGGAGATGCCGGGGGCTGCGCGATGCAGTCCGCAAGGGGAATGCTCCTCCTTCTTTCGCGACGGAGTCGAGTTGAGGACGCCGCAGGCCGTCCACTTCGAAGATGCTGCCACCTGGGACGAGCGCCCGAGCCGCCGCCGATGAGCGCGGAAGAGGTGTGCGCTCCCCCCTCCCGAGTCAGAGGTCTGCCGGGGCAGGCAGGGCGTCCGCCCCGGCAGAAGGGCTGGGCAACTCGCCGGGAACAGGCGGCTCACTGTCCGCGGTGTCACCGCGCGCTGCCAGCCAGGGCATCCGATGGACGAGAGTGTCGCGCAGCCTGGTGAGGGCTGCGATCCGTTCGTCCAGTTCAGCCACCCGTTGCGCGCCGACGATGTAGCCGTCGGCGCATGACGGCGAGTACTCGAACACTTCAGGCAGATCGGTGTCGAGGTAGCGCACGAAGGACTTCACATCCTCGACGGTGAACCCGGAGGCCAGTAGCTCGCGGACGTTGCGGACCCGGCTCACCGCGCCCGGCTTGTACGTGCGATAGCCCGCTCCCGTCCTGTCGGACTCCAGCAGGCCCTGCTCCTCGTAGTAGCGCAGGGCGCGGGTCGTGGTCGCCGTCTGTGCGGCCAGTTCACCGATCAGCATTGTTCTCAGCCACCTCCGAGTCAGTTGTAAGGCCTCACCCCTACGTCAAGGTCAACCTCCGAGCCGGACCACAGTCTTCCCGGTGTACGCGCCGCGGACGAGATCGAGGAGCGCCTGCGGCGCGCTCGCCAGCCCCTCGATCACCGTCTCGTCGTAGACGATCGACCCTTCGCGCAGCCAGCTGCGAAACTGCGCGCCGAACTCCGCGGCACGCTCCAGGTGGTCCCACAGGGTGAAACCACGGATGGTCAGGCGCTTGCCGAGGACGCTCAGCAGATCACCGGGGCCTTCGTCGGGACGGGCCGTGCTCTGCCGGTTGAGGGCTCCGCAGACGGCGATGCGGCCATGCACGTTCATGACCTCGATGGCGGCCCGCAACTGCTCGCCCCCCACGTTGTCGAAATAGACGTCGATGCCGTCGGGAGCGGCTTCGCGCAGCCGGTCGTGGACGGGGCCGTCGTGGTAGTCGAACGCTGCGTCGAAACCGAGTTTCTCGGTCAGGTGGGCGACCTTGTCCCGTGAACCGGCGCTGCCGATCACTCGGGCTGCTCCCTTGAGCCGGGCGATCTGACCGGCCATGCTCCCCGTCGCCCCCGCCGCGCTGGAGACGAAGACGGTGTCGCCGGGCCGCAGCTCCGCCGCGTTCATCAGCCCGACGTAGGCGACCAGTCCGAATCCCAGGTGCATCGAAGGGGCTGGGTAGGCGTCTTTGTCGACGCGGCGGAACACCCCGGCCCGGGCCATGGCGTACTCCCGCCAGCCCAGCCGATGTATGACCAGGTCTCCTTCGTCCAGTGACGGATCCGCCGAGGCGACCACCTCACCGATGGCGTCCCCGTACATCACCTCACCGAGCTCGTAGCGAGGCATCGGCAGCCCGGACTCGCCCTCCATCAACATGAGCATGCCCGGGTCGAGTGACATGAACAGGTTGTGGACCAGCACCTGGCCCGGTGCCAGATCCGGGACGGCAACCTCGGTGATCTCGAAGCAGTCGAGAGTCGGGAGCCCCTGGGGGCGCGCGACGAGCCGAGCCTCCAGCCCGGTACGAGGAACGCCGGGACGGATGGATGCCGGTGTGCTCTTCAAGGAGGAATTCATGACGACCACGCTAGGGATTGACCCATGCGTGAAGGTCAACCCGTTCTGCCGATGACAGGTGCGAGGAGCGGCCCGAACCCGAACAAATCCTGGCAGGGACAGAGGACCCGTCCTGGCAGCAGCAGCGCCTTGTCGCTGGCAGTGGAACGGTGTGCTCAGGGGTCGCGGACGGGCCCGCCGACCGCGCCGAAGCGCCTGCCCCGTCAGACTTGTCCGGCGACTTCACAAAGGACCCGCCGGCGGCTCTGTCTGCGGAGTGCGCCGGGCCTCAGCACCTCGGGCCTCAGCACCGCCGCCTCCCTGGCCGGGCGGCACCTGAAGCGGCCGACCGCCGCCCCGGGCTGGGACGGCCGGCCGAACGTCTTCGTCATCCGCACCCACCACGCCCTGGGACGCAGGGGCAGGCAGAGAAGAACGGTGCACGCGCGGGTGGGCGATCAGTTCTGGCCGGGGGACGTGGCGTGCCACGCCTGCACGCCCGCTCGGGACGCCTCCTTGGCCTGCCGCCACTTCATGGCCGCCTGCTCGGCCGGAGGCACGTCCATCTCGCGGATCAGGCGGCGGCCTGCCGCGAACACCGCGGTGGCCACGATGGCCATGCCGGCCCAGGTCACCACGGCACCGGCCGTGGTGAGTACGGCACCGGTCTTCACAAGCCGAGTGTTGATCTCGATCGTCCGTTGGGACGGGTGGTGATGGTTCATGACTCCACCATCCGATGGGGGAGTGCACGTCGCACCTCGGCCCATGGGTCAGACGCTGAAGAGGCCCCGAACGCGCAGGGGCGCCGATCACGCCAGGTGGTGGTGTGTCGACCCGGTCAGACCTGGTCAGGAGGTGATCGTTGTGGGCTTCGGATGGGGAGCCCGTCTCTTCGCATCTCGCTTTCGGTGGGCAGCAGAGAGTCACGGGTCCGAGATCGTGTTGCGTCGGCACCTTTGCGCCGACCGAGTGAGGCTTGGAACCGTCCGCGGGGCGGCCGAGCGGCTCCAGCACGTCGACGAGCATCCGGTGCCGATGCCGCCCAGGACGCGGGAGTCGCGCCGCGCCATCATCCGACATCACATCCGCTTTGGAGAGGCCTTTTGCGAACGGCGACCTGCTCAGGTGGGTTGGAAGACATTCCGGGCCCTGCTCGGACGCGAGCCGAGCTGTGACGAGACGGCCCGGCTGTACGCCCGCCGGGCTGGGCTGATAGTTCATTTCAGGGCCCACGGCTCGGACTCGAAGCCGCCTGTTTCTGGCAGAGCCACAGGATGAATCATCCGCGCCTACCTCGGACGGCGGTGGGCGATGGCGCGGTCCGCCCGTGAATGTGAGCCTGGAACGACATAGGGAGACTCACCCGGGAGTAGCAGTGATCATCACCATTGTCGGGGCTGGGAACATGGCCCGAGGTATCGGTACACGGGTTTTGTCGGGCTGTCACTCTCTCCGGCTGCACGATCGCAACCAGGACAAGGCAGAGCAACTGGCCGTAGCCCTGTCGGGGGCGGTGGGCGGGGCAGACGTGCAGGCGTGCGGCGTGGAAGGCGTGGCGGCGGCGGATGTCGTGGTGCTTGCCCTTCCCTACCCGGCGGGCCGGGAAGTGGCCGGCTCCCTGAGCGCTGCCCTGTCCGGCAAGGTCCTGGTCGACATCTCCAACCCCGTTGATTTCAGCACCTTCGACTCGCTGGCCGTACCACCCGGCACCTCGGCGGCCGAGGAGATCGCAGCGGCCGTGGCGGACGTACGCGTCGTCAAGGCTTTCAACACCACCTTCGCCGGCCCGCTTGTCGCGGGTGAAGTGGCCGGCCGGCCACTGGATGTCTTCATCGCAGGTGATGATGACGCAGCCAAGGAGACTGTGGCCTCGATCGTCACCTCAGGCGGCATGCGCCCACTCGACGTCGGGCCGCTGCGCCGGGCACGAGAACTCGAGGCGTTCCAGTTCCTTCACATGGCCTGCCAGGATCGACTCGGTCTCGGCTGGTCCAGCGCCATCGCCATCCTCCCCTAGGTTCTGCGTCTTTGGTCAGCGCCGGATCCGTATGCGGATGCCTGCGAGGTGAAGTGCGGCTTGGTGGGCGATCGCCAGCTTGTCGGCAAGCGCGCCGCTTTCGACGTTGTCCTGATACTCGCAGCCCGTCGGGCGGCCGGTTGCTCCGGTGAGAGCTGCCGAGGCTCCACCCTGGAAGCCGAGAGTGAAGGCGACCATTCGAGGACGCAGACATCGAAGCGATCTTCGACGACCAGGTGCTCCGGAGCCCAGCGCCCGCGCCCCCGGCGACCGTGAGTGGCGCATCGTCGGGCCGGCAAGGTGGGCGCGGCGCCGAATGAGTCCCTGTATGACGCAGATGAAACCGCCGCAGGAGGCACCGGCTCCGCGGGGACCCAGGTTGTCGGGGCGCAGAGCGCGGCACGGGTCACACCGCTACCGGCAGGTGAGTCACGCCGCGCAAACTGACCAGGCCGTTCCACTGGACCTTGCCGTCCAGGGCCATCGCGGGGAAGCGGCGGACGAGTTCACCGAGGGCGACCCGGCCCTCGATCCGGGCCAGGGTCGCGCCCAGACAGTGGTGCATGCCGCCGCCGAAGGAGAGGTGGCGGCGGGCGTTCTCGCGATCGACCTTCAGCTCCTCCGCGTCGGAGCCGAAGACCTCCTCGTCGCGATTGGCGCCGGCCAGGTTGGCGAGGATGAAGGAACCGGCGGGGATCTCTCGGCCGTCGACCCGGTAGGGCTGGAGGGTGACGCGGCGGCTGAAGTGCACCGGCGGCTCGTGGCGCAGCACCTCCTCCACCGCGTTCGGCACCAGCTCGCGTCTGTTGTACAGGAGTTTCCGCTGGTCCGGGTGGCGCAGCAGGGCGTGCGCGCCGGCCGAGATCAGGTTGACGCTGGTCTCGTAGCCCGCGACGTAGAGCATGGTGACCTGGGCGACCAGTTCGTCGTGGGTGAGCTTGTCACCGTCGTCCTCGGCGGCGATGAGGGCGGTGAGCAGGTCGTCGCCCGGCTCGCGCCGCTTGCGGGAGATGGCGTCGCTCACCACCTCGAAGATCTCCGCGTCGGCCGCCTCGATCACCCTCATCACCTCCCGGTCCGGGGTGAGTTCGACCGAGCGCATCAGCAGCGTGGTGAGCATCCGCATGTGCCCGGTGTCGATCGGCGGGATCCCGAGCATGCGCGAGATGACGGTGAACGGCAGCGGGAACGCCAGCGACTCGACCAGGTCCCCGCCGCCCGCGTCGGCGACGTCGTCGAGCGCCTCGGTGACCAGGCCGTGGATCATCGGCTCCAGCTGGTTGACCGCGCGCACCGTGAAGGCCTGGGTGACCAGCTTGCGCAGCCGGGTGTGGTCCGGCGGGTCCCGGTCCAACAGTGCCAGTCCCTTCAGGCGCGGCTTGTCCGTCACTCCCGCCTTCGCGTAGGCGTCACGGAACGGGCCCGGGGCGACGCGGCTCTGTTCGACGGACAAGTCCGAGCGCACCAGCGCGGACACGTCCTCGTAGCGCGAGACCATCCAGAAGCCGCCGGGGTGTTCGTGCACCGGCGCGTGCCGGCGCAGCTCCGCGTAGTGCGGGTACGGGTCCTCCTGGAACTCCCGGGTGAAGGGGTAGAAGATCACGGATTGGTCCGGCGAAGCGGTGCTCATGGTCCGGTGTCCTCCTTCGTGCGTGGGTCAGTCGTCGTGGTTCCTTCGGAAGCCCTGGAGCGCCTGGCTGCGGGCGGTGACGTGGGCTGCCGCACCCGCCATCAGGACCTCGCCGACGGCCTCGACGGTGCGCGCCCGCCAGGGTTCCAGCTCGGTGCCGGCGACCGCCTGGTTGAAAGCGCCCATCGCCGGACCGCAGTGGACCAGGTAGTCCACGGTGTGGTCCGGGTCGCCCGCCAGCGCCAGACGCAAGCCGCGGTCGAAGTAGCGGCGCAGCGGCTGCGCCGCCTCCGACCGTGCCCCGGTGTCCGGAGCCGGAGTCGTCCGCGGACCAGTCGGGGGCTGGTACTCGCCGCCCAGGTAGCGCTCCAGGATCCGGGTCCTGGTCGCCTCGTCCAGGTCGGCCGGCGTGGTGTTGCGGCGCCACAGCTCGTGCAGCGCGGACGCCCGCGCCGGGAAGAACAGGCCGCGCTTCAAGTAGCGGGACCGCAGACCGAGTTCAAACTGGTACGGCGACGGCGCGGTGTCCACGTCGTATTCGTTCGCCCGTTGCAGGAGGTCCTTGACGCGGTCGCTGGTGGCCGCCTCGACCGAGCACTGGTTCACCGACCCGGTCAGCACGAAGTCCGCGCCCAGCAGGAACGCCGCGGCCACCGCCTCCGGTGTGCCGATGCCGCCGGCGCAGCCCACGTGCACCCGGGGCCCCGACGACGCGCCGGCGTCCCGCAGCCGCAGCACCGCCGGAAGCAGCGTCAGCGGGTCCGCGCCCGTGCACAGCCAACCGCCGTCCGCCGCCACGCACAGGTCGTCGGCCATCGGGCGGGAGGCCGCCGCCTCGGCCTCGGCCTCGGTGACCGCGCCCGCCGCGAGCAGCCGTGCCACCAGGGGCGCGGGCGGCGGGGCGAGGAACGCCGCGGCAACGTCGGTCCGCTGCACCTTCGCCAGGATCCGCCCGCCTTTGAGCCGGAAGCGCACGAGCTGCTCGGTCACCCGCGGGAAGCCCGACACCTCAGCCAGCGTCACCCCGTGACGCAGCAGCAGGTCGATCAGAGCGGCCTCCCGCTCCGGCGCGTCGGGGTGGTGCAGGACGTTGACTCCGTGGGCGCCGCCCAGGCCGAGTTCGTGCAGCCGCCGCTCCACCTCGGCAAGGGTGAGCCCACCGGTCCCCAGGAAGGCGAGCAGGCCGGCCTTGGCCGCGGCGCGGACCAGCTCGGGGCCCGAGACGCCTGCGTACATCGACCCCAGCACGTAGGCGCGCCGCAGACCGTAGCGCTCGCGGAAGGTCCGGGCGCCCAGGCTCCCGGCGGTGACGGCGGAGTCGGCACCTCCCCAGGAGACGGCTGCGGTCGGGGAGACGGCCGCAGCGGCCTCGGTCGCGGGTGTGGGCTGCGGGAGCGCTGCGACCTGCGGTGGCGGGGCGGTGGCCGCCCTGATGCGGGCGACGAGCTTGGTGAGCACCTGGCCGGGGCCCAGCTCCACGAACTCGAAGTCGCCCTCGCGCATCAGGGCGCGCACGGTGTCGGTCCAGCGCACCGGGGAGGCGATCTGCGCCGTCAGCCGCTCCTTGAGGGTCGCCGCCGTGTACGGCAGGGCGTCCACGGCGGCCAGCACCGGGAGGGCCGGGGGGCGCAGCGCGAAGCCGTCCAGGAAGCGCCCGAACTCCTCGCCCACCGGGCGCATGTAGCGAGAGTGCAGCGGCGCGCTGACGGTCAGGCGTACCGTGCGGGCGCCGATCGCCTCGAACGCCGCGCAGGCGGCGTCGAGCTCTGGCCCCGGGCCGGAGACGACGAACTGGTCCGGCGCGTTGTGGTTGGCGAGGTCCAGCGGCTCGAACGCGGGGTCGGCCAGGGTGCGGGCCACGTCCTGCTCGCTGACGCCGACCACCGCCGCCATCGAGCCGCCGGAGGCCGCGGCCATCAGCTCACCGCGCCGGTGCACCAGCCGCAGCCCGGTCTCGAAGTCGAAGACCCCGGCCGCGAACAGCGCGGCGTACTCGCCCAGGCTGTGTCCGACGAGGTGGTCCGGGGCCACCGGGTCCTGCGCCACGCGGTCCAGGTAGGCCAGGGCGCTCACCACGTAGAGCGCGGGCTGCGTGAACTCGGTTCGGCCCAGGCGGCGTTCCGGATCGTGCAGGCACAGCTCCTCGATCGAGTAGCCGAGCACCTCGTCCGCGACCGCCGTCTGTTCCGGGAACCGAGCGAACAGTTCCCGGCCCATGCCGCGACGCTGCGAGCCCTGCCCGGGGAAGCCGTAGACCTTCGGACGACCGGTGCCGTGCCCGCCGCCTCCCGGTCGCGGTGCCGCGGCCTCCGTCCGGCGCGGTGTCGTACGGGCGGCGCGTTCGCGGGCCTTCTCGAACAGGACGGTGTCCTGCTCGAACGGGCTGAGAAGCGGCAGCGACTGTGCCGGCCCTGCCTCGGGCAGCAGTGTCCGGGCGAAGTTGTGCAGGGTGCCCGAGGGGCCGAGGTCGAGGTAGAGGAAGTCGTCGCGTTCGCGCAGCCAGGCCATCGCCCGCTCGAACTCGATCGGGCGCCGGGCCACCTGCGCGAAGTGGTTCGCGTCGGCCCGTTCCACCGGCTCGCCGGTCATGCAGGACACCCACGGAATCCGGGGCGCCGCGAACGACACGCCCTCGAAGTCGGCACGGCACGCCTGCAACGCCGGGTCCATCAACCGGGAGTGGAAGGCGTACTCGACCGGCAGCGGCAGGTGCAGGACCCCGGCTTCGCGCAACGCGGCCTCCGCGCGGTCCAGTTCGGCCTGCGGGGCGGTGACCACGAAGCACTCCGGAGAGTTGCGCGCGGCGATCTCGCAGGCCCGCAGCTCGGGCACCCGCTGCACCACCTCGGCCCCGGCGAGCACGGCGATCATCCCGCCGGGCTCGCTCGCGCGCAGTGCACCGGCCTGGCGCACCAGCAGCCGCAGGCAGTCGACCGGGTCCAGCGCGCCGGCGACGACGGCCGCGGCGTACTCTCCCAGGCTGTAGCCGAGGACGTGGTCCGGCTCGATGCCCTCGGCGCGCAGGGCGGCGGCCAGCGCGAGCTCGATCATGACGATGCCCGGGTGGGAGACCGCGGTGTCGACGAGTGGGTGGTTCCTCGGCTTCCCCTCGTCGAAGATCCGTGCCAGCACCGACAGCCCGGATGCCTCGGTGACCACCGCGTCGTAGCGGCGCAGCTCGGTGCGGAACACCTCGTTGGCGTCGTAGAGCTCCCGGCCCATCCCGTAGTACTGGGAGCCCTGACCGGAGAACAGGAAGACGGTGGGCCGGGTGCCGCTCATCGGTAGCCGTCCCAGAACAGGCCGCCGGTGGCGGAGTCGGATGCAGGGTTCCCTCGGATGACGATCCTCCGGTTCAGCGTGGGTTCGGGCAGGGGGTCGCGGGTGGGGCGGGTGGCGTCGGGAGCCGGGGCGAGCAGGACGTGAACGTTGGTCCCGCCGTCGGCGAAGCAGTTGAGCGCCGCCAGCGGCGCGCGGTGCGGCCACGCCACGACCTCCCGCGGGAAGTGCAGCGGCGAGGACTCCAGATCGAAGTGCTGGAGCGGTTCCTGGCCGGAGGCGAACGGCACCTGCTCCCCGTGCTTCAGCATCAGGACGACCTTGATGAACCCGGCGATGCCCTCCGCGCCCAGCGGGTGGCCGATGTTGGGCTTGACCGAGCCGAGCGCCACCGGGTGCCCGGGGTCGGTGCCGTAGACCGCCTGGAGGGCCTTGAGTTCGAGCAGGTCGGTGACGGTGGAACCGGAGCCGTTGGCCTCCACCCAGCCGACCTCCTGGGGGGTGTGGCCGCTGCGGGCCAACGCCTCGGCCATGACCTCCTTCTGCGCCAGGAAATTCGGGGTGGCCGGGCCGGCGGTGCGTCCGTCGTTGTTGACCGCGATGCCGCGAAGCACCGCGAGCACCTGATCCCCGTCGGCCTGCGCCTGCGCCAGCGGCTTGAGCACGACCACGCCGACCCCTTCGCCGAGGACGAGCCCGGCGGCCCGGCGGTCGAACAGGTGGAACTCGGCGCCGGGGTTGAGGATTCCCCGCTGGGCGAAGATCCGGTGCGCCCGGCCGTCGGCCAGCAGGTTCACCCCCGCCACCACCGCCGCCTCGACGGCACCCGCCCGCAGGGCGTACACGGCCGTCTCCATCGCCACCAGCGCGGAGGAGCAGGCGGTGTCCACCACGACGCTCGGCCCGCGGAAGTCGAAGAACTGGGAGATGTTGGCCGACAGGTAGTTCTGGCCGGTCGCCATCACCGGGTTCTGCGCCCGCTCGACCAGCGTCTCGTCCGGTATGCCGGTGCTCCGGCCGCCGACGTACACGCCGATCCGTCGTCCCTTGAGCTCGGCGGGCCGGTAGCCCGCGTGGTGCACGGCGCGGTTGACCTCCTCGAGCAGCAGCAGAGCCTGCGGGTCCAGGGCGGCGACGTCCGCCTCGGAGAGCAGGAACGCATCCGGGTCGAAGCGCAGTTCCTCGGGCAGCAGTCCGGCGTGGAAGCCGTCCAGGTCGGCGAAGCGCCGCTCCGGGACGGGTCGCAGCGCCCTGCCGCCCTGTCGCAGCAGCTGCCAGTACTCGTCCGGGGAGTCCGAGTCCGGGAAGCGGCACGACAGGCCGACCACCGCGATGTCCTCGCCCGCCCGCCCGTACGGTGCGGCGGCCGGAGCGGCGGCCGGAGCGGTGTCCGGAGCGGCGTCCGGGGCGGTGGCACGAGCGGTGACGTCGACCGTGGCCACCCGGGCGGCCGGGGTCTCGGGCGCCGGGGTGCCGAAGGCGGCGGCGAGCTCCGCCGGATGCTCGGCGGCGAGGTAGTCCGCGAACTCCAGGGCCGTCGGGTGTTGCAGCAGCGAGGACGGGTCCAGCGACACGTCCAGCCGCTTGCCGAGGGTTTGCAGCAGCTGGGCCACCAGGATCGAGTCGATGCCGAAGTCCTGAACCGGTACGTCGTCGGCCAGCACGCCCCGGTCGAACCGCAGCTCCTCCGCGAGCCGGTCCAGCAGCCACGAGGCCACCGCCTCGCGCGCGCCCTGACGGTCGCCGGACGGCGCCGCAGCCCGGTCCGGGGCGCTCGTCGGCGCTCGGCGGGCAGCCTCCGGCACGGCGGATCCCGTTGCCGGCTCAGCGGCAGGCGGGGGGCCGCCGTCCGTCAGCCGCCGGGGACTCCAGTCGGTGTCCGGCCGCACCGCGGCGGCCAGCAGCACCCGCTCGTCGGCGACGAGCGCGCGGTCGAGCAGGGCGAGCCCCTGCCGGTCCGTCAGTGCGACGAGCCCAGTGGCCCGGTAGGCCTCGCTGCGTACCTCTCCCATGCCGGTGTCGCGCCAGCTCGGCCACTGCACGCTGACCAGCGGCAGCCCGTACCGGCGCTCCTCGGCCACCGCGTCCAGGTAGGCGTTGGCCAGGGCGTAGTCGCTCTGCCCGACCGCCAGCCGGGGCACCGCGGCGGTGACCGACGAGTACAGGACGAAGAAGGCCAGCGGCTCGTCCCGGAAGGCGCGCGTCAACGCGTCGAGGCCGAAGACCTTCGGTCCGATCACCCGCGCCGTACCCTCCACCGGCTTGCGGACGAAGGCCGGGTTCTCGGAGTCCACGAAACCGGCGGCGTGCACCACCCCGCCCACCGGGCCCAGTCGCAGCCTGACCTCGGTCAGGGCCTTGGCCAGCGCCCCCTCGTCCTCGAGGTCGACGGCGAGCACCTCCAATTCCACGCCCTGGGCGGCGAGTTCGGCCAGCGGACGCAGCTTGCGGCCCAGCCGGGTGTCCGCGGCGACGTGCGCGGCCCACTCGGCCTGTGGTGGCAGCTCCTCCCGGCCGGTGAGGACCAGCTTGCGCACCCCGTGACGGGCGACGAAGTGGCGGGCCGTCAGCAGGCCGAGGCCGCGCGTGCCGCCGGTCACCCAGAGCAGGTGTCCGTCCGCGAAGCGCAGCGGGCGCGACGCGCCGTCCGGCACCTCACGCAGCCGCACCCGGTGCCGGACGCCGTCCCGGTAGGCCACCTCGGCCTCCGGCCCGGCACCGGCGAGTTCGTCGAGCGTCCAGGCGACCGCCTGCCGGTCCGGGCACGCGGCCATGCTGACGTGGCGCGAGCGCACGTGGCGGTACTCGCTCTGCAGCATCCGGTACAGACCCGCCCGCTCCCCACCGCCGCCGAAACCGGTCGGGGTCTCCCGGCGGACCAGCAGCGCGCGCAGGTCCCGCGGCCCCTGGTCGACCAGCCGCTGAAGCCAGCGCCACCAGGTGTAGAAGGCAGTCCGGTCCACCGGGACTCCCTGCTCGGCGCACCCCGCCAGGTCCACTACGGCGTCGAAGCGGTCCCAGCGGGTGCCGGCCAGCGCCAGGTCGGCGTCGAGCGCGGCAGTGGTGAGCACCTCGGCGCCCGGCAGCGCGGCGGTCAGTGCGGCGGCCAGGGCCTCGGTGCCGGGGACGGCCAGGACGGCCGTGCGGCCGGGCAGGGCCAGACGCTCAGCGGCCGCGGCGGGGACCCACTGCCGGGTGAGCAGCCGCTCCTCGGCCCCGGGGGTGACGGACACGGGTGCGGCGGAGACGGCCGGAGGGGAAGCGACCCCGGCAGGAGCCGCATCGAGCGCGGCCAGTTCGGCGTCCGCGGCCGCGAGCCAGACCCGCCCGCCGCCGAAGGGGTAGCCCGGCAGCGACACCCGGCCGGGCCTCTGCCCGTCGTGCAGCACGGACCAGTCCACCCGCCGGCCCGTGGTCCAGGCTTCGGCGAACGCGGCCGGATCAGCCGTCAGGGCGACGCCCTCCGCCGGCCGGCGGGGATCGACCACGCCCGTCCAGCTCCTGGCCGGCGCCCGGCCGGCGGCGAACCCGTCCAGACGGTCCGCCAGTTGGCCCAGGTCACTGAACTCCACCGCGAGCCGGTGGGCCATCGCCTCGCGTCCCGACTGCAGGGTCCAGGCGACCTCTCGCGGAGCCGCCCCGGCGAGCTCGGCGCGCAGCCGAGCGGCCAGCCGCCGGGCCTGTTCCGTCAGTCGGTCCGCGTCCCGGGCGGAGAGCACGGCCAGCTGCGGACCGGCTGCGGCGGCGGACGGAGCCCCGGCTCCCAGGTACTCCTGGAGAATGACGTGCGCGTTGGTGCCCCCGGCGCCGAACGCACTGACCCCCGCGGTCCGGGGCCGCTCGGCGCCGTCCGCGTCGACCCTGCGCGGCCACGGCTCCGGCTCGCGCTGGACCACGAACGGCGTTCCCGCGAAGTCGATGTTGGGATTGAGCTCCTGCGCGTGCAGCGAGGGGGCCAGTTCGCCGTGCCGCATCTGGAGCAGCACCTTGGTGACCGACGCGATGCCGGCCGCCGACTCGGCGTGTCCGATGTTCGACTTCACCGAACCGATCGGCAGTCGCTGGGGCAGGTCGTCCCCGAAAGCCCGCAGCAGCCCGGTGATCTCCACCGGGTCGCCCAGTTCGGTGCCCGTGCCGTGCGCCTCGACGTAGTCCAGGTCGCTCGGGCGCAGGCCGGCCCGGTCGAGCGCCGCGCGCACCAGGTCGCCCTGCACCCGGGGGTTGGGCACGGTGAACCCGCGGCCCGCACCGCCGTGGTTGACGGCCGAGGACTTGACCACCGCGAGGATCCGGTCGCCGTCCGCGACGGCCGCGTCCAGCCGCTTCAGCAGGACCGCGCCCGAGCCCTCCGCCGGGACATAGCCGGTGCCGCCGGCACCGAAGCTGCGGCACCGGCCGTCCTCGGCGAGGAAGCCGCGCCACGCCAGCTGGAGGTACTTGGCCGGGTGGCTGGTGATGTTGACACCGCCGGCGACGGCGACCTCGCAGTCGCCGGCCCTGATGGCCTGGCACGCCTGGTGGATGGTGACCAGCGCGGAGGAGCACATGGTGTCCACGGCGACGCTGGGTCCGGTGAAGTCGTAGAAGTACGAGACCCGGTTGGCCACCGAAGCGTAGGACGAGTGCGGGGGCAGACCCTCGCCCCGCAGCGCCTCCTGGACGCCGTACAGCTGGTACTGGCCGTACATCATGCCGACGAAGACGCCGGTGCGGGAGCCGCGCAGCCCCTCGCGGGTGTAGCCCGCGTCCTCCAGCAGATGCCAGACCGTCTCCAGGAACACGCGTTCCTGCGGGTCGGTGTGCTCCGCCTCGATCTGCGACATCCGGAAGAACAGCGGGTCGAAGCGGTCGGCCCCGCGCACGAAGCCGCCCCACTTGCCGTAGGTCTTGCCGATCAGTGACTTCCGCTCGTCGTGGAACCGCTCGTGGCGCCAGCGGTCGGCGGGGATCTCCTCCACGCTGTCCCGCCCGGCGCGCAGGTTGCGCCAGAACTCTTCGACGTCGTCGGCCTGCGGGTAGCGCCCCGCGACGCCGATGATCGCGATGTCGCCGTCACCGGTCGGGAGAGCCGGCGCGGCGGACGGGGCGGACGGGGCGCCGTCCGGCCCGGGGAGCCGGGCCTCTTCGTCCCCGGCTCCCCGGGCCTCGGGTGCGGTGAACGCCTCCGGGTGCTCGGCGGCCAGGTGGTCCGCCAGCTCACGGACCGTCACGTACTCGAACAGCAGGGTCTTCGACAGCGGTCCGACGACATCCTCCAGCCGCCGGGTCACGCTCAGGGTGATCAGCGAGTCCACGCCGTAGTGGTCGAAGGGGTCGGTGACGACGATCTCCGCCTCGGGGAGCTTCAGCTCCTCGGCCATGATCCGCAGCACCAGCCGCTCCGCCCGCGCCCGCTTGCCCACCGCATCGGCCGCGACCGCCGGAGCCGACGCAGCGGCCACGGCGGCCGGGGCCTCGGGCGCCGGGCGCGGGCCGCTGCCCAGGGCGGCCAGGATCCGGGCAGGGTCCCCGGCGGCGAGCAGCAGTCTCGGCCGGTCGTCCGCCAGGGCCCGCTCCAGCCCCTCCAGCGCCGCCCGGCTGCTCAGCGGGCGCAGGCCCGCCAACCGGGCCGCGTACTCCTGCGTGGCGGCGTCGACGCGCATGCCGCCGTCAGCCCACACCGGCCAGGCCGCCGCCAGGGTGCGGCCGTGCCGCTGCCCGGCGCGGCGCAGCGCTTCGCGCTGCTCGGCGAAGTGGTCGAGGAAGGCGTTGGCGAATGCGTAGTCGCTCTGGCCGGCGTTGCCGAGCGCGGCGGCGGCGGAGGAGAAGGCCACGAAGTAGTCGAGCGGGTCGTGGCGGGTCTCCTCGTCCAGCAGCACCGTGCCGTGCACCTTCGCGGCCAGCACCGCCTCCGCGTCGGCGCGCTGCTTGGCGTGCAACAGGCCGTCGCGCAGCACTCCGGCCGCGTGCAGCACGCCGCCGACCGTGCCATGCGCGCGCCGGGCGTCGGCGAGCAGGGCCCGCACGTCGGCCGGCTCGGCCACGTCGGCCCGGACCACCCGGGCGCCGATGGCCTCGATTCGGGCCAGCGCCTGCGGCGTGGGGGCGGTGCGGGCGGCCAGCACGATCCCGCCCGTGGTGACGCCCGCCGCGCGCCGTACGCCGGCGATGTGCTCGGCCACCAGCAGGCCCAGCGCGCCGGTGCCCCCGGTGATCACGTGCGCCCCGCCCCCCAGGAAGGTGCTGCCCGCGCCGGCAGCCGGCAGGCCGACACGCCGCCAGGTGCGGCGGCTGCGGCCCGCCGTGCTCACCCTGGTCTCCGACTCGCCGGTCTCGGCGAGTTCGGCCACCACCGCCTCGGACAGCGAACCGTCCGCCACCGCCAGCACGCCGATGTCGACCGCCGGGTGTTCCTGGCGCACTGAGCGGGCCAGCGCGGCCATGGCCGGGTGGGCCGGCGAGTGCGCCGGGTCGCGGTGCACGTACAGGTAGCGCAGCGCACCGCGCCGTTCCCGCTGCCAGGCTTGCAGGAACGCCACGGCCGCGTGGAAGCCGCTCTCCAGCGCCCGGTCGGGGGCGCCGTCCGGGTCGGCCAGGTGGACGACGTGCACCCGCCCGGGGCCGGCGGCGCGGATCTCCGCCGCCGGGTCGAACCCGGCCCCCGTGGCGACGACCCGGGCGCTCAGGCCCGCCGCGGTGAGGGCGGCGGCCACGGCCGGGCCCTCCCGGCCGGCGTCCAGGACCAGGACGGCGCCGGCCGGCTGGTGTCCGGCCGCCGGGGCGGCCTGCCAGACCGGTTCGAACGCCACCACCTCGTCCGCCCCGGCGGCCGGGCCCACCGCGCGCAGGGTGAAGGACTCGATCGCCGCGACCACGACGCCGGAAGGGTCGAGCAGCATGACGTCGAAGCAGAGCGTCCCGGCCGTCTGCGGGCGGGCGCTGGGGGTGGCGTAGGCGTACGGCTGCTGCGGCAGCTCGCCGTACAGCCGCACCGAGCCCAGGGAGTACGGCAGGTAGCCCGGCGACGGCGTGGAATCCCGTGCGCCGGGGACCAGTTGGCCCGCGGCCTGGAGCGCCGCGTCGAGCAGCGAGGGGTGGAACACGTACGCGTCCCGGTCGGCGAGCCGCGGTTCGGGCAGCCGCAGCAGCGCGAGTGCCTCCCGCTGCCCCACGGCGATCTCCTCGACGGCCCGGAAGCTCGGACCGTAGTCGAAGCCCAGCCGGGAGAACGCTTGGTAGCAGCTCTCGCCGCTGTTCACGGTGGCGCAGCGAGCGCGCACGGCCGCCAGGTCGATCGGTGCGGGCCGGGGTCCGGGTTCGCCGAACAGCAGGGTGCCCCGGGCATGGGCGGCCCCCTCCTCACCGGCCGTGACGGCCTCGAAGGAGGTGCCGGTGAGCCGGACGAGCAGCCGGCGCGAGGTTCCCGCGGGCAGCCGGACCGGCGTGGCCCACACCAGGCCGTCGACACCGCGCACCGGCCCGCCCTCGGCGAGGTCCCCGGCCAGCCGGGCCATCTCCAGGTATGCCACCCCGGCCAGCAGCATCTCCCCGCCGACCACGTGGTCGCGGAGGAAGAACTCCTCGCCGGTGAGTGTCTTGGCGTACACCCGCTCGGCGCCCGTGGACAGGTCGGCGTCCAGCAGGGTCGGATGCAGCGGGGCCGGGGCCTGCCGCGGCGCCGTGCCGGTGGGGAACCAGTGCCGGGTTCCGCCGAAGCGGTAGGCGGGCAGGTGTACCCGGCGCCGTCGCGCGCCCCGGTGCAGCGCCGTCCAGTCCACTTCGGCGCCGGCCACCCAGGCGTCGGCGAGCCGGTCCGGGCCACCGGTCGCGGCGGCCGTGCCCGGGGCCGTGCGCTCCGCCCGACCGGTGCGCACCCGCGAGGGCCGTCCGTCGAGGTGGGCGGTCAGCTCGGCCCGCAGGGCGGCGGCCCCGTCCGCCACCACGGCCAGGCGGTACGCCATCGGCTCGCGGCCCAGCTGGAGGGTGTACGCGAGGTCGCCGGCCGGGACCGGGTGGTCCGCCAGGTGGTCGGCGAGCCGCTCGGCGGCGCCGCGCAGCGCCTCGGGGGTGCGGGCGGACAGCACGAACAACTGCTCGCCGCTGTCCTCGTCACCGGCGTCGGACACGTGCGACTCCTCCAACACGACGTGCGCGTTCGCCCCGCCGAAGCCGAAGGAGCTGACCCCGGCTCGACGCGGCAGCTCGCCTCCTCCGGCGTCGCGGAGACGCGGCCAGGGCCGGGCGGTGTCGGCCAGCTCGAACGGGCCGCCCTCCAGCTCCAGATACGGGTTCGGTTCCTCGATGTGCAGGCCGGCCGGGATGACGCCGTGGCGCACCGCGAGCACGGCCTTGAAAAGCCCGGCGATGCCCGCCGCGGCCTCCAGGTGGCCGATGTTGCTCTTCACCGAGCCGATCGCGCAGGCGGGCCCGGGCTGCGCCCCGCGTTCGGCGCGCAGTCGGCGGAAGGCGGTGCTCAGGCCGGCGGTCTCGATCGGGTCGCCCAGGGCGGTGCCGGTGCCGTGGGCCTCGATGTAGCCGACGGTCTCGGTGGGGACACCGGCCGCCCGGTAGGCGTCGACCAGCAGGTCCGCCTGGGCGTCCGGGCTCGGTGCCGTCAGCGAGGACGTCCGGCCGCCGTGCCCGGCGGCCGACGCCTTGATCACCGCGTGCACGGCGTCGCCGTCCTGCCGTGCCCGCCCGCCCGGCTTGAGCAGCACCACGCCGACGCCCTCGCCGCGGACGTAGCCGTCGGCCCGGCTGTCGAAGGTCCTGCACCGGCCCTCGGGGCTGAGCATCCGGCTCTCGCCGAGCACCTCGTACACGCTCGGCGTCAGGATCAGGTTGACCCCGCCGGCGACGGCCAGGTCACAGCTGCCGTCGCGCAGCGCGGCGCAGGCCTGGTGCACAGCGGTGAGCGAGCCCGAGCAGGCGGTGTCCACCGCGACGCTCGGGCCGCGCAGGTCCAGGAGGTAGGAGACCCGGTTGGGGATCATCGTCAGCGCCGCACCCGTCGCCGTGTGTCCCTGGGGCGGGCAGCCTTCGGCCCGCTGCGCCTCCAGATAGTCGGAGTTGGCGACCCCGATGAACACCCCGACGCGCTTCCCGGCGAGGTCGGAGGGCCGGTAGCCGGCGTCCTCGACGGCCGACCAGACCACCTCCAGCAGCAGCCGCTGCTGGGGGTCCATCAGTTCGGCCTCGCGGGGCGAGATTCCGAAGAAGGCGGCATCGAAGCGGTCCACGTCGGTCAGGAAGCCGCCCTGGAGCGGGCCGGGGCCCTGCCGGTCCCGCAGCCCGCGGCGGTCCGCGGGCGCCTCGCCGACGAGGTCGTGCCCGGCGAGCAGGTGGGCCCAGAACTCCGCGAGGTCGGCCGAGCCGGGCAGTCGCCCGGCCATCCCGATGATCGCGACGTCCTCGCCGCGCGGCGGGCCGGCCGGCGCCTCCACCGCCGAGAGCAGCGGCGCGGCCGTGGCCTCCCGTAGGTCGGCGCCGAAGTGTGCGGACAATTCGGCTGCGTGGTTGTCCCACAGGTACGCGGTGAGCGCGGACAGGGTGCTCCGGCTGTAGAACACCGTCGGGTAGACCTCGATGCCGTAGGTGGAGCGCAGGTCCACGCTGAGCGCGGTGAAGCTCACCGAGTTCATGCCCGCCTCGCCGAACGGGACGTGCGGGCCGAGCTCGTCGGGGGCGATCCCCGCCAGGCGTCCGATCAGGCCGGCCAGTTCGGCGGCGAGTGCCTCGGTACGGTCCGTGGGCCGCGCCGGGGCCTCGCACCCGTGCCCGCCCGCCGCGCCGAAGCGCGCGCGCAGTTCGGCGAGCGGCAGCGCGGCCAGCGTGGAGCGGTCCACCTTCCCGTTCAGGGTGTGCGGGAAGCCCGTCACCCGGACCAGCACGTCCGGGACCATGTGGGCCGGGAGCCAGTGCGCGAGCTGCTCCCGAGCGGGTTCGGCGGCCCCGTCGGCCGACACGTAGCAGGCCAGCAGGGACCGGTCGCCGCCGTCGCGGCCGCGCGCCACCACGACGGCCTCGCGCACGCCGTCCAGTCGCCGCAGGGCCGCCTCGATCTCCTCGGGCTCGATCCGGAAGCCCCGTACCTTCAGCTGCTCGTCGATCCGTCCCAGGTACTCGAACCGCCCGTCGGCGAGTCTGCGGGCCAGGTCGCCGGTGCGGTACAGGCGCGCGGCGGCGCCCGCGAACGGATCGGGCAGGAAGCGCTCGGCGGTGAGCTCCGGGCGGTTCAGGTAGCCGTCGGCCACTCCGTGCCCGCCGATGTACAGCTCGCCGGCCACCCCGGTGGGCAGCGGACGGCGCGCGCCGTCCAGGATGTGCATCGTGGTGTTGGCGATCGGGGTTCCGAGGGTCACCGGCTCGCCCGGCGCGAGCCGGCTCGCCGCCGACCAGATCGTGGTCTCGGTCGGGCCGTACAGGTTCCAGACCGCGCGGTTGCCGGCGAGCAGCGCCTGCGCGAGGTCCTCGGGGAGCGCCTCGCCGCCGCACAGCACGGTGAGGTCGGCGTTGCCCCGCCAGCCCGCGGCCAGCAGCATCCGCCAGGTGGCGGGCGTCGCCTGCATCGCCGTGACGCGGCCGGATTCGAGCAGCTCGCGCAGCCGCAGGCCGTCCCGGGCGGTATCGCTCGGCGCGATCTCCACGGTGCCGCCGCTGATCAGCGGCAGGTACAGCTCCAGCCCAGAGATGTCGAAGCAGACGGTGGTGACGGCCAGCAGAGTGTCCTGCGGTCCGAACCCGGGCTCGCGGGCCATCGACCAGAGCAGGTTCACCAGCGCCCGGTGCGGGATCCGCACGCCCTTGGGCAGGCCCGTCGAGCCGGAGGTGTAGATCACGTAGGCGACGTCCGAGGGTCCCGCCGGCCCGGGGGAGGGGGCGGCGGGCGCGGCAGCGTCGTCGTCCAGCAGGAGGCGAGGCACCGCCGCGTAGCCGCTGGGGATGCCGGAGCGGGTGAGTATCAGATGCAGCCCGGCGTCCTGCGCCATGTGAGCGAGGCGCTGTTGCGGGTAGGCGGGGTCGAAGGGCACGTAGATGCCACCTGCGGCCTGCACGGCCAGCAGCGCCACCGGCAGCTCGACATCGCGCGGCAGCAGAACGCCCACCGTACGGCCGCGGCCCACGCCGGCGGCGGTCAGCCGGGCCGCCAGGTCCGTCACCCGCGACCACAGCTGCCGGTACGTCAGTTCGGTCCCGGCGCAGCGCACCGCCACCGCGTCCGGGCGCGCCTCGGCCTGTCCGCGAACCAGCTCCCAGACCAGTGTGTCGGCCGGGTAGTCGACGCGCGAGGCGGTCGCGGCCCGCTCCTCCTCGGCCCGCTCCTGCTCGGTCCGCAGCTCCAGTTCGCCGACCGGCGTCCCCGGGTCGCCGACCGCGCAGGCCAGCAGTGCGGCGAAATGCCGCCCCAGCCGCTCCACCGTCCCGGCGTCGAACAGCTCCGGGTTGTACTTGAGCGTGTACCGGCAGCCGTCGGGCACGTCGACCAGGTCCAGGGTGAGGTCGAACTCGCCCTCCTGGTGCACACCTTCGACCCTGTCCCGGATCGTTCCGGCCCCGGTCAGGTCGCGGGCCCAGTTGTGGAAGTAGTAGGCCACGTTGAACGGCGCCGCCGACGCGGCCGGGTCCGAGCGGCGCAGTTCCTCGGCGAGCGTGAGCAGCGGGTAGCCGCCGTGCTCCAGCGCGCCCAGCACCGTCCGGTGCAACCGGTGTGCCAGGGTGCGGAAGGCTTCCTGGGCGTCGACCCGCTCGGCCAGCACGACCATGTTCATGAAGTAGCCGAGCACGTCGTCGTAACCGCTCGGCGGGCGGCCCGCCGTCGGGGAGCCGACGGCGATCTCGTCCTGGCCGCTGTAGCGGTGCAGGAGGGCGAAGAAGGCGGCCAGCATGACGCTGGAGAGCGAGGTGCGCTCCGCGGCGGCCAGCGACCGGGCCCGCTCCGCCACCTCGGCCGGGATCCGCCCGCTCACGCTCTCACCGCGGAAGGCGGGCAACGCCGGGCGCGGGCGGTCCAGCGGCAACGCGACCGTGGTCCGCCGACCGCGCAGCCGATCGACCCAGTACGCGCGCAGCCGTTCCCCCTCCGGCCCGGCGAGTTGGTCGCGCTGCCAGGCCGTGAAGTCGCCGAAGGTCCGGGCGGGCCGCCCGGTCGGCAGCGGCCGGCCCTCGGCGACGGCGCGCAGCCCGCGCTCCACCTCCTGGAGCAGCAGCGGGATCGACAGGCCGTCGAGCACCAGGTGGTGCACCGTCAACAACAGGGCTTGACGGCCGTCGCCGAGGGTGTAGGCGCAGGCGCGCAGCAGCGGGCCCCGGGCGAGGTCGAACGGCCGCCTCGCCTCGGCGTGGATCCGCTCCCGCAGGGCGTCGTCGGCCACCGCCGTCAGGAAGACCTGCTGGAAGGGCAGTTCGGGTTCGGCGGCGATCCGGATGTACGGTTCGCTGCCGTCCGTGAGCATCGTGGCCCGCAGCTCCTCGTGCCGGTCCAGGACGTCCTGGAGGACCAGGCGCAGGGCGGGCACGTCGACGCCGGGGGCGAGCCAGAAGGCGAGCGGGAGGTTGTAGGCGTAGTTGCCCGGGGCGATCTGCTCGATCACCCACAACGCGTGCTGGCCCGGCGAGGCCGGGTGGGTGCTCAGCGTGGTGTCGGTCCGGGGGCGCAGCACCCGGTCCACGGACGCGGAGACGGGCGGTGCGGCCGGCGTGGCGGGGAGGGGCGTGGGCTCGGCGGGGGTGGGCTCGGCATCGGGCGTCTGCGCGGTGGGCAGCCAGCCCTCCACCAGGTGCGCGGCCAGGTCGCGCAGCGTGGGCTTCTCGAAGAACTCCTCCAGCGGCACCGAGACGCCGAACGCCTCCTCCACAGCGGTCACGATCTTCATCCCGCTGAGCGAGTCGAAGCCGTAGTCGGCCAGTCGGCGGTCGGGGTCGATGCGCTCGTCCAGCTTCAGGACCAGCTCCAGCAGCTCCCGCAGCCGCTCGGTGGCCGCTCCGGCCGCCTCGGGTCGTGCCGGGGCCACGGCCGCTACGGCAGCGGTGGCGGTGGCGGCGGGCACCGCCGTACGCCGGTCGTTCGTCGGGCCGTCGCTCCGCGCGACGAGGACGTGCTGGCCCAGTTCCGTCGTCCCGCCGAGGATCCGGGTCGGGGCGAAGCCCTCCTCGGCCAACAGTTGGCGCCAGGCCTCGGGGGCGACCAACGGGGAGCCGGGTATGCGCAGCTCAGCGTCCTGAAAGGCCCACCAGCCCTCCATCACCCCGCCGGTGACGGTCAGGTAGGGCCGGATCTCGGTGAGCTCGTTGAGGAGCAGCAGGCCGCCGGGCCTGAGCAGCGCCCTGGCCTTGCGCAGAGTGGCCCGCAGGTTCCTGGTGGCATGCACCACGTTGGTGCCCACCACGATGTCGGCCGTGCCGTCGGCGAACCCCTGCTCGGGCAGGCCGCGTTCCAGGTTGAGCAGGTCGAAGCGGACGAACGGGTAGCGGGCGGCGAACCGCTCGCGGCCGTGTTCGAGGAAGCGCGGCGAGACGTCCGTGAAGGTGTAGCCGACCCGGCCCGGGCGCCCGGCCAGCACGGGCAGCACCCGCTCGCTGGTGGCGCCGGTCCCGGCGCCGAGCTCCACCACGTGGAGCGTCTCCCCGTCGGCGAGCTCCGGCAGACGGGCGACCAGCGCCTCGCGGACCTCGTCCGCGAGCAGCAGGTTGAAGAAGTCGGTGAGCGCGTTGCCCTTGTAGAGGCTCTCCACCAGCTGCATCGAGGCGCCGGGGAACATCACCTCCGTCCCCACCAGCTCGCCGCGCAGGAGCTGCGGGTAGACCCGTAGGAACTCCCGGTTGAGGGTGATGGTGGGTGCGATGTCCGGACAGGTGTCGGCCAGCCGGTCGAGCTCGGCCTCCCAGCGGTCCGTGCCGCCGGCCGCGTCCGTCCGGTCGGCCGCCTCGGTGGTGACGAGCTCGTCGCCCTCCCGGACCAGGAAGCCCGCCTGGACCAGCAACTCGAGCAGCGCCTCGTGCAGTCGCCGGAACTTGTCCCTGATCCGGAGCCTCGTCCGCAGCTCCTCACTGCGGTACCGCTCACCGGCGCTCAGGAAGACGCCCATCCGCCGGTAGGCGCCGAACACCCCGGACCGGGAGGCCTCGTCCAGCTCCGCGAAGCCGGCCAGCACGGCGGCCACGTCGGAGCCGGGGCCGGACGGGGTCTGCGGACCGGTGGCTTCGACCGCGCCGGTGACGGTGGCGGCGCGCAAAGGCTCGGACCGGTCCGGCAGGGCCGGGATCCAGTGGCGCTTTCGGGCGAACGGGTAGCCGGGCAGCTCGATGCGGCGAGCGGTGGAGGGGGTGATCCGCGACCAGTCGACCTCCGCGCCCGTCACCCAGCGCCCGGCCACCGCCGTCAGGTCGCGGCCGGCCAGCGCCGTCTCCAGGGTCCGGGCCTCGGCGGCCGGCAGCGGCGCCGGGGTACGGGTCACCGTGCCGGTGGCGATCCGGTCGACGGCCTCGCCGGTCGCGTACGCGGCCAGCAGCCGGGCCGCCTCGGCGACCGAGCTCACGGGCAGCGCGAGGCGGAACTCGTGTGCGCTGCGGCCCGATTGCAGCGTGTGGGCGATGTCGGCGAGCCGCAGGTGGCGGCGAGGTGCCTCCCGCTCCTCGTCCTCGGTATCGGCCCGGCGCCCGAGGCCGGCCACCGCCTCGGCGACCGCGCCGATGGTCTCCGCCCTGAGCGCCGCTGTGGACAGCCTCGTGCCCAACTCCTGCGACAGCAGGGCGAAGTAGCGGGCGCGCTCGGCCAGGCCGAAACCACAGTCGATCAGGTCGGTGGTGAGGTCGAGTGCGTCCGGCGCCACCCCCGCCAACTCGGCGGCCAGCCGCAGGCACCGGCTGCGGGCGTCGGTCAGCGGGTCCGAGAGGGCCGCGTCTGCGCTCGCCGCACCGGCGCCAGTACCCGCGGCCGCCGCAGCCGGTGCGTCCTGGCGCAGGTGGGCCGCCAGGTCACCGGCGTAGGCACGCAGTCGGTCCTCGGTCCTCGCGGACAGCACCAGGAGCTGCTGCGCCCCGTCCTCGGTCTGCTCCGGCTCGTCGCCCATCGGGTATTCCTCCATGATCACACAGGCGTTGGCGCCGCCCGCCCCGAACGAACTCACCAGGGCCCGCAGCGGAAGGCCGCCGGGCGCCTCCGGATGCTCAAGGCGGGTCCAGGGCCGTACGGCCTGCGGCACCTCGAACGGCGTCGTGGTGAAGTCGATCTCCGGGTTGGTGCGCGCCGAGTTCAGCGACGGCACCAGCGTGCGGTGGCGGATCTGGAGCAGCACCTTGGTGAGGCCGGCGATCCCGGCGGCCGACTCCAGGTGGCCGATGTTCGGCTTCACCGAGCCGACCGCCACCGTGGGCCGCTGGGCTCGCTGCGCCGGGTCGATCCGTCCACCGAACGCGTCGACCAGGCCGGCGATCTCGATCGGGTCGCCGAGCGCGGTGCCGGTGCCGTGCGCCTCCACATAGCCGATGGTGTCCGGCGCCACCCCGGCGCGCTCCAGCGCGGTGCGGACCAGGGCACTCTGCGCCGCGGGGTTGGGCACGGTGTAACCACCGCTGTTACCACCGGAGTTGACGGCCGTGGCTCGGATGACGGCGAGCACCCGGTCACCGTCGGCGAGCGCCTTCGCCAGCGGCTTGAGCAGCACCGCGCCGACGCCCTCGCCGTCCACGAAGCCGTCCGCGTCCGCCCCGAAGGCCCTGAGCCGGTCGCCGTGCGAGAGCATCCCCGCCCGGGCCAGCCCCGCCAGGTGCTCCGGGTGCAGGATCAGGTTGACCCCGCCCGCGATCGCGGCGGCGCACTCGCCGTCACGGATGCTCTGGCAGGCCAGGTGGACGGCCGTCAGCGAGGCCGAGCAGGCGGTGTCCACCGCCAGGCTGGGCCCGGTGAAGTCGAAGGAGTACGAGACCCGGTTGGCGGCCGACCAGTGGCGGGAGTGCGCCTCGGTGCTCACGCCGATCGCGTTCGCCTCGCCGGCCAGCCACTCGTAGTCGCTGTTCATCACCCCGACGAACACCCCGACCGGGCCTTGGGCGGCGAGTCGGGCCGGCGGGTAGCCGGCGTCCTCCAGGGTGGCCGCCGCCGTCTCCAGGAAAAGCCGCTCCTGCGGGTCCATCGCCTCCGCCTCGAGCGGGGAGATGTGGAAGAACAGCGCGTCGAAGGCGTCCACGTCGTTCAGGAAGCCGCCCCACTTGCTGTGGGCGCCGCGCTTGCCCTCCGGGTCGTAGTGCGCGTCCGCGTCCCAGCGTTCGGCGGGCACCTCCCGGATGCAGTGCCGCCCCGCGGCCAGGTTCTCCCACAGCTCGCCGACCGTCCTGGCCAGCGGGTAGCGGCCGGCCACGCCGACGATCGCGATCCGGTCGTCGGCCGGCTCCTGTGCGGCGGCCGCCGGCGCGGCCCCGTCCGCCGTCTCCTGCACCGTCCCGCGAGCGCCGGCGGACAGCCTGCCGGTCAGGTAGGCGGCCAGCGCCTTCGGGGTGCGGTGCTCGAAGACCATCGTCGCGGGCAGCCGCAGGCCGGTACGGGAACTGAGCCGGTTACGCAGCTCCAGCGCGGCCAGCGAGGTGAAGCCGAGCCGGAGGAACTCCACACCCGGGTCGACCTCGGCCGACGTGCCGTACCCCAGCACCGACGCGCTCTCGCGCAGCACCAGCTCGACGACGACCTGCTCGCGCTCGGACTCGGGCACGGCGCCGAGACCGGCGGGCAGGCCGGCGGACGCGGGACCGGCCTGCGGCGCCTCCGGCCTGCTGCGCCGGGCCGGGGCCGTCTCGCGGAACAGCTGCGGCGGCGTGCCGCCGGTACGGAGCGGGAGCAGGTGGGCCCGGCCGGCGCCGAGGGCCGCGTCGAACAGCCGCAGGGCGTCCCCGGTCTCCAGCGGCAGCACCCCGGAATGGGTGAGGCGGGCCAAGTCGGCTCCGTCGAGCCGGTCGGTCAGGGCGCTGCGCTCGGCCCACAGGCCCCAGCCCAGCGACAGGGCGGGCAGGCCCGCACCCCGGCGCAGCCGCGCCAGCCCGTCGAGGAACGCGTTGGCCGCAGCGTAGTTGCCCTGCCCGGCGGTGCCGAGCGTGGCGGCGACCGAGGAGAACAGCACGAAGGCCCCGAGGTCGAGGTCGCGGGTCAGCTCGTGCAGGTGCCAGGCGCCGTCGGCCTTGGCCGCCAGCACCGACCGCAGGCGCTGCGGCGTCAGCGAGCCGACCACGCCGTCGTCCAGCGTCCCGGCCGCGTGGACGACCGCCCGCAGCGGCCGTTCCGCGGGGATCTTCGCCAACAGGTCGACGAGCCCCGCGCGGTCGCCGACGTCACAGGCCGCCGAGGTCGCGCGCGCACCGGCCGCGGTCAGTTCGGCGGCGAGCTCGGGGGCACCGCGGCGGCTGACCAGCAGGAGGTCGCGCACGCCGTGCGCCTCGACCAGATGACGCGCCACCAGGCTGCCGAGGGTGCCCGACGCGCCGGTGACGAGCACCGTGCCGTCGGTGGGGAAGGCGGGGCCACCCGTGTCCTTCGACCGCCTCAACCGGGGCACCCGGACCTCGCCGTCGCGGACCAGGAACTGCGGCGCGTCGCCGACCGGCAGCGAGGGCAGCAGCTCCGGCACGCCCTGTGGGTCGTCGGTGTCGACGAGCACGATGCGGCCCGGGTGCTCGGTCTGCGCCGAACGCACCAGCCCCCACACCGCGGCCTCGGCAGGGTCCGCCTCGGCGTCCGCCGTCTCGGCTTCGGACCCCACGGCCCGTTGGGTCACGACCACCAGGCGCCTGTCCCCGGTGTCCTCGTCGGCGAGCCAGGCCTGCAAGTCCGCGAGCACCGCGGAGGCCGCCGCCAGGGCCCGGGCCGACGGCACACCGTCCACGGCCTGGCGGGGCAACAGGGTCGCGCCCGCGTCCTCGGCCCGGGGAGTGCCCGGCCGCACCGGGAGCCAGTCCACCTCGTGGAGGGCGCCGTCGCCCTGGCCGGCGAGGAGCGCCGCGTCGAACGGACGCAGCGTCAGGGAGTCCGCCGACAGCACGCCGCGGCCGGTGTCGTCCGTGATCCGCACGGCCACCGATCCGTCGTCCAGCCGGGTGAGCCGGGCCCGTGCGCTCGACAGCTCATCGGCCGCGTCGACGTCCAGCCACCGCACGCCGCGCCAGCAGAACGGCAGGCCCGGCTCGGTCTTCAGGTCCAGGGCGTGCAGGGCGGCGTCCAGCAGCGCGGGGCGGACCGCCTCCGGCAGTGCGATCTCGGCGAACAGCTCGCCGTCACGGCGCCACAGGGCCCGCAGGCCCCGGAAGCCGGGCCCGTACTCCAGGCCCTGCCCGGCCAGGTCCGGGTACCAGGAGGCCAGGTCCACCGGCTCGGAGGCCGGCGGCGGCCACGCCCCGGAGTCGATCGCCGTGCCCGGCTCATCGGCCGCGACGATGGTTCCGGTGGCGTGCAGCTGCCAGTCGGCCTGCGGTGCGGCGCGGGCGTACAGCCGCAGCGCCCGGCCGCCGCCCTCCGCCGGATCCACCACCAGCTGGATCTCGACCCCGCCCTGCTCCGGCACCACGACGGGGGTCTGGAGGACGAGTTCGTCCACGGCGTGGCCGCTCTCCAGCGCCATCTCCAGCAGGGCGGTGCCCGGCACCACCATCCGGCCGAGCACCCGGTGGTCGGCCAGCCAGGGATGGGTGCGCCGGGACAGCCGGCCGGTGAGCACCGTCCGATCGCCGTCGGCCAGTTCGAGCGGGGCGCCGACCAGGGGCTCGGGCGCGCGCAGCCAGTAGGGCTTCGACTGGAAGGCGTAGGTGGGGAGCTCGACGATCCGCGCGTCCATGCCGTCGAACGCCCGTGTCCAGTCCACCGCGACGCCCTGGGTGTGCAGCGCGGCCGCGGAGAGGGTGAAGCGCCGAGGCGCGTCCTCGTCGCGGCGGAGCGTGTCCGCCACCACGGCGTCGCCGGCGGCGGCGTCAAGCGTGTCCTGCATCGCCATGGTGAGCAGCGGGTGCGGGCTGACCTCCAGGAACACCCCGCACCCGTCCTCGGCCAAGGCACGGACCGTCTCCTCGAACCTCACCGGCTGCCGCAGGTTGCGGTACCAGTAGGCGGTGTCCAGCTCCGGGCCGTCGAGGCGGCCCGCGGTCACGGTCGAGTGGAAGGCCACCTCGGCGGCCCGCGGCCGCACCCCGGCGAGGGACTCCAGGAGCTCCTCACGCAGCTCCTCCACCTGGGCGGTGTGGGAGGCGTAGTCCACCGGCACCCGGCGGGCCCGCACGCCGTCCGCCTCGCAGGCGGCGAGCAGTTCGTCCAGTGCGTCCGGTTCACCGGCGACGACCACGGCGGAGGGACCGCTGACCGCTGCCACCGAGATCCGCTCGCCGAACGGCGCGATCCACTCCCGCACCCGCGCCTCGGGGGCGACGATCGACAGCATCCCTCCCCGCCCCGCCAGCGCGGTCAGGGCCCGGCTGCGCAGCACGGACAGCAGCGCGCCGTCTTCCAGGGTGAGTGCGCCGGCCACGCAGGCGGCGGCGATCTCGCCTTGTGAGTGTCCCACCACGGCCGCGGGCTCGATGCCGTAGGAACGCCAGAGGGCCGCCAGTGACACCATGACCGCCCACAGCGCCGGCTGCACCACGTCGACCCGCTCCAGTGCGGCGGGATCGCTGAGCACCTCGCGCAGCGACCAGTCGACCAGAGCGTCCAGCAAGCGTTCGCACTCGGCCATCCGCTCGGCGAACACCGGCGCGCAGTCCAGCAGTCCCACGGCCATGCCGGCCCACTGGGCGCCCTGCCCCGGGAACACGAACACCACCCGGCCATCGCCCCGCCTGTCGGCCGCCGCCACGACCGACGAGTCCTCCCGGCCGGCCGCCAACGCCGCCAGCCCCTCCAACAGGCCGTCACGATCCTCGGCGACCACCACACCCCGGTGCTCCAGCACCGCCCGCGAACACACCGACGACACACCCACGTCCCGCACACGCATCGACGGGTCGGACTCCACCCACAGCCGCAACCGCTCGGCCTGCGCACGCAGCGCCACCGCGCTCGCCCCCGACACCAGCACCGGCACCGGCACCGGCACCAAGCCGGGGGAGCCCGCGACGGCCGCCTCCGCCCCCACCGGCGGCTCCACCGGCGGCTCCGCCTCCACCGGCGACTGCGGCTCCGCCGGGGCCTGTTCGAGGATTACATGCGCGTTGGTCCCGCTGATCCCGAACGCCGACACCCCCGCCCGGCGTGCCCGCCCCACCTGCGGCCACACCCGCTGCTCACGCAGCAACTCCACCCCACCCGAGGA